>CANQRF010000011.1 GCA_947626195.1 uncultured Eggerthellaceae bacterium
AATTTTAGCCCTGAAAGGGCTGGTCAGAGTAAAAAAATGAACGAGGGGTTACATCAAGCTACTGCGGAAGAATGGCGATGCAGCCGCCTCTGCCGGCGAAGGCGCCAACCGTCAATCAGAGGGCTAGCGGCGCAACGGCAATCTTCATACGGGAAAGTTGCTCAGATTGCCCCTGATTTTTCTTGCACGTCGGCACAAGCGGCGATATACTAATAAATCGCGCGTTTGCGCAACCAACGCAGCAAAACCTTTTGAACAACGATAAGGATGAGGCCATGGACATCATTCGGGCTATAGAGCAGCAGCAGAAGAAAGCCGAGGTTCCCGATTTCAACGTCGGCGATAACGTCAAGGTTCATTACCGCATCACCGAGGGCAATCGTGAGCGTATCCAGGTTTTCCAAGGCGATGTGATCCGCCGTCATGGCGCATCCTCACGTGAGACGTTCACCGTGCGCAAGGTCAGCTTCTCCATCGGCGTGGAGCGCACCTTCCCCGTGCATTCCCCGAAAATCGAGAAGATCGAAGTAGTGCGCCAAGGCCGCGTCCGCCGCGCCAAGCTCTACTACCTGCGCGACAAGGTGGGCAAGGCGGCGAAGATCAAGGAGAAGTCGTTCCGCTAAGCCGCGCATCCAGACATTCTCCCATGCATGCGAACATGCTGCTCCGAACGGGGCAGCATGTTGTATTATCTGCCTATATGGTTTTGGCGAATTGGATGGTTGCTTATGCCGGCGTTGATCGTTTCGGAAATCCAGAAGATGTTTCGCAGCGCCGATGAGCGCGAATTCGAGGTTCTCGAGCGCTCGTTTGCCGATGATCCGCGCAAGGGCGTGCAAGAGGCGCTCGCGCAAGCGAAGGCGCGGATCGAGGGCGCTCAGGCAGAGAAGGACCGCCTGACGGCTCTCTATGAATATGAGCGCGCAATCGCCCAGAAACGGGGGGCACGGCTGATCCTCGGCCTTGATGAGGCGGGGCGCGGCCCGATCGCCGGCCCGCTTGCCATCGGAGCCGTTCTCCTTCCCCCTGCGAGCATGCCGAACCTCGAGAACCTCAACGATTCAAAGCAGCTCTCGCCCGAAGTGCGCACCGGCCTTTCTGCGAAGATCAAGCAGGTGGCCCGCGCGTGGACGGTGGAGTTCATCGAGCCGTCCGTGATCGACCGCTACGGCATGTCATATGCCTTGCGAACGGGCTTCTCGAAAGCGATCGCTGCGATTGATGCCCAAGGCCCGCGACCCGATGTGATCCTGCTTGACGGGAACCCGCTCAAGCTCGATAAACGCGAGGTGAACGTGGTGAAGGGCGACGAGCTCTGCGCCTCGATCGCCGCCGCTTCGATTCTTGCGAAGGTCGCGCGCGATGAGCTGATGATCGCCGCCGATGCGGAATACCCCGATTACGGGTTCGCCGAGAACAAGGGCTATGCGACGCCGCGCCATATCAAGGCGCTGAGGGAAAAGGGGATTTCCCCGATTCATCGCGCGACGTTTTGCGAGCATATCTTGCAGCCGTCCCTCTTTTAACCGTTTGCCTTTCTGAACAGCCGAAATAGTTTGCACCGCCAATGAGTTGGCGCGCGTTTGCCCGACCTCGGGTGCGGTCGCCCGTCTTTTCCTGAGGCGTATTGTGCGCCGATGCCGGCCGAAGCGACGAAGGACCGTGTTCGGTGCGACGGTATGGCCGCGGGGCCTTTGATACGGCACGGCCCTCGGAGACGGCGGGGAGCCGACGTCGTCTCGGAAATCGTCTGACTTTCCGGCGACCCCTGTGCGACAGAAAGGGGAGTTCGCTAGCCTAGGGTGTTCTTGGGAGAAGAAAGGACACGCTATGCCAAACGGAACGATCCGCTCGGGAGCAGAGGACGCAAATGCGTCGACGGGCAGCAAGGCGCCTGCGCAAGAAGGCAATGCGAGGCCGCCGGCGAAAAAACAACGTCAATCGCCGAGGAACGCGCAGCGAGAAGCTTCACAGAACGCCCGGAAGAACACCTCGCGAAAGCCATCGCCCCACAACAAGAGCACGGGGAGGCGCGGCGAGGAGGCGGCAGCCCGTTTCCTTCTGGGCAAGGGCTATGACATCGTTGAACGGAACTGGTCGTGCTTTGCGGGCGAGGTGGACATTGTAGCGCGTGACGAGGAGAACCTTGTCTTCGTCGAAGTGAAGACCCGCACAAGTATCGAGAAGGGCTTTCCCTCGGAGGCGGTCACCAAGGAGAAGCGCGCCCGCTACGAGAAGATCGCCCTCGCCTATCTGGCAGATCACGACGTCGTCGGGCTGACGGTTCGCTTCGACGTGATCGCGCTTGTCGCGGTCGCTCCCGATCGTGCCATGATCCGCCACCATATCAACGCGTTCGGTGTGCAATGAGCGCGATGAGCCAATGCTTCATCCAGAGCGCGACGCTACGAGGCGTCGAGGCCCTGCCGGTGACGGTGGAGGTCTCGGTGTCGGCGGGATTGCCCGGGGTGAGCATCGTGGGGCTGCCCGACGCCGCCGTCCAGGAGGCACGCGAGCGCGTGAAGGCGGCGATCCGCGCTTCGGGCTTTGAGATGCCGAACGAGAAGATCGTCGTGAACCTCGCTCCGAGCGATTTGCGGAAAACGGGCGCGGGCTTCGATTTGCCGGTGGCGGTCGGCATTCTCGTCGCGACGGGGCAGCTTGTCCGCGAGATCGTGGAGAACCGCCTTTTCGTCGGAGAGCTCTCGCTTGACGGAACGGTGCATCCGGTGACGGGGATCCTCGCATTTGGCATCTGCGCGCATCGGAGCGGATGCGAGCTCGTCTGCTCGAAGCGAAGCGATCGCGTTCCGATTGCCGAGCTTCGCCAAATTGCGCTCTCGAGGCTCATCGATCTCGCGACGGGCGAGATGGAGGAGGTATGCGCGCGGCGGATCGCCTCCGATGCCGAAGCGCTCGATTTCAGGGACGTCGCGGGCCATGAGGTGGCGAAACGCGCTCTGCAGATCGCCGCCGCCGGCAGCCACGGCATTTTGATGATGGGGCCGCCCGGCTCGGGAAAGACGCTTCTCGCCTCACGTTTGCCGTCGATCCTCCCGCCCCTTGGAGAGAAAGAGGCGCTGGAGGCCGCGGTCGTCCATTCGGTTGCGGGGGAGAAGGACGTTGAGGAGATTCTCGGCGGACGAAGGCCGTTTCGCAAGCCCCATCACTCGGCGTCGCTGCCCGGGCTGGTCGGGGGAGGGTCGCAGCCGATTCGCCCCGGTGAAATATCGCTTGCGCATTATGGCGTGCTGTTCCTCGATGAGCTCTCGGAGTTCCGCACCTCGGTTTTGCAGGGCATCCGCCAGCCGCTCGAGTCGGGCGAGGTGTGCATCACGCGGGCCGATGGGAACGTGACGTTTCCGGCGGACTTCATGCTCGTCGCGGCGTCGAACCCCTGCCCCTGCGGCTACAGCGGCGATCGCGAGCACCCGTGCACATGCACGATACCGCAGATCCGCAAATATCAGGCGCGCATCGGCGGGCCGCTCATGGATCGCATCGACCTGCATATCGACGTCGCCCGCCTGCCCCCGTCATCCGTCCTCGAGACGGGAAAGGGGGAGAGTTCGGCCCATCTGCGCGAAGGGGTGATGAAGGCGCGGGAATATCGCAGCTGGCGTTGTGCGCAGATGCTGATCGATGAAGGGGCGCGCGAGAGCCCGAAAGACCTCGTCGCCTCCTGCTTGATGGATGAGGACGCCGAGGCGTATCTGACGACGATGGCGGAGACGCATGCCATGAGCGGACGGGCGATCATCCGCAGCCTTTCGGTGGCGCGCACCATCGCCGACATGGTGGAGAGCAAGCGTGTGAGGCAAGCGCATATCGCTGAGGCGCTGGCGTTTCGCCTGAGAGAGGGCGTTGGAACTGAGTAGCGCGATGGGAAAGGTTGTTATGATGCAAAGGATATGGCATGGCTATCGGTGAGTACCTTCTCGGCCCGCGGGTCGAGCTTGGATTGGACGATGAACGGTTCCCCGATGTGTTAAGGCAGATACCCGATCCGCCCGAGCGCCTCTATGTCATTGGCGCCGTTGAGGCGCTTCAATCCGGAATCGCCATCGTCGGCGCACGTAAGGCGACGCCCTATGGGAAAAGCTGCGCGAAGCATTTCGCCACCTTGGCCGCCGAGCGGGGGATTGCCGTCATATCGGGCGGCGCGCGGGGATGCGACATCGCCGCTCATCAGGCGGCGCTTTCGGTGGGAGGGCAGACCGTCGTCTTCCTCGGCGGGGGCTGCGACAATATCTATCCCGCCGAGCACGTCGGCATATTCCAACGCATTGTTGAAGGAGGCGGGGCGATCGTCTCGGAATACCCGTGGAGCTATCCGCCGATGCGCCACGGTTTTCGGGCACGCAATCGGCTCATTGCCGGCCTTGCCAAAGCCACGTTGATCGTCGAGGCTGGTTTGCCCTCGGGCACGTTCTCAACGGCCGATGAGGCGCTGGCGGCAGGCAGGGAGGTGCTCGCGGTGCCGGGCGCGATCACCTCGAAGACGTCGCGTGGGGCGAATCGCCTGATCCAGCAGGGCGCCATCCCCATTGTCGATGACGAGAGCTTCGAGCAATACCTCTTCACGCTCTTCGGAGCGCTGAGGCAGGAGCGGATAGACGAAGGAGGGGCGTTGGGCCTTTCATGTGAACGAGTGGCGCGTGGCGATGCGGCGCCGCTGCTCTCAGCGTTGCGCGCGGAGCCGTTGAGTATGGAGGAGCTGAACCGCTTGGCCCGAGAGTACGGCGACAAGGCCGATCCGCTCACGTGGCTCGTCGTTTGGCTTGCCGAGGCGGAAAGAGATCGTTTGATCTGCCGGTATCCCGACGGAAGATACGGGGCGCTTTTGGTATCCTGATCGTATGAAGAAAAAGGTGCTTGTCATAGGTGCGGGGCTTGCTGGCTCCGAGGCGGCGTATCAGCTCGCATGCCGCGATTTTGCCGTCACGCTTCTCGAGATGCGTCCCGAAAAGCAGACTCCCGTGCATAAAGGCGGGCTTTTCGGCGAGCTCGTGTGCTCCAATTCGCTGAAGAGCACCAAACCCGAAAGCGCTGCGGGAATGCTGAAGGCGGAGCTTGCGGCCCTGCATTCGATGGTCTATGAATGCGCGCTCAAGCATCGGGTGCTCGCCGGCGGAGCGCTCGCGGTCGATCGCGATGCATTCGCCCTTGAGATAACCCGCCGTATCGGGGGGATGCCCCAGATCGACGTGGTGCGTCGGGAGGCGCTTTCGATTGAACGCGAGGCGCGGGGCTTCGACGCGGTGGTCATCGCGACCGGCCCGCTCACCAGCGACGCCTTGGCCTCAGACCTCTCAAGCCTCATCGGCGGCGATTTCCTCGCGTTCTACGACGCGGCGGCGCCGATCGTCGATGCCGAGTCCCTCGACTTCGCAAAGCTCTTCGTGCAGAGCCGCTACGAAGAGGAAGGCGCAGGCGATTATCTCAATGCGCCCTTCACGCAAGAGAGCTACGTCCGCTTCGAGGAGGCGCTCATCGGAGCACGCCGCGTCATCGCGAAGGACTTCGAGACGAAAGAGCTCTTCTCAGCGTGCCAGCCGATCGAGGAGATCGCGCGCAAGGGGCACGATGCCATGCGCTTCGGGCCGCTGAAGCCCGTGGGGCTCACGGATCCCTCGACGGGAAGGCGCCCGTGGGCGGCCTTGCAGCTTCGGGCGGAGAATGCGGATAAGACCTGCTACAACCTCGTCGGGTGTCAGACGAATCTCACCTTTGGCGAGCAGGAACGCGTCTTTCGTCTCGTGCCAGGCTTGGAACATGCCGATTTCGTGCGCTTCGGCGTCATGCACCGCAACACCTTCATCGATGCGCCGCGCTTGCTCGATTCCCATAATCGGCTGCACGTGGATTCTCGGCGTGCCGCGGTTGCCGCAGGCGACCTTCCGCCGCTCTATGTCGTGGGCCAGCTTGCCGGCACTGAGGGCTATTGCGAGGCGATACGCTCGGGGCTCCATGGGGCGCTCGCCGTCGCAGCCGATCTGCGGGGGGTAAGCCTTCCCCTTTTGCCTGAGGAAACTGCTTTCGGCGCGCTTCTCTCCTATGCGACGAATCCCGAGACGAAGGGCTATCAGCCGATGCACGTCAATTTCGGCATCATGAAGCCGCTGGAGAAACCGGTACGCAACAAGGGCGCGCGCTATGAGGCATATGCACGCCGAGGGGGCGAGGCGCTCGGGTGCTACGTCGAGGAGCTGCGGCAGGCAGGGCTCATGGAGGGCCTCGATGGCGCAGAGTGAAAAAGGGCGAGAGGTCGCGCAAGACGGACAAGATGGTCAAGGCGCTTCGCTGCATGATGCTTCGCAGGAGCGGCTCATGGGCGCGATCGATGCGTTCTGCGATTCCCTTCGCGTCGAACGCAACGCCTCGGCGCACACGATCCGTGCCTATCACATCGATTTGGACGATTATGCGCGCTGGACCGAGCGCGCCAAACTCGATGCGTTTTCGATAGGCTATCGCGGCATCCGCCGCTATCTCGGCGAGCTCGATCGGGCGCGCTATGCGCGCACGACGATCAATCGGCGCATCTCCGCGTTGCGAAGTTTCTATCGCTGGCTCGAGAGCACGAACCAAATCGAGGAAAACCCCGCGTCCGTCATCATGGGCCCGAAGACCTCGAAGCGCCTGCCGCGCGTGATCTCGGCTCCCGAGATGGCGCGCCTCTTGAGCGTCTACGGTGAACACCGTCGGGATGGCTCCGAGCGCGCGCAATCGCCCGAGGACTATCGCAATCAGGCGATCCTTGAGTTTCTCTACGCATGCGGCGCTCGCATCTCGGAGGCGTCGGGCCTGCTCATCGCCGACGTCGATTTCGAGGCGAAGCAGGTGAAAGTATTTGGGAAGGGCTCGAAGGAGCGCATCATTCCCATCCATGACATGGCGCTCGTCTCGATGCGCCGCTACCTCCTTCATGGGAGGCCGGCCCTCCTCGATGGGAAGGGCAGCCCCTATTTCTTCGTGAGCTCACGCGGAAACCAGATGTCGACGGATGCGATCCGCAAGATGTTCAAGACCGCGGTGGGGGAGGCAGGGCTTTCGGGAGACTATTCCCCCCATGACATGCGGCACACGTTCGCGACCGACGTGTTGGCCGGAGGCGCCGACCTGCGCAGCGTCCAGGAGATGCTCGGACATGCGAGCCTTTCGACGACGCAGATCTATACGCACGTGAGCGCCGAGCGCCTGAAGCGCGCCCATGCCGCCTCACACCCACGCGCGTAAAGCGCAGACCTCTTTTGTCGCCAAGAAGTGCATTTCTCGTGAAAAGCTCAAACATTTGTACGATAACCTTGATTGAGGTGCGGAAAACTCGGTAGAATATCCTTTTGGAAAAAACCAAAAAGGAGATCAAACACAAACTATGACGCAGAACTCAATCGTTATCAAAGGCGCTCGTGAGCACAACCTCAAAGACATCGATCTCGAGATACCGCGCGATGAGCTCGTTGTGATAACGGGCCTTTCGGGATCGGGCAAATCGAGCCTTGCTTTCGACACCATCTACGCGGAGGGGCAGCGCCGCTATGTGGAGAGCCTCTCAAGCTATGCCCGCATGTTTCTCGGCCAGATGAGCAAGCCCGACATCGATTCGATCGACGGGCTTTCGCCAGCCGTTTCCATCGACCAGAAAACCACCTCGCGCAACCCGCGCTCGACGGTGGGCACCACCACGGAGATCTACGATTACCTGCGGCTTCTCTTCGCGCGCGTGGGCATTCCCCACTGTCCGGAATGCGGCCGCGAGATCAAAAAGCAGACGACCGATCAGGTGACCGACGAGATCCTCAAGCTCGCGGAAAGCGATTCCACGCGCGCCATCATCATGGCGCCTGTCGTCTCAGGGAGAAAGGGCGAATTCGCGAAGCTCTTCGCCGATTTGAAGAAGGAGGGCTTCTCGCGCGTGCGCATCGATGGCGAGATCGTGCGCCTCGATGACGAGATCGCGCCGCTCAACAAGCGCTACAAGCACTTCATCGACGTCGTCGTCGATCGGGTGACCCTGAAGCCATCGGCCACGAGCCGCATCGCGGAGGCCGTCGAGCTTGCGACGAAGCTTGCCGAGGGGCGCGTGCTCGTGCAGGTGCTCACGGAGGGCGATGCGCAGGATGTGAAGGAGACGAAGACGTCATCGGGTGCGACCGGCGGCCTCGCTGAGGGCGAGCATCTGTTCTCGCTGGCGCTCGCCTGCCCGATCCACGGCCATTCGATGGATGAGCTGCAGCCGCGCGACTTCTCCTTCAACGCGCCCTATGGGGCCTGCCCCGATTGCCTCGGCATCGGCAGTCGCGAGGAGGTGGACCCCGATCTCGTGGTCCCCGACCACGATCTCTCGCTTGCCGAGGGCGCCATCGCGCCGTTTAAAAACGGCAACTACTATCCGCAGGTGCTCCGCGCTGTCGCCCGCCATATGGGCGAGGATCCGAATACGCCGTGGGGCAAGATGAGCGCTGCGGCGCAGAAGGCCCTGCTCTACGGGCTCGGCAAGGAAAAGGTGCGCGTCGACTACCAGACGCTCGACGGGCGCGAGACCTATTGGTACATCGAGTGGGAGGGCGCGCTGGAGGCCGTGAGACGGCGCTATGCGGAGGCGCAGGGCGACGTGCAACGCGAGCGCCTCGGAGCGTATTTCGCGACGATACCCTGCCAATCCTGCCATGGCAAGCGCCTCAAGCCCGAGATCCTCGCTGTCACCGTCGGCGGGCTTTCCATCTATGATGTGACGAAGCTCTCCGCCGAGAAATCGCTTGCGTTCTTTGAGAACCTGACGTTTGAGGGTCAGGCCGCGGCCATCGCCTATCCGATCATGAAGGAGATTCGCGCGCGCTTGCAGTTCCTTGTCGACGTGGGCCTCGATTACCTGACGCTTGAGCGTGCCACCGCCACCCTTTCCGGCGGGGAGGCCCAGCGCATTCGCCTTGCCACGCAGATCGGCGCTGGTTTGATGGGTGTGCTCTACATCCTCGACGAGCCCTCGATCGGGCTTCATCAGCGCGACAACGAGCGGCTCATCGCGACGCTTCTCCGCCTCCGCGATTTGGGAAACACCGTCATCGTGGTGGAGCACGACGAGGAGACGATCCGATCGGCCGATTACGTGATCGATATGGGGCCGGGCGCGGGGGAGCACGGGGGAGTGGTGGTTGCTTCAGGCGACCCGCATGAAGTGGAGAGATGCGAAGGCTCCCTGACCGCCGACTATCTTTCGGGAAGGCGCTCGATTCCCATTCCGCAAACGCGTCGTCGGCCCGACCGCGGGGAGGTCGTGCTAACCGGTGCCCGTGAGAACAACCTGAAGAACGTGACGCTCAAAGTGCCGATCGGCACCTTCTGCGTGGTGACCGGCGTATCGGGCTCGGGCAAGAGCTCGCTCATCACCGACACGCTCGGTCCGGTGCTTGCGAACAAGCTGAACTACGCCCACCGCCGGACGGGCCCCTATAAGGAGATCAAGGGCCTTCAAGCGCTCGACAAGGTCATCAACATCGATCAGAGCCCTATCGGGCGCACGCCGCGCTCGAATCCCGCGACCTATATCGGGCTCTGGGACGACATTCGGGCGCTTTTCGCATCGACGCAGGAATCGAAGGCGCGCGGATTCGCCCCCGGCCGATTCTCGTTCAACGTGAGCGGCGGGCGCTGCGAGGCGTGCAAGGGCGACGGCCAAATCAAGATCGAGATGCATTTCCTTCCCGATGTGTACGTGCCCTGCGAAGTGTGCGAAGGGAAGCGCTATAACCGCGAGACCTTGCAGGTGACCTATCGCGGGAAGAACATTGCCGACGTGCTCGATATGACGGTAGAGGAGGCCCTCGCGTTCTTCACGAACATTCCCGGCATCAAGCGCAAGCTCCAGACCCTCTACGATGTGGGGCTTGGCTACATTCGGCTCGGACAGCCCGCCACCACGCTCTCGGGCGGCGAGGCCCAGCGCGTGAAGCTCGCGAGCGAGCTGCAGAAGCGCCAGACGGGCAAGACCTTCTACATCCTCGATGAACCGACGACGGGGCTTCATTTCGAAGACGTGCGTCAGCTGTTGGAAGTGCTGCAGCGGCTTGTCGACGCGGGGAACACCGTGCTCGTCATCGAGCACAATCTCGATGTGATCAAATGCGCCGACCATATCATCGATCTCGGGCCGGAGGGCGGCGACCGCGGCGGCAGCATCATCGCGACGGGCACGCCTGAGGAGGTCGCGCGGGTGAAGAAGAGCTATACCGGCCAATTCGTCAAGCAGATCCTCGAGGCGGGCAAGACCTCTTCGCTGAAGAGCCCGCGGAAACGGGGAGCCTGATGGGAGCCGATGCCTCCATGAGCGCTTTGACCGCACGCGCTTGCCAAGCAAACAGCGCTCGCAGAACGCTGCGCCCCACAACATCTGCCGACATCGCCCGTGTGATGGAGATCCTCGCCGATGGCCGCGCTTCTTTGGCGGACCTCGGCATCGACCAATGGCAGAACGGCTATCCCAACCGCGAGATGGTGGAAGACGATGTGGCGCGCGGCATCGGATATGTCGTTGAGGATGGCCGAGGGCGCCTTCTTGCCACCTGCGCGATCGATTTGGGCGGCGAACCAACCTACGACGCCATCGACGGCGCTTGGCTTACCACGTCGACCTCGTATGAGCCGCGCTATGCCGCCATCCATCGGGTTGCCGTCTCACGCGATGTGCTGCGAGGGGGTCTCGGGCGCTTCATGTTCTGCGAGGCTGAGAGGATCGCCCGTTCCCGTGGCGCGGAAAGCGTAAGGGTCGATACGCATTCGGGGAACGTGCGGATGCGCGCCTTGCTGGAGAGCCTCGGATACCGTGAGTGCGGCATTATCTTCCTCGACAATCCCAACGAGGCGACTCCCGAGCGGGTGGCGTTCGAGAAGCTGCTGGAGCGGGCGCCTGTGGGAGATGCGCTTACGGAAGAGGCGTGCCTGTGGGGAAAGCTCGCGGAAGATGCAAGCTCGCAGGAAGGGCTTGCAGAAGGGGAATGCGTGCTGTGACGACCCTTTCGCGAGACAGAAAGGCGCTCGTGCTTTTGGTGGCGATGCTGGCGGCCTGCCTCGCGCTCATGGCCGCGTATTTTTTCACGAGCCGTACGTGGAACGTGGCGGCGACGATACTCGATGACCGTGCCGGCCAGATGGACGATTACACCGTGATGGCCTTTTCGGGCGTCGTGCCTGCGGAGGCAACGGAACCTGCGGCTGCGTCTTCAAGCATGCCGTCTGCAACAGCGGCGCCTGAGAACTCAAGCCCAGAAGGTCTTTTCCCAAACGATGCCTCTTCTGCCAATCCGCCATCGGCGAGCACGCCCTCCGAAAATGAATCCCTCGGAGATGCGGGCGTCTTCGTGTCGGATGTTCGCGAAGATTACGAGGTCAACGGGGCCGTCGTCCTCACGCTCGATCTCGAGCACCTCGAATCCTATGGCAATCCGCTCATCATGGAGGGAAATGGCCGTTCGATCGGTGTTTTCTCCCTCGAACGGGCGATAAGCGAAAAGCGGCTCGACGACATCCTTGAGGATCTTGCGGAAAGCGGCGCCCAGACGGTCGTCTGCCTCACGAAGCGCCCGGCCTATCTTCCCGTGTTGGACGGCGTGGACGTCGTCATTTTGAGCGAAGACGATCCCGATTTCTCGGGAAACGGGCAGATCGTGAACGACACCTTCATCGTCTCATCGCCTCAAAAGGGCAGCGTCGGATGCGTTCTCGTCACGGCGAGCAACGTCGCCTCCGCCCGCATCTTCGCACCGGATGAATCCTCTTCCCAAGAGTGAGCTTTCCACATCTTTGCGCGGATTGAGAACCCGCAGGGCTCCACAGGCCGTGTGATACAATGGCCGCCATGGAAACCTTTGGCATAAAATCATCAGTCATGGAATCGATTCGCCACTATGCGCAGCTGCATGGCCTTGATTCGGTCATCTTGTTCGGCTCGCGTGCCAATGGCTCGCAACGGCCGAAGAGCGACATCGATCTTGCTCTATGCGGCGGCGACCAAACGCGCTTCATATTGGATATGGAGGAATTTGCGCCGACGCTTCTCGCTTTTGATTACGTTAACCTCGATGGCCCCGTTCAGCAGGAGCTTCGCGACAGAATCGCCCGAGAGGGCAAGGTGCTCTATGGTTAAGTATGAAAACTATTCACGTCAACTCTCTATCCTTCTTCAAGCTCCCGCAGAAGATTTGAGCAATGAATTCATCATGAGCGGCGTTATCAATAAGTTCTCATTGCAGTTCGAGCTCGCTTGGAAGCTTCTGAAAGAAGCACTTGCCTATGAAGGTGAATCTGTTGCGCTATCTGGTTCGCCGCGTGACATCTTGAAAGCTGCTTTCGCGACATACGATTTCGTCGATGAGGACATTTGGCTCGAAATGCTCAAATCCCGAAATGATGTCTCACATATCTATAACGGAGACGCCGCCCGGGCTCTTGTCGATCGCATAATCAATGATTACCTTCCCGCCTTCGAAACGCTCAAAGAGGGTCTCGATCAACAATATGCCGATACGCTCTTTATTTCCCGATAACAAAGTTCTGCGAATCTCGGATAGCGACAACTAACGTGCGTTGATAAAAAAGCGGGGGTGGTGAGCCCCCGCTTCGCTGTGCTTATGGATGTGGCAGATAAGGCTTACACGATGCCCTGCGCCATCATGGCGTCGGCGAGCTTCTCGAAGCCGGCGATGTTCGCGCCCATGACGAGGTTGCCCTCATGGCCGTAGCGCTTCGCGGCGTCGGCGGCGGCATGGTAGATGGTCACCATGATGTTCTTGAGCTTCGCATCCACCTCTTCGAAGGTCCAAGAGAGGCGCTCGGAGTTCTGCGACATCTCGAGGCCGGAGGTCGCGACGCCGCCAGCGTTGGCTGCCTTGCCGGGGCAGAACACGACGCCGTTTTCCTGCAGGTATTCGGTCGCCTCGATCGTGGTGGGCATGTTCGCGCCCTCGGCGACGATCTTGCAGCCGTTCGCGACAAGCGTCTTCGCATCGTCAAGCAAAAGCTCGTTCTGCGTCGCGCAAGGAAGGGCAATGTCGACGGGAACGGTCCACACGCCACGGCCGTCGTGGTATTCCACGCCCTCGCGACGTTTCGCATACTCGGAGATGCGACCGCGCTCGACTTCCTTGATCTGCTTCACCAGAGCGACGTCGATGCCAGCGGGGTCGTGGATCCAGCCGGTGGAGTCGGAGAGGGTGACGACCTTCGCGCCCAGCTGCTGGGCCTTCTCGGTCGCATAGATGGCGACGTTGCCGGAGCCTGAGACGGCGACAGTCTTGCCTTCAAGCGTGTCGCCTGCGCACTTGAGATGCTCTTCAACGAAGTACACGAGGCCATAGCCCGTCGCCTCGGTGCGGGCAAGCGATCCGCCGTAGGAAAGCCCCTTGCCGGTCAGCACGCCCACCCATTCGTTGCGGATGCGCTTGTACTGGCCGAACATATAGCCGATCTCGCGCGCGCCCGTTCCGATGTCGCCCGCGGGAACGTCGGTGTCGGCGCCGAGATGACGGCAGAGCTCCGTCATGAACGACTGGCAGAAGCGCATGACCTCCATGTCGGATTTACCCTTGGGATCGAAATCGCAACCGCCTTTGCCGCCGCCCATCGGAAGGGTGGTGAGGCTGTTCTTGAAAATCTGCTCAAAGCCCAAAAACTTCAGTATGCCGAGGTTGACCGAAGGATGAAGGCGCAGGCCGCCCTTGTAGGGCCCAAGGCAGCTGTTGAACTCGACGCGGAACCCGCGGTTCACCTGCACGTTGCCGTTGTCATCAACCCACGGCACGCGGAAGATCAGAACGCGCTCGGGCTCGACGATGCGCTCGAGCAAGCTCGCCTCTTTGTACTCGGGATGGGCATCGATGACCGGCTCCAATGATTCCAGAACCTCGGTGACGGCCTGGATGAATTCCGGCTGCTCAGGGTTTTTGGCCTTGACCTGCTCAATGACGTCGCTTACGTAGCTCAATGTTTCCTCCTTTGAAGCTTTTGGGCATTTGCTTTGCAACGCTCTCCGAAAAAGAGCGTTATTTTCGCCACCATAAGTATAGGTTTTGATTTGAGATGTAACAAAGATTTAATATTGCGCGTTCGATATTTACGGATACAAAGAGGGGCGCCGAAGCGCCCCTCTGTCAGTGTGTAGGCTTGTGCCGTTCTGCGCCTTGCGCGATAGGCTACTTCACGTCCTCGAGGTGCGTGCCCGAATGGTCGTGCGTGAAGATCATGGCGACCAAGGCGATCGCGGCGATGACGACCATGTACCAGCCGGGAGCGATTTGGCTTCCGGTGGCCTCGATGAGGGAGAAGCTGATGACGCTTGCTGTGCCACCGAAGATCGCATTCGCGAAGTTGAAGCTCAGGGCAAATCCCGAATAGCGCACCTTGGTCGGGAACGTTTCCGTCAAGTAGGAGGAAAGCGTGCCGTCGTTCAAGGTGAGCAGGAAGTTCAGCACGAGCATGGCGAAGAGGATGATGGCGAACTGCATCGTGTTCATCAAATAGAAAGCGGGAACGGTGAACACGATGAAGCCGACGCAGGCGATGATCAGCATCTTCTTACGCCCGAAGCGGTCGGATATGCGGCCCGATATGAAGATGAACGCGACATACACGATCAAGCAGATCGTCGAGATGATGAGCGAATCGACCGCATTGTAGCCGAGCGTCACCTGCAGGTAGTTCGGCATGAAGGTGAGCACCATGTAGAATCCGACCGCGTTGAGCATGCAGGCGCCGAAGCTGATGATGAGCGGCTTGAAGTAATGCGTGAGGAGGGTCTTGATCGGGGTGTTCTGGCCCTGCTTCTCCTCAACTTCCTTCTGCATCTGCTCATAGACCGGTGAGTCGGAAAGGCGCGTGCGGATGTAGTGGGTGATGATGCCGAGCGGGCCTGCCATCCAGAAGGGGATGCGCCAGCCCCAGTCGATCATGAATGTTGAGCTCTCACCGAAGACGGAGTTCTCAAGGGCGGCGAGTGCCGTCGCTATCAAAAGTCCGGTCGCCGTGGAAGCGGGAACGGCCGAGCAGTAGAGACCGCGGCGGTTGACCGGGGCGTATTCCGCGAGGAACGTTGCGGCGCCCGCATATTCGCCGGCGGCGGAGAAGCTCTGGACCATGCGCAGGCCGAGAAGCAGGATTGGTGCGCCGATGCCGATGGTGGCGTAGTTCGGAATGCATCCGATGAGGAAGCTCGCGCCGGACATCAGAAGGATCGATGTGGCGAGCGCCCATTTACGGCCGCGGCGGTCACCGATGTGGCCCCAGAAGAAGCCGCCGACAGGGCGGAGGAGGAAGGAAAGGGCGAAGACCGCGAAGGTCTCGATGATGGCGACTGTGGGGTCGCTGGAAGGCATGAGTGCTGCTGAGAGCACGACGGCGAAATAGGAATAAGAACCGTAGTCAAACCATTCGATGAAGTTTCCGAGGAACGAGGAAACGGCGACGCGCCTGACTACACCTCTCCGCTCGTTTTCGCCGAGAGAGTTGAAGCTGGTAGTTGCGGTATTAGATGCCATGGTAATCTCCTAAGTATTGGGCTGCCTCATAGTAGAAATAGGCAGGTCGTTGCCCGATCTCACGTGGCATAGCTCCTCCTTTCAGTTGCTTTTCTCTGAAGTGCTTCAGCGCCGTATTATACCCTAGTCTCAAGACGGCGCGTTTCCAGGTTGTTTCAATGCCCGTGCATATTCCGCGCACGGGGCGCTTTGCGTGCCCGCGCCAGATCGCGGATATTGCGGACAATCATGAAGATCAAAAGCACCGCGCCGATGTAGCCATTGAGCACATAGATGATGTTCACGAGGTCGCGGTAGGGCAAAAATAGCCCGATGATGAGACCGACCACGCCAAAGACCACCGTCAGCACCCGGAAGCGCGGCGTGCCCTCCTGCGAAAAGCGCGACGCGGGGTTGTAGAGCAACGGAACGGCTGCCGCGCAGATGCCGATGAAGACGATGATGGAGAAAATGGTGGCAAGAGGCGGCCAGATGCGGTAGGCGAGGATGAGGTTCGGGATGTTCGCGTTCCACACGTATGAGGCGCCGTCTTCGCCCGTGACGTTGATGTTGGCGATCTGTGCGAACGAGATCAGCCCGATGGTGATGCAGAGCACCATCGTGGCCACGACAATGCCCTTATAGAGGTCGTGTCGGTTTTCCTTCGCTCCGAGCGCCGCCATGAAGCTCGCAAACCAAAGGAGCACGAATCCCGCATAGGAAAGGCCGGAGATGAGCCAGTTGTCGCCCGCGGTCTTGATGGTGTTGTCCTCGGTCGCGCCGACGAACGCGCCGGCATCGATGATGGCCAGCCCCTCGGGGACTGCCTGCCAGGTCATCACGAGCGTCGCGATGGCGATGAAGAGGAAAAACGCGATCTTGATCGGCCCAAGCACGCCGATCACATCCACGAGGCGCTTCAGGCCGCCCGAGACGATCAGCACGACGATCGCGCACATGAGCACGCCGCCGATCCACGGCGCGAGGCCGTATTGCTGGTTCAACGTGGAGGCGGCCCCGCCCACCATCACGAAAAATGACATGTAGCAGAAAACGGTCGAATAGTAGTCGAAGAAGGTGCCGAGGTATTTCCCGCAATAGAACTTATAGACGTCGTTCGCGCGTTCGAAATGCTCTTCGGCACCGGCCTTCGCGAAGTTGACGTTGTAATAGATGAAGGTGACAGCGAAGACGAGGATCACCGCGATGCCGCCTAAGCCGTAGGCGGTGAAATACTGGATGATCTCCTGTCCGGTGGCGAACCCCGAGCCGATCACAAATGCAATGATGGCGCCCGCGAGGAGCGCCACCGATTTCAGATTTGTCTTATGTGCCACGAGTGCTGTGTGGTGCGAGCCGAAGCCGAAAACGGCTTAGCCCTCGGGCCACATCTCGGGACGGACGAGCGTGGGATCCTTCACGCGATTCGGGAAGTAATCCTCGCAGGTTCCCTCGCGATACACGTCTGCGGTCGAGCAATGCAGGCCGCCGCCGAACGGATAGGCGTCGCGCAGGTCGCAGGGGATGACGTTCATGCCGAGCTTGTCCATCTGCTCTTGCTGGTAGACCTCGGACGCCTCGACGATGACGGTCTTCGGGTCGAGCACGAGGCAGTTCATGGACAGCCAGACCGACGAGTAGCACAGCGCCGGCGGCTCGGTATGGGCCGGCTGGGCCGCATCGACGATCTGCCAGTCGTTCGCATCGAAGATCGCGCGCTGCTCCTCGGGGAGCGGACGCACGGGGTTGTTGATGATCAGGCCGGGGCGTAGCGGCACGAAGGTGGCGTCGATGTGGATGGGGTAGGGGTCGCCCGGGAAGTTCACCGCATGCACGCGGTACTCGGGATAGTAGCGCTGGAACCAATCCATGGCGGCACGGTTCGTGGTGAGGCCGTGCTGGATGAAGAGGTCCTTGCCCATGCGCATGACGTCGGCGGCGTCCCACATCGGCTCGATCTCGGTGGTGACGAAGTCCTTGTTCGCGGTGCGGATGAGGCGCTCCTCAAGCGAGATCTTCTCATCGTAGTAGTTGTGCTTGTAGGATTTGTCCGTCAAGCGGGGGCGCGGCGCCTGGGTCCACTTGAACGAGGGGTCCTCATCGAAATACTCTTTCATGAGCGGCCAGTAGGCGAGGTATTCGAAATAGCGGCAACGGAAGGAGTTGGCGGCGGCCATGATCTCTGAGCCGATGGTGAGCAGGATGTCGCGCGGGGGCATGCAGGTCATCATGGAGTCGTTGCGGAAGTCGGGCGTGCCGATGGCTTGGTTCCATTGAAGCGGGGTCGGGCGGTCGACGATGACGCCGTGGTCCTCGAGGATCTTCACGAGGTTCTCGAGGCATTCATTGCCGCGCTCGACGGTGGCGAGCGGACGAAGGCCCCACATGCCGCGCATCTCGGAATCGACCGGCACCTTCTCCGACGTCGCCGGCTCCTCAGGCGGAATCACCGAGTTGTCGCAACGGCCGACGATGACGCGTTTCAGCGGATCCCAGTCGTTCCATGAATTGACAATCTTTGTCATGGGTAAAGCTCCTTCCAAAAACTTCCTTGGCCGCGGAGGCGCCTTCGATGCCTCTGCGTCTTCAGCGCCGTTCCTGTGAAGATGGGCCAGAGCGGCTCATCTCGCGATTCGGCTATTATAGTATTCCTCAAAAGCGTTTTTTGCGAGAGGTGATTTCATGGGTTCATCTTTTGAATACGGAGTCGCGCCCATCGAGGAGGAAAGCCTCGAAGAGCGCCTTTCCCGTATCAAGCATGAGCTCGAAAGCGTGCCCACCTTGCCAGGCGTGTATCTGTGGAAGGACCGCAACGGCGAGGTGATCTATGTCGGGAAGGCCAAGCAGCTGCGCGCCCGCATGCGCCAATACGTGAACTATCAGGACGAGCGCGCGAAAATCCCGCTTTTGGTCGACAAGATCTTCTCCTTCGACTACATCGTCACCGAAAACGAGCACGAGTCGCTCATCCTCGAGAAGAACCTCATCAACGAATACAGCCCCTTCTTCAACGCCGACTTCAAAGACGATAAGAGCTACCCCTATATCGCGATCACGAAAGGCGATGTGTTCCCCGCGATCAAATACACGCGCGAGAAGCACCAGAGCGCCACGCGGTATTTCGGGCCCTATACCGACGCCCGCGCGGCGCGCCAGACGGTGGACATCGCGCGTCGCATCGTGCCGTTGTGTTCGGCGCAGTGTGCGGAATGGCGGCGCCTCGCACGGCGCCTCGAGAAGGATCCGCTCGCGCTTCTCGCGACGGAGCCGCGGCCCTGCTTCGACGCCCATGTGGGGCTGGGGCCGGGCGCCTGTGCGGGGGCCATCACGCCCGAGGACTACGCCAAAAACGTGGAGCGAATCGAGCGCTTCTTGGCGGGGAGCCAGCGCGAGTTCATCGATGAGCTCACCGAGGAGATGCAAGAGGCGGCCGCCGAGCTCGATTTCGAGCGGGCGGGCAGGATAAAGGAGCGGCTCGAGGCCCTGCGCGCGATGTCGGTCCACCAGCACGCGACGACCTCCGAATCGCTTTCCGCCGACGTCATCGGCTTCTATCGCGAGGAGACCATCGCGGCGGTGGAGGTGCTCATGGTGCGCGAGGGACGCATCATCAACGCGAACGAGTTTGTGCTCAATCGCGGTACCGACGTGGGCGACGATGAGCTCTCCCACAACTTCCTCTTGCGCTACTACGACGCCACGACGACCATCCCGCGCGAGATCATCATGGCGGCATTGCCTGAGGACGCGCAGGTCATGGAGGGCTGGCTCAGCGAGAAGCTCGGATCGTCCCATGGGGCGAAGGTGCGCTTCACCACGCCGAAGAAGGGCGATCGCGCCGAGCTCTTGACGATGGCGGAGACGAACGCGCGCCACACGCTTCTGCGCTACAAGGTGCGCACGGGCTACGACGACAAGCGCGTGAACGACGCCCTGCTCCAGCTGGAGAGTGCCCTTGCTCTCGACGCGCCGCCGATGCGCATCGAGTGCTTCGACATCTCGACGATCCACGGTTCCTATACGGTGGCCTCGATGGTGGTGTTCACGAGCGGCAAATCGGATAAGAACCAATACCGCCGCTTCCGCATCAAGACGCCGCTTGACGAAGCCAACGACTTCCTCTCGATGCGCGAGGTGCTGCTGCGCCGGTACAGCCCTGAGCGCATGGCGGACGAGCGCTTCGGGAAAAAGCCCGACCTGCTCATCCTCGATGGGGGCAAGCCCCAGCTCACCGCCGCGATCGAGGTGTTTGACGAGCTGGGGATCGATGGCATCGCGCTCTGCGGCCTCGCCAAGCGCGATGAGGAGCTGTTCGTGCCCTGGCAGGAAAGCGGGCCGATCGTGCTTCCGGCGGGATCGGCCTCCCTTTACCTCGTGAAGCAGGTGCGCGACGAGGCCCATCGCTTCGCCATCACCTACCACCGCAAGCTCCGGGGCAAGGGCATGACGGCATCAGTGCTCGATAGCGTTGCGGGCCTCGGTCCGGTGCGGAAAAAGGCGCTGCTTCGCCATTTCAAATCATTTAAGCGCCTCAAGGAGGCGAACCTTGATGAGATCCTTGAGGCGAAGGTCGTTCCCGCCGAGGTGGGCCGCGAGGTCTATCGCGTGTTGAGGCAGTATAATGAGGCAGAACATGGGGAAGAGCAGCCGACTGACAAGGAGCATGAATGAGCGAGAGAGCGTTGGATCCAAACATGGCGGACATGCCGAAGCTCGTCATCGTGACAGGAATGAGCGGGGCGGGGCGCACCGAGGCGATGCATGCCTTTGAAGACCTCGGCTATTTCTGCGTTGACAACCTCCCATCGAGCCTCATCCGCAATCTTCTGACGCTTCACGATATGCCCGGCCAGCCCGAAGGGAGACGGCGCCTTGCCGTGGTGTGCGACGCGCGCAACGGCGATTACTTCATGGAGCTCGATGATGTGCTGCATTCCCTGACCGACCAAGGCATCGACTATCGCATCCTTTTCCTCGACGCCGACGACGCCAAGCTCGTCGCGCGCTATAAATCGAGCCGCCGGCGCCATCCGCTGTGCAGCGACGGCTCGACCATCGCCTCGGGCATCGAGCGCGAGCGCGATATGCTCGCCCAGCTCCATGATCGCGCGAACTACGTCATCGATACGACCGACCTTCTGCCGCAGCAGCTCCGCTCCACCATCACCTCGCTCTTCGCTACGGGAAACGAGCAGCCCGCGATGACGGTGACGGTGTATTCCTTCGGATTCAAGCACGCGGCGCCGACCGACGCCGACATCGTGATCGACGTGCGCTTCCTTCCCAATCCCTACTACGTTCCCGAGCTCAAGCCGCTCACGGGGCTCGATCCCGCGGTGCGCGATTACGTGATGCTGCGCGATGAGACCATCGACTTCAACAAGCGGTGGCAGGCGCTTCTCGACACGGTCATGCCCGCCTATGTGAGCGAGGGGAAGCAGCAGCTTGCCATCGCGATGGGATGCACGGGCGGCCAGCACCGCAGCGTCGCCCTCGCCGAGGCGACGGGCGACTATCTGAAATCGAAGGGCTACCGCGTGAGCGTCGCCCATCGCGATCTCCGGCTGGTCGACAAGGGCCTTCCGGCCGATGAGGGGCGCAGGTAGGAGAGCACGGAGGAGCACCGGTGGAATCACGTAGGAGCAAGTGAAGAGTTACGCATGGTTTATCCGTTTTCCCAAGACATATCGGCGACGCAGCAGTTCCTTCGCCTCTATGATTCCTCGTTTGTCGAGGACGTTGCGGGCGAGGAGGACTATCTGCCCATGCGGGCGGTGGTGATCGGCGGCGGCACGGGCGCGCCGATGAGCATCCGCACGTTGCTCGCCCTCGGCGTGACGACCGACGCCGTGGTGGCCATGGCCGACGACGGCGGATCGACGGGCATCCTGCGTGAGGAAGCGCATGCGACGCCGCCGGGCGATGTGCGGAAATGCCTTGCCGCCTTTGCGAAAGACCCCGACGATCCCTTCGTGCGGGCGTTCAAATACCGCCTGACCATCGCGCGCAACCACAGCTTGGGAAACCTCATGCTCGCGGCGCTTGAGGACACGACGCATTCGTTTCCCGAGGCCATCGCCGTCTGCGAGCGGCTCCTCAACGCGCAGGGGCATGTGTACCCCTCGACGCTCACGCCGGTGCGCCTCATCGCCAAGACGCGCGACGGCGCCCTCATCGACGGCCAAGCTCCCGCCTCGCACGCGAAGACCGCGCTCTCAAAGGTCAAGCTCGTCTCCGACGAGCCGGTGCTTCCCTATGAGCCCGCGCTTCAGGCGCTTCGCCGTGCCGACCTCATCGTGCTCGGGCCGGGCTCGCTTTTCACCTCGATCATCCCGAATTTGCTCGTGCCGGGCATCGTCGACGCGATCCGCGCATCGCGGGGGCGCGTGCTGTTCGTCTGCTCGCTCGCCGACGTGCAGGGGGAGACGTGGGGGCTCACGGTGAAGGAGCATGTCGAGGCGCTGTTCGCCCACGGTATGGAGGGGCTGATCGACTACGTGCTCGTGCATGTGGACGAACCGCTGCGCCCTGCAAGCGTCGGCAACGCGTTCGCCGCGCCCTTCTCGGCGCCCGCCGATGGGCTGCCCCGTGAACCGCTCGGCGCCTATGGGCAGCGAGCGGCCGAGCTTCCCGCCCTTGAGGCGGTGCCGGCCTCCAAAGCGCGGCGCGTTGCCATCACCTATCAGGACATGCAGGCGATACAGGCGCAAGGACCCGTGGTCATCGCGCGCAGCCTTGTCGACCCCGAGCGCCCGACGTGGCACGATCCGAAGGCCCTGCGCGATGCCTTCTTGGGGGTGATACGGCTTTGTCATTCACGGCAGATGTGAAAGACGAGCTGTCGCATGTCGCTCCCACCTGCTCGCATTGCGAGAAGGCGACGCTCGCGGCGCTCGTTCGCACCGAGGGCACGCTCTTCTTCAGCGGTCAGGGCCGCTATCGCGTGGAGATCGCGACCGATACCGCCGTGGTCGCGCGTCTCGCCCTGCGCCTGCTCCATCAGCTCTTCGATTTAAAGACCGACCTCACCATCCGCCGCAGCGTGCTCCATAAGACGCCGAATTACCTGATCGAGGTTCCCGCGCAGAGGGCATTGCCGAAGGCGCTTCGCGCGCTTGGCATCTTGAGCGGCGGCGACGGCAGCCCCGAAGAGCTTGTCATGGGAATCTGGCCGCCCCTCGTCAGCAAGAGCTGCTGCGCGGCGGCCTATCTGCGCGGGGCGTTTCTCGGCGCCGGCTTCATCTCGAACCCGCGAAACGATTTCCACTTCGAGATCACCGTGGAGAGCGAAGAGCTCGCCCGCGGACTCGTGGAGCTCATGCGGCAGAAGGACATCAACGCGCGCATCATGTCGCGGCGGAGCTCCTCTATGGTCTATCTGAAGAGCGGCAACGCCATCGCTGAGTTTCTCGCCTATGTCGGGGCGCACCAAAGCGCGCTCTATCTGGAGGAGGAGCGCGTGGTGAAGAGCCTCCGGAGCGATGTGAACCGCCAGATAAACGCCGAGGTGGCGAATCAGGCGAAAAGCGCCGGCGCGGCGGTGGACCAGCTCGTCGCCATTCGGCGGGTCCTCACGGCCTACGGGATGGAAAGCCTTCCCCCCGCGTTGCGCGATTACATCAGATTGCGCGTCTCCCATCCAGACGCCACGCTGAAAGAGCTCGGCGAGCTCGCGAATCCGCCGCTCTCGAAATCCGCCGTGTATCACCGCGTGCGCCGCATCGAGGAGCTTGCCCGCGAGGCGAAGCCGTAGCACAGCCGCCCGCGGTGTTTGGCGTCGAAGATCGTGCCTCTGACTGCGGCGAAGGGTTACGCCATGGTGTCGGAGCAAATCGCCCCGCGACCGTCTTTGCGATTCGTGATACTATGCCTCTGAAAGTCTCCACGCCGAAGAAGCGGGCGTGAAGCGATAAACGATGGTTGAAAGGGGCATGTATGACAACAAAGATCGGCATCAATGGATTCGGCCGCATTGGGCGTTTGGTGTTTCGCGCTATGGCCAAAGATCCGACGTTGCAGGTTGTGGCGGTGAACGACCTCGGAGACATTCCGACGATGGCCCATCTGCTGAAATACGATTCGGTCCATGGGAGGGCCTTCGACAAGGTGGAAGTGACCGACGAGGGCTTTATCGCCGACGGCTATCCCGTCAAGGTGCTGCAAGAGCGCGATCCCGCCAACCTTCCTTGGAAAGAGCTCGGCGTCGACGTGGTCATCGAATCCACCGGTCTGTTCACCGATGCCAACAAGGCGAAGGCCCATCTCGAGGCCGGCGCCAAGAAGGTCATCATCTCCGCTCCGGCGAAGAACGAGGACATCACGATCGTCATGGGCGTGAACGACAAGGAATACGATAAGGAAAAGCACAACATCATCTCGAACGCTTCCTGCACGACCAACTGCTTGGCGCCGTTCGCGAAGGTGCTTCTGGACAACTTCGGCATCAAGCGCGGTTTCATGAACACCATCCATGCGTACACCAACGACCAGAGGATCCTCGACCTTCCCCACAAGGATCTGCGCCGTGCCCGTGCAGCGGCCATGTCGATGATCCCGACCACCACCGGCGCCGCTCGCGCCGTTGCGCTGGTGCTTCCGGAGCTGAAGGGCAAGCTCGACGGCTTCGCGACCCGCGTTCCCACTCCCGACGGCTCGATGGTCGACCTCACGGTGGAGCTTGATAAGGAGGTCACCGTCGAGGAGATCAACGCTGCCATGAAGGCCGCCGCTGAGGGCGAGCTCGAGGGCATCCTCGAGTACACCGAAGACCCGATCGTCTCGATCGACATCGTCGGAAACAGCCATTCCTCGATCTTCGACAGCAAGCTCACCATGGTCATCGGCGGCAAGGGCAACTTCGTGAAGTGCATCTCTTGGTACGACAACGAATGGGGCTACAGCAACCGCGTCAAGGACCTTGCGAAGATCGTTCTCTAGCGAGTAATGGTGCGATTGGGAGGTTCGAGGATCGAAGGCGAGGGTTCGCGAACTGAAGGCTCCGGAAATCGTGAAAATCTGAGCGGGATTACCTTCGGGTAGTCCCGCCGTAGTGTTATCCCAAAGTGCTATCCCTCAAGTGCCGCGCCGAAGCGTCGTCTATCGATGCGGGCGCCGCTTGCGGGGGAATGGAGGAACCGTGGCTGATATAAAATCCATTGACGAGCTGGACGCCGGCGGCAAGCGCGTCTTGGTGCGCGTCGACTTCAACGTTCCGATCAAAGAGGGGAAGGTGACCGACGACACGCGCATCCGCGCCGCCCTTCCCACCATCCAAAAGCTCATCGACGACGGCGCCCGCGTCATCCTCATGAGCCATCTGGGGCGCCCCAAGGGCGAGGGGTACGAACCTGACTACACCCTCAAGCCCGCCGCCGATCGCTTGGCAGAGCTCATCGACGCCAAGGTGGCTTTCTCTGAGGAAACGGTCGGCGAGGCCGCCCTTGAGGCGGCTCAGGCCCTGAACAATGGCGATGTGCTCGTTCTGGAGAACCTCCGCTTCGATAAGCGCGAGAAGAAAAACGATCCTGAGTTTGCCAAGGCATTGGCGGAGCTCGGGGAGGTCTACGTCAACGATGCATTCGGCTCCGCGCACCGCGCCCATGCGTCAACGGCCGGTGTGGCCGCCTACCTGCCGGCCTATGCGGGGTATCTCATGCTGAGAGAGGTCTCCACGCTTCAGGGCATGCTCGAGGATCCGCGGAGGCCCTTCATCGCGATTCTCGGCGGATCGAAGGTATCCGATAAGATCAAGGTGATCGATGCACTGCTCGACAAGGTGGACACGCTCATCATCGGCGGCGGCATGTGCTTCACCTTCCTCCTTTCCCAAGGCAAGAGCGTCGGAAAATCCCTGAAAGAGGAAGACTGGGTGGATAAGGCGGCGGCGATGATCGCCAAGGCCGAGGCCAACGGCGTGGAGTTCTTGCTTCCGAGCGACGTGGTGGTGGCCGATAGCATCGATGCGCCCACCGAGGTGAAGGATGTGAGCGCCGACGCCATTCCCGACGACATGATGGGCCTTGACATCGGGCCCGAGACCCGCAAGCGCTATGCGCAGGCGATCGCCGATGGCCAGACGATCTTCTGGAACGGGCCGATGGGCGTGTTCGAGAACCAGCTGTTCGAGGCCGGCACGCGCGAGGTGGCCGAGGCCGTTGCGGCCAACGTCGATGCCGACAGCATCATCGGCGGAGGCGATTCGGTGGCCGCCATCAACAAATACGGGCTCGCGGATAAGATGACGTTTGTCTCAACCGGCGGCGGCGCCTCGATGGAGCTCGTCCAAGGCGAAGCACTCCCTGGAGTGGAGGCATTGAAAGGGTAAAGTTTCGAGAAAACCCTCGCTTTCATACTAGCCAACATGAGAGTCTTTGATTGTGGAAGGATTTGATATGGCACGGAAACCGCTTATCGCAGGAAACTGGAAGATGAACAACACCATCGGCGAGGCCGTGGTGCTCACGCAGGAGATCTCGAACCGCTTCGAGCCCGATTGGTCGGATACCGTCGATGTGGCGCTCTGCCCGCCGTTCGTCGATTTGAAGCCCGCAAAGACCGTGCTTGAGTTCGACAAGCAGCACATCGCTGTGGGCGCTCAGGACGTCTACTGGGAGGAGAAGGGCGCCTATACCGGCGAGATCTCCGTCGGTATGCTCGCTGAGATCGGCTGCGCCTATTGCATCGTCGGCCATTCGGAGCGCCGCGGGCTCTTCGGTGAGACGAACGAGGATGTGAACAAGAAGGCGAAGGCGCTGCTCGCGGGCCATCTCGCCCCTATCATCTGCGTGGGGGAATCGCTTGCCGTGCGCGATGAGGGCACGACCGACGAGTTCGTCTGCGCGCAGGTGCGCGCGGCATTCGCGGGGATCGACGAGAACGAGGCTGCCAAATGCGTCGTGGCCTACGAGCCCATCTGGGCGATCGGCACCGGACGCACCGCGACGCCCGAGCAGGCGCAGGCCGTGTGCGCGGCGATCCGTGAGACGCTCAAAGAGCTCTACAGCCAAGACACTGCCGAGGCGATGCGCATTCTCTATGGCGGCTCGATGAACGAGGGCAACGCCGCTATCCTGCTCGCGGAGCCTGACATCGACGGCGGGCTGATCGGGGGAGCGAGCCTCAAGGCCACATCGTTCATCGCGATCATTGAGGCGGCGCTCAAGTAGGGAGTTCGCGTGTTCGGCGGCTCCTTCAGTTCTCGGACGATGCTTGAAGATTTTCGGGAAACGCGATGGACGAAATTGGTCTCTTGCGTGGGAGCTGCCGAATCGCTATACTTAGCAACTTGCGTGTAAGAGCAACGACGGATGAGGAAAACGAGTGTCACCGCTGGTCATCATATTTATCATTTTGACGGTCATCTCCGGATTGGGTCTGATCGTATTCGTGCTGTTGCATTCGGGCAAGGGCACGGGAATTTCCGATATGATCGCCAGCTCGCTCTATTCCAGCCAAACGGGAACGAGCATCATCGAGAAGAACCTCGATCGCATCACGATCATTCTGGCGATCGTCTTCTTCGTCTGCATGATCGTCTTGATGATCGCGTACCCGCACGGAACAATTAGCACCGGAGCGTAGTTATCTCGTCATTGTTGCGGGCGCTCTTTGGTAGAATGCTCTTTGCACACTTTTGTCGGAGTGGTGGAACGGCAGACACGCTAGCTTGAGGTGCTAGTGCCCAAACATCGGGTGTGCGGGTTCAAATCCCGCCTCCGACACCAAAAATCGTCGACCCGTCGCTTTCGGCGGGTCGTTTGCTTTATCGGCTTCGAAACGGCACACCCGAGCGAACCGACTGAGGGAAGCGAAGCGAATGGCCAAGATTGTCCAGACCTCTACGGCAGCGGAACACGCCCGACTCGTTCGGCGCGTGCTCTGGGTGGTCTTCGTCCTCAACCTCGTGGTCGCGGCGGCGAAGTTCATCTATGGCGTCATTTCAAACACGACCTCCATGCAGGCAGACGGCATCCATTCGGTGTTCGACTCGCTGGGCAATATCGTCGGCCTCATCACCTTGAAGCTCGCGGCGCAACCGGCCGATAAGACCCACCCCTACGGGCATTCAAAATATGAGACCTACGGGAGCATGGTCATCGGCGTCCTTTTGCTCATCGCGGCCTTCGAGGTGGGTTCGGGGGCGGTCGGTAAGCTGGTGACGGGCGACTACAACGCCCATGTCGACACGGTTTCCTTCGTCGTGATGGTGGTCACCCTCGTGATCAACCTCTCGGTCACCACCTATGAGCACCGTCGCGGCCGCCAGCTGCAAAGCGAGATCCTCCATGCCGATGCCTCGCACACGCTCTCGGATGCCTTCGTCTCGATCGGCGTCATCTTCGGATTGGCGCTTGTGACGCTCGGCTTTCCCGCGGCGGATCCGGTTATGGCGCTCGTCGTGACGCTTGCGATCGTCTTGTCCGCGGTCAAGGTGTTTCGGGCCGCCTTGCGAACGCTTTCCGATGAAGCGCGCATTCCCTCCGAGGAGATCATCCGTGCGGTGAACCGCATCCCCGGCATCGTCAACGTGCACAACGTGCGGACGCGCGGCACCGAGGCCGAGATCTATTGCGATCTCCACATCATGGTGGATCCCCAGATGACCGTGCGCGATGCGCACATGCTCGGGGATAAGGCGGAAGCGTTCGTGAAGGAGAAGTTCCCGAACGTGAAAGAGGTGCTCGTCCACATCGAGCCGTTCGACAACAAACGCAACCCGCAAAACGTGATCATCGGCGAGGAAGGGCAAGAGCTGCTTCCTGCCGAGATCGAGTTCCTTTTCAGGGACGAGAGCAAGCGCTTCCTCTCGCCGAACTGGGAGGACGATCTGCGCAACGAGCAACGCAAAGAAGGGAAATGAGCGCTCGCCCTTGATCATTCTTTGGAGGCAAAGCGACCGGTTGGTCCTCCGAACAACAAAGTTATGAAAAACAAAGCCGGACGCTCTTGTCCGGCTTCGCATTATGCTTATGGAGGCGAGAACCGGATTCGAACCGGTGATGAAGGCTTTGCAGGCCTCTGCCTTACCACTTGGCCATCTCGCCGTATGTTGCGCACGCGCCTTGTGTGCGGTGCGGCTTGCCACTTTACCATAAATCGCGCACGAACTCCACTGTTTGATTGCGAAGCGTGCAGGATACACCTTGACCACATATCCGAGGAGAATGGGGAAATCTTCGCTACAATAGCGCCATGGCGAAAACGAAGAAGCTGACAGAGAAGGAAGTCGAGGCGCGCAGAAAGCGGCTCTTGAGCAAGGCGTCGCCCTTCAAGCGCCAGGCATTCTATGCGCTGGAGGACATCGCCTCGGGAAACGCATGGGCGCGCTTCTTCGGCGTGGCGCTCTTCGCGCTCATCGTGGCCAACGCCGTGCTCGTGTTCGTGCTCGTGCAGATGAACTTCACCGAGGACGCGACGTCGCTTACGTTCTACGCCATCTCGACGCTGATTTTCTTCGTTGAGTATCTTTTCCGCATCTGGGTGGCCGATCTCGTCTATCCGCGCTATGAGGGCATCAAGGCGCGCCTACGCTACATCGTCTCGCCCTTCGGCCTCATCGACCTGCTCGCGTTTCTGCCGAGCATGATCGCATGGTTCTTTCCGATCAACCCATTGTGGCGCCATGCCATCAACGTGCTGCGTCTCGTGCGCCTCATCAAGCTCTCGCGCTATATGCGGGGGCTGCGCACGATCGGACGCGTGGTGCGCAAGTCGCGCTCGGAGATCGTCGCGGCCTTTTTGGTCATTCTGCTGCTCACCGTTATCTCGTCCATCCTCATGTATGAGGTGGAGCATCCCGTGCAGCCCGACAAGTTCAATTCGCTTCTGACCGGCGTGTATTGGGCGATCACTACGGTGACGGGAACGGGCTATGGCGACATCGTGCCCATCACGGGGCTTGGGCGGTTCATCGGCTCGGTCACTATGCTGCTTTCGGTGGGAATCGTCGCGATCCCGGGCGGCATCTTCTCCGCCGGTTTCGTCGCCGAATACCAGAACATGTCGCGCCGCCGCTCGCGTTCGCATGATGCCAGCGACGACGAGTATTACGACGAAAGCGAATAGCGCTAGAGCGTGATTCCCGCCCAATAGAGCGATCCGATGGGCGTGACGATTAAAAGCACCACAAGCGTGAAGATGACGCCCACCTTGGTGATCTGTGGATCGAGCATCCCGTTGCGTGTGATCCCCTTTGAAAGAAGCACCATTGCATCCTGATAGGGGAACACGTAGCGCGTGCGGCAGAAGAGGATCGTGCAGAACAGTGGCAGCAGAAGCATGCCATGAGCCTGCGCGAAGGCGCCGAGCGCGGGGATGAGGGTGGAGAGCAAAGGAGCGATCGTGCCGCAGAGGAAATGGAGCAGCACCACAATAGAGCTGATGTAGAGATCGGAGGGAAGGACGCCCCACGTCTCGATGCCCGCGGGCATGGCGAAAGTGGCGATGATGGTGTTGATGCCGAGGAACGAGAGCTGCCCGCCGATGCTGAAGATGCCGATCATGAAGAGGACGAACGTCCAGTTGATGCCCTTGATGTTCTCGCCGGTCAGCATGCCGATCTTCGGGACGAACAGAAGGATCGAGAGCGCCATGGCGAGCCAGCCCGCATCGAAGGGGAGCTTGAGCGCCGGCTGCAGGAGGAAACCCGCGATGATGAGGATGGTGAGCGCAAGGACACGCGTCTCGTTCGCGCTCCAGGGCCGTGGCGTTTGCGATGCTGCCTCGCCGAGCGGTGCCGCAGGTGCCACAGGGGCTGCGGGTGCTGCGGAGGATCCCGTGGCGGGCCTTGCGCCAGCCTGTGAGGATGTGCCGGCGGGTTGCCCAGCTGCTGCGCTAGCGGTTTTCGGACGGCAGGCGAAGATGATGGTGAGGAAGGCGAGCACGGTCGCTATCGCGGCGATCGGCGTTATCGTCACGAGCCAGCTCTGGAAGGTGATCACCATGAACGAGGCGAAAAGGTTCACCGCAAGGGCATTCATCACATGCCCCGTCAGGAGCAGGGCACCCGATACGGTGTTGCTTATGACGACGGTGAGCGCGGCGCCGGTGTAGGCGCGCGAACGCGGCGCGTATCCGAGCTCTTCCGCCATGGGAAGAAAGACCGAGAGTCCGATGACGATCGTGGCGACATTGGCGAAGGGCGCGATGATGACAAGGATCGTCTCGACGAGGAAGATGACCGCGATGAAGCTCGTCCAACCGCGGACGAAACGACGTGCGAGCGCGTGGCTGATCCGCAGACCGAGCCCGCTTTTCGAGATGGCGGCGCCGACGATGAAGCCAAAGATGATCGCCCACCACGTCCAGGTGGAAAGCGGCGCGAGCGTCACCTCGGCGGGAACGATTCCCAGCACCGTCGGGATGAAGACGATGCCGAGCCCGATCACGAAATCGGGGAGCAGGCTGAACACCAGGCAGACGATCCCGAAGAGGATGATGCCGAAGCAGAGCGCTTGGACGAGCGAAAGCCCGAGAACCGAGACGATGACGAGGGGCACAATGACTGCCACGGCCCATTTGACGGCAAGGATTGCCGAGGGGGAAGTTTTGCTTCCAGAGGGAGCGGAAGCGCTTGGGGGGTTGTTCACGTTTCGTCCTCTGTCGTGGAAACAGTGTTTGGCGTATGTTAGGGGATATGGTGTGTTGCATCAATAAAATATTGGGGTTCGACCTTAGAAAACACCCAAACGGTTCGTTTGAAGCGGCGATTGAATCTTGACGCGCAAAAGCTGCCTCGGTATGATTTACCGTTGCCAGCGGAGAAGTGACCGAGAGGCCGAAGGTGCTCGCCTGCTAAGTGAGTATACCCCACAAGGGTATCTGGGGTTCGAATCCCCACTTCTCCGCCATTTTTATTACGCCGCTCTGACGAGCGGCGGCGTAACTCGCGATGCCGCCGAAAGGGCGGCATCTTTGATATGAAAGGACGGTTGTGTTGGGATTGGGCGGAGCGAAAGGCATACCTTCGTTTTTCTTCAAGGTGCTTCTCGTCTTGGCGACGGTGATCTGGGGCCTCGGTTTCGTCGTCATGAAGGATGCGGTGGCGGTGATGCCGCCTGCCTACCTGATCGGCACCCGCTTCCTTCTCACCGCCATCGTTCTCACGATCTTTCTCTTTCCGCATCTGAAAGGCGCTTTCCGAAAGGATTGGCTCATCGCCGGGCTCATCCTCGGAATTCTGAATTTCCTCGGGTTCTGGGTGCAGACGATCGGCGTCGCGTTCACCACTCCTGGCAAAAACGCCTTCCTCACCGGCACGTACTGCGTCATGGTGCCCTTTGTGTACTGGGCAGTGGCGCGCCGCAAGCCATCGGTGTTCAATGTGGTCGCCGCGGTGCTCTGCGTAGCGGGCGTCGGATTCGTCTCGCTTTCCGACCTTTCGTTTTCGGTGAACTTTGGCGACGCGATGACGCTTCTCTGCGCGGTGTTCTTCGCCATCCATATCGTGTTCGTCTCAAAGCTCGGTGAGGGTCGCGACATCTTAGCGCTTACGATCTTCCAGTTTTGGGTGGGCGGCGTCATGGGCCTCGCTATCGGGTTTTTCGCTGAAACCCCGCCGAGCCTCGCCATCGCAACGCCCGAGTTCCTCTTCGAGATGTTCTATCTGGTCATCCTCTGCTCGTGCATCGCGCTCGTGTTCCAAAACGTTGCGCTCATGCACGTGAATCCTGCGCCCGCCTCGGTGCTTTTGAGCCTTGAATCGGTGTTTGGCGTGGCGTTCTCCGCTCTCCTTTATGGGGAGGCGCTCACGGCGCGCCTCGTGTTCGGCTTCGCATTGATCTTCGTCGCCATTCTCGTGAGCGAGGTGGCGCCCTTGCTTTGGGGGCGCGGCAAGCAAGCGCATGGCGAGATCTCGCTTGCGGGCGATCAGGTGAATGCCGAGCTGTATGTTTATGGCGAAGACGATTCGGCGATCGGGGCGGAGGAGCGAAAACGCGAAAACGATTGATATAATGGGCGCGCGCCGAGGCGCAACGGTTTTGCGAGATGGGGCAATAAGGCGGGAGAGAAGATGGCACAGGCCGCAGGCGGAAAAGACAACATCATTTTGATCGGGATGCCCGGTGCGGGAAAATCGACGCTCGGTATCGTATTGGCGAAGATCATGAACTATAACTTCATCGACGCCGATCTCATCATCCAGAACGAGTGCGACCGCACGCTGCAGAAGCTCATCGACGCAATGGGACCCGACGGCTTCATCGAGGTCGAAAACCAGATCCTCTGCAAAATCGAGCAGACGCACACCATCATTGCGACGGGAGGCTCTGCGGTCTACTCCGAAGAGGCGATAGATCACCTGAAGGAGATCGGCAAGGTGGTCTATTTGCAGATTTCCTATGATGAGATGAAGAAGCGCCTGAGCGATCTTCAGGAACGCGGCGTCGTTTTGAAGGGCGGCATCGGCATGAGCCTGCGCGAGCTCTACGACGAGCGGCGTCCGCTTTACGAGCGGTATGCCGACATCACCGTCAACGTCGACGACCTGACGCTTACGGCAGCCGCGCGCAAGGTCGCCAATGCGATCTCACAACTGCTTTAAAATGAGAGATATTTCATCGCGAAGGCGCGCTCGCCTTTGGCATTTGGCGAAAAGTGCGCTAAAGTTTCGCGTTGCGGAAGAAGGTTAGAAAACGCAGCATCTTGTTGTCTTTGCGAAAACGCGCCCCTGTAGCTCAGCGGATAGAGCGTCGGTTTCCTAAACCGTGCGTCGGAGGTTCGAGTCCTCTCAGGGGCGCCAGCTTAGGTTGAGTAATCTCTTGCTGAGAGGACTCGAACCGTGAGGTCGAAACATGCCAGTGGCATGTTTCGCCCGAAGGCGCTTGCGCCGAGGGGGTTGAGCGTTGAGCGAAGCGAGACGCGGGAGTCCTCTCAGGGGCGCCATTGTAGTTACGCTGTTCTGGCGAACAGCGTAAACTCCATTGGCTGCGGCTTTTTCGGGCACCCCATCTTCCCCCTTGTGCACTTACCTTCGTTGGCGAAGCCAACTCAGCCGTGCGGCGGGGGAATCTGAGGCACCGGAAAAACCCTCGCCGAGGCAATCGCATGTAACTAAAACGCCTCGCCAAGACGATCGCATGCAACCAAACTCTCGCCAAGATAACTGCATGCAGCTTTCTCAGCGAAAAGCAACCGAAAAACCCGCGCATCGGCAAGAAAAGTATCTTTTTGCATGAGAGGAGACCCATATGCCGGATATTGCATTAAGGTTTCAGCGCGATATGCTTGTGCTCTCATCGTCGGTCGATGCGGCGTTCGAGCGGATCGGCGTCGATCCGGTACGCGCGGCGAATCTCACCTTGCTCCTTGAACCTGAGGTGCTCGAGCCCTCCCTTCGCTTAGAGCATGACGTCGGTGCGCAGTGTATCGTGGTGCCGACGGCGCGCATCACGCCGGCACGCCTTGCGCACGAGCGGCTCGAAGAGAAGGCGCAGCAGATCGCCGATCAGGCGTTCGGCCTTGTCGAGGCGCTCAATCCCCAGCATGTCCTCATCGAAATCGGGCCGTGCGGCCTGCCTTTCGATGCGTCATCGGCCGGCTCGCGTAAGGAACATCGCGATCAGTATCGACGCGCGACGGCGCTGTTAGAAGGGGTGGGTGCCGACGCGTTCTTCCTCAACGGATTCACGCGCCCTGAGGCATTTGCCTGCGCGATCGAGGGGGTGCGCGAGGCAAGCGGGCTGCCGATCTTCATCTCGGTCGACCTCGAAGACGATGGTTCGTGCCGTGGCGGTTTCGGCATGCTTGAATCGACTTGTGCGACGGCGGAAGAGTGCGGGGCGGACGTCATGGGGTTTTCCACCGCAGCGCCTGCGGCAGAGGCGGCGAAGCTCGCGGCGAGGGCGCGACGTGCGTGCTCGCTGCCCCTTCTTGTCCAGGCGCGCTGCGAGATGCAGAAGCCGCGTTCGGCCTGGGATGTTCCCGACGGCGTCTATCCGACGGCTGAGAGCATGGTTGACTTCGCGCTCTCGATGCGCGCGGCGGGCGTGCAGTTTTTGCGGGCGAGCGGCAAAGCGTCGCCGGCCTATACGGGGGCGCTCGTGGCAACTGTGTCCGGACTTGACGTTCATTCGTAGCGCTCTCGTCAGCGCATTCATCAACTGAGCGGTTTTTTCATTCGTAGAGCGGGAAAGGCAACGAAATATTTTGTCCCGTTGCCTATTTTCTTCTTGCGCTCCTTCACCCTCAACGGTACTATATGTACTCGTTCGAGCGGGCAAGAACCACAAGATATTGTGGAAAGCCTGGGTAAATTAAGTGGATAAGAAGTTTATAAGTTAAACGTTGCACCAAAGGCAGTAAAAACACGACAAGAGATGAGGCGACATAATGGTAACTTCTATTATCAAACGCGACGGACGCACCGCTCCCTTCCATAAGGAGAAGATTGCCGCAGCGGTCGAAAAGGCATTCCAAGCCTGCGCTGCCATGCAGGATCGTGCGGTCGCCGATGAGATCGCGAGCAAGGTTGTCGCCAAGCTTGAGGCCGGCGCCATCGAGGGCACTCCGACCGTCGAGGGCGTCCAAGACCTCGTCGAGGAAACGCTCATCGAGTCAGGGTTCGTTCAGACCGCGAAATCCTACATCCTCTATCGCGCCGAGCGCAGCCGCGTGCGCGATGTGAACAGCCGTCTTGTCCAAACGCTGAAAGACATCACGTTCTCGAAGGCCGCCGATTCCGACATGAAGCGCGAGAACGCCAACATCGACGCCGACACCGCCATGGGCACCATGCTCAAGTACGGCTCTGAGTCGGCGAAGCAGTTCTACGAGATGTGCGTGATCGATCCGAAGTTCGCGCGTGCCCATCGCGAGGGAGACATCCACATCCACGACATGGACTTCTACACGCTCACGACGACGTGCTGCCAGATCGAGCTGCGCAAGCTCTTCAAGGGCGGCTTCTCGACCGGCCATGGCGTGCTGCGCGAGCCCAATGACATCTCGAGTTATGCCGCGCTTGCCTGCATCGCCATCCAATCCAATCAGAACGACCAGCATGGTGGCCAATCGGTCTGCGACTTCGATTACGGTCTGGCCGACGGTGTGCGCAAGACCTATCGCCGCCTCTATAAGAAGCATCTTGCCGAGGCGCTTGAGCTCCTTGCCAACGTCGCCGATGCGAAGGAACAGGCGGAGAAGCTTGCCGCCCGTGCCGAGGAGGAAAGCGGTGCGATCGCATCGCTTGCGATGGATGAGGCGTTCGTTGCTTCCGTCAAGCAGGCGCTTGCCGAGGCGGGCATCGATGAGGCAATGGCCGACCGCATTGAGTCCTATGCCGAAAAGCAGGCGGCCTCGGATACCGACCGCGCCACCTTCCAAGCGATGGAGGCGCTCGTCCACAATCTCAACACGATGCATTCCCGTGCCGGCGCGCAGACCCCGTTCTCGTCCGTCAACTACGGCATGGACACCTCGCCCGAGGGGCGCATGGTCATCAGGAACATGCTCCTCGCCACCGAGCAGGGCCTGGGCGGCGGCGAGACGCCGATCTTCCCCGTGCAGATCTTCCGCGTGAAGGAGGGCGTGAACTACAATCCCGGGGATCCGAACTACGACCTCTTCAAGCTTGCGATGCGTTGCTCGGCGAAGCGCCTGTTCCCGAACTTCAGCTTCCTCGATGCGCCGTTCAACGCGCAATACTACAAGGGAACGCCGGAGACCGAGATCGCCTACATGGGCTGCCGCACGCGCGTCATGGGCAATGTCTTCGATCCCGAGCGCGAAGTGACGCCGGGCCGCGGCAACCTTTCGTTCACCTCGATCAACCTTCCGCGCCTTGCGATCCGCTCGAAGGGCGACCTCGATCTGTTCTTCGATCTGCTCGATGCGAAGCTGCAGCTCGTCACCGCCCAGCTCGACGAGCGCTTCGAGATCCAGGCGCGCAAGAAGGTCTACAACGCGCCGTTCCTCATGGGCCAGGGCGTGTGGATCGATTCCGAGAAGCTGAAGAACACCGACGAGCAGCGCGAGGTCTTGAAGCACGGCACGCTCACCACCGGCTTCATCGGCTTGGCGGAATGCCTCGTGGCGCTCACCGGCAAGCACCATGGTGAAAGCGAGGAATCGCAGCGCCTCGGCCTCGAGATCATCGGCCATATGCGCAGCTACTGCGATCGCATCTCGCGCGAGCGCGGGATGAACTACACGCTCATCGCCACGCCTGCCGAGGGTCTTTCCGGCCGCTTCGTCCGCATGGATCGGGCGCGCTACGGCGAGATCCCCGGCGTGACCGATCGCGATTACTACACGAACGGCTTCCATGTGCCGGTGTATTACAACATCAGCGCATTCGACAAGATCGCCATCGAAGCCCCCTATCATGCGCTGACGAACGGCGGGCACATCTCCTACATCGAGCTCGACGGCGACCCGACGCAGAACCTCGAAGCCTTCGAATCGGTCATCCGCTACATGAAGGAATGCGGCATGGGCTACGGTTCCATCAACCATCCCGTCGACCGCGATCCGAGCTGCGGCTTCAACGGCATCATCGACGACGTCTGCCCGAAGTGCGGGCGCACCGAGGAAGACGGTCAGCCATTCGAGCGCATCCGCCGCATCACCGGCTACCTCGTCGGCACGCTCGACCGCTTCAACGATGCGAAGCGCGCTGAGGAGCACGACCGCGTGAAGCATGGCATCGCCCGTCCGGCGCAAGACTAACTTTCCCTCGTCCGTTACCGAGCATCGAATGCGCGAAGAGTCCCTCCACCAAACCGAGGAACCCTCGCGCATTCGCCTTTTCGGCACCGCCCCCGATTCCATTGTCGACGGACCAGGGCTGCGCTTCGGCGTTTTCGTGCAGGGCTGCCCCCATGATTGCCCGGGGTGCCACAATCCCGAGAGCCACGATCCGATGGGCGGCTATGAGGAATCTATCGAGGGCCTTGTCGATGAGATCACGGCGAACAAGCTCATCCGCGACGTCACGATTTCGGGAGGCGAGCCCTTCGCCCAGCCTGCTGCCTGCGCCGCCTTGGCTCGTCGTCTGAAAGAGCGGGGCTACGGCATCTGGGTCTACAGCGGATACACTTACGAGCAACTCTGCAAGCGCGCCGAGGGCGAGAAGGGGATAGCGGAGCTCCTCCGGTTGGTCGACGTGCTCGTGGATGGGCCTTTCATCGAGAGCGAGCACAGCTACACGCTTCAGTGGAAGGGCTCGGCGAACCAGCGCGTGATCGACCTTCGGAAAACGCTGAGCAATCCCGAAGGCGAGGTTGCTCTCTGGCAACCCCCTGATGACGCAATCCGCTTCTCATGTTTTCCCCTCTGACGGCGGCGATATAATGGCGCCATGGACACCCTTCTCAAACAGCTTGAGGCACTGATTCGCCACGATGTGTTCGGTCCCTGGATAGCGGCCGTCAGCATCTTCATCATCACGATCTTCGTCGCCCAGGGCTCCGCGCATCTGATGCGGCGCTTCCTCCAACGCGAGAGCTCGAATCTCCCCAACGCGAGCATCTTCATCAACCTCATCCGCATCCTCATCTGGGTGATCGGCATCTCGCTCATTTTGTCGCTCTGCTTCAACATCGACGTCAGCGCCATCATCACCGCCCTCGGCGTCGGCGGCATCGCCGTCTCGCTGGGCTTCCAGGCCACGATCGCGAACCTCATCGGCGGCCTTCAGGTGAGCATGTCGCACATCGTGCAGCCGGGCGACAACATCAAGGTGGAGGGCGATGAGGTGCTGCAGGGCGTGGTGACCGACATCACATGGCGGCACACGACGCTCGTCGATGCGGTGGGCAATCAGGTGATCGTGCCGAACTCCGCCATCAACTCGAGTGCCATCGTCAAGCTCGCGCCCACCACCAAGGTGAGCATCCCGCTTGTCGTGACGGCGGGAAGCGGGCGGCTGACCCATGTGGCCCACGTGATGGAAGACGCCGCCTTGAAGGCCCTCAAACATGTTTGCAAGGTGAAGGTGAAGCCGCAGATCTCCTTCACCGAGGCGACCGATTTCGGCTTCCGCGGCACGATGACCTTCACGATCGCCGCGCCCGAGCGCGTGTCTTCGGCCAAAGATGCCGTGTTGCGCGCGATCTCGCCCTACATCCACGGGCTTCCCGACCTGAAAGTCGTCATGGGCCAGCACAGCACCGTCGGCGATTCGCAGGAGAATGCGGCGCAGGAAAAGGCCGTGCTGGAAAAGAACCGGCATGAGGAGCTTACGCAAGAGAATCCCGCGCAGGAGAAGGCCGTACAAGAGGAGGCCAAGCAGGAGGACCCCGCATCTCAGGAGAGGCCCGCATGACGAAGACGTATCTCGTAACAGGTGGGGCGGGATTCATCGGATCGAACTTCATCCATTACCTGCTGGAGACGAAAGACGACATTCTCGTCATCAACGTGGATGCGCTCACCTATGCGGGAAATCTTGAGAACCTCGGGAAGGTGGAAAGCGATCCGCGCTATCGCTTCGTCAAGGCAAACATCTGCGATAAGGCCGCAATGATGAAGGTCCTCGAGGCTTTCGAGATCGACTATCTCGTGAATTTTGCCGCAGAATCCCATGTCAATCGCTCGATTGTCGAGCCCATCACCTTTGTCGACACCAACGTCGTGGGGACGGCGACGCTCCTTGACTGCGCGAAAGCCGCATGGCGTGATGGCGAGGGAGGGTATCGCGAAGGCGTTTGCTTCCTTCAGGTTTCCACGGATGAGGTGTACGGCTCGCTTTCTCCCGAACGCCCCGCCGAGCTTTTCCGAGAGACGACGCCGCTCTCTCCCCATAGCCCCTATGCCGCGTCGAAGGCGTCGGCAGATCTGCTCGTGGGGGCGTTTGGCGACACCTTCCGTCTGCCCTACAACATCACACGTTGCTCGAACAACTACGGGCCGTTTCAGTTGCCGGAGAAGCTCATCCCCCTCATGATCGCACATTGCTTGGAGAAAAAGCCGCTCCCTCTCTATGGCGATGGCTCCCAGATTCGCGATTGGCTCTACGTCCGCGATCATTGTGCGGCGATCGATTGCGTGCTTGAGCAAGGGCGACGGGGGGAGGTTTACAACATTGGCGGGCGCAACGAGCGCACGAACCTTTCCGTTGTCGAGCAGATCGTCGGCTCTCTCCGCGACCGCCTGGGGCTCAACATCTCAGACGATCTCATCGCGCATGTGAAGGATCGTCCCGCACACGATGTTCGCTATGGCATCGATCCATCGAAGATCGAACGCGAACTCGCATGGCATCCGCAGACCCCCTTCGATGCGGGGCTCGAATCGACGATCGATTGGTATGTCGCGCATCCGCCGTGGCTCGAAAACGCGCTCAGGCGCATTGAGGATCAGCGCCATGGATAGCCCCTCACGGGGCAGGTGCGCCTTCAAGTCCGGCGACCAGGCCGAAACATTGCTTTAACGTTGTCGCCCTGAAAAATCGGTATAATACTTCAAAAACAACGAATGAGCAGGCATGAACGAGAGGATACAACGCATTGAGTAAAGCGCAGGAAATACAGGACGCGGCACAAGAGGCGCTCAACAGCGACGAGGTGCTTAAGGAGACCGTTGAGGCGCTCGCGGGGTCTTCGCGGCGAAGCCGGCAGCAGGCCGCCTCAGTGCTTGCCCAGATCGCCAAGCAAGAGCCTCGGAAAATCGCTCCGTTCGGAGGAGATTTGGTGGACGCGCTCAATCGGCCGGAAAGCCAAACGCGATGGGAGGCGCTCGATGCGCTGACGTCGATCGTCCCGTATGATTCGCGCGTTTGCGATAAGGCGATTCCCGGCGCCGAGACGGCGCTTTTCGATGAGGACAGCGGCCCTGTCCGCCTCGCTGCGATGAGGTTTCTGTGCACGCTGGGCGCCACGACGGAAAATCGCTCAGAGAAGACCTGGCCCCTTATCGAAGAGGGGATCCGCTGCTATCATGGTGATCTCGAATTTCAGGATATGCTCCTTGCGGTTCTCGACTATTCGAGCGGAAAGCTCTCGGCGAACGTGAAGTCCTCGTTGGCCGACCGCATGCGTTTCGATGCGGAGAACAGTCGGGGAACTCTGCGCAAGCGCGCGCAGGCGATTCTGGAAAACGTCTCTGCTTAGACCGCTTTTAACGCCGTTTCAGGCAGGCAGGGAACAGCCGTAAGGCCGACCATCTGCTTTGGCGCAATCCATCAGGAAGGAAAGAAGGAAATGGACTCCAACGAACGTCGTGCCGATCTCGTCGTTGGCGGGAAAACCTATGGCTATTATCCGATCGCGGGAATCGAGGGGGCCGAGCGCCTGCCGTTTCCGCTCAAGGTGCTTCTTGAGAACGTGCTTCGCCAAGCGAAGACGGATGAGGAGGCACGCGAGCTCTCCTCGCGCATCGTCCAGGCCGGATTGTCGGGCGCAACCGGCGAGGAGATCCAGTTCATGCCGGCGCGGGTGCTGTTCCAAGATTTCACCGGCGTTCCGGTGTTCGTCGATTTCGCCGCGATGCGCGAGGCGTCCGAGATGCTCGGCGGCGACCCCTCGAAGATCAACCCGCAAATTCCCTGCGATCTCGTGATCGACCACTCGGTGATCGCCGACGAGGCGGGGTGCGCCGGCTGCCTCGAGGCGAACGAGCAGATCGAATACGCGCGCAACCGTGAGCGCTATGAGTTCTTGAAATGGGCCCAGCTCTCTTTCGAGAACGTGCGCATCGTGCCTCCGGGAAAAGGGATCTGCCATCAGCTGAACATCGAGGCGTTCGCCCACGTCGCGATGACGGCCGACGAAGCGGAAGGCGGGGAGGAGGCATGCCCGATCGTGTATTTCGACACGGTGGTGGGCACCGATTCCCATACGCCGACGGTGAATGGCTGCGGCGTGCTCGGCTGGGGCGTCGGCGGCATCGAGGCAGAGGCCGCCTCGCTCGGACAGCCCATCACGACGCTTGTCCCGCGCGTCATCGGCGTGCGCCTGACCAATGCCTTGCGTGAGGGCGCGACGGCGATGGACGTGGCACTCACATTTGCCCAGAGGCTCCGTGAGAAAGGCGTTGTGGGAGCGTTCGTCGAATGCTTCGGCGATGGAGTGGAGAGCCTGACGGCGACGCAGCGGGCCTGCATCTCGAACATGACGCCGGAATACGGTTGCACCTGCACGCTGTTCCCCATCGATGAGCAGACGCTCTCCTATCTGCGGTTGACGGGGCGCTCCGAAGAGCAGGTGGCGCTTGTGCGCGCCTATGCCGAGGCCCAAGGGGCCTTCGGCCAGGAAGGCGCTGACGAGCGCGTGTATGCCGACGTGATCGAGATCGACCTTGCGGCGGTGGAGCCGTCTCTGGCAGGTCCGTCGCGCCCGCACGATCGGATCGCGCTTGCGAACGCGAAATCGCGTTTTCACGAGATCTGCGGCGAGCGCCACCTCGACCTGACGAAGCGCGTTGGCGTCGATATTCTCGGCCAGCGCTTCGAGCTCGGCCACGGCGCCCTTGCGATCGCCGCCGTCACGAGCTGCACGACCGCGACCGATCCCGCCATGATGCTTTCCGCCGCGCTGCTTGCGCGCAATGCGGCCGCGCGTGGGCTCTCGCCGAAACCGTGGGTGAAGACGATCCTCGCTCCAGGAAGCCACGTGATGGCGCTTCTCCTTGAGCGGACGGGGCTGCAGAAAAGCCTTGAGGACGTCGGGTTCTTCACGTGCGGATTCGGCTGCATGAGCTGTATCGGCAACTCGGGGCCGCTCCTTGAGACGATGCATGCCGTCTCGGAGGAGCTTGAGCTGGCAAGCGTGCTCTCTGGAAACCGCAATTTCGAAGGGCGAATCTCACCCGATGTGTCGCAAAACTACCTTATGCAACCGGCGCTCGTGGTCGCCTATGCGCTCGCGGGGACGATGGACATCGACCTCGTGAGCGAGCCGCTCGGCCTTGATGGCGAGGGAAGCCCCGTCTATCTGAGCGACATCCAGGCCGACCAGGCCGAACTTCAGCAGCTCCTGAGAGATTATGTGACGCCCGAGCTCTATCGCACCGCGCTCGGCGATTTGTTCGAGGGGGATGAGACGTGGCAAGGGCTTGAGGTCGCGCAGGGAAAGACCTTCGCCTTCGATGAGAAGTCGACCTATGTGCGCCGCGCTCCCTATTTCGATGACATGGAAATTTCGCTCAAGCCCGCTTGTGCGATTGAGGACGCGCGTGTGCTCGCCTTGCTGGGCGATTTCATCACGACCGACCATATCTCGCCTGCGGGAAGCATCGCGCTCGATTCTCCCGCTGCGCGCTATCTTGAGGAAAGAGGTGTGGCGCCCGAGGAATTCAACACCTATGGGGCGCGCCGCGGCAATCATGAGGTGATGATGCGCGGGACGTTTGCGAACGTGAAGCTGCAGAACAAGCTCGTGCCCGATCGTCGGGGAGGCTATACACGCGATCTGCTCTCGGGAGAGGTGACGACCATCTTCGATGCGGCGATGCAGGCCGAGGAGCGCGGCGTTGCCGAAATCGTGGTGGCCGGCAAGATGTACGGGAGCGGCTCGTCGCGCGACTGGGCGGCGAAAGGACCGATGCTGCTCGGCGTGCGCGCCGTCATCGCTGAGAGCTTCGAGCGCATCCATCGCTCAAACCTCATCGGCATGGGGATTTTGCCCCTGCAGTTCCTTGAGGGCCAGAACGCGGAGACGCTTGGCCTCGACGGCACGGAAGCCTACCATATTCCCGTCGTCGACTTCACGACGGGTGATCAGCCTGCGACAACGGTGAAGGTGACGGCGTGCAGAGACGATGGGAGCACGCTGGAGTTTGACGCCCTCGTGCGCATCGATACGGCGACCGAGGGCACCTATTACGCCAACGGGGGCATCTTGCCCTTTGTCCTTCGCTCGATGATGGGGGCGTAGCGCACGGGGGTATATGGTAATATTTCCCCATTGCATGCAGGAGGAAAGGACACCGCATGAGTTCAGGGCTAGACTCTCTTCTCGAAGCGCTGAAGAGCTCGGGATTCAATATGAACGACATCGGCGGCCAGGGCGGAGCGTCCGGCGGCGCCGGTTCGGGTAGCTCAGGAGGCTCGGGTTCGGGCGGCTCGGGCGGCTCGGGTTCGGGCGGCTCAGGAGGTTCAGGTTCCAAAGGAAACGGCTCATCAGGGGCCTCAGGTTCTGGTGGCCGCTCGTCGGGCGGAGGGCGCGGCGGGGAAATTCCGCACATCGACCTCGCGTTCCTCGATAATTTCCGCAGCATGTCGCGTAAGCGCCTTGCCTTGATTATCGTCATCGCGGTCCTTGTCGTGCTTGCGCTCTATTGGTGGTTCCATCCCCCGATCAACATCCACAGCAGGGACATGTGGCTGCTCATCGCGATCTTCATCATCCTCCCGACGGCCGTCATTTTCTGGACGCGCTCGAAAAAGTATTCGGGCGATGACGGGGTGACGCCCTCGGACCCCGCGAAGTCAAAGCGCTACAAGTATCTGCTCGCGATCCCCATCGTGATCGCCGCCATCGGCATCATCGGTGCGATCACCTCGCTCTCGCTTTTCCCCGGCAACGCTGAGCGCTACTCGTCGGTGCTCGTCACCGACACACTGGAGTTTGCCGAGGACATCCAAGAGGTGAACTATTCGGAGATTCCCATCATCGACGGCAATTCCGCGATCTTGCTCGGCAACCGCGAGATGGGCTCCATCCCCGAATACGTCAGCCAGTTTGAGATCAGCGACCTCTATACGCAGATCAACTACCACCAAGAGCCCGTCCGCGTGAGCCCGCTCAACTACGCGGATCTCTTCAAATGGTTCACGAACCGCACCACGGGCATCCCCGCCTACGCGCTTGTGAACATGACGACGCAGGACGCTGAAATCGTGCGCTTGGGGGACAACCCGATCTTCTATTCGCAATCGGAGCCCCTCGCGCGCAACATCGATCGTTACGTCCAGCTGAAATACCCCTTCTATATCTTCGATGAGAAGGCGTTCGAGATCGATGAGGACGGACATCCATGGTGGATCTGCCCCGTGCGAGACTATACGATCGGGCTTTTCGGCGGCGAGACGATCAGCCGCGTGGTCCTTTGCGACGCGACAACGGGCGAGTGCCAGGATCTCGCGGTGGAGGATGTTCCCGAGTGGGTCGACCGCGCCTATCCGACCGATCTGCTCATCACGCAGTACAACTGGTATGGCGCCTACCATAACGGCTGGCTGAATTCCTTCCTCGGCCAGGAGGGCGTCGTGCAGACGACGCCAGGCTCAGATGGCGACCCGGGCTACAACTACATTGCCAAGGATGACGATGTGTGGGTGTACACCGGCGTCACATCGGCGACGGCCGACCGCTCGATCGTCGGATTCGTGCTCATCAACCAGCGCACCCACGAGTCGCACTTCTATGCGGTTCCGGGCGCCACCGAGGAATCCGCGATGGCCTCCGCTGAAGGCCAGGTGCAGAACCTGCGCTACGTCTCCACGTTCCCGCTCCTGATCAACGTGGCGAACCAGCCGACGTATTTCATGGCGCTCAAGGATGGCGCGGGGCTCGTGAAGATGTTCGCCATGATCGACATCCAGCGCTATCAGAACGTGGCGACGGGCAACACGGTCGCTGAGACGCAACGGGCGTATGAGAACCTGCTTGCGACCAACGGCGTGACGACGGGCGATACGAGCATGACGACGGACACGAAGGAGACGCAGGGCGTCATCGCGACGATGGCGCAGGCGGTGATCGAAGGCAACTCTCATTACTACCTGACGCTTGAGGGCGATGACACCATCTATGACGTGGCGCTTCCGGGGCTCATCTCGATTGTCACGTACCAAGTGGGCGACACCATCCACTTCACCTACCTCGAGGCGCCGGGAACGTCTCCGGTATATGAGCTGATCGCTGCGAATGGCGAGGTGGAAACGGCGACGGGCGAGGCGAACGACCCCGCCGCCAACGAGCCGCCAGCCGGTCAGGAGGAGGCGCAGATGGATGAAAGCGGGGGAGATAACCCCGCTGCGACCGTTGGTGGATAAGGACAATAGGCGGTCAAGGCTTAAAGCCGCCGATTGACAAACGGCGCGCACACGTTAGAATAGAACGGCTGCGTTAACGCAGCAGAAAAGACATATTCCGCTACCCAAGACAGCAGGCGCCGCAAGGCTCAATGAGGAAACGAACCTGCCGAGGTGGTCTGGCACACAGCATGAGTGCGACCCCTGTCTTGTGGAGGCAGGGGTCGTTTTTTCGCGAAAGCGACCACCGGAAAGCGGAGATCGCTTGTTGCGAAGGAGGTGAAACAACATGCCAAACGCACAAAACATCGAGATGCTCGGAAAGATCAAGAGCGACTTTGCCGCAGCGAATGCCGTGTGGGTCGTGGATTATCGCGGGCTGACCGTGAAGGACCTCGAGGCATTGCGCGGGAGCATCCGCGAGGCGCAGAGCGCGATGAAGGTGTACAAGAACACCCTCGTGCACATCGCCCTCGCTGAGGAAGAGCTTCCTTCCATGGATGAGATCCTCGAAGGGCCGTCCGCGTTCGTGTTCTCGGGAGAAGATCCCGTCGCATCCGCCAAGGCGCTGACGACCTACGCCAAGACGAACAAGAACCTCGTCATCAAGGGCGGCATCATGGACGGCGCCTTCGTCAATGCCGAGCAGGTGCAGGCAATCGCCGCGCTGCCGTCACGCGAGCAGCTGATCGCGAAGCTCCTCGGCACCATCTCGAACCCGATGACGCAGGTGGTGCGCGTGCTCAACGGGCCGATGTCGGCCTTCGCCCGCGCCGTCGCCGCCATCGCCGAGAAGAAGGAAGCGGCTTAGTCCGTTTTCGTGGCCACGGAGACGTGGCAAAAGCGCTCCTTGCGGGAGAGGTTTGAGATTTAAGAAGAGAGCCGCACGGGGCGAGAAGTTTGACAGAAACGATGCGAAACGGTGTTTCGTGAAGAAAGAAAGGTTTGAACCATGGCAGTTACCCGTGAAGAGATTGTAGAAGCGTTGAAGGAAATGCCCGCTCTCGAGCTTTCTGAGCTCGTAAAGGAACTCGAAGAGGTCTTCGGCGTGTCCGCCGCTGCTCCGGTTGCCGTTGCTGCTGCTCCTGCTGCCGCTGAAGAGGAAGCTGAGGAGAAGACGAGCTTCGACGTCATCCTCGAAGGCTATGGCGATCAGAAGATCGGTGTCATCAAGGTCGTTCGCGAGATCACGAGCCTCGGCCTCAAAGAGGCGAAGGAGGTCGTCGAGTCCGCTCCGAAGCCGATCGTCGAGGGCGTGAACAAGGAGCGCGCCGAAGAGGTGAAGGCGAAGCTCGAGGAAGCCGGCGCAGCCGTCTCCATCAAGTAGTTCTTTTGTGTGAAATGGCGATTCGGCGATTTCCGCCCGAGTCTCCTGCAAACGAAGCAAAGAGCCCGACATCGTTCGGGCTCTTTTCGTGCGGGACTCTGGCACGCGTTCGGCGGCGGAGAAGGGAGAACGCGCTCATTCCTTGAAGTGCATGCAGCGCATGGCGTTCAAGATCGCAAGAATGGCCACGCCCACGTCGGCAAACACGGCGAGCCACATGGTTGCGATGCCGACGACCGCCAGCACGAGCACGGCGAACTTCACGCCGAGGGCGAAGACGATGTTCTGCCAGACGATGCGCATCGTCTTTCGCGCAAGCGAGATGGCCGTCGCGATGCGCGTGGGCTTGTCATCCATCAAGACGACGTCAGCTGCCTCGATCGCAGCGTCGGAGCCGAGCGCTCCCATGGCGATGCCTATATCGGCGCGGGTGAGCACGGGGGCGTCGTTGATGCCGTCGCCGACGAAGGCGAGCTTGCCCTTTCCGCTATCGCTCGTGGCCATGAGCTCTTCCACCTTCTCGACCTTGTCTTGGGGAAGGCACTCGGCGACGAACTCATCGAGCCCGAGCTCGGCAGCGACGGCTGCCGCGACGTCGCGTCGGTCGCCGGTGAGCATGACGGTGTGGGATACGCCGACACGATGAAGGCTCTCAATCGCCTCTTTGGCATCGGGTTTCACCTGGTCGGCTATCACGATGTGGCCGAGGTAGTGCGATCCGCTTGCAACGTGCAGGATCGTCCCCACGAGCTCGCAATCCTCGACGGGAATATTGGCCTCGGAGAGTAGCTTCGCGTTGCCGACATACACCGGCTCCTTATCGACGTAGGTACGAATGCCGTGCCCGCTGATCTCCTCGGTCTCGCCGATGCGGGCAGGATCGATGGTGCCCAGATATGCCTCGCGGATGGAAAGAGCGATGGGGTGGTCAGAATAGGCTTCCGCGTGCGCCGCATAGGAAAGGAGCTTCTGCGAATCGACGCCCTGCTGTCCGTGGACGGCGACGACGCTGAAGGTGCCGTTGGTGAGTGTTCCCGTTTTGTCGAAGACGACGGTCTCGGCATGGGCGAGCGCTTCAAGATAGTTTCCGCCCTTCACGAGGATGCCAAGGCGCGAGGCACCGCCGATACCGCCGAAGAAGGAGAGCGGCACCGAGATCACGAGGGCGCAGGGGCACGAAACGACGAGAAAGACGAGCGCGCGCTGGATCCAGTCGGCCCACGGCTGCCAGAGAAGCAGGGGAGGGATGACGGCGAGCAACGCCGCGACGATGACGACGGCAGGTGTGTAGTAGCGCGCAAAACGGGTGATGAAGTTCTCGGTGCGTGCCTTTTTCTCGCTCGCGTTCTCGACAAGCTCGAGGATGCGCGACACGGTGGAATCCTCGAAGGGCCTCGTCACGCGGACGGTGATCTTGCCTGAGAGGTTGACGCAGCCCGAGATGACCTCGTCGCCATCAGCGACGCTGCGTGGCATCGATTCGCCGGTAAGTGCCGCGGTGTCGAGCTGGCTTTTCCCTTCAAGTATGATGCCATCGAGCGGGATGCGCTCGCCGGGCTTCACGATGATGGTGTCGCCGACGCCGACCTCATAGGGATCCACCTGCACGAGCTCGCCATCTTGCTCGATATTGGCGAACTCCGGCGCGATGTCCATCATCTCTTTGATTGATTGGCGCGATTTGCCGACGGCATAGCTCTGGAAAAGCTCTCCGACTTGGTAGAACAGCATGACGGCAGCGCCTTCCGAGAAGTGCTGCTCGGTATCGGGGAAGAGTACGAGGGCGAATGCGCCGAGGGTTGCTATCGACATCAAGAAGTTCTCGTCGAAGATCTGGCCGTTCACAATATTGCGCGCTGCACGTAAGAGCACGTCGTAGCCGACGACCAGATAGGGGACGAGGAAGACGACGAGCTCGATATAGAGCGATTGCGGGTGCGGAAACCATGAATCTATGGGAAGGAGCAGGGCGACGGCGTAGAGCGCGAAGCCGACGATCAGGCGTATAAGGGTATGTTTTTGCTTTTTGTTCATTTTGTCGGACGCTCACCTAGTTTTATCGGATGACGAGGCGGCTATGGCGAATGCTCGAAAGCTTCGAGGGGCGATCGTGCGACGTTAGCGGACGATCACGCAATCCGGCTCGTATTTCGAGCAGATCTTCTGAGCTTGATCGAGGATCGAGTCGAGGCGATCGGGCTCGGTGTCGATCACGAGCTTCTGCGTCATAAATGAGATGCGCGCGTCATTAACGCCATCGAGCTTGTTGATGTCGCACTCCATCTTTGCGGCGCAGTTCGCGCAGTCGAGCTCTTCAAGTTTGTAGGCTTTTCTCATGATGGGTTCCTTCTTTCTTGTTTGTCGTGGGCTCTTTTAATTTGCTGTGGTTTGTTGCCTTTGCCGGGGGCCTTCACTTGTTGCGGGCTGTCAATCTCGTTCTGGCCCTGGGCTTTCCTCTATTCGCAGATATGGGTCAGACCCTGCGAGAGCACGGTGTACACATGGTCGTCTGAAAGGGCGTAGAAGATGTTCTTGCCCTCGCGTTGGAACTTCACGAGCCGTGCCTGCTTGAGGATCCGCAGCTGATGGGAGACGGCGCTTTGCGTGGCTCCGACAAGCGCGGCGATGTCGGCGACGCAGCGTTCGCCGTCCATGAGCGCGTAGAGGATCTTGATGCGCGTGGTGTCGGCGAACACCTTGAAGAGGTCGGCGAGGTCGTAGAGCATCTCCTCATCGGGGAGGGCGTCAGTCGATATGAGCCTCTCCTCGGCGGGGCGTGAGCTTTCCTGCAGGGCCTCGTCACCATCGACGGGGGGAAGAGGTGCCGTGTCGTATTCGATGCTCTGTTCCATGGACGGCCTTTCTCGTTCGTTCCGAACAGTTTTCCCTTTGTTCAAATAAACATATGAACAACTGTTCATAAGTATAGGAAGAGTATGGGGCTTGTCAAGGGGTATTTCTCTGGCGGAAGTATTTATTGACGAGACGAGTATCTTCAAGTGCTTCGGTCTGACCGCCTGATGCTTCTTTCGTCAGAAAAGCAAGGGACGAGGAAGGAAAATCATCATGAGGGAAACAGCGAGGCAGTGGTAAGAAAAACTGCTCCGCGACGTGGTTTAATGGTTTGCGTTCATGCATTCGCCAGCATTCGAGTTCCTGCATTGCGCCCGTAGAGGAGAAACGACCGATGAGTGATAAAAACTACGTTTTGAGTGCTCCCGAAACACCAGACGCTGTTGAGTCATTTCCCGATTTCGGGCATCTGTCGCTGAAATCGATCGTCAACACGCGCGACCTCGGAGGAATGCCCGCAGCGGATGGGCGCAAGATAAAACCGCGAGCCCTTATCCGAGCGAGTGCCCTCGCGCATGCCCATGAGAAAGACCTCAAGGTTCTTCTTAACGATTACCAGCTTCAACGCGTCATCGACCTCAGGAGCGAGTTTGAGCGTAACCAAGCACCCGATGAGATGAAGAAACTTCCTGGCGTCACGTATGCGGTTCTCCCGCTCTTCGAGGGCAATGCGGTTGGCATCGCGAACGGTGCCGGCATCGCCGACGAGCTGCGCACCATCCGTGAGATCAGCGGGAACCCCTTTGCGCTCGTCGCCGGCCTCTACAAGAAGGCGTTTCTCGAGGAACCCGGCATCACGTCGTTCTCGGCGATTCTCGCCATGATTCTTGAGGCAGAAGAGGGGAGCACGCTTTGGCATTGCTCGGAGGGAAAGGATCGGACGGGGCTCGTGGCCTATTTAGTGGAATACGCGCTCGGCGTTTCCGAGGAAAACCGCATGGCGGATTACCTCGCGACAAATTTGTTTGTACGAAACGCCGGATCGAAGCTTCTCGACGGTTTGGGCATGCACCATATCCTCCAGGGAATCGATGCCGATATGGAGGCAATGTTCTTTGCGCATCGCGAGTATCTGCAAGGTGCCATCGACGCCGTTCAGGAGGCATACGGATCGTTCGCGCGCTATATGGATGAGGCGCTTGATTTTGGAGAAGACAAGGTGGCCGCTTTGCGCGCAAAGTATCTTGTCGACTGAATGATCGAATGACGCGTCGAGTGACACGCTCCCCCTCAGATGTATTGCGCAGCAGGCGTGGTGATTGAGCGGCAGTCGTGACGATCTCTGCTAAGCCGTCTGTTTCCCGCTTCGGTTTCGCATGCTTCCCATGGAAGCCGCAGCGCTTCATCGTGTATGATGGAAGCGCACCATTCTGACATCTGAGATAGCGGATTACGACAAGAGGTAGCGGCAAGCGACCGGAACAGGAAGCATTGTGACTGAGCAGACAAGCGCGCAGGCGCGTCATTCATCAGCAGTACGTCCCGAGGAAGTTGTCCTCGTTTTCGATTTCGGCGCCCAGTACGGGCAGCTCATCGCGCGGCGCGTCCGCGACCTTCATGTGTATTCGGAAATCGTGCCATGCGACATCAAGGCGGCCGAGGTGCGCGAGCTCGCCCCTTCGGCGATCATCCTCTCAGGCGGTCCGGCGAGTGTGTATGCCGACGACGCGCCTTCGGTCGATGCCGCCGTCTTCGAGCTCGGCATTCCGATCCTCGGCTTTTGCTACGGCCAGCAGATCATGGCAAGCACGCTGGGGGGCACGGTGAGCCACACCGACAAGGGCGAATACGGTCCCGCTCAGCTTGTGCGCAGCGAAAACGCGTCGCAGCTTCTAGGGGAGACCCCCGCTGAGCAGCGCGTGTGGATGAGCCATCGCGACGCGGTGACCGCCGTCCCCGAGGGTTTCGTTGTCACGGCGACCACGGATGTCTGCCCCGTCGCTTCTATGGAAAACCCCGAGCGGAGACTTTTTGCCACGCAGTTCCACCCCGAGGTGCGCCATACCGAATACGGCACCGACATCCTGAGGAACTTCCTGTTCGGCATTTGCGGGCTTCATGCCAGCTGGACGATGACCAGCATAATCGACGATGCCGTCGCGGCGATACGCGAGCAGGTGGGGCAGGATCGCGTGATCCTCGGGCTTTCGGGCGGCGTGGATTCCAGCGTGGTGGCGGCACTGTGCGCTCGCGCCGTCGGCAAGCAAGTGACCTGCGTTTTCGTGAACCATGGACTGCTGCGCAAGAACGAGCCGGAAGAGGTGGAGGCGGTTTTCACGAAGCAGTTCGATGTGGACTTCATCCACGTGCATGCGGAGGAGCGCTATGCGGAGCTGCTTGCGGGCGTCACCGACCCCGAGCAGAAGCGCCGCATCATCGGAACGCAGTTCTGGAAGGAATTTTTCGCCGTGGCGCAAGACTTGGCGCGCGATGGGCGTGCGATGAAGTATCTTGCGCAGGGCACCATCTATCCCGACATCATTGAGAGCGGCGCGCGCAAGACCGGCGGCAAGGCTTCGACGATCAAGAGCCATCACAACCTCATTCCGTTTCCCGAGGGCGTGCATTTCGATCTCATCGAGCCGCTTGACCATTTCTTCAAGGATGAGGTGCGTGCGCTCGGCACGGCGCTTGGCTTGCCCGACCACATCGTGCACCGGCAGCCGTTCCCGGGGCCCGGCCTCGCCATCCGTATCATCGGCGAGGTGACGCCGGAGAAGCTCGCCGTGCTGAAAGAGGCGGACGCGATCGTGCGCCAAGAGCTGGACGCCTACAATGAGGCGCTTTACGAGGAGACGGGCGTACGTAACAGCGAGCATAGCGTGTGGCAGTATTTCGCCGTGCTTCCCGACGTGCGCAGCGTGGGCGTGATGGGGGATGAGCGCAGCTACGAGCGCCCGATCATCCTGCGTGCCGTGGAATCGAGCGATGCGATGACAGCAGATTGGGCGAAGCTGCCCTATGAGGTGCTGGGAACGATCTCTTCCCGCATCGTTTCCGAAGTGGCCGGCATCAACCGCGTGGTCTACGACATCACCCCCAAACCCCCCGCCACAATCGAGTGGGAGTAGAACATATGTTCGTATCAGTCTACTTTATACAAAATATTCCATCTGATGGAACCTGTCAAGACTGATGTAACGAACGAAAAACTGCAAGCCATTCTTCCGCAGTAGCTTGATGTAACCCCTCGTTCATTTTTTTACTCTGACCAGCCCTTTCAGGGCTAAAATTT
>CANQRF010000012.1 GCA_947626195.1 uncultured Eggerthellaceae bacterium
GAATTTAAATCAAATATGATACATTTCCATTTTGATTTCTGCGCCGAAAGAACCTCGAAAGAACCCCCGAAAAACCTCGAAAGAACCTCAGTTTGCCTTCCGGCAAAGCCCAATATGCCGAACGGGCCATTAGCTCAATACGGTAGAAGAGATGATAGCATTCCTCGAAAGAGAAACAGGCGAATGAGGAAGAGGGTTATCATACGCCTCTCGTAAACGAGAAGCACTTCCCGGCGTCCTGCTACCTTCCGCGATAGAGCTCTTCCATGGTGATGGATCGCTCGTTTCCGGCGGCCTCCATCTTCTCCAGCGTTTTTTGCGACAAGGGGCTTTTGGAGAAGAGCCAATAGTGCGCCGGCGTGAAGTCTTTGATGCAGCGGGCGCGGCTCTTCAGCTTGGCCAAAGCCTCGGATTCGTTGAAGTCATTTCGCCATTTGCACTCGCCGAGAATCATCGTCTTGGAGAAACGGTCGGCGGCCACGATGTCGATGTCAGCAGGCTTGCGTGCCTCGGGGTCGGTGCCCCACCACGACCCGAACGCCGATGCGGGGACGGGCAACTCGCCGTCGAGCGACTGCTGCCGCATCCATTCCAAGCAAACGCGCTCGAAGCGTTTGCCCAGGTAGGTGGCGAACTTATCTTCTGGAATATTCTGGGCGACGACCTTCCCCGTGCCCTCCTCGATGTCGCCCACCGCGGGCATGACGAAGCTGTACCAGAAATCGTAGCATCCGTCGCGGAAGCGGTAGATGCCCTTGCGCGAGTTTTCGGCGTCCTCGCCAAAGGGAACGATGCGCTCGATGATCTGCAGGCGCTGCAGCGTGCGCAGGTATTTCGCAGCGGCCGACGTGGTGATGCCCGCACGGTCGGCGATCTCGTTTTGGCGATTCGCGCCGGAACCCAGGGCGCGCAATATCGAGTTGTAGATGGAGGGCTCGCGCAGCTCCTGGCGAAGCAGCATCAGGGGCTCCTCGTAGAGAAACCCGCGCGGGTCGAAGTAGAGCCGCGCGATGTTCTCGCGGAAGCCGAGCGCGGGGTCTATCTGCTCCAGGTAGTAGGGCACCCCGCCAATGCAGGCATAGTATTTGAAGGCATCCTCGTCGCTTGCGCCGGGAAGCATGGAGGCGGCGGTCAGATAGTCGAAGGGCCTGAGCCTTATCTGGGCGGTGCGGCGCCCGTGGAGCGGGCTCTTCCTGCCCAAAACGTCGCTTTCCATGAAGCCCTGGTCGCTGCCGCAGAGCACGAGGCAGAGCTTCGTTTTCGAGAGCTGGTGGTCGATTGCGATTTGGAAGACCGAGGTCAGCGAGGGGTCGCTTATCGCGGCGTAGGGAAACTCGTCGAAGATGAGGAGGAGCGGCTCGTCGCGTGCCCTCTCCGCCACGAATTCCAAGGCCGACCTCCACGAGGAGAAGGCGATGCCGGAAGGGAGCGCGAAATGCTTCGCCAGGGCGGCGCTGAAATCGGAGAGGTTGTTGCGCGCCGATTGCTGCTGGGCCGTGAAGAAAAGCGTCGGCTTGTCGGCGGCGAAATGCGTGAGCAGGGTCGTTTTGCCCACGCGCCTGCGCCCGTAGACGATCACCATCTCGAACGTATCGGAGTCGTAGGCCCTTTGGAGCGTCTCCAATTCGTCTTGGCGTCCGACAAACATGGCATCTCCTTCGTCAATTTAAGATGCTCATGATTATACTACTCATAAGAATCTTACGTGACGTGGAGAATCATTCCGGCGATGTTGGGGTAGCGATAGGCAGCGATGGGATTTATACGTGACCCCGAAGGCGATTACTACTTGATAAGGGCGGTTGAGATATGACGAGCTTGACTGAGCGTCGGTTTTGCGTCCGCTGCGTCGGCTTTGCGTCGGTCTGGCCCTGAATCAATCATAGCGACATGACCTTGTATCCTTTGATCTCCTTCAGCAAATCATGCGTATGCATTTTTCGAGCGAAAATAGAGCCTCACGCCTAAGGCAGAGAGAAAAGAATTGATGATAGAATCATCCCTGTCTATTCATGATTCACTACAAAGGCCAGCTGCATATAAGACCACGAAATGAGGACACATGGTGACGATTGAAGACATACAAAAGCATTGCGGAGAGTTCTTTACGTTTCATCTTGCCGACAATCGGAGAATTTCGGCCCGCATAGTGGGCTATGAGACCCTCTTTGACACGATGGACACCGACGACGAAGGACGAGAGACCGTGCACCTTGGCTTTTCAGGATGGGCCGAACAGCTCTATCTTGACGAGATCGTTAGCATGGAGCCGTACGAGGGAACCGAGCCTGTATACTACGAACCCGATCTCGTATTGGCGAAGGTTTCTTAATAAGGCAACCCAAACCACTACGCCCGACCTCTCTCAGGTTGCGTCACAGCCCGCTTCGGCGGGTTTTTTCTTTGGCGGCGCGGGGCGCGTAACGAGCGAGGGGGAAGGCCGCCGAGGGGCGTTTCTCGCTCACGGGAGCGCACAATGGGAGCTTTAGGGCAGGGCCGACGAAAAGCCGACGGAAATTTTTTCGTCGGTTTTGCGTCCGTTGCGTCCGTTTTGACATAAAAAACAAGGCATTTGCCAGAAATTAGCCCTCATTTTTGCCTGAAAAAAGAAGTGCAAGTGATTTACCGAAATTTAACTTCCATTTTCGCCCGAAAAAAGTATGCTTTATTACATAGTGCTTAAAAAGCGTTATGAGAAGAAGCTGCCGAGTGACGAGAGCGAAAAAGGACCGAATTCTATATGGGGCAAAAAGGCATACTTTTTCTACGCGCCTCGCGCTTCCGTGCGGGGGGGGGTTGTATTTCTGCGAAAGGCGCAAGCTCCTCAATCTCGCGAACGCAAGGCGCAAGCTCCCGCACCCCGCACACGAAACGCACGAAGGGCAGCTCCAACAGGCAAGAAGAGCGGCCGGCGTTTCCCGTCGGCGCGCTGCACGTGTATGTGGCGGGGCGCATGTCCTATGAGCCCATCTCGCGCCGCGGTGCTCGCTCGCGCATCCGCCTGCATCTCCCTGCACGTACATCCGATGGGGCGCATGTCCTATGAGGGCATCTGATTTCATCGGCAAGCGCTTCGGCAGGCTCGTCGTGGAAGGGGATTCCGGCGAGCGCAGGGGCCATAGCGTCCTCTGGCGGTGCAGATGCGACTGCGGCGGGGAAACGCTCGCGGTGCGCCACGAGCTCGTTGGCGGAAAGGTCGCGGACTGCGGTTGCGTTCCGCGGCGGGCGCATAAAGGGACTCTCGACCTCACGGGGCGCCGCTTCGGAATGCTTCTCGTCGTGGGGCGCGCGGACGAGGCAAAGCACGTCAAGAACAAACGCTGGCACTGCAAATGCGATTGCGGCAACGAGGTCGACGTGTTCGACGGAAACCTGCTGCGCGGCCGTACGAGGAGCTGCGGGTGCCTCAACCGCGAGCAGAGCACAGGGATGCACGAGCACCTGCACTACCAAGACAACACCTGCATCGAGCGCCTCGAGCGCGTGCGGCGCGAGGGCAAATACAACAAGGCGGGCTTCCGCGGCCTGTTCCTCACGAAGAACGGGAAGTACCGCGCCATGATCACTTTCCAGAGAAAGCACTACAACCTCGGCTATTTCGACGACTTCGATGAGGCGGTGCAAGCGCGCCTTGAGGCCGAGGAGATTTTGCAGACAGGCTACATGGACGCATTTCACCGCTACGAGGAACGGGCATCTGCTGACCCTCATTGGGCTTCAGAGAACCCGTTCTTCTTCAGGGTTTTTCGCACGAACAGGCAATTCGAAGTGAGCACAAACGAGCTATGAAGGACGAACAGGTGAACAGAGCAGCACTTCATCGCGCGCTTGCGCTCCCTTTGGCAATGGACCGAGGCTAATCGGGAGGTTTTGAATCCGATGCACGCATCAAACACACCGAAGACAATCGATTCCAAGAATAATCAGGTGCCGCGCCTTCGCCGCGCGGCGAGCGTAAGTAACGTGCGCCATATCGGGCGTCATGTGGGGCGCATCGCCAAGCGAAGCCTGAAGAGGCCTTTGAGCACCGCCCTCGCGCTCATGATGGCCATCGTGCTCGGCGTGGGCGTGATGGGCAACTTCGCCACCGCGACGCCAAACACTTACAACCAGCCGACGCAAGGTGTCAGCACCCGTGTGGCAGACCCCAATACGATGGACGACTATATCAATCAGCTGCTCGGCGGCACCGATCGCGAAGACAACAAATATGAACCATCGATTTACGGCTCGCGCTATGCGGGGCGCATCTGGTCGGACAAATCCGTCATCGCAAATACGCCCAACAGTTCCGGCGGCGGCACCGGCGCATCGGTTGTGCTTGATGCGGAGACCGACGGCATCTACACCGATGAGAAACTTGGCCAAACGGACGTTATCCCCAACTATGTTCCGGAAAATCTGCGGACGATCTCGACGGACGAGGACTTCCTCCATATCTACTCGGCCCTTGGCTCCAGCCAGCTCGAGAACGAGGTCTATCATACCCCGCTCGACGTGGTCATCGTTCTTGACATTTCCGGATCCATGGCCTCGGGCGGAAGTGAGTATGACGGCACGGTGTCGGCAAAAGCAGGTTCGCGTATCGGGAAAACCTTGTATGCCGTCAATCAGGCAATAAAGGCCCTGATTGATGCTAACCCGGACAACCGCATCGGCGTGGCCGTTTATGCGTCAAGGGCCGTTCAATTATTCGAGCCGGTTTGCTTCAGCTCTAGCGAAAATGCAAACTGGTTTACTCTCGCACCGGTGGGTCAGGAAGGAAACCGAAACGTTTATTTCAAAGAGTATGATGACGCGAGCTTGAGCTACAATGGCGGCCCTGGTTCCTTCTTGATCGAAGTGGACGGTCAAGCCGCCGATGTCAATTCTCAAGGACAGCATGATGAATACGCAGCGCTTAACACGCTTAGCCAAGTGTCGCAAAGCGTTAAAAACAGCAATCGGGTTCTTGTCGGAAATTTTGATGCCATTAATAGGCCAAACTTCGTGAATGAGAGCAGCACTACCTATTGGTCAACCAATGTCCAAGCGGGTATTGCCGCTGGCATGGAAATGCTCGCAAATGAGGAAGTCACCACATGGACATCTCCCATTACGGGAAAAGAGTATAACCGAACCCCGGTCGTCATGGTTATGACCGATGGCGTATCCAACTCCCTCGCCAACGAAGCGTCCAATTCCCCTCAGGGTGGCTTGCAAAACGGAGACGCGTGGTGGAATCCTGATTTCTCCGCGACTGGCGGTGAGGCTCAATATAATGTCAAAGCAAATGCAACAAACGACATCGTGGCATCAGCCGTTATGACGGGGTCTTATTATCGAACGCTCATCGAAGATAATTACAGCAAGTCGACAACGCGCGTCTATGGATTGGGCGTTGATATTCAAGAAGTTGTTTCGGATGGTGCCAACAGCTATCAATATGGCTCGGTATATGGAACCTTGAATCCAAAGGAGTTCTTTAACGCAGCCAGTACCAATCCATACATAAGTGCTGGTTATCAACTCTATTCAAGCTGGGCAAACGGCAGCGGCAATGTCAATGGCAATCCTGCCTCTTACGCAACCTATGCGCCCGGCACAAGCAATACAGGGCAAGGCCAAACCGTCAATTTCAATCAGCTACCATCAACCAATGATGGTGCATATCCGGTAGGCGCTCCCAGTAAAGAAGACGTTGAATCCAATATCAATTATGTTGATTCGTACCAAGAGGTCGAATCAACGAATATGGAAAATCTATTCTCCAACATTATCACCGACTTGTCAGGCGAGGTGTTCACGCCGCTCGAGGGAATGAACGACCTTGGCTCATCGGATTCCATCTCGTATATCGACCCCTTGGGCATCGGCATGGAGATCAAGAAGCCCTATTCGATGGTCGATGGCTCCACGGCCAACGGCGACATGCAGATGGTGCTCAACGGCAACGTCTACGGCATCGTCCAGTCGGCGGTCTACGACTATCAGTGGAACACGGCATATTTCAGGGCGCATACAACGTCCTACGATCCTAGCACCGCCACCTTCCAGTTGGGCTGGTATAGCGGAGACGATCCCGCGAATGCGACATATGAAGGCGCTACGCTAGCCAACGGGATGACGAGCCAGGATGCTTGGAGCCAAGGCTGGGTCTATCGCATCGATTTTTCCACCATTCAAGAATTCGTGCCGGGACTTGAGAAGACCGACGACCCTTCATATAACACATTGCTTCAAAAGCAGCAGAACACCGTTTACACGGTCTATCGCATTGCCACCAAGAATGGCGTGGAGATGACCGAGCAGCAGCGGCGCACAAAAATCCAGAATCCGGCTTACGGCCATGCGAACACCATCTTGGACGACACTCCGGGCGCTTATGCCTTAAGCGACATCCGCATCTGGGAAGAACATACCGGCGATTGGCAAGACGATTATCTCGGCGACGCTGTCAGCGATCCCGGTTATGATGATGCGCTCTATGTGGACATTCCGAACAATGCGCTTCCGCTGCAAACTGCGACGATCACGACCCATTCTTCCGAGGAACCGGATAGCCCCAAGGCTTACACCTACGCGACGAACCTCGGCGGGGCGCATGAAGGCGAGGCCGATCAGGCGGACTACTATGCCCAGTCGACGCCGTTCAGGCTCTTCTACTCCGTCGGCATCGACGATGATCTGCTCTACGACTCCGGCAACGTGGACATCTCGTCCCTCGAGAAGAGCTTCCTCGACAGCCATACGCAAACGGACGGCAGCATCTGGTTCATTTCGAATTACTGGGGCACGAACACCACTGCCTCTTCTTCGATGGTGTCGGCAAACCCGATGAACCTCTTCATTTCAACGAGCGTGACCCAAGGTGGGGAAGGAAACACCTACAGCTTTACGCCCTATACCGGCTACGCGTCCAACATAACGGCGGGCAACGTCATGTACTATCTCGTGGATACGGATCCCTCATCGCAGCTGGGCTATTTCACGTCAGCGACGACGCCGAGCACCGTGAGCACGATCCTTTCGACTTACTGCATGAGCGAAGGAAACGCACCTCAAAGCAATAAGAGCCTTCAGACGCTCCTCGAAAAGGTAGCCACGGACTATGCATCTGCGGAGCCGGGAAGCTCCCCGCAGGCGAAATACGTGGTCGCGGTGGCCTACACGGCTGACCCGTCGGCGACTGAATCCGGCGCAGCGTTCCAGAGCGCGGCATCGTGCATCGTTCCGACCACAGCCTCGAATTCCATCGGAACGCTCAATCTCACGATCTCGTCGTCTGACGGACTTGCCGGCAACACGCCCTACAGCGGTGGAGCCCAGGGCCCCAACCAAGTCCTCACGTACTATCTCGTCGATGCAGACGCTGACGTGTCCACCCCGATAACGAGTTGGGACACCAAAACGACGAAACAGCAAGTGGAGAGCTATCTTCAAAACGCTCAAACGATATCGCCGAGCGAGCTGGACGCCGCATTGAAGAATCCGGATAATGCCGGCAAGATGCTCTACGCGGTGCAGTACAGCGGAGACCCGACCAGCAGCTCTGCGACCGTTTTCGCGGCGGGGTACGCCCAGATCCCCTTGAGCTCCTCCGAGTCCCCCACCCAGACGAATCCCGAGACAGGCAACCCTGCGACGACGTTCTCGCCATCGAGTGAGAACCGCTACTACGTCTTCCAGAAGAACCTGCCGCTCTACGCTGTGCCTGCCAATGCGGTTGAGGCACTCGGCGGAGGCGAGAACCTGCCATACTTTGAGATACCGACTCAGGACGGCGTATCGTCGGTGGCCGAGAGTGGAAAGCAGGTCACCGGCATCACCCTCACGGATTTCAAATCGCTCAATTTCACATATGAGGGCGGGAGCGCGACAACGTGCCCCGTCGTGACGGGCGTCAACGATGATGGAGACACGGTGGGCACGACGGACAACGCCCTGACCTCCGATGGTTGGTACTACATCATCATCGAATACTTCGAGCCGAGCACCGAAAAGAACGATGATGGCGACACGCTTGCCGTTCCCAAGCAGATGGCCGTTCCCCGTCAGGGAAGCCAGTTCGGCTCCGAGATAGCAGGGGAGAGCGTCCACTTCGGCGAATACCTCTGCTGGTACCAGCCACCGGCCGACGATGCTGCAGGCGAAGAAAAGGGCGATATCGGCTCGGTTGTAGGTGGCCAGTTCCAGCTTAACAATAACCCTGCGGGAACTGAACCGGCGGGTGCTGAGGGCCTCGTCGTCACCACCGACGTCGGCGGATTGCGCGTCGGCAACCTTGCGGCCAACCATCGGTCCAAGGCCGCGAACCCGACGGAGAGCGCCCAATATTATTACTATCCGAGCATCTCGAGCAATGTGCAGACCGGCGACGGGGGAGACGAGGGGGACGACGGCCACTCTTCAGCGGCCAACCTTGTCGTCGACACCCATCTGGGCAACAACGGCCGTGAGACGCTGGCTAACACCGACGTGCTCGTCACGAAGCTCGTCTACGACCCTCAGGGCAACCTTGTCCCGCCCGACGAGGGCCCTGCCGAGGAGTTCCTCTTCCAAACATACATCGAGGGTTTCACGGGCACGCGTACGGCAGTCGTCGTGGACTACGACGAGTTCTCCGGCCTTTGGCGCCAGCGCATCAAGACCATCGACGCCGTCACGCTGAACGGCACCGGGCTCCTCGCTTCCAACGACGGATTGAATGCCGCCGTCGTCACCTATGACGGCAACACCACTTCCTTCGATTCCGGAGGGCAAACGTTTAAGTATGTCAATGGCGATCAGATCCTGACAGCTCCCACTGAAGACCAAACCCAGTATTACATTTATGTGCAGGGCGTACTTTCTGAAGGCTCAGTGCCGGTGTATGTGGCCGCAGACAGCGATGAGGAACAGGCCCAAGACGGTGGAAGGACCGTTTACGTGGGAAGCCAGACCCAGGCCAACGAGCTTAATGCGACCTCGCCTGCCGCCATCCGCTATGCTGCGCAGGATGCCGACCATCCTGTCGGCACGCGGGTCTTTTGGACGGGCGGCGGCGACGTCGATGCCGAGGTCTACCTTGTGCCGGTAAGCTGGGTGGAAGGCAATCCGACCGAGTTCGATCCTGATAATATGACGTACGAAGGGGATAAAAAGTCACTTTCCGACTGCGTGCGGGTGAACCGCCTTCAGGTGGCGACGCTCACCATCGACCAAGACCAAGCGCTCAGAAGCGGCGTGAATGTTACGTCTCCCTACAACATCAAGGCGAACTTCCTCACGCGTGAGGTGACCTTTGGGTTGGGCTCTAAGAGCGATCTCTACGACCCGAACACCCTTGTGAGCGTTCGCTTCCCCTACGATAGAGCAACCGCTGATGATATATATAAGAACACGGCCCAGTTCACGCTCAAGAACGGGGAGGGCCTGCTCTTCCAAGGAGCCTCCTCCCAGGATAACTTCCGCATCACCGAGGCGATGAACGACGCGACCGCCGACGCCTACGACCTCCAGCAGGCGCGCGTGGTGCAATTCGCGAGCTACGTTACCTACAAGCTGGCGAGCCCCGATGCGGCTCTCACTGAGTGTAGTTTAGATGAGCCGCAGACGGAGGGCTACATAGCCGACACGGGAACTGCTACTGAGAACGCCCAGAACCCTGATGGTCGTGGGTCGGCGCAGCTGCAAAACTATGCCTCCTTTACGAACGAACAGCTCGCGACAGGCGAATATACGGGTTCGATCACTGGCCTTAAAGTGACGCAGGGCGGGGCGGCGAATAACGCTGCCTTCTTCGGCACGAACGCGAGAAACGGGCTCGAGTTCTATTCCACCTTCAGCGACACGGCCACCTTGGAGAAGGGCGGCCAATATCAGAACACGTGGTACAACGGCGAGCTCACGCTTACCAAGCGGGTGGCAGGCACGGCAACACCGAATGAGGCCTACAACTTCACGGCGACGTTCACCACTCCGGCTGAGGAAGAGGGAGGCGATCCGCAACCTTACAGCGATAAGATTGCCTATGCCGTTTCGTCTGGTTATGGCAAGGTTGAGAACGGAAGTGCGCCGGGTGAGGATGCGGGCGATGCGCCGTACCCGAAAGTCACCGGCACCGTTGAACCCACATCGGGCGTTGTGACGTTTTCGCTTTCGGCTGACCAGACGATCACATTCCTCGATTTGCCGGACGGCACGATGGTGAACCTTCAGGAAACGGGCGGCCTCAACCCCGTGTGGAAGCAGGTATCGCCGGCGATTCCGGTCGATCCGTCGAATATCACCATCGAGGCCTCGCAAAACATCGAGTTTGAAGCGCTCAATACGCCATCGGGGTCCTTCGTCGTTTCGAAGAACGTTCCCGCGACCGGCTTCACCACCCAGTTCTTCCAGTTCACGGCCTCGTTCTGGAACGATGATCAGCGCGCTGAGAAATTCATCGGCACCGCGAGCTATGAGATCACTGGCACGGGAACGATAAGCGGGGGCGCAGAAGGCGCAGGCCCTACGATCGACAACGAGGGCGACGGTGACAGCAACCCGATGACGGGCACCATCACCTTCACCGGCACCGGAGATAGCGCCAATCAAGTGGCCTTCTCGCTAACACCCGATTCCGCCATCGTGTTCTACGACTTCAAATCGCCTGCTGGGGGCGCCGGCTCACCGCAGTATCCCGTGTATTACACCGTGACGGAGGACACAAGCGGGCTGACGGGCGATTGGCAGTCCGAGTGGGATACCAAGGGTGCCACGGGTGCCGAAATAAGCTCGGGCGATTCTTCTATCACCGCGTCGGGTTCCATCGCTCAAAATGATCGTATATCGCTCGTGGCGAACAACACGCCGCCCGCCACGCTGAACGTCACCAAGGTGATGGGATCGGGCGAGGCACCGGCAACGCCGTTTGGATTCACGGCGACCTTCACCACTGAAAACGGAGAGCCCTACACCGGCACGCTCGACTTCACGATCACGCCTGCGGTGGACGACGTGCAGAGCGCTATCACATCACCCGTACCCCTCAACGCGGTGGGTGAGCCCCAAGAGGAAGAGCGACTGCTCGCCGGCACGATCACCCTCACCGCGGGCAATCAGGGCCAGGTGGCCTTCGACCTCATGCCGGGCGCGGTCGTGACCTTCACCGGCATGCCCTTCGGCAGCTCCTACAGCGTGCGCGAAACCGAGTCGCAGGGCTTCGTGCCCACGTGGGAGAACCAGAGCGGCACCTTCGAGCTTCCCGATGCGGCGAACGTCACCGCCACGGCGACGAACAACCCGCCGTTGCCCGACACCACGCGGCTCAGCGTGACCAAGCAGGTCGTGGCGCCCAACCAAGCGCCCAACAACAACCAGTATCCCATCGAGGTGACGCTCTACACCGATTCCGGCCTGACGCAGGTGGCCACCGACATCACCGGCGAGTACGGGTGCGAGGACCCGCAGTTAGCCTTCGCGAACGGCGTCGCGCGGTTCACGCTCTCGGCCGGTCAGACGGTGAACTGGTGGGCGCTTCCCGAGGGCCTCTTCTTCAGGGCCGTCGAGACCGATTCGATGGGCTATCAGCCGCACTGGCAGATGACATCGGGAGGCGAGACCAGCGTGACCGAGGGCGCTACCGTGTCCGGCCAGCTCACGGCGAGCTGCGAGCTCTTGTGCAACAACGTGAGGACCGGCCAGCACAAGACCGAGACAGACCCGGGCGATGGCCAGGGGGTCGGCATCGGGCAGACCATCACCTACGAGATCTCCTATGAGAACACCACGGGGCATGCGGCAGACCTCACGGTCATCGACCCGCTGGATGTGGGAGTGGACTTCGTGTCCGCCACCATCCCCGCGCCCGATGGGCAAGGAAGCGACCTTGTGCTCTCGTCGGGGAGCGCATCGGTTTCGGGCACGGGCGCGATGGAGCGCTATGCGATCTCCTATGACGAGAATGCGGAGCTCCCCGGCGGGGCGACATTCACCGACCCCTACGCCTACCACGGATATGTGTCGTGGACGATACCGGACGTTCCCACAGACGGCACGGGCAAGGTGATCCTCACCGTGCGCGTGAACGCGGACGCCGCGAACACCTCTGCCGTGCCCCCGCGCCTGCAGGTGGACGACCAGGCATTTGTGAGCTGGGACAACGGAGCCACCTGGATCCCCACCGAAGAGCCGGAAAACCCGCTCACGGCGATCTCGCTTCAGAAGGTGCTCTACGACGAGAACCCCGAGGTGAATGAGTTCCAGTTCACGATAGCCGTGACGCCCCTCGCCGGGCAGACGGTCGCGAACATGACTTTCCCCGTGGTATACGAGCCGGGCGGGCCGGGCACGATCACCTTCAACGAATCCGGTGTGGCGAGCTTCACCCTCAAACCCGACCAGAAAATCACGATATACGGGCTTCCCGTGGGTTCGACCTACACCTATGCGGAGACCTCGACAGCGGACTATAAGGTTGCGTGGGCGCCGGGCGACACCGGCACGGTGTATGCCGACGCGACGGCGAACACCGAGTTCACCTGCTATAACGTCGGCCCCGGCCAGCACAAGGTGGAGACGGACCCCGGCGACGGGAACACCGTTCAGGTGGGCCAGCTCATCACCTACCGCATCTTCTGGGACAACACATCCGAAGGGGGGCAGACGATCACGATCGTCGACCCGCTGGATGTGGGCCTTGACTTCGTGTCCGCCAGCATTCCCTCGTCATCAGACGGTGCCCTGACCCTTTCGGCACCCGCTACCGAGGCCACAGGCGAAGGCGAGTTCGACGGACAGTCCATCATGTGGGACCCGAACGCGACCGAGCTTCCCGAGGGATGCCAGTTCACCGACCCCTACGACTGGGCGGGCACTGTGACGTGGAACCTCGGCACGCAGCAACCGGACGCCTCGGGGTACGTCGAGCTCATGGTGCGCGTGAACGAGAACGCGAAGACGGCCGACATTGTGAAGGACCAGGCCTTCGTCGGCTGGGACAACCAGTGGTTCCCCACCGAAGAGCCCGAGAACCCTCTCGGTGAGCCGCACAAGACCGAGGTAGACCCGGGCGATGGCGCGAGCGTTGTGGTGGGGCAGCGCATCACCTATGAGATCACCTACCAGAACACCACGTCTGAGCCCGCCGACATCACCATCATCGACCCGATCGATGTAGGAGCGGACTTCACGAGCGCATGGGTGCCGTCGAACAACGGAAGTGACTTCACGCTCGCCGCGCCTGCGACGATGCTCGTGGGGCAGGGCCCCTTCGAGGGATACTCGATCACGTGGGACCCCTCTGCGACTGCTCTTCCCGAAGGCTGTACGTTCACCAAGCCCTACGAGTGGCAGGGGCTCGTCACGTGGGTGATTCCGCAGGTGGCGCCCGGGGCCACGGGCTCGGTCTTCCTCACGGTGACCGTGAACGACCAAGCTCTGGCGGATCATCTGATCGATGACCAAGCGTTCGTGAAGGTGGGCGACGGCCCGTGGCAGTCCACCGAGGAGCCGGAGAACCCGCTTGATGAGGACGAGCCCCATAAAATTGAGATCGACCCCGGCGACGGCGCAGGCGTTGTGGTCGGCCAGACCATCACCTATGAGATCACCTACCAGAACAACTCGCCCGAGGCGGCCGATGTGACGATCGTCGATCCGCTCGACACCGGCGTCGATTTCGTGAGCGCCTCCGACGGCGGCACCTACGATCCGGACGGCACGCTTCCCGAGGGATGCTCGGTGAGCTATGCCTGGCACGGCGTCGTCACTTGGGTGATTCCGCAGGTGGCACCCGGGGCATCGGGCAAGGTCACGCTCACAGTTGTCGTGAACGAAAATGCCATGGAGGACCTTCTCATCGATGACCAGGCGTTCGTGAAGGTGGGCGACGGTCCGTGGCAGCCTACCGAGCAGCCCGAGAACCCGCTTGAGCCCGACGAGCCGGACAACCCCGACAATCCTGACAATCCGGATAACCCTGACAACCCCGACAATCCGGATAGCCCCGGCGGCCCAGGCGACAAACCGGGCAATCCGGGCGAGAACCCGCCGCTTGCCCCGACGGGCGACCGCACGAACCCGTGGCCGGCTGTGCTCACGGCGCTCATCGCCGGTGTGGTGGCCGTGATCTCCGCCAGGCGCGTCTTCGGTGTTGCGGGTGCTGCGAGCGTTGTGAATGCAAGGAACGCGAGGGCCTTTAGGACCGCCAAGGGCACCGAAAGCTTAAGGAGCGCTGAGAGCGCGAAGGGTTCTAGAAGCGCGAGGAACGCCGGAAGCTCCGGCAGGAGCAGGGGGAGCGACTACGTGATCCCCCGCGGCCCACGCCGCCGCTAAGGAAATCCGCCCTGTCGCGTAAGCTCTGAGGCAGGGCGGTCATATAGTCACCGCGCAGGCGACAACGCAAAGTCGCGCAGGCGGCAGAAGTAAATGAATCGGGCGCTTCTCACTCACGGGAAGCGCCCGATGGCTCTTTGTAAGGCTTTTTCTCCATGCGTTTTCTGCTTGACCTTGACCGATACTCGATCCGCTGGTTACAATGTTCGCAATTTGCAGGTTGAAAATCTCGTAATTTGCGGGTTAGAGAACTCACAAAATGCAAGATAAAAACATCGCAATTTGTGGGTTATCTATGACTCAGGATCATTAACCGTGAGCTATGGACTATGGAGTAAACAGTGATAGAGAATCTTTCGATTGCCGATTACCATCCTCGTGTTGCAGATTCTGTACTTAAGAAAAAACTCGCTTCTGTCTCTTTCCGAGTCCGGAGAATCAACCCAACAAGTTTCTCTTGGTCGCCTTTTTGAGGATTCCGATTACGCCAGAGATATTGAGGGTTCGTCAAACGCAAGCATAGAGGAAGTAGCTGCATTTGTTTGCCGGGGCGGTTGGCCTGCTGTCGCCTTGGAAGAGATGTCTGAGTATTCTCTGGAAACAGCATTTGAATATGTGACCGCTATTGCAGAAGAGGACATTTCGCGAGTAGACGGGGTTTCACGCAATCCCCAATATGCGAGGATGATCATGCGTGAATACGCACGTTGCACGGCGACCCCGGCGACTCACGCCACCATTCGGAGAGATCTGAAAGGCGCGGGAATAGAGCTTTCGCGCGATACCGTAGATTCCTATATTGCCACTCTTCGGAAACTGTACGTCATCCAGGATCTTGCCGCCTGGGCACCATCGCTTCGTGCGCGATCTCGCATCGCCAAGACGCCGAAGCGGCACTTTGCCGATCCCTCTATTGCCGCCGCGGCCCTTGGGGCGAGCCCCGCGAGCCTCATGCGGGACATGTCGACTTTCGGACTTCTCTTTGAATCGCTTTGCGTGCGCGATCTGCGCGTGTATGCGCAGGCCATACGAGGTGAGTTGCTGCACTATTGCGACGAAAGCGGGCTGGAGGCTGATGCCGTGATGTCGTTGCTCGACGGCAGGTATGCGCTTTTTGAGATGAAGATGAGCGCTCGTCTTGTGGAAGAAGGCGCCAAAAACCTGCTGAGAATAGCCGGAAAGATCGACGGCAATATCATGGGGGCTCCCGCTTTTCTTATGGTGGTCACGCCCAACGGCTACGCCTATCGGCGAAAAGACGGGGTTCTCGTTGCTCCCATCACCTGCCTTGCTCCCTAGAAGGCAGCCACGAAAAGCGTAAAAGGCAGGCGCAATTCCATAAAACACCGAAACTCGCACACTTTTTCACCGACAGTGCCTCTGATTAGGACTATCATAGCAATGTGTGTTTTTGGGATGGTTTTTTGGTGAGAGGAAATGCCCTATGGAAAGCATCGGTGAAGTGCTTCCCCTTTACAGCGTGATCCCCTTCGTGGGCATGCTGTTGTCCATCGCCATCTTCCCCCTCGTGAAGCCCGAGTGGTGGGAGAAGCATCAGCTTGGCGTCGCGATCTTCTGGTCGGTGCTGTTCTTGGTGCCGTTCATCATCGCCTACGGCTTTGAAGAAACGGGCCTGCAGCTGATGGAGACGATAGTTCTCGATTACATTCCCTTTATCGTGCTGCTCTTCGGCCTGTTCGTCGTCGCCGGCGGCATCCACATCGGCGGCACGATGGCCGGCACCACGGCGAACAACGTCGTCTTGCTTGCCATCGGCACGTTTCTCGCGAGTTGGGTAGGCACCACGGGAGCTGCGATGCTGCTCATCCGCCCCGTGCTGCGTGCCAACTCGTGGCGGAAGTACAAGATGCACATCGTCATCTTCTTTATCTTCCTCGTTGCCAACATCGGCGGCTGCCTCACGCCCCTCGGCGATCCGCCGCTGTTCCTCGGCTTTCTGCGCGGCGTTCCCTTCTTCTGGACGATGGAGCACATCTGGCCGCTGCTGCTTCTGAACTCGGTTGTGCTGCTCGTCGTGTTCGCGCTGATCGACCGGCATTACGTGAAGAAAGAAGGCAAGGAGGGCGAAGAGCGGCTCGAGCTGGAAGAGGAGGCCACCGAGCGCGTGCCGATCAAGATCGAGGGCCTGCAGAACCTCATCTTCCTCGCGATTATCATCATCGCCGTCATCCTGAACGGCGTCATCCCGCAGTCTGACATCTTCATCGATCCGGCGAGCGCCGCGGTGTTCCATGATGGGGCGAAGACGTTCGGCTTCACGTTCATCATCGCCGGCGAGGCGGTGCATCTGGGCATCGAATACTTCGTCCAGATCGCGCTCATCCTGCTGGCGGCGTTCCTTTCGATGCACTTCACGCAGAAGCCCGTTCGCGAGAAGAACGACTTCGAGTGGGCCCCCATCGCCGAGGTTGCGAAGCTCTTCATCGGCATCTTCATCACGATGATCCCCGCGCTGATGATCCTGCGTGCGAACGGCGGGGAGCTGGGCATCGATTCGCCGCTCAAGTTCTTCTGGGCGACGGGTGCCCTTTCCGGATTCCTCGACAACTCGCCGACCTACGTGGTGTTCCTGACGACCGCCGGCGCGCTGGGCGTCGATCCCGCGATGGCCGCCGGCATCACGACCACGGCGGGCTTCGTGCCGAACAACCTGCTGCTCGCGGTTTCGGCAGGCGCGGTGTTCATGGGCGCGCTCACCTACATCGGCAACGCGCCGAACTTCATGGTGAAATCCATCGCGGAGCGCGCGCAGATCAAGATGCCGAGCTTCTTCGGCTATATGGCCTGGTCGTTCGGCATTCTCATTCCGCTCTTCATCCTCGACACAGTGATCTTCTTCCTGTGACGGCGGGATAAGGCTAACGGAAAGCGAAATCCGCAAGGGGCAAGGCTGACGGAAAGCGAAATCCGCAAGGGATAAGGCTGGCGAGAAGAGACAGGGGCAAGGCGTAGGGCGGAATCTGAAAGGCACACCGCTCAGGAACTCGCCGCTTCTGCATAAACCTCATCGCTCCGGCGCTCGTTTGGGCGTCGGGGCTTTTTCTTTCATTTGGATATGCCTTTTGATATAATGCATCAAATATGAATCATTAAATGAGTTTAATATTCATATCCACGACATTAAGGAAACTCATGAAACGTGCGACCCCCATGAAGACGAAGCTGGCTGCCAAGCGGATCGGCGAGAGCATCTGCGTATGGCGCAAGATGCGTGGGCTCACGGTGCAGCAGTTGGCGGAGAAGGCCAACGCGAGCCGCAGCACTATCTCCCGTTTGGAAAAGGGCGACCCGTCCGTTTCGTTCGAGACGGTGCTGAACGTGGCCACCATGCTTGGCATCATGGATCGCGCCATAGATGCCTTCGATCCCTATGAAACCGACTATGGGCGCATGCGTGCCGACCAAGAGCTGCCCCAGAGAGTGAGGCGTTAGCCATGGTGCCGGTTCTCGAAGTGATAGACGGCTCGTCGGTAGGGGAACCGCTTGTCGGTGTGGCGCGCTTTGCCCTCAGGCGGGGCGGAATTTCCACGACGTTCACCTATGACGATCGCTATCTGGAGGCTTCGGATGCATATGCCATTGACCCGTCGCTGCCTCTCCGTCCCGGCCCCCAACATTGCGCGGAGCTTCCCGGGGCGTTCCGCGATTCGGCCCCTGATCGGTGGGGGCGGCACCTTGTCGAGCGCAACCATCGCGCAATGGCGTTGGATGCAGGTCGTTCGCCCCGTCAGTTGGACGAGGTGGACTATCTCGCCGGCGTTTTCGATCTCACGCGCGAAGGCGCGTTGCGCTTTCGCGCGCCGGACGGCCCCTTTCTTGCCCAACGGGAGGCCATTCCTCCGCTCGTGCAGCTTCCCCGCCTGCTGAAGGCCAGCAGGGACGTGGTGCGTGGCGAGGCCGGGCAAGGCGAAGTCAAGGAGCTGCTCGATGCTGGGTCGGGCTCGCTTGGAGGGGCTCGTCCCAAAGCCTCGGTCTGCGATGGAGATCGTCTCTTGTTGGCCAAGTTCTCCCATCCGTCTGACGACTGGGACGTCATGGCTTGGGAGAAGACGGCGTTGGATTTGGCGGAGTGTGCGGGAATCGCGGTGCCAGCGGCTCGTCTCGTTCGCATCGGCGAGGCGGGCGTGCTGCTGCTGGAGCGCTTCGATAGGGCCGGCTCCCTTGTTTCGGGCGCCCGCATTCCGTTCATGAGCGGCATGACGGCGGTGGGAAGCCGCGATGGGGAAGCGCGCGACTACGTTGAGTTGGCAGAAGCTCTCACGGAGCTGGCGGACAATCCCCTTGTTGCGTTGCGGGGGCTCTTCAAGCGCGTGGCATTCTCTATTGCTATTGCCAATACCGATGATCATTTGCGGAACTGGGGACTCCTGCGTCTTGATGGTGCGTGGGGGCTTTCCCCGCTTTTCGATGTGAATCCCAATCCTGAAGAGGGGGCTTCTCACGTCACCTCGGTGGCTGGTGAAACCGCTGATCGCGAAGGGCGTGGCTTGGTGGATTTAGCCGGCTATGTTGGCATTGCTCCTGACGAGGCGCAATCGATAGTGGGGTCGGTGCTGCATGCCGTTTCGCTTTGGAGGGGTATGGCGCGAAAAAACGGTTGCCCTGAGCGCGAGCTCAACCTCTTTGCTCCCATGTTCGCCAAGAAAGCTCGCATGTTCAGGGAATCGTTTGGGTTTTAGGGGCTCTTCCTTTCGTGTCTTGACTATACCCCCTAGGGGTATATAATCTGCGGGAAAGGGAAAGGAGCGACATGCCAGCAACGTGCCATCAGAAACAGACGCCGCGCGACGAGGAATTTGCGAAGAACCTCCAGCAGCGCCTTAATCGCGTGATCGGACAGCTTCAGGGCGTGAAGACGATGCTTGACGAGAACCGCTACTGCGGCGACGTGCTCATGCAGCTGGCGGCTTCCGAGAAGGCGATACGGCGCATTTCCGAGCTTGTGCTTCGCGATCATATGCAAACGTGCGTGGTCGAGCAGATCCGCGAAGGAAACGATGAAGTTATCGATGAAGTAATGGTTTTGATGAAGCAGTTTGGTTGAAACAGCTCGGTTGAAGCAGTTTGGTTGATGAAGTTTGGTTGATGACTATGGAAGATACGAAGACAATCCGCTTGGCGATCGAGGGCATGCACTGCGCGAATTGCTCGGCGAACGTTGAAAAGCACGTGGGGGCGCTTCACGGCGTCGATCATATCAACGTCAATCTGGCGACGAACACCGCCACGGTGGTGGTGAAGAAGGGCGAGGCCGATGCGGCAGACGTGCTGCATGTCTTCGACAGCCTGCCGTATAGCGCCGAAGTCATTCCTCCGGGAACGCTTCTCGTTGATGAGAAACGCCGCGCGAAAGAGGCGAAAACGCGCAAGCACGATTTCCATGTGTTCGTGACGTCGCTTATCCTCACGCTCGTCATCGTCTTCATCGGGATGGCGCCGGGCGTGCATATGGCGCTCGGGGACGCGCTCGCGCAGGCGTTCGCGCCGGATGCGGCCATGGGGCATTCGCATGCGCTCGCAATGTTCTTCGCGAACATCGTTCTCATGGTGCTGACGATCCCCGTGCAATTCGGGTGCGGTGCGCGCTTCTACAAAGGGGCGTTCCAATCGCTCAGAAGCGGCTCGGCGAACATGGATGTGCTCGTCGCCCTCGGCACGACGATCGCCTTTGCCTTTTCGGTTTACATCACGTTCGCGCCGGTGATCTTCAACGACTGGTCGGGTGAGGCCACGCGCGAGCTTAACGAGGGCATGCCCTATTTCGAGACGTGCGCGATGCTCATCACCTTCGTTCTGCTGGGGAAGATGCTTGAGACGCGTGCGAAGGGTGCGACCAACCAGGCGATCGAATCGCTCATCAACCTCACGCCGCCGATGGTGACCGTCGTGCGCGACGGCGAGGAACGCGAGATCCCTCTGGCGCAAACCGAGGAAGGGGAGATCATCATCGTCCGCCCGGGCGGCAAGGTGCCGGTCGACGGCGTGATTCTGGAAGGCTCCACCGAGGTTGATGAGAGCATGCTCACCGGCGAGGCGATGCCCCAGCTCAAGCAGGTGGGAGATACGGTGATCGGCGGCACGCTCAACACCACCGGTGCTTTCATCATGCGCGCGACGCGCGTCGGCGCCGACACGACCCTTGCCCGCATCGTCGCGGCCGTCGAGGAAGCGCAGGGGACGAAGGCGCCCATCCAACGCTTCGCCGACCGTGTGGCGGCGGTGTTCGTTCCGGCGATTCTCGCCATTGCGCTTGCGACTTTCATCATCTGGATGATCTGCGGCATGGTGGCCGGCAACAGCTTGGCGCACAACATCCAAGCGGCGCTTCTGCCGGCGATCGCCGTCATCGTGGTGGCCTGCCCTTGTGCTTTGGGCCTTGCCACACCGACCGCGCTCGTCGTCGGCATGGGGAAGGGCGCCCAAAACGGCATCCTCATCAAAGACGGCGAAGTCCTCGAACAGCTCGGCATCGTGCGGGCGAGCGTCTTCGACAAAACCGGCACGATCACCAAGGGCAGGCCCGAGGTCGTTTCCTGCGATGTGCCTGATGAGGCGCTGTTTCTCGCCGCGGCGCTTGAGGGAAGAAGCGAGCATCCGCTTGCGCGTGCCGTGGTGGCCTATGCGGAAGAGCGCCTCGCCGCACAAGGCGACAGCCGCGTGTTTCCGCCTGTCGAGTCCTTCGAGGCGATCGTCGGCGCGGGCGTGCGGGGCACGGTTGAAGGGCACGAGGTGTTCGTCGGCATGGCGCCCGGAGCGCAGGGCTCTGAAGTGCAGATCGACGGCACGTGCGTGGGAACGATCGCGTTTCGCGATGAGCCGAAGGAAGATGCGGCCGCATCGATCGCCGATCTCGAGAGCACTTACGGGATCACCGCCTACCTTGTGACTGGCGACAACGAACGCGTCGCCAAAGAGGTGGCGCAGAGCGTGAACATCGCACCCGCGCACGTGCGGTGGAGCGAATCGCCGCTCGAGAAGGCCGAGAGCATCAAGGAAATTCGCGCGTCGCTTCCCGAGGGCAAGGGCGGCGTGGCGTTTGTCGGTGACGGCATCAACGATGCGCCCGCTTTGGCGGCCGCCGACGTGGGCGTGGCGATGGCCTCGGGCACCGATGTGGCACTCGACGCGGGCTCGGTCGTGCTGATGCACAACAAGGTGGGCGATTTCGCGACCGCCGTCCGCCTCTCGCGGGCGACGATGCGCAAGGTGCGGCAGAACCTCTTCTGGGCGCTCATCTACAACGTCATCATGATCCCGCTCGCAGCGTGCGGCATCGTGGCTCCTGCCTTGGCGGGGGCGGCGATGGCGTGCTCAAGCGTCTCGGTGGTGTGCAACTCGTTGCTTCTCAAGCGTTTCCGCTGATAGCCTGCGCGATCTGCGATAAACTAGCACCCATGGGATTTAGCTTTGTTTCTCAGGGGGAAGGGCTCGCCATGCAACACTCCGATGTCGCTGCCATCATCCTCGCCGCCGGCGAAGGCGTGCGTATGAAGTCGAAGAAGCCGAAGGTCGCCCACGAGGTGCTGGGAAAGCCGCTCGTGCGGTGGGTTGTCGATGCAGCGAAAGCTGCCGGCATCGGGCGCATCATCACCGTCGTCGGCCATGGGAAAGAGCAGGTCGCGCCGCTCGTGGAGGATACCACGGTTGTTGAGCAGGTGCAGCAGCGGGGAACAGCCGATGCCGTGCGCTCGTGCGCCGAGGCACTTGCGGGCTTTACGGGCGCGCTGCTCGTCTTGTCGGGCGATTGCCCGCTCATCGAACCGGAGACCATCAGCGCGCTCATCGACGCGCAACGTGAAGTAGATGCCGCCGCGTCGCTTCTCACGATGGAGCCTGCCGACCCCACCGGCTACGGGCGCATCGTCCGCGAGGATTCCGCGCGTGCGGGCGTGCTCCGCATCGTTGAGCAGAAGGATGCCACGCCTGAGGAGGCGGCACTCACCGAGTGCAACGCGGGGTTCTATTGCTTCGATGCCCCGCTGCTTTTCGAAGCCCTTGGCCGCGTGGATGCAAACAACGCGCAGGGCGAGTTCTATCTCACCGACGTCGTTCGCCTCTTCGTGGAGGACGGCCGCGCGGTCGTGGCGGTGAAAGCGCAGGACGCCCGTGAGTGCTCGGGCGTGAATTCGCGCATCCAGCTTGCCGAGATCACCGCTTTCGCGCGCGATCGCATCAATCGGGCCCATATGGAGGCAGGCGTTTCGATGATGGACCCTCTTACCACGTGGATCGGCCCTGATGTGAGGCTTTCCGCCGATGTGGAGCTTCTGCCCGAGGTCATGCTCTTCGGGAGCACCTCGGTGGGCGAGGGGAGTGTGGTCGGCCCGTTCTCCCGCTTGGTCGATACGCAGGTGGGATGCGGCTGCACCATCGATGAGACCGTCGCCATTGAGGCACAAGTGGACGACGGCGCCACGTGCGGGCCGCGGGCCTATCTGCGCCCCGGTGCTCACCTTTGCAAGCGTGCGAAAGCGGGAACGCACGTGGAAATCAAGAAGTCGACGATCGGCGAGGGCTCGAAAGTGCCGCACCTCAGCTACATCGGCGATTGCACGATGGGCGCGGGCGTGAACATCGGTGCTGGCACCATCACCTGCAACTACGATGGCACGCGCAAATCCCCGACGGTCATCGGCGACGAGGTGTTCGTCGGCAGCGACACGATGCTCGTGGCTCCCGTGACGGTGGGCGATCGCGCGCTCATCGGCGCCGGTTCGTGCATCACCCAAGATGTGGATGCGGGTGCTTTGGCCCTTGGCCGTGCGCGCCAGACCCAAATCGATGGCTGGGCGGATAAGCATCACCAACACGACGTGGCCGCTAAGAGTTAAAGCAACGCGGGCGCGACGAGTTAAAACGATGCAGCCGCAGCGACATGAAGCGACGCGAATGCGAAGAATGAAGACGTTGGGGAAAACGCAGAGTTAAAACGCTGTTAATCTCCGGTTGGGTGCGCATAACGTGAAGACCCGTGCCGGTGTTATCTGGTATGGTGGTATCGACGGTTAAACCACGACGGTAAAGGAGTTCCCATGACGCAAATGCAAAAGAGCCTCGCGGTGTTCTCCGGCTCGGTCAATCCCGAGTTGGCGGAAAACATCGCTCGCGAGCTGGGCATTACGCTGGGCAATGTGAAGCTTGAGAAGTTTTCGAACGGCGAGATCTACGCGCGCTATCTGGAGAGCGTGCGCGGCGCCGATGTGTTTCTCGTGCAATCCGTCGCCGGCGAGCATGTGAACGACGCGCTGATGGAACTCCTTATCATGGCCGATGCCGCGAAACGCGCATCCGCACGCGAAATCACCGCGGTGGTCTCCCACTATGGCTATTCACGGCAAGATCGCAAAGCGGCCGCGCGCGAGCCGATCACGGCGAAGCTCGTCGCCAACCTCATGACCGTCGCGGGCATCACGCGTGTGATGACGATCGACCTTCATCAAGGGCAGATCCAAGGTTTCTTCGACGTGCCGGTGGACCATCTGACGGCGCTGCCGATTCTCGCCGATTACTTCCGCTCGAAGAATCTCGACCGCGAACGGCTCTGCGTGGTGAGCCCCGATGTCGGGCGCGCGAAGGCGGCGAAGCGCTTCTCCGACATGCTCGGCGCCGACCTCGCGATCATGCACAAAGGCCGTCCGGGCCACAACAAGGCCGAGATAACGGCGCTGATCGGCGATGTGAACGGCAAGATCTGCATCGTGAACGACGACATGATCGACACCGGCGGTTCGGTGGTCGCCGCGGTGCAAACGCTGAAGGAAAACGGCGCTGACAAGGTGTATGTGTGCTGCACGCATCCGGTGCTCTCAGGCCCCGCCTACGAGCGGCTGGAAAACGCCGACATCGAGGAAGTGGTTGTGTGCAACACGATTCCCGTGCCACGCGAGCACCAGACGGGCAAGATCAAGGTGATCTCCGTGGCGCCCCTTTTGGCGCGCGGCATCGAGAATGTCTACGGCAACGTGTCGGTGGCCTCGCTCTTCGACCCCGACTTCGCGCTGTAGTCGGCAGTTCGTGAAGCGACGTAGCACACGCTACCCAGCAGCTTCCAAAGCAAAATGAACGGGCGCTGGCGTTTCGTCGGCGCCCACCCTCATTGGTAAAGCGCTCAATTTAGGCTAAAATGCGGAAAAAACGTATTTTAGCCTAAAAATGGAGCAGCCCATGACGTATATCGACCGCGCCATCGAACCGCTCGTGAACGAGGTCGCACAAGAGTAATATCGAGCGCGATGTGCGGAGGCTTCTGGGCAATGTCGATGCGCTCGAATACGTGAGCTTCATGAGGGCCGCCGCTGCTCGGTGCGCGCAGCTCCTCAACGTCGCCGCCATCGCCGAGGATGTGGGGATTCGCCAAGACAGGGCGAAGGCGTGGCTTTCGGTGCTGGAGCGATCGGGGGTCATCTTCTACCTGCACCCCTACTCGAACAACCAGCTCAAACGGACGGTGAAGGCTCCGAAGCTCTATTTCCACGATTGCGGGCTCGTCGCGCACCTCACGCGCTGGATGAGCGCCGACACGATGGAGGCGGGCGCCATGTCCGGCGCGTTCATGGAGAACTTCGTCGTCTCGGAGATCTACAAGAGCTACCTTAACCTCGGCATTGAACCGCCGCTTTACTACTACCGCGACCGCAATGCCAAGGAGATCGACATGATAATCGAAAGCGACGGTGCGCTGCATCCTATCGAGATCAAAAAGACAGCCACACCGGTGCTCTCCATGGCCCATAGCTTCAAGGTGCTCGACAAGAGCGCGATCCCCCGTGGGCGGGGGGCGATAATCTGCGCGGCGGAGAAGTTCGGCGCCCTTGATGGCGATGTGCTCGTTATCCCTGCGGCGCTTCTCTAAAGGGTTTTCCGGGGGGTTTCCGAGGTGCTTCGTAGGGTTGCTGCCCACATGCGCAGGGCGTATTGGCTCCTATGCCGCTGTCGCAGGTTGCTTTCGCGGGCGCCCTGCCTTGGGAGATTCCTCCAGACGTGCGTTCACGGAATCTTCCGTAACCCACATGCGCCCGTCCAGCTCGAACGAGGAAAGCTGTCCCGCATCGACCATTTGGCTTACACGGCCTCGCGTGACGCCCAATCTGCGGGCTGCCTCTGCCGAAGTGAGCCTGCGCACGGTCTCCTTTCCGGCATTTACCGCGACCACGATGTTTTGACCGCCATGCTTGGGGGTATTGCCGAACGTGGCTTCGGGATACGGGATATTGCGCATGGCGCGGTGCTCCATTTCCATTTGCAGCCAGTCGGCGGCCATCTCGCATACTTCCTTGAAGTTCTCGCCCTGCGTTCCGCCCTCCATGTCGTAGGGGAAGGCCAGAAGCATCCCCTCGTCCTCGAACACCTCGAACTCGTATACGTGCATCATGTCGTCGTCCTTTCTTAGGGGGTGGCGGAGATTATTTCACCGCTTCTCTCCTGTTTGTCATCCCCATCCTTTCGACGTTGTATATTATAAACAAATGTCAAGTAATAAATAGGGAAATCTAAACATTCGTTTAAAAAATTGATAGAGGATTATCGACCTTGCTGCCGATGTACTCGTTGTTCTTATGGCGTTTCTCGGGGGAGTTTCTCGAAAGGATTCTCTAAGGCGTTTCGCGTGAGGCATCTGAAGGGGCGGGCTCGCGGTTTTCCACGCCGAGCAGGTCGAAGAGGTCTTGGCGCGTGTGGATGTCGAGCTTTTGGTAGATATGCCGCACGTGGGCTTTAGCCGTTCCGTTGGCGATGACGAGCTCGCGCTCGATGATCCCGACGGTCTTGCGCTGTGCGAGCAGGCGGAGCACCTCCTCCTCGCGCGCGGAGAGCTTATATTGGCGAGCGACCTCGCGGCACCGCTCTTCAAGCTCCTGCTTGCGCAGCAGATTGCCGGAATCCACGCCGCCATCGATGAAGTTCGCTCCCCAGCGGCTCGACAGATCCTTCTCGGTGAAAAGCACCATCGTCGCCACGATGACGGCGATGATCGCCAAAAGCGAGACGAGCGTTTCCCCATGCCCGCCGAGAACGTCGGGGGCCTCCACGAAAGTCGCCGTCACGCGCCCGAGCCACATGAGGATCTGGCGGACCCCGCGCTCGATGCCGAAGAGCCATACGGCCGAAACGCCATATCGATAGCAGATGTTCGCCCAGATGAGCATGATGATAATGGATTGCGCCGTGTAGGCGGCGAGCATGCAGAAGCTCTCGACTGCCGTCTGGCGTTGGCCGAACACCGCCACGAGGAACAGGGCGAGCACCGCAAGCGGCAAGGCCACGCGATAGATGAGCCCGAAATCGAACCGGCCGCCCCGCACGGCGACGCCGACGAACACGAGAACGCCCACCACGACGACGGCCGGCGCGGAGTGCGGCCCAAACGTGCCCTCATAGAGTCCGCCCGCCTCCATGAGGCCGTAGCCGAAGGCGTATGCCGCCATGAAAAGAACGGCCTTCCAAGGGAGCGAGAAACGATGGTAAGCGGTGCTCGGAAGCTCCGTTTCGGGAATCTGCCCAAAGCCCCGCCATGCGCAGAAAAGCGAGAGCACGGGAAGCAGGGCCGTCATCACGAAGAGCCACGGCAGCATAAACCCGCGATAAACGTAGATGATAAGCGCCCCGATGACGATTGAGGCCGAATAGTACAAAGCGACGCGCAGCGGATTCAAGCAGGAATACAGCTCGCTCCAGAGCAGGATGAGAAGCCCGATGCCGAATCCGCCAAAGATGCCCGCAGCGACCCCGATGGCCGTCGTTGAGGCGGGGAAAGACGACGCCGAGAACAGGAGGATCGTGGCCATCGTCAGCGTTATGCCGCTCACGGCGTATACCGATCGCTTGTTGAAGAACGGCGCGATGTGCTTCGCGAGGAGCGTGCAGCCGAGTGCGGTTGCCACCATCGCCCAGTCGAACACGTCGCGAACGGAAAGGCCGAAGGCGGGAAAATCGATGAAGGTGCCGACAAAGGCGAGCTCGATCCAAGCGCGATAGACGCCGATTCCCAAGAAGGCGAGAGGCACCCGAAAGGCATGTGAGCGCGGAGCGCCCTTTTCGTTTTGAGTCGTTTCCGAAGCGAAAGCGTCCATCGATTCTCTGCCTGTTCCTTTGCATGGTCGCCCCTGAGGGAGAAAACATGGCGAATCTCGGGACATCATTGAGGGCTAAGGCCGTTTGACGACGAGGCAGCGGCTATAACCCACATCCCCTTAGGGGGAGATTATAGGGAGTTTTTCGCGGACGACGAGGCAAAATGCGCATTTGGAAAGCCCCGCGACCTGAAAAAATGGGTTATATCGGGGGGTTATGTTCTCTCTGAACGGGGGGTTATAAAAATCAGCCGCCTTTTATGAGCAGCGGTCGATGCGAAAACCCCGATTTCCCTTTACCGTAACCGCGTTTCTATATCACTTGCGCTCGATACACGGCCGACGAATGCCTTTTGCCGTTGAGCGCACGTCAGCTCACCGAAGGAGGGAAAATGACTGACATTTCTCGGCGTGATCTTTTCAAATTTGGCGGAGTGGCCGCTCTCGGCGTTGCCGGAGCATCGGCGTTTGCCGGCTGCGCGCCGCAATCCGCGAGCAAAGAGTCCGCGAGCTCCCAGGCCGGCGGTTCGGCCGCTTCCAACACGACCCCGAGCTTCTTCGTGAAGCCGGATCCCATCACCGACTTCGCCGCGACGCATGACTACGACGTCGTTGTTGTGGGCGCTGGCGCCGCTGGCGTCTGCGCGGCGTTGAAGGCGTTCCAAGACGGCGCCAAGGTCGCGCTGCTCCAGAAGGAGGCGACGGCCATTTCGCAAGGGAACACCTGCACGTCCATCCTCACGGGGAATTGTGCGCCTGGCGGCGTGGAGGCCCTCATCTCCGAGCTCGTCGAGGTCTGCGACTGGCGCGCTGATCGCAACCAAATCGCCGTCTGGGCCTACAACTCCGAAGAGGCGCTCAAATGGCTCTGGGACATCGCCCAGAAAGCCGGCGCTCAGGTTGTCGATTCCACCGCGAAGTGGACCGGCCCCATCAAGAACGTCGACGGCTTTGCGATGGACTACTTCAGCTTCGACTTCGGTCCGAAGCCCTACAACACCGGTTCCGGCATGAAGGACATCTGCGCTTGGGCAGAGGGCGAAGGTCTTGAGATCTTCTATGAGACGCCCGCCGTGCAGCTCGCGCAGGATGAGTCCGGCGCTGTCACCGGCGTGGTCGCCCAACCGAAGGGCGGGGACTACGAGCTGTTCAACGCCGCCAAGGGCGTCATCGTCGCAACCGGCGACTATGAGAACGACGAGGAGATGATGGCCTATTACGAGCCTGCGATGTCCAACATCTGGAAGAAGGAAAGCGGCAAGACCGGCGACGGCCAGAAGATGATGGTCTGGGCCGGCGGCGTCATGGAGACGAACTGCGGCGCGAAGGTGCAGCACGACTTCGACGCAGGCCCGGGCTCGATGGCCGACATGCCGTTCCTCTGCCTGAAGAACGACGGCACCCGCTTCTGCAACGAGGCGCGCTCCGAGATGGCCGCCATGGGCAACTTCCTGAAGAGCGAGGCCGACTCCGGCTGGTACACCCAGATCTTCGACAGCAACTACATGACCGATTGCGCCGACTGGCCTGGCGCCCTTATTCCGCCTGAGGGAATGGTGAACTATATGCCCGAGGTCGAAGGCGAGAAGACGGGCGTTTATGACAGCCTGATCAACACCTACAGCGCCGACACCATCGAAGAGCTTGCCGAGAAGCTCGGCATCGAAGATGTTCCCACGTTTGTGAAATCCGTCGAGCGCTACAACGAGCTCGTGGAGAAGGGCGTTGACGAGGACATGGGCAAAGAGGCGAAGTGGCTCAAGCCCATCGTGCAGCCCCCGTTCTATGGCATCCATCGCCACATCGGTCTTTCCACCATCATCCATGGCGTGAACGTGAACACCGACCTGCAGGTGCTCGATGAGAACAACGAGCCGATCTCCGGCCTGTATGCCGTTGGCAACTGCGCCGGCGGAAGCTTCGGCGCTCCCGACTATCCGATGACCGTTCCCGGCCAATCGCTCGGACGCGCCCATACGCTGGGATATGTGGCCGGCAAGCTGGTGGCGAGTCTCTAAAGGTAATCCTGCAATAGACGAAGCGCCTTCGCGGTGCATTGAGGGCCCGGCGTTTGCTGGGCCCTCGCCGTTCTACTGGCGTGCCGTTGGCGATGACTGGCGATAGGCGATGGTTGGTGATGGTTAGCCGCGATCGGTGACGATTGGCGATAGGCGATGGCTGGCCATGATTGGTGGCGATAGACCATGGCAAATTCGCCTTTGTGCGGTCTTCGGAATGCTTTTTCGCGGGATTTTGCTGAAAGTGCTGGTTCACCAGCGTCTTTTCTGATATGGTGACGTTTGCTCGACCGCACCTTTGGGCGGGAAGAAAAATGAAGATTAAACACAGCACAACGAGCATCGTCATCATGACCAGCATGACGCTGGCCCTCACGTGGGGGTTAGTGTCTTCGGCCCTCGCCGCGGAGCAAGGGTTCAGAAGCTCATACCTTGAATTCGATTCGCCGATCGTCGATCTGGCGGCAGATGACGCTCCTGCGCCGGCGGAGGGCGATGAGCTTTCCCCGACGGCCTTAGCCAACGGGAGCGGCCAAAATGGAACGACCATCGCGAATGGCGAAGCAGCGCCCGCTTCCAACGGCGAGATCGCGCCCCTCTCGCTTGAGGGCAGTCCGTCGCCGACCATTCCCACCGAGGTCTTCGAGACCTCCATGGTGCCGTGGTCGGTGAACGCGCATGCCAACGACGGCAGCCTCGCCGCCTACGACACGGCCTATCGCGTCTATTACAAGAAAGAAAACGCCACCGCTTCGAACGGCGCCTACCAGAACAAGGCGGTTCCCGCGCTCATGGCGCAGGACGACACGACGTTCTGGGAGGGCAGCAGTAACGGGAACAGCGGCGTCTGCCAGCTTGATTTCACCTTCGACAAGGTGGAGGAGTTCTCGACCATCGTCTATGGTTCGCGCACCGATGCATCGCTCAAGGGCTTCGCCACGGAGTACAACGTCTATATCTCTCTCGACACTTCGGGCGAGAACTGGCACAAAGTTGCGCACGGAACCGGCGCGGTCACCTCGTCGCTCTGCACGATCGCGCTCACGAAAGACGGCAGCAACCTTTCCGCGCAGCGCGTGCGCTTCGAGTTCCTCACCTCCCATGGCAATTATCCTTCGTGCCGCCAGATGCGCTTCTATAAGACCGACCCCTACGAGCACGTGCTCGACGGCATCTGGGGTGACTATGCGAAGACGAGCTTCAGCCCCTCGGTGAGTGAAAGCGAGATCAAGGAGAAGCTCGCCCAGCTCACCGCTGCGCCGGGCTATGACGTGAAATACCGCCCCTACGTGGAGCGCGCGCAGGGCATCCTCGACGGCACGTTTGCCTACGACGCCACGCTCGAGCGCTCGAACCAGCACGATCGTGCGACGGATGCGCGCACCTCGGACGCCATCGGTTGTTGGGGCGATGTGGCGGGATACGCCCGCTCGCAGCTGAAATACTCGAACAACACGACGAACCGCCAGCCCACGGGCATCTGGTACCCTTCAGGTGAGGAGATCCACGTGTGGGTCTATCGTGAAAACCCGAGCGATCCGCTGCCGCTCATCCACTGGGCGCAGCCCTATGGGTATTGGGCGAGCTGGCACGGCAACACCACGCAGCTCGTCGAGGGCGAGAACGTCCTCACGGTGCCCACGTATAAGACAAGAGACTATAAGACCTACGACATCGTTTCCGGATGCGTCGCCTACATCGAGAACCCCTACGACGAAGAGCAGCAATCCGGCACGGTGAAGGTGTATTTCGAGGGCGGCAGGCATTATCCCGTCTACCATTTGGGCGATGACGTCGATGTCTTCATGGCCGACCTGCGCGCCCAGGCCGACCGCATCCGCGCCGACCGCACGTCTGACATGGACTGCGTGGAGCTCGTGAGCAACCATGCGATGCTCACCGTGCGCGCCACGCGTGCCGACGAGCTCTACGGCTCGGCCTCGCACGACCCGCAGGCATCGCTCGCGCTCTGGGAAGACACGCTGAAGCGCAGCTATGAGTTTGACGGCATCTCGTTCGACCCCGAAGACGAAAACTACGATCCGCGCAACGAGCATCTGAACGAGAACTACCGCGTCTCGCAGGTGTGGGACTTGGGGTGGATGCTCACGGCGGGCGAGCACATCGGCGTGTATACGGGCGGCGAGGCGGAAGACGTGCTCATCGATGCGATCGACGATTTCGGCAATTCGAAGATCGCGCCGAACTGGGGGCTCATCCATGAGTTCGGGCACAGCATCGACATTCCCGACCGCACGATCCAAGAAACCACGAACAACATGGTGGCGAACTACATTGCCACGCGCGACTCGGGGATGATCCGCAACCTCGCCGACATCGTTCGCGCCCATGAGATGGGCGAGCCTGATTACGTGCAGGGCACGAAGTTCGCGGAGAACCGCTACAACTTCATGCCGTTCTTCCTCGTGGAATCCCTCTGGCCGGGCTGGTGGGGCAAGGTCGAGAACCTCTACCGCGACACGGCGGTGAACACGAAGGAGTTCTCCACGCAGATTCCGAAGACGCAGCGCTTTGTCTATCTGGCGTCGCTTGCCGCCGGCTACGACCTTTCCTATTGGTATGAGAAATGGGGGCTTTCGATCGACGTCGGAAGCGAGCAGGCGTTCACCTACGAGGGTTCCTGCGAGGAGTTCAAGCGCCTCATGGAGGAGGCGAAGACCGCGGGGCAGATTCGCGCCCTTCCCACGGAGGACGGATACGACTGGGATGAGGGCCAGCTCCCGCTCTGGTATATCGATGAGAACGAGTTCAACCTCATTCTCGACCATGCGAGCGAGCCCGATTGGGGCAATGCCTACCACGGCACGGAGAAGCCTGCGATCAAGCGCGTGAGCGCCAACGGCGAGGGGGCGACGATCTCTATCGAGCCGATGGCCGATGCGGGCGAGAAACACCTGCTCTTCGAGGTGTACGGCAAGGCTGACGGCGATTGGCAGCTTTTGGGAACCACCTACGGCACCACCTTCGCCGACGACACCGACTGGGGCGAAACAACTGCCGCTCCCACCTATCGCGTGCGCGCCGTCGACCGCCTGTTGCACCACTCGGATTTCTCCGATGAGCGTGCCGCCGAGCAGACGACCGCCGTCGCGCAGATAGGCGGCAGCGACGTGACCTACGATTCCTTCGAAGCGGCGCTGGAGGCGGCGCTTGCCGACGAGACGTCCGAAACGGCCGAAACGGCGGCAACAGCGGCAGCGGAAACGCCCACGATTTACCTCTTGAAAGACTGCACGGGCCCCGCGCATACCGTCAAGTTGACGCAGAACCTCATCGTCACGGCGAGGGCTGAAGGCCCCGTCACGCTCTATCGCGCCAGCGATGAGCCGCTCTTCCAGGTGGAGGGCACGGCGACGCTCACCTTCGAGAGCGCCGACGAGAACGGCGAAAACGGCGCGGGTCAAGATGAGAGTTATGCGGGCAAAGACGCAAGCCAAGGTCGGGGCACGCTCATCCTCGACGGCGAGAACTCCCGCGCGAAAGATGCCGCTATCGTCTGCGTGGGCAATGCGACATTCAACGCGAACGCGACCACCTTCAAGAACCTCGCGTCCTCTGGCCAAGGAAGCGTGGTGCGCTATGCGGCAGGAGGCGCGCGCGGCACCTTCAAAGGCTGCACCTTCGAGGGCTGTGCGGCCACCGATGGCGGCGCCGTGTTCAACCAAGGGTTGATCATCTTCGACAATTGCCGCTTCACGGGATGTTCTGCCACCGACGAGGGCGGTGCGATCCGCAATCACGGCGGCGGCATCGTGAAGCTTGCGAACTGCACGTTCGATCATAATCATGCGGTGCATGGCGGTGCTCTCTCGAGCGATGGCCTCACCTACGTGAGCAGCGGGTCGTTCACCGCCAACCAAGGCACCTACGGAGGAGCAATCGAGTTCACGGGCGGCAACAGCGCGCGCACCTTGAATATCGACGGGAATGGGGCCGATACGGAGGGCGGCTCCATCCCGCGCTTCTCTGATAACGAAAGCGCGCTCGGGGAGGCGCTGTTCATCAATGCGAACGCGATCAGCTATATCGGCGACGCGAGCATCGAGGCGAGCGGCTGCGCCATCCGCGTGAACAAGGGGACGCTGCATTTGAATGCGGCGCGCCCGCGCAACAACGACGTCGACCCGGGCTTTACACTTGAGGGAACCACGGGCATCAATGGCGGCATCACGCTGGCGAACGCGGGCTTCGTGACCGTCGACAAGCAGTGGCCTGCGGGCAAGCAGACCTACGAGATGCTCGATTGGGGCCGTGCGGGCAACATCGTCACGTGCGAGGGATTCTCGGGCGCGGACGATTGGAGCGAGCACGTTCTCACCGCTGCGGGAGCGCCGGAGCTTGAATATGTGCCGAACAATCCGCAGGAAGATTTGGCTGAAAACACCGCGGCAGCGCAAGCGGGAAGCGTCGGTGGCGGCGTGTGCGTCGTGCGCGGCGGCGAGGTCGTGCTGCACCTTGAGGGCGGCGAGATCAAGAGCGGCGCCATCGAGGGATATGCGGCCGGCGCCGTGACGCCTCTGCCGACCAACGTCGTGAAGACCGGCTCTTCGTTCGTCGGTTGGTACGCCTCGCCTGATTTCTCGGGCAATTCGGTGCGTTCGATAACGGCCACCCAAAAGGGCAAGGCGGAATATTGGGCAAGATGGGCCGACGGCAAATATTGGATCAACTACCAGTATGGTGGAGGGTCACTGCCCGCCGATACGAAGATCTACCGCAGCTTCGATGAGCAGGTGGTGCTCGCGCAGCCCACGCGCGAGGGCTTCACCTTCCTCGGCTGGTACGAGAGCAAGGAATACAAGGGCAAGCCGATCGCCATCATCGATGCGGCAAGCCGCGAGGGCGACGTCACGCTCTATGCGCGCTGGACACATGGCAAGGACAAGGGAACGGTGATCGAGGAGACCCCCGCCACCTGCACACATGAGGGCAAGCGCGTGACCGTCTACGCGTGCGTCGACTGCAAGCAGGAGATGGAAGTGAAGGTGGAGACCATCCCCGCGAAGGGCCATGTGTGGGGCGAGTGGAAAACGTCCGAAGAGGGCGAAGCCTGCGGAAACAGCTTCTCCATGCGCATCTGCGAAACCTGCGGCGCCATGGAAACGCAGGGTCTCGACGTCTCGAAGCATTCCTTTGGCGAATGGGCGGTGGTAAATCCGGCAACCTGCACCAAAGACGGCTTGCGCACGCGCATCTGCGGAATCTGCGGAGCCACGGAGACGCAGGCGATTCCCGCTTTGGGGCATGTGTTTGATGAGGCTGAGACGTATATTGATGAGGAGAGCGTCGTCGCGGCGACCTGCGAGCTTCCCGGGCATTCCGACATGAAGGCGGCATGCACGCGCTGCGGCGAAACCCACATCGTCGAGCACAGCGAAGAGCCGGCGCTTGGGCACACATGGAGCGAATGGACGATCACCCGTGCGAACAATTGCACGCAGGGCGTCGGCGAGGTGAGCGAGCGCCAGTGTGAGACGTGCAAGCAGTATGAGCGCATCGAGAAAGCATGCGAGCATGCTTGGGCTTCGGCGCCTCATACCGATGTGACGCCCACCTGCACCTTGGCGGGCGAGGAATCGCTCCACTGCACGATCTGCGGCGCTCGCAGCGAGGTGCGCGAAGTTCCCGCTCTGGGCCATGATTTCGGCGACAACCTCCCCGCATGCGCCATTTGCGGAGAGCCGAACTCCGCCTATCGCGAGGGCGAGCAGGACGGCGGCGCTTCCGACAACGGCGCTCCCGAAGGCGGAAACGACGGCGACGAAAGCGGCGAGCCTGCTGGGCAAAACGGCAGGTCGGGAGAGCAGTCGGGAGAGCAGCCGGGTGAGAGCGGCAACGGCTTCCCGTCGGGCGACGGCCAATCGGGCGGTGCAGCTGACGGGGAACTGTCCGGCGGCACGGCGCCCACAGATGGGTCGTCCCATACGGGCAACGCCGGCACGCCTACGGTCAATTCCTCCGCCTCCAACGGCGCGCCTCAGGCAAACCTCACGTCGTCCCATGCGAGTTCCGAGCTCACCAGCGCATCCGACATCGCGGGCTGCAATCCCGAGGAATACGAGGACACGCGCTCGGTCGCCCTTGCTGATCCCGCTCAACGTGCGATCGATGCGAACGCAACGGCAAACTCAACCGCGAACGCATCCAAAGGAGGCGGCGCGGTCGCCATTCTTCTCGGCGTTTCCACGGCGGCATCTGCTATTGTGCTTCTTATAAGAAGAAGGACGGGAAGGAGATGGCGTGTCTGAGAAAGAACCGCTGGAGAGAGAGCCACTTGAGCAAGAGCCGCCCAAGAAAGAACCACTTGTTGGAATCATCATGGGTTCGACGTCCGACATGGACGCGATGAAACCGTGTGCCGAACAGCTCGAGGCGTTCGGCATTCCCTATGAGGTGAAGGTCGCAAGCGCCCATCGCAAGCCGAACGAGGTGCATGCGTGGGCCGAGGGCGCGGCGGGGCGCGGCATGAAGGTCATCATCGCCGCCGCCGGCAAGGCCGCCCATCTCGGCGGCGTGGTCGCCGCCTATACGCCCCTTCCTGTGGTCGCCGTTCCCATGAAGACGAGTGACCTCGGCGGGTTGGACTCGCTGCTCTCGATGGTGCAGATGCCCTCGGGCGTTCCCGTCGCCTGCGTGGCGATCAACGGCGCGAAGAACGCCGCCATCCTCGCGGCGCAGATCATCGGCACCGGCGATGAAGCCGTTCGGGAGAAGATCGTCGCCTTCAAGGCGGAGATGGCAAACGCCTAGCTCATCGGGGATTCCAATGTTAAACGATACTGAGCGCGAGACGCGCCTTCTCATGGGAAATGAGATATTCGCCCATGCCGCACTCGAGGCGGGCGTGAACGTGGTGGCGGGCTATCCTGGCACGCCATCTTCCGAACTGATAGAGACGGTCGCCCGCTTGCGGGCGCAGGGATGCGCCGAGGGCGTGCATGTCGAATGGTCGACCAACGAGAAGGCGGCGCTCGAGCTGCTCTCCGGTGCCGCCTATTGCGGTGCCCGCGTGCTGTTCACCTGCAAGCAGATGGGGCTTAACGTGGCGGCGGATGCCCTGCTCAGCCTGAACTATGTGGGCGTGAAGGGCGGCACGGTGCTTTTTGTGGCGGACGACCCCGGCCCCATCTCGTCGCAGACCGAGCAGGACACGCGGCGCTTCGCGGCCTTTGCGAAGGTGCCGGTCTTCGACCCGACGACCCCCGATGAGGGATTCGCGATGATGAAGGCGGCCTTCGAGCTCTCCGAGCGCTATGGCACGCCGGTTATCGTGCGCCCCACCACGCGCATCTGCCATGCATCCACATTTATCAGCGTGGCAAAGCATACCGTTGCGCGCCCACTGCCGCCCGAGGGCTTTGAACGAAGCTCACGGTGGATCATCTTCCCGAAGCGCTCCTTTGAGGCCCATGGCGAGGTAAACGCGCGGCTGGCCGAGATGGCGGAGGTATTTTCGAAAGAGCCCGCCTATACGTGCTTCAATAAGGCGATCGAAGGCGGGGGAGAAAGCGCTTGCGGCGCTGGCGACACGCACGGCGCGAGTGTCGAGGCTCCCACGCTCGGCATCGTGGCAGGAGGCGTGTCGGCTTCATATGCGAAGGAAGCGCTGTGCCTCATCGAGGAAACGGCAGCACGTGAGGGCATGAACGTGCCGCCCTATCGCTTCATGGCGGTGGGGACGCCCTATCCGTTCCCCGCTTCGGCAGCAGGGGAATTTCTCGCGGGGCTTCATGACGTGCTCGTGTTCGAGGAGCTCGATAGCGTGCTCGAAGAAGAGCTCATGAAGGTTGCGGGGGCGAAGAAGCTTCCTGTGACGATCCGCGGCAAGCTGAGCGGCGAGGCCCGCGATCGGGGTGAGAACACCACCACCGACATCGCCTTGCGCTTGGCAGCGTTTTTCGATGGCGAATCCGGCGAAACCTGTGATGTGACCCGCGACGCAATCCACGGCACACTTACCGCGCTTCTCCAACAGACCGTCGGCGCGGATGCGCTGATACCGGCGGCCGAGAACGTTCCCATCCGCCCGCCCGTGCTCTGTGCGGGCTGCCCGCATCGCGGCAGCTTCTATGCCGTGAAGCAGGCGATTGGCCTCCTGCGGAAAAAGGCGCGCAAGGACAACCCGAACGCGCCGGCGCTCGAGGCGGTGTTCTGCGGCGACATCGGCTGCTACACCTTGGGAAACGCCGCGCCGCTCGAGGCCATCGACACGTGCCTGTGCATGGGCGCGGGCATCACGCAGGCGCAGGGGTTTTCCCTCGCGGAGCCGAGAAAGAAGGCGATCGCGTTCGTCGGCGACTCGACGTTTTTCGCAAGCGGCATGACCGGCGTGGCGAACGCGGTCTACAACAACCACGACATCACGATCGTCGTGCTCGACAATTCGACGACGGCCATGACCGGCACCCAGCCCCACCCGGGGACGGGCGTGACGATGATGGGAACGCGCAGCGAGCCCATCGAGATCGATGAGGTGCTTGAGGCGCTCGGCGTCACCTGTATCATGCGCGCGAATCCCTATGAGCTCGATGAGGCGGTGGAGGCGGCGGAGATCGCGATTGCCTTCGAGGGGCCTTCGGCGCTCATCTATAAAGCGCCCTGCATTCAAATCTCCAAGCCAGCGCCGCCCGCCGAAATCGACGCCGACTGTTGCACGGGCTGCCGCCGTTGCATCACCGAGATCGGCTGCCCGGCGATTGGGTTCCGTCCCGATGCGAAAGGCCCGAAGTCCGCGGACCGCGGGCTGGCGTTCATTGACGATACGCTTTGCACCGGCTGCGACCTGTGTGTGCAGGTGTGCCCGTTCAAGGCGATCGTTTCGCACGAACAGCTTGCCGGCAACGGCAGCTCGGGCACTTCCTCTTCCGAAGGGGGTGCGAACCGATGATCAACATCTTGCTTGCCGGCGTTGGCGGGCAGGGAACCGTGCTCGCCGCGAAGATCCTCGCCCAAGCGGCCGAAGACAAGGGCTGGCAGGTGCGCACCGCCGAGACGATCGGCATGGCGCAGCGCGGTGGCAGCGTCACCTCGCATGTTCGCATGGGAAACGAGGGCGAGGCGGTGTATGCGCCGCTCATCGTGCCGGGCACGGCCCAGACGATCATCGCGTTTGAGCCGGGCGAAGCGCTGCGCGCCCTTCCCTATCTCAGCCCAGCCTCGCCAAACGCAACCGTTATCACGGCGAGCTCGGTGCTTCAGCCGGTGACGAGCGCCCTTGCCGATACGCCCTATCGTTCGGAGGACGTGCTGCGGCAGCTTCAGGAGCGCCTTTCTCAGACGGGCGCGCGGCTGATCGCCGTGCCCGACCGTGAGCTGCTTGAAGAAGTGGGCAGCCCGCGGGCGCTCAACATCGTGTTGCTGGCGAGCGCCGTGAAGGCAGGTTGCGTGCCGCTTTCGCGCGGAGAACTCGCCACCTATGTGGCACAGACGGTGAAACCACGTTTTATCGCGATGAATCTCGCCGCAATCGATGCGGTGTTCTCGAAAAACTGCTAACGTGAAACGGTGCGCTCGCGAACGGGATATTTGAAGGCGGAGCGCTGAAAGCGAAAGAGGTTTTCCATGCAGATGACAGACGACCAACTGAAGACAATCCTCGCCGAGCTGGCGACCATCAAGGAGCGCTCGCCGTTCTATGCGAAGAAATTCGCCGACATCGATCTCTCTGACGTGCGTACGCAGGCAGATTTCGAGAAGCTCCCCTTCACGGAAAAGGCCGACCTGCGCGACGCCTACCCCTTAGGGCTTGCCGCCGTGCCTCCCGAGAAGATCGTGCGCATCCACAGCTCGTCGGGAACGACGGGCACGCCGGTCATCATCCCCTACACCCAAAAGGACGTGACCGACTGGGCGATCCAGTTCGCACGCTGCTATGAGTATGCGGGCGTCACGGCATCCGACCGCGTGCACATCACGCCGGGCTATGGCCTCTGGACCGCGGGCATCGGCTTCCAGCTGGGCTGCGAGCGCCTTGGCGCGATGGCTATTCCGATGGGCCCGGGCAACACCGACAAGCAGCTGCAGATGATGCAGGACCTCGGGTCCACCGTGCTCTGCGCCACGTCGTCATACGCGCTGCTGCTTGCCGAGGAAATCGCGCGCCGCGGCATCAAAGACAAGATCCATCTGCGCAAGGGCGTCATCGGCAGCGAGCGCTGGGGCGAGAAGATGCGCGCCCGCATCGCCGGCGAGCTGGGCGTGGAGCTCTACGACATCTACGGCCTCACCGAGGTGTACGGCCCCGGCATCGGCATCAACTGCAAGGCCGATTCCGCCATGCACATCTGGGCGGACTACGTGTATGTGGAGATTGTCGATCCGCAGACGGGCGAACTGGTGTCCGACGGCGAGCCGGGCGAGATCGTCCTCACCACGCTTCAGAAGGAAGGCGCCCCGCTCTTCCGCTTCCGCACGCACGACCTTTCGCGCATCGTGCCCGGCCCGTGCGAATGCGGCAGCCCCCATCCGCGCATCGACATCATCACCGGCCGCACCGACGACATGGTGAAGGTGAAGGGCGTGAACATGTTCCCCGCGCAGATCGAAGAGGTGATCGCGTTTACCGACGGCGCCTCGTCGGAATATCAGCTGATGATCGATCACCTGGAAGGAAAAGACCAGGTGACGCTCTTCTTCGAGACCGAGGCGACGGGGGATGAGAAAGCACGCGTGGAGGCGAACCTCGCGGCGATCTTCAAGGGCAAGATCGGCATGACGCCGAATGCGAAGGGCGTTGCCATCGGCGAGCTGCCTCGCTCCGAGAAGAAGACCCAGCGCATCTTCGACAACCGCTACTAACGAGCAGCGAGCTGCCCAGCCGCTCAAGCACCATGAAATGCGAGGCCCGCGGGTCGTTCACCTGCGGGCCTCTTTCGTCTTCTTTTATTTGCCTTCAGTTCATAACGCCTTGCAAGTCACACTCAAGGGCCTCGCTCTTCTTCGCCTTCTTGAAGAGGGATGGGAAATGCAACGACGGCAAACAGGCTTTTGAGATAAAGACGGGCACGGCGTCTTGCGCCGCGAGGTCGTGAATGGCCTTCGAGCCCATCTCTTGGCTGATCCCGAGGTTCTCGAAATGCTTCGCCAGCTTCTTGCAGTAGGCCACGTCGAACTCATCGAGCTGGCTCATTGCCTCAAGTGTTGAGCCGTTGAAATAATTCATGATGTTCTCCTTCTCTCCGCGTTCGCAACGATGCGCTCCGCTTTCCCGCTGCAAGAAAGTTTAAGAACGGAAGAGGGCATCTCGTTCATCACGTGATCAAAAGAACGAGGCTTTATTTGTGCATATGCACAATTTCAGGCGAAGATGAGCATCAGGAAAAAGGCAAGCTCATGATCGGTCAGGTCCTTGAAGCCAAGAACCTCTTTGATCTGCTTCAAGCGATAGTGAATGGTGTTGCGGTGCTGAAAGAGTTGGTTGGCAGTCGTCGTGACCTCGCCATAAGATTCCGCGAAGGTGCGCGCTGTCTCAAAGAGCGCTGTGCTGTGCGCCGCGTCGTATTCCTTCAGGCGGGCCTTGTTGAAATCGGCGGTTTGACTGAAGAGCCTGTCGGTTTGCGCTGCCACCCGCAAGGCGTTTGCCCCCATCTTCGACCAACGGAGCGTCGCCAGCCCGCGTTCTTCGGCCGACATGAGCGCCGCCCGCGCTTGGCGAATGGTGAGATCGCCCTCGCCGAGGGGAACTTCCTGCCCGATGCCGCATATGATTGGGCCAACGCGCGTAATGCAGAGCTCGAGATCCGCCTCTTCAATGGTAATGACCGATTGCGGCGGTCTTTTGAACGATACGAGCCCGAGCAGGCTGTTCCGGTATGGTCCGATAAAAGTCCGTTCGACGTCATCCCAGCGATGCTCGTAGTCATCAAGCATGGCGGCGAGGCTGCTTTGCAGCGCATGGAGGGCGAGGTTGTCGTCGGATACGGGCTTTGCGGCAAAGCCCTGGACGGTGGCACCGGTCATTTTCGCGATGGCGAACATGCTGGTACGGACCGCGTTTTCGTCGGAAGGGGAGAGGATGCCATCGATCAACCTTGTGCGTTCGGATTCTGCCTGGTCGGCCTCGACAAGGTCCATGACCTCCGCCAGGATGCTCTCGATATAGCGGCCGGAGTAGAAGAAAACGGGAATGTGCTTCTGTGCGCTGACCTCAGCAACTTTCGCGCTGATGGATTTCACGATGACGGGCTTGATGGCGATTGCGGCGACGTCTCGGTTCATGAGCTCGATGAGGGAATCATCCACCAAGTTTGGGTCGGCGCCGGCGAAACCGAGCGAGGTGAACACGAAGTCGTTCGGCCTGAAGGCGTCGTATTCGCCGCTGAAGGGCTCATGGTCGAGGGAAGACGGCTTGCCTACCGGTCTCGATGCGTAATCATCGCATGGCGCCGCCAGCCAGATGCTGTCGAACACCGGTAATTCGAGTATGTCTTGAACGGTCACCAAGGCGCATCCTCCGAGTTCAGCGAGTTAAGCGAGTTCAGCGAGGGGTTTTACGGTGCGGCCCATTTCGCCCATCTCGCAGTCAGGCACCCATCTTGCCTGCATTGAGAATCTACATCACGCACCCAAGATAATCAAATGCCTGACGTACGTTATTCAGAAAATAGAATAATCGAGCGGCGTTTTGCTCGAGCCGCTAGGCTCCCGTAGCTTTTCTGGGAAGTTTCCCCTAAGAATGCCGCCCGAGCTGCATCGGGAGCTCGCGATGGAAGCTGCCGAGCAAGACGTTTCGCTCAATCGGCCCATCAACCTGCGCCTCGCCTCGCCAACCTGCGTCTCTTGGCAACAATTCGCGCCTCGCGGCGAGCGTGGAGGCAGCGCGGTATAATTCTCTCCGTTAGAAAAAGATGCCTTGAAGAAAGGAGGCGGCGTGGCGGAGCCGAGGATATACCTGCTGAAGCACTTTGACACGCCGCTGGTTCGCTTTTCTGCAGTGCCAAACTCGCCCGATGCCGACTATCGGGTGCTCTGGGTGGACGAGAGCGCGCGGCAGTTGCTGCCGTTCGGATTTGAGGCGTCGCCCGAGGGCCTTGATGCCTGGGTGAGGCGCCGCAACATTCCCAAGAACCGCGCCTTCGCCAACAACTTTCTCGCGAAGAGCGGCATGAGCTCCAATCGGCCCTTGGGCATTCTCGCGCTGAGCAAGGGGCTTTCGCTTGACGATTGCTATTGGGTGGTGGAAGAGGGCGACCCCTCCACGTTCGCGAAAGCGAACCTGTACGACAATCCCATCAGCCGACTTCTGGCTGCTGTGGCCTTCACGGGGCACGGCAGTTCGGTGCGGTCAGGGTTCTCGTCGTCGCCGGAGTTCACCACCAACGGCATGCTGCCCAAGTGCTGGCGTCGTATCGACGGCAAGATCTACCTCTACAAGGGCGGCACCGCTGGAGCAGCCAATGCGGGCTTCGAGCCGTACTCGGAGTACTACGCGGCCAATGTCGCGCAGGTGCTGGGCTTCAACGCCATCGGATATGGGCTGCACCGCTGGAAGGGCGTTCTGTGCTCGTCGTGCGAGCTGTTCACAAGCGTGGATTACTCGTTCGTGCCCGCAGCCAACGTGGTGGGGAAGGGCGGCTGGGCGGCAGTGCTTTCCGCGTACGCCCGAATGGGGTCGGAGTACCAAGAGGCCCTTTCCGACATGCTGGCCTTCGATGCGCTCATCTGCAACACCGACCGCCATCTGAATAACTTCGGCTTTTTGGCCGATAACGAGACGAACGAACTGGCGATGCCCGCGCCCCTGTTCGACCACGGCAACTCGCTGTTCTATCAGGCGTACGGAGAGGACTGGGAAAGCGCAGAGGCCCTTGCGGCCTATGCCGAGACGCAGGCACCGTGCCTCTACGGCGATTTCTTCGAGGCTGCTGCGCAGGTTATGACGCACGCGAGCCGAGCCAAGGTGCGCAAGGCGCTAGATTTCAGGTTCACGTGCGGCCCCGCAAAGGGCTTTCCCAAGAAGCGCCTGGCTCTGATCGAGGGGCAGATTCGAGAACGCGCGCGCCGGCTGCTTGGGTAGTTGCTTTTGACTCCCAATGAGCTCTCGGTGCGTTATAGGTCATGTTCATAGTCTGCGCTTCGCGTCAACAACTTGCGCCTCGCGGCGAGCGCGTGATGGTTTTGCCGTCGACGGAGCAGGCAGCAGTTTACTCTTAATATCATTAATGATATTATCGTTATATGCCGAGCATTGAGACATTACTTGAGAATATGTCGCGTAATCCGAAGGATGTGCGCTTTCGTGACCTCAAAAAAGTCTGTGATTATTACTTTGGGAAATGCCGAATAAAGGGCTCGCACCACTATTGTTCAGTTCCCTGGGAGGGTGAACCCCTTATCAACATACAGGACGACCATGGAAGGGCGAAAAGCTATCAGGTAAGGCAAGTGTTAGTCGCGGTGAGCATGATTAAAGGAATGGGCAATGAGTAGGGCGTTTGAGTATACGTATCGCGTGTTTTGGTCAGCGGAGGACGAGGAGTTCGTCGGGACATGCGCGGAGTTTCCCTTTTTGTCGTTTGTCGGTGAGAGCCCAGCAGAAACTCTCGATGGAATACTTGAGGTGGTTGATGGGGCTATAGAGATGCTTGAGGAAGAAGGCAAGGAAGCGCCTGCGCCGCTCGGTTCCCGTAGCTTTTCTGGGAAGTTTCCCCTAAGAATGCCGCCCGAGCTGCATCGGGAGCTCGCGATGGAAGCTGCCGAGCAAGACATTTCGCTCAATCGGCTCATCAACCTGCGCCTCGCGGCAAGCATGTAGACGAAGGTTTTCTCGATTGCAAAAGGAAGGCCCGCGGGTCGTTCGCCTGCGGGCCTTCCTTGCTCAGGGTGTCGGAATCTCTGTCTGAGCAGTCCGACATCTGCTTCTCACGCTTTAGCCTAAATACTCCTTCGCGTCTTTGATCAAGACGTCCCGAGTTGACTGCCCAAGCTGCCTGAGAGCCGGGAGCAAACTTCACGTCGTAGGAGTCGCCATAGAGTCCGCCAGCGTCGGAGCCGCCGGCATACAGGCCAGGGATGACCTCGCCGTTCTCATCCAAAACTTGGGTCTTTTCGTTGACCTTGATGCCGCCGCAGGTGGTGTAGTAGCCGTCGCCGACCTCGCAGAGCCAATAGGGGCCTGCGTCGACGGCGTGCATGTACTTCGCGCGCTTGCCAAACTCTTCGTCAGCGGAGGTGTCCTCGCCGTCGAGGCCGGCCGCTGCGGCACAAGCCTGATTGTACTGGTCGACCGTCGCCTGCACGCCCGCTGAATAAGCGTCAGTCGTCCATGTAGCGGTAATCGCTCCCAAGGTAACGGGGCCGCACCACATAACGGTGCCGAGGCCCTCGGCCATGTCGGCGCCGGCGTCCTTTGCCATCTTGATGCCGTCGCCGTCGCGGCAGTCCATTCCCAGGGCTTGAATGTTAACGTTCTTCGTTTCGGAGACTCCGTAGAGGAACTCAGAGTTGTTCGAATAGCCGCCTGTGGCGATGACGACGACGGGAGCCTCAACCTTCAGGACGTTCCCTTTTTCGTCCTCTGCGAGCACGCCCGCGACCTTTCCGTCTTCCATAATCAGCTTGCGGCCATAGGTGTCGAAGTACGCCTCAACGCCCAAGTTCTCCGCCTCTTTGCCGAAGCATTGCATGAAATAGCCGCCCGGGCTGGCGTTGTCGCCCTTGTCGTAGACGTGCCAAATCTTCGGGCCGGCTCCGATGGCGATGACGTCGGCGAATTTGATGCCATGACCCTCAAGCCAATCGATGGTCTCGTTCATCTGGCCGAAGAAGTTCTCATAAAGCTTGTGCTGCGGAATCCAGTGATGGAAGTTCAGGCACGTGTTCATCGCATTTTTCACGCCGTAGGGCTGGTTGGGATTGTAGGCGCCAGCGAACATCGGGCAATTCTCGCCAGACGTGTACTTGATCTCAAGGCCGGTCATGCCCTCGGTGCCGATGAACGATCCGCCGTAGCCGGAAAGGCGCTCGATCACAACGGGTTTCAGGCCCATGTCAATTGCCTGAATCGCGGCTGCCGTGCCGCATCCGCCACCGCCGATGATGCAGACGTCTGCCTGAACCGTCTCAGAAGGCTCGCCAAGCTCTTTGATTTGCCAAATGGAATCAGTTTGTGAAGTGGATCCCGCAGTGGTTCCAGCGAAAAGCTCAATCGTTGTAACTTTAAGTTACACACCCACGTTCATGAAGCGCACCAAAATGTTCACATGGAGGGTCTTTTTGAGAAATCATATAAGGGGCGATGGCTATGCTTGAAGATCGGCTCGATTATTTCATACTTGCCTATGAATCGAAGAATTTCAGCACCGCAGCAGCCCAGATTCCCATGTCGCCCCAAGGGTTCACGAAAGCGATTCACAACTTGGAGCGTCAGCTCGGCGTCACGCTCTTCAACATTGACAGCAACGGCATGCGACAGCCAACCGTATATGCCGACCGGTTCTATGAATACGCGAAAGATGCGAAGAAGCAGCGCGAATATCTCCAACGTTCTTTTGATTCCATAGCGACAGGAGGGGCGGCGAAGCTTCAGATCGCCTCTTCTCTCGGCGTCGTCGGGCTGATCGGTGCGCAGCTCAAGGAATGTTTTCAGAGACGCTGTCCGGAAGTTGAGCTCACCATTATCGAGATGCCCGACGAAGACTGCGAGCGCGCAATTACGGAGGGGCGCTATTCCTGCGGGTTGCTCGTAACGCCCGCGCGCGGCGATTTGGAATTCACGGAGATATTCAAAACGCATGTCTGCCTGTGGGTTCATCGTTCGAATGAGCTTTTCAATCATGACATGATCTATTTGAGCGATCTTAAATCTCAAACAGTTGCCATGCCGGGTCATGGGTTTCATTGCTATCAACGGTTGGTCGATCGCATTGAAGATCAGGGCCTTGCGATGCCAGAGGTCATCGAACGCAGCGAGATCATTTGGATCTATGAGGAGACTGCCCGTGCTCGTGCGTTGGGGTTCAGCTTGCCTTATATGCAAAAGCTCGCTGCCTTTTCCCATGTTGACGATATTCGTGCGATCCCCGTTGAAGGATCGCGTTGGGGGTTCGGAGTCGTTTTCGCGAAAACGCCGGCTGAGAACTCCTATGAGGATGTCTTCCGGCAGTGCGTCCTGGATTGTTCCCAAAGCATCGGCGTTTTGCGATAGCTCTTACGGAGCATGGCGAAAGCACTTCTTTTGCATGCTTTGCTTGCGGATTTGCTCACTCATGTTTCAGCCTTCTCCTTATGGCGAGCACGGTGAGCGTGGATAGGTTTTGCCTTTCTCAAATATTATGAAGTGGTCTATTGTGGTACTATGTATGTAACCGGTCAAAGGAGCCGCTATGCAAGCTACGGCATCGCTCAACACTAAAATCGATCCTCAAGAAAAAGAGGCATTTACCAAGAATGCTGAGGCATTGGGAATGACGCCCTCGGCGGCGATTAAAGTTTTCGTCAGAATGTTCAACCAATGCAAAGGATTCCCCTTTGATGTGCGCATTCAACCGCGCATCAACTATGAAAGCCCTGATCTTTCGGTGGCGAAAGTAATGGATGGCCGATTGGTCGTTCCCGCTTCTTGGCGTGATGACGACGATGACGAGTGAGAGAGCGCCGGCGCTATACGATGTATGGCGCATCTCATTCGAGTATGAGGACCAGTCAGGCATTTTTAAAGAGAGGCCGGTGATCATCGGTGCGATCAATGAGGAAAATGCCTCTGTGCTTGCCGTGAAGGTGACGAGCCATGCTGTCCGGCCAGGCTATCCCGGCGAGGTGCCGCTCGAAGACTGGAAAGAAGCGGGATTGGGAAAACCATCGATCGCACGATGCTCAAAAACGCTCATCGTTCCTCGTTTTTATTTCTCGGAATGCCAAAAATACGGGAGATTGTCCCTAAGGGACTCAGCAAAGATCGCTGAGGCTTTGAGATCCTTGGGAAAAACGTGTTAAACGGGGAAGCTGATACGCCGTCGTTTAACCGACGTGGCTTTTTAGTTCGGCGAACAGGTGATACGATATTGCGAGGCGATTCGCCAAAGAATTTCATATGTGCAGATTCGCGGCAGCTCTTTCGCATGATTGCGATCGAGAAAAATAAACGATTGAAAGGACGACGCATCACGGCCCAGCAGGCGAAAAGAGAAGGAAACCTCGTTCTTCGATGGGTCCTCGTCGCGGTGTGGGCGGGCGTGATCTTCTACCTTTCGAGCAGAAGCGGGCTCGATTTCGGCGACAGGAGCGGGCTGCTCGGCTTCATCCGCGGCGTGCTCGATTCGTGGCAGGCGGCTCTTTTCGGGCCTGACGTCGATATTGTCTCTCCGCTCGGGCATTTCTGCGAATACACGGTGTTCGGCTTTCTCGTGACGAGGGCGCTTTTCCCGTCGTTAAGCGTCAAGCGCAGCATCGCCGTCGCGTTCGCCATCTGCGTGCTCTACGCGCTCACCGACGAATGGCACCAGTCGTTCGTGCCGGGGCGCGAGTGCGACATCGCCGATGTGGCGGTGGACGCCTGCGGCACGGCTCTCGGCGCCGCAATCGCTGTATTTCTCCAGCGCAGGAAGCAAACTTGTTGACTTTTCGGGGCGTTATTCCCTACAATGCAAAAGTTCGCTTTGAAAGCCCCGTCCATGCAGGAAAGGCGAAAGCGCGCAAGCGGGAGTCCAGGCCCAAAGGCGCGTGCTGGCGTAGGAAACCGGCGTGAGCGAGACCTGCACTTTTGAAGCAACAAGTTGAAGCCAACCTGTTGTGTGCTTCGGAGAACTTCCCTCCGAGGTTTGATACAGTGTTGGTTTTTTGTATTGAGGAAGAGGTACCTAGTGAAAACCTATCAAGCGAAACCCGGTGAGGTTGAGCGCGAGTGGCTGCTGATCGACGCCGAGAACCAAGTGCTCGGTCGCGTTGCCGCGAAGGCCGCTCAGCTTCTGAAAGGGAAGCACAAGCCGCAGTACACGCCGCATATCGACACGGGCGATTTCGTCGTCATCATCAATGCCGACAAGGTGCGCGTCACCGGCTCGAAAGCAGGCCAGAAGAAATACTTCAGCTACAGCGGTTATCCGGGCGGACTGAAGGAAGAGTCCTATGAGCGTGCGATGCAGAAGCATCCCGAGCGGGTGATCGAGCACGCCGTGAAGGGCATGCTTCCGAAGAACACGCTGGGACGCGCTCAGGGCAGAAAGCTCAAGGTGTACGCGGGTCCCGACCATCCGCATATGGCTCAAAAGCCCCGTAAGATCGAATTGGAGGGATAACCGATGGCAGGTGAGGCATTGTATTACGGCACCGGTCGCCGCAAGAACGCTGTCGCCCGCGTGCGTTTAGTTCCCGGGACGGGCAAAGTGACCGTCAACGGGCGCGACGGTGTGGAGTATTTCGGCCGCGAGGCGCTGCTTAATTTCGCGACGACGCCCTTTAAGGTAACGGACACGATCGGGCATTTCGATGTGATCGCGCGCATCAACGGCGGCGGCATCTCTGGTCAGGCGGGCGCATTGCGCCATGGCATTTCGCGCGCACTGCTCGAGGCCGGCGACTACCGTTCAGAGCTGAAGAAGGCGGGCTTCCTGACGCGTGACGCCCGTGTGGTCGAACGCAAGAAGTACGGCTTGAAGAAAGCTCGCAAGCGCCCGCAATTCAGCAAGCGTTAATTTTCGTTTTGCGCTTCTGCATTTCACGCATCAGCAGCCCCGCGCTTTTGCGGCTTTGAGCGTAAGCGATTTGCATTTCGCGATTTCGAAATTTGCATGGCATTTTGGTTCCGCCGTTCATCCGAGCGGCGGAACTTTTTTGCTATACGGGCGCTCGCAGGGGCAGAGGCTTCTTCGATAGGATAAACTCAGCAGAACAATGTATACGACGCTTGACATAGCAATGCAGCCAACCGTCATTTGCACGACGGTCGATGAGACGCTCGCGGCGATAGCTGCCATCTGCGAGAAGTACCATGCCCATGCATGGTTGTTCGGATCACGTGCGCGGGGATGTGGCAATAGAGCGAGCGATATCGATATCGCGATAGAATGTGACGATTTCGATGCTCTTGAAGAGGAGATCGAGGACATGGACACGGTGTTTCTTATCGACCTTCTGGATGTAAAGTGCCCCCATTTGAAGGAGATCGAGGATGACTGGGTCGCCCTTATCTAATCGTTTCGCCTCATTTTTACGAACGAAAAGCGATGCCGAGGAATTTGTTGCTCTCATGACGAACTATACAAAACGTGATGGAGCGGCGATTATCTATGCGTTCAACTCCCTCTTTGACATTTCATGGAAGATGATGAAAGATTCTCTGAATGAATGGTATGGCTTTGATGATGTTAAGCCATCGCCGCGAGATATTATCAAGAAGGCCAATTCGGTTGAGCTTATCGGAAACGAAGACCAGTGGCTCTCTATGCTGAAAAACCGAAATCTGAGCACGCATGATTATATGCGAACGAATCAAGAATATTATTGCGAGCTGATTCGACTTGAGTATTTGCCCTTGATGGACGAACTCGAGAGCACGGTGAGAGCACAGCTTGAAACGTTGAAACAAGAGGGAGCGCCGAACGGTGGCGTCGTTTCATAAATTGAGTGTCTTTATGGGAAAGAAATGATGGCGGAATTGACGATTCGTGCTGGAAAGCCTGCGGATTATGAGCGGGTGAAAGCGTTTTACGACACGATGATAGAGCTTATGCCGGGCACTGACTACGACGTGAAGTGGGGCCCCGAGCATCCGAGCCCCGATTTCCTGCGAGCCTCGCTTGACGCCGGTGAGCTGTATCTTTGCACGGAGGATGGGGACGATTCGCCCGTGATCGCCGCTTTCGTCCTCAATCATGAGGATGCGCCGGGTGCCGAAGCGGTTCCGTGGCGCGTGACGGGCACCGCTGAGGAAATCGGTGTGCTGCAGCTGCTCGGCGTTTTGCCTGACAATCATGGGAAAGGCATCGCGACATGCCTCATGGACGCGGCGATCTCAGAAGCACGCCGCAAGCAGATGAAGAGCATTCGCCTTGATGTGCTCACGTATAACTCCCGCGCTCAAAGGCTTTACGAAAAGATGGGATTTGAGAACCTCGGCACCTATACGCTCTATTTCCCCGAGCTCGGCCCAACCGATTTCGTCATCTACGAACTCGACCTCGCCAAGCAGTAGATCTCACCAAGAGGCTTCCTCATAAACGGCATTCAGTGGCGGAAGCTACGGTTGTGTTGTTTATGAAAGGCAAGCAGAGGTTATCTATTCGTCATGATCGCTCAAAACGAGCAGCTCGAGTTCTTTGCGTGAGTGAATACCAAGTTTGGTATAAATGTGCTGCATATGGGTTTTCACGGTGTTATATGAGATAGTCAGAAGTTCTTGAATAGTTCGTCCAGAGTTTCCTGTAGCGAGCAGATAGAGCACCTCGCACTCGCGCTCGGAGAGGTGGTATTCCTCGCTGATTTTCTCACATCGTTGGCGCATGATGCTATGGAGCAACTCAGATGCGTCTTGAGATGAAGATAAAGCAGGTTCAATCTGAGTATCTTCGGTTTGCCATCCAGTGGATTTGAATTTAATCGGCGGGGAAGAAGAAGCATCGCTTGTGTTCCCTGTTTTCTTTAAGATCGAAGTACTCTCTAAATCGAAAAGATCCAGCGGAATACTCGGCGTTTGCATGGCGATATCGTTTTTGCTTGGGCGACTGCTCCGCATGAGAACGATAAATGAAAGTGCTGCAACTGCAGCAGCTGCAAGAAGGATGGCAGCAGAGTGGTTGGGCATGTTTGTAATTACTTCAATTCCCATACCAGTAAGTGAACCAAGAAGAAACATTGTCTGCGTAAATGCGCGGCCTATTCCGTTGAGAAAAAGAACCGATACACCGAAACGGTAAGAACGGTCACAAAGGATGAGAACCAAGATGGTCATGGTTAGTGTACAACTCATGTTGATAAGGATCTGCGAGTATAAACCATAACCTAAGGTTAAAAGCACGAAAACGATGCACGAGATGACGACGATAAGGGAGATGCGGTAGATACTAAAGATACTGTAATGCCGGTTGAAGAGAAAGACAACGATAATTGTGATGCATCCACCAATACCCGCAGATAAAAGATCGAGCGACGGCGTTGTATGAAGTCGGATAAATCCTTCACAAAAGATAACAAGGGAAAGCGAAATGAGCGTAGCCCAGGGAACGAGTTTAAAGGGATAGAGAGATGCTGTGGTTTGATTAACTCTATTGCTCTGAAAACTCCCCATTGAGTTCTGCCTGCTTAAGATTTTTGGCTCCGGTGTTGATCGGAGGCTGATGGTGATAAATGCCGCGCTCAGGAAAGGCAGTATCAATGTTATGCCGGGATAAAAACTTTGGGGAAGGAGAGCAAACATGAAATAGCCTGCTGATCCAAGGATATAGGACGCTGAAAAGACATAACAGGCGGAAACGGCATTCATACGTACGTATAGCTCAGACCAGAGAATGACGAAAGCCATGAACGATCCAGTTGCAAATCCGCTTACAAGATTGGAGACGTACGCAAGATCCGGATTGGCAGCACCTATAAACAA
>CANQRF010000013.1 GCA_947626195.1 uncultured Eggerthellaceae bacterium
AATCAGAACTGTTGCTTGTCGTTCTTTGATTTCCGCAGCAGCTTTGAAAAATCAAAGCCGCCGTTTCTTTTTATTTTTACTAACATCAGGCAACCTTTTTTCGGCCAATAAAGTTTCCGGTGCATTAACGAGCATGGGGCGCAAGACCAATCCCGAGACGGTTGACAATTACCTCCATGCCCTCAAGCGCGCCTTTGCTCTTTATGAATGCGAACAGGTGGGATTAAAAGGCAAAACGATATTGCAACCACAAAAGAAATACTATGCCCCCGATATGGGCCTTCGAAACCTTGCCTGCGGCTTTTCTGCCCAAAACATTGGCTTTCAGCTCGAGGGTGTTGTATATATCGAATTGTTGAGGCGCGGTTACACGGTATCTGTAGGAACACTCACCACGGGCGAGATAGATTTTATTGGGCAACGGAACTCGGAACGGCTTTATATTCAAGTATGCGAAACGCTTCTTGATTCTGCGACACGGGATCGAGAGCTTGCGCCGCTTAATGCCATTGAGGACTCCTTCCCGAAGCTTATCCTGACGAGAGACGAAAGCGATGTTGGAACAACGGAAACCGGCGTGAAGATATCGCTTGTTTCTGACTGGCTTTTGTGAAAGCAGTCGCCGCTCTCCAAGCCCTCCAAGCGCTCGTTGAAAACAATCGAGATTTATTTGGCACCGGTGGCAAGGTCGTCGAGCCACGCCCAAGCGATGTCGCGCTCGCGTATGACCTCCTGCACATCGTTTTCGTCAAGCTGCTTGAAGCGCCCTTGCCGGCGCAGGTAGGCCTCCACCGAGCTGAACTCCTTCGGACGCCGATTCACGATGTATTTCCCGCCGGGCATGCCGCAAAGCTGCGACCCTTCAAATTCCGCCAGATACCAGAGGCCGCAATCAGCCACTTCCTTGGCGAGGTCGATGGTTTCGTCCTCGCGGGTGCCCCACCCCGTCGGGCACGGCGCGATCACGTGAATGTAGCGCGTGCCGTGGATGGTGGCGGCCTTCTGCACCTTCTTGATGAAATCGTTCAGATAGCCGATGCTCGCCGTAGCCGCGTAGGGAATGTCGTGCGCGGCGACGATCTGGAACATGTTCTTCTTGCGCGTGAGGCAGCCGTGCACATGGGCACCCGCCGGCGTCGTGGTGGTCTTCGCACCGAACGGCGTGAGCGAGCTTTTCTGGATGCCCGTGTTCATGTACGCTTCGTTGTCGTAGCAGATGTAGAGGATGTCGTCATTGCGATCGATAGCGCCCGAAAGCGCCTGCAGCCCAATGTCGGCCGTGCCGCCGTCGCCGGCAAACCCCACGACCGTGCAATCCTCGGGCTTGATGCCTTGGGCGCGCAGCCCCGCCTCAATGCCCGAGAGCACGCTTGCCGTGGCGGCAAAGGGCGTGATCATGGCGTTGTTTGCGAAGGAGAGCTGCGGGAAGTTGAACCCGACGGCGCTCATGCATCCGGCGGGCAGGGCGCAAATTACATGTGGGCCGAGCACCTTGAGCGTCTGACGCACCACCAAGGCGCCGCCACATCCCGCGCAGCCCTTATGACCGAAGAAGAACTCGTCGTCGGGGAGGGTTTTCGCCGTGAGGGGCTTGGGAGGCAATGGTGCTGCGGGGTTTGTGGGCGGCAAAGCTGCTGAAAGGTTTTCTGTCTGTTTCATCGCGCACCTCCCTCTTCCAGCGAATCGATCCCAAGGAAGTACACCTTCTTGCGAGGATCGAGGGGGCTTGTATGAGCGGCAGCCTTAGCGGCACCGGAAGCCGCGTTCGAAGCTTCAGCAGAAGCATCCACGAGGGCCGCGTTGGGATCTTCCACAATGGAAGCCCGCCGCTTGAGCAAGGCGAAGATGCCTTCCACCTGCTCATACGAGATGTCGTCGCCACCGAGGCCGCCGACGAAATTGCAGATGTCGCGGATGCCACAGGCGCTTGCCGAGGGCGCACACGTAATGGCTTGCAACAGCGCCGACGAAACGTTCGTGAACACGGTGCCCTCGGCACCGAAGGAGATGTCCTTTTCCAATACGGCGATGGAACGTGCAGCGGGCGCTTTCGATCTCGCACCATCGTCGGCGTTATCATCACCGCTCGCCTCGCCACTTGCCTCACTCGAGCCGCCAACCGCGCCAACACCGAGAAGCGCCTTCACAAGCCGCTCGGCAGGGAACGGACGCATGTAGCGCAGGCGCACCATGCCCACTTTCTCGCCCGCGTTCCGCAGGTCATCCACCACCTGGCGCACAAGGCCCGCCACCGAGCCCAGCGTCACGATGATGCGGTCGGCGTCGGCACAGCGATACTCCTCCAACACGCCCGGATATTCCCTGCCGAACACCTCGGCGAAACGCTTCTCCACCTCATCGATCACGGGAAGCGCATCCACCATGTCCCAATGGGCGGCGTGCTTGTAGTAGCGGTTGAACTCCGGCCCGGCGGAATAGCCGATGTTCACCGGATGCTCGAAATCGAACTTGTTCTTCGTGCGATAGGGCGGCAAAAAGCTGTCCGCCTGCTCGGGTTCGGGAATATCCACCGTCTCGTAGGTATGCGTGAGGGCAAACCCATCGAGGTTTATCATCACTGGCGTGCTCACACGTTCGTCCTCAGCGAGGGCATACGCCATCAGCACGGCATCGAGAGCTTCCTGATTGTCCTGCACATACAGCTGAATCCATCCGTGGTCGAGCAAGGCGAGCGAATCGCGCTGGTCGCCATAGATGTTCCAAGGCAGCGCGAGCGCCCGGTTCGCATTCATCATCACGATGGGGAACCGTCCGCCGGCGGCATAGCTGAGCACCTCCGCCATATAAAGCAGGCCTTGGCTGGAGGTTGCCGTGAAGGTTCGCGCGCCCGTCGCCGAGGCCCCAAGCGCACAGGAAAGCGCTGAATGCTCCGATTCCACGTGCACGTATTCCGCGTCGAGCCGGCCCTGCTCCACCATCTCGCTCAGGTGCTCCACCACAACGGTCTGCGGCGTGATGGGATAGGCGGATATGATGTTCGGACGCGCGAGGCGCACGCCTTCCGCCAAAGCCTCGTCGCCAGATAAGAAACGTTTCATCATCGCACCTCTTGCCCGGCGCCGAAATCGGATTCGGGCTCCATGGTTATGGCATTGAAGCGACAGACTTTCGCGCAGATGCCGCAGCCTTTGCAGAAATCGTAATCCACCGCAACGGGGGCAACCGCATGCTCGTTGGCAGCCGGCGTTTTGTGTGTCTCAGAGAAAGGCAGCTGCCCTGCCAGCCGGGGAATTTCCCGGTTTGGATCGTGCTCCGTTTTGTAGATGGTGCCGTCGGGGCAATAGAGATAGCACTGAAGGCAGCCGGTGCATGCCTCGGGATCAATCACCGGACGGATGTTGCGCCAGCCGGCGTTCTTCGCAACAAGATACCCCGCTTCGAAGCACGTATTGTGCGCATAGGACTCGGGGCTCAGGGCGTTTTGCTCGGGTGGAGCGGGAGCCGATGCCTCGGGAGCGCAGCCGCCTCCTGCCTGCGCGGCTTCTGCCGGAGCGGCTTCTGCCTGTGCCTCTTCTGCCGACGTGGCAACCTTCGCGCTCTCCCCTTTTTCCGCAACCAATTCTTCGGTCACACGCCGCGCCTCATCCACGATGGCGAAATTGCTCTCATGCAGCTTCGCCGGCATATAGAGCCTGATCGCCTCACGAAGGCTCTCCTCGGGAAGCACCTCGTCTCCCATCAGCACGCTCAGCGCTCCAAGAAAAACGGTGTTGGGAATCGGTCGCCCAAGCACTTCCTGGGAAATGCCGTTCGCATCCAAGGCGATCACCTGCGGATTCTCGAAAACCCGCGCGCTATTCACCAACACGACGCCGCCGGGCTTCAGCTCGCTTTCCCAGTCTTCGCCCAAAAGCGTGTCATCCAGATAAACCACGTAATCGGCAAGCGATACCGCGCTCCGATCGCCAATGGTTTTCGTGGAAAGCTTCGTGAACGCCCGCATGGGGGCACCGCGCCGTTCAGGCCCGAACGAAGGAAATGCAAGGCCGTTTATGCCTTCGCCCATGGAAGCGGCCGCACCTAAAAGCCTAGCGGCCGTAAACGCGCCTTGACCTCCCCTTCCGTGCCAGATTACTTCGATCATGCTCCCCCGTTACAAAAGTTACAAAATCCGCCGAGCGTTGATCCCAACGTTACCGCCGAAAGCTAGCGCAAGCGCGCATAGCGCTCGAGGTTGGTTTTCAGGCGCTCCACATACTTCTGGGCCGTTTCGCTCAATTCGGCGTCTTTGCGAACGACGATACCGAGCAGCAGCTTCACATCGGTTTCCAGCGGCAGAGCGTGGAGGAACGATCCGTCGGAGATGCCCACCAAGATGCCGCTTGTGATGGTATAGCCGTTCAGCGCGACGATGAGCTCGCTCAGCGAGGCGCGGTCGGTGCAGACGATGGTCTTGCTCCGCGGCACTTCCGCGAGCGCTTCTTCGTAAAAAGATATCGGCGCATCGTCGCCCTGTTCGAAATACAGATAGGGCCAATCGCCCAGCTGTTCCAGGCTGAGGCTCTTCGCATGGACAAGCGGATGGCTTGCCGGCAGCGCCACGTAAGGCGACGACTCCTTCAGCTCGATGAACTTCAGGCCGGCTGCGTCCAACGCGGCGTTCACGGAATCTTTCGTCGTGGACATCTCGGCGATGACGCCGATCTCGCTCGTGCCATCCGCCACATCGTCGATAACGCCCTGGGTCGTTCTGTCGCGGAAGGCGTAAGCATACGAATCGCCTCCGAGCGCGAGCACGACGTGCGCAAACGTCTGCACGTTGAAAAGGTAATGCTGACCTGATACGGAAAAGGAAGTTTCCATGGGATTCTCCGTTCTTCGCTTTCAATCAATTGTACACCGGCGCGGCGTTTGTCGCACACGCCGGCGCGAGTTTGCTTAGTTCGCCTTCGAGCGTTCGTCGATGAAGCGCGACGCCTTGTGCTCGGAAGACGTTCCCAACTTGCCGGAATCGTACACGATGACACTTGCGGGACGCACGCCCGTATGCGTTTTCAGCGCGAGCTCCACGCGCTTCGCCACCGCGTCGTAGGACTCGTCGGAACCCAAAGCGCGCTCCACCGAGACCTCGTAGCGGGTCGTGTAGTTTTCGTCGTAAACGCGGATGGAATACTCGCCCGTCAGCCCCGGCTCGGCGCGTACCACATATTCGATATCCGAGGGGAACACGTTCACGGCACCGACGATGAACATCTCATCCTTACGGCCGGTCACGTGGATGCGCGCAAGCGTGCGACCGCAGCTGCATTTCTCCGTGCTCACATAGCCGATGTCGCCCGTGCGGAAGCGGATCATCGGACGCGCCTTCTTCATGAGCGTCGTATAGACGAGCTCGCCCACCTCGCCGGGCTGAAGTACCTCCCCCGTCTCGGGATCGACGGTTTCCACGAGAATCTGATCCTCGGCGATGTGCAGGCCGTCCTTTGCCTCGCACATGGCCGCACAGGCGCCATAGATGTCGGAGAGGCCGAAGAAGTCCACCACCTTCGCGCCCCAGAGGTTCTCGATGGCCTCGCGCGTCGATTTGATGGAACCACCCGGTTCACCTGCGACGATGATCGTGTGGATGCTGAAGTCCTTCTTCGGATCGTAGCCCTTCTCCTTCGCCTTCTCACCAAGCTGCCACGCGTAGGAGGGCGACGTCCAGATGATGGTCGGCTGATATTGCTTCAGCACGAACAGCAAGCGGTCGGACGGTACGGCGCCCACCCAGATGGCAAGCGCACCCAGCTCCTGCGCGCCCATGACATCGGGGCCGCCGACATAGAGCGCGAAGTTCAACGCGTGCACGTAGCGGTCGTTCGGGCGCATGCCCGCCTGCCAGAAGAGGCGCGCTTCGGTCTTTTGCCAGAGGTCGAAGTCTTCTTGGGTGAAAGGGCTCACCGTTGGAACGCCGGTGGATCCGGAAGAGGTCGCCATGAAGATGACTTCCTCCTCGGGAACCGAGCACATCTCACCGAAGAAGCTCCCCACGTGCTGGGTCTCGCGCTCGGTCTTCTTGTCGATGAAGGGGAACTTTGCCAGATCCTCAAGGGTGTTCAGATCATCCGGGGAAAGGCCGGCCTCATCGAAGGAGCGCTTGTAATAGACCGTGTGGTCGTAGGCGTAGCGAAGCATGTCCTTCAGGCGCTGAAGCTGCATCGCCTCCAGCTCCGGACGCGGCATACACTCGATTTCGGGCTCGTAATACTTTTGATCATAGGGAATGGCTTTCGCCATGGCTCATACTCCTTACTCATTCGGAAAAAAACAGCGTTACTCATGGTAACGCCCCGTTTTCGCGGCGCAAGGGGCGAAGTCGGCTGCGGCGTTGCTAAGTTTCCATGACGCTTTATCGGAATTTTGTATGGTTGAAGCGGCGCGGCTATCGAATGGGGTGATGGTGATGTTGGGCGGTACGTAGGTGCGCGGGCGGTTGCGCGTATGGGAGTGCGGGCGTGTGGTGGGTGGGGCAGAGTTCTGCGGTGCTCTGCCATCTGATGCGGCGCATATGGGAGTACGGGCGTGTGGCGGATGGGGGTCTGAGCGTGCGGACGGGTGCAAAGTTTGCAAGTTCGCATGAGTTTGCCATATCTCTTCTTGTAAAGCTGCAAGTGAACCGATACAATGAACCATTGCGTCGTGAGCCGCTTATTGGAGCAATCATGCGGAAGCGCCGCACGACATACGGTCAGGTAGCTCAGATGGTAGAGCAGCGGACTGAAAATCCGCGTGCCGAGGGTTCAAGTCCCCCCCTGACCACCATTTGATCAAAAAGCCTGCTTTAGCGGGCTTTTTTGATTGAACGATGAACAGGGGGGGACTTGAACCCTGCGAAGGCTGAACATGCCAGTGGCATGTTCAGTAAGGAGCACCGAAGGTGCGACGTACGAAATGCGAGCGAAGCGAGACATTTCATCAAGTCCCCCCCTGACCACCAGAAATACCAGGCCAGCAGCCATATCTGCTGGCCTTTTCATTTTCCAAAATCCTTGCCTCCAACATCAAGGACACAATGGGGACACACCCGGCACATGATTAATCTTGCCATGTCAAGATTAATCATGACATGGCAAGATTAATCATGACATGGCACGTTTCTTATTGGCTATAATACGCTTGACTTGATATACCATTGAGAGATGACGGTGGCAATGAGCAAACGAGCGATACCTCAAAAAGAGAGCATCGGTGTTGAATTTAAAAGCGAACCAAAGCCGCTTCCAGATTCAGAATTGATAGACACAATTGTTGCCCTTAGCAATACCGAGGGAGGAACGCTATATCTCGGAGTAGACGATAGTGGCACCCCCACAGGTGTCCATCCAAAACATGCAGATCCTATACAACTTGCAGCTTTTATTGCCAATAAGACCAATCCACCAGTTGCTGCACGAGTTTCAACGCTTAATCTCGATAATGAGGGATGCGAGTCCACCAAAGGAGCAAAAGTTCTCGCCATAGAGGTTCCTCGATCACAGGCAATAATCGCAACGTCGGAGGGAAAAATAACACGCCGTAGGCTTAAAGCAGACGGATCACCGGAAACCACACCGCTTTATCCTTATGAGATCATCACGAGACTCTCTTCGCTTGGACAGCTTGATTATTCGGCATTCCCATTACCGGATGCAACTATGGATGATTTCAGTCCTGATGAAATCATCCATCTACGCTTAATTCTTAATCAAAACAGCAGCGGCGATAAGACGCTTTTGGAGCTTAGTGACGAAGAGGTGCTTGCAGCGCTGCAGATGACAAGGCTCGTGGATGGCAAACAGACGCCGACGGTAACCGGTATTCTTTTGGCAGGAAAATCAGAGGCGATTAATCGAGTAATGCCTACCTCAAAAGCGGTGTTTCAAGTACTTGAGGGTACGGAAGTGAGAGCAAATATAGACCTCGATGGTCCGCTGCTTTCTACTATAGAAAGAATTCGAGAGCTGCTCGATCCGTGGAACCCCGAAAGGGAAATCGAATTTGGACTCTTCAGAGAATCTGTTCCGGAATTCGATCGTCGAGCATTTCGCGAAGCACTTGTAAACGCTTTCGGCCATCGCGATTACGCCTCACTTGGCAGCGTTCGCGTGCTCATCGACGATGAAGGACTCACTATTTCAAATCCCGGTGGTTTTATCGAAGGGGTGACCCTCAAGAACCTTTTGACGGTTGACCCTCACGGAAGAAACGAAACCCTGATGAATGCCCTTAAGCGTATTGGTCTCGCTGAGAAGACCGGTCGTGGTGTGGATCGCATTTTCGAAGGTTCACTTATCTATGGAAAGCCATTACCTGATTATTCGGGATCTACTGCTGTCAGCGTACGTGTATTCATCGCACGCGGTAAGCCTGATGTGGAGTTCATGCGGATGATCGATGACGAACAGAGCAGGCTGGGCAAAACCCTTTCATTGCGATCCCTTCTGGTACTTGATAGGCTCAAAGAGCAGAGAAGGCTCACGATTAATGACCTCAGCGACCAACTTAACTATACAGAACCCACCATCCGTACGACTGTTGAAGAGCTCGTTGAAACTGGATTGGTGGAAGCTTGGGGCGGTGGTAAATCAAGAAGCTATACCTTGAGTTCAAGTGTTTATAAGGTGGCGGGTAAAGATATTGGATTTGTGCATCAAACTGATATTGATCGGATTAGATATGAAGAATTGATCTTGAAGCTTGCCTCTCAGCAAAACGGCATAGTTTCTACGAAAGATATTGAGGAGCTCCTGCATATTTCCCATCGTCAAGCACATCGACAAATCGTTAAGCTTATCGAAGAGGGCAAACTCATCCAAGTAGGTAAAGGGCGTGCTTCTCGATACGCTCTAACCGAGTAAGACGAATCCAATTGTTGGCTCAGTTGCATTGTCAAATCAAGCCATTATCTTGCCATGTCACGATTAATCTTGCCATGACCTGATTTATCTTGTCATGTCAAGATAAGCGTCTTGAGCAGTCGGCCCTAACACCGGAAATTGCGTTGGAATTATAACGAAATTTCCGGAAAAATGTTTCAATTGCTACGTTTTTTCGAATTGAACGCATCAGAACCAGTTAAACGGGTAAGCCAGACTCCACATTACCACGTTATTCCGCTATAACTTGCCCTCGATCCTCTGCCCCTCCCAAGCATTCTTCAACTCTTAGCAATATTTCTGGAAACATGCATGCCTTCGACGATGCATATACAGCTTCCGTGCGAGCGCTCCTAACGCGAAAGCGGAGGCGTTCCTCGATTGGGCAGAAGGTACTTCCGGTTTTTATCGTGCGAGCCTGCCGTGGCAACAACTTCACCGCTATGAACAAGCTCCTTGATGTAGACCCTCGTGTTCTCATACTTTCTGCCGAGCGCTTGCGCAATATCGTGTATGCTCATCGGCTCGTCGGGATCGAGCACGGCAAGTATGCTTTCGCGCCATTGCCGGGAGGTCCACTTGGGAAGGCGAGATCCTGCGGCCTGATTGGGCCTTTCCTGCCTCTCGGCAATTTCAGCACCAGCACGGCTCAGGGTGACCTTGAAGCCATCAATACGGGCATCGAAATCGGGCTCAGCGAGCGCACGCGATGCCATTTCGCTTCGCATGCGGGGAATGCCGACGCCATTGCCCTCTGCGGGCATGCCCTCGCCGCTGGGCAACGGCATGAAGGACATCAGCTTCATCAACGAGGCGTTTCTGCAAGCCGAGGTGTTGTCGCCGAGGTTAGCGAGCGTTTTACCGCCCCAAAGCCCGCCAGGATTGGCAATTTCCACCCTATCGGGATAGATGTCGACAGAAATCGCCTGGCCGGTGAAATAGGCATCGTATTCGCGGTGGACGATGGCGTTGGCGATGGCCTCGCGCAGAACCACCTCGGGGATCTCCAGCTCATCGATGCGCCCGATGCCTTTTAGCATCGAGACCGTGCGGAGGTTTTTCTTTATCGCTTGCACGGCGGTTTCAAAAACCTCCCCTATCGGCCCCTCGCACAATACCCGATCGAGGAAATTGACCGGAGTACCCGAAGCAGCCTTAACATTCCTCGGATGCACGGCAACATCGATAAGGAGCTTGGGAAAGAAACGCTGTGGGTAATTGCCACATGCAAGAAGTCCCGCAAGGGTAACATTGCCCTTCCCGTCTATCACATTGAGCCGCATGAGCTTCTCGTTTTGCGAGTCTGCCCCTTTAAGTGCTCTCGTATCTTTCGCAGCGGAAAAGAGCTTTTCGATAAGTTCTGGAGAGAGGTCGGCAAGGGAAGCGCCCTCAACAGATTGGCGATCCGCAATCGATGGTTTGAGGAAATTCCTGAACGCGTAGATTTCAGTAGGAGAAAGCCTGACATCTTTATCGTCAATTCTCTTATAACTGCCCCCTACTACGCCCCGAGCCGCGATGTAGCAGGGCTTGTACTCAGCCTCAAGCTCCTCGATTTCAATGGCAAGTACGGACGCGTCCTCAAAAGCCAATCGATGAAGACGATAATGCGGAGGCGGCGCAATACGGACGCCGCTTGGATCTCCATCGCCTATGCCCGTTACAAACTGATCTCGAACCTTGTCGATCGAGAAATCCTTCACAGGCTTGAAATTCTCGGTCTCATCGAGGCCCAGAATAATCAATCCCCCGAAGCCATTCGCAAAAGCACTCACCGACTCCCACACCTCAGAGGAGAGCGTCTGCGCACATGCCTTTACTTCAACCAATTCATCGTCAGTGTGCTGTCGCCGAAGCCTTTCTATAATAGGAATGAGATCGTTATCTTGCATAAATTCCCTACTATCCGATCGATAGCCAATTAACGACCCTATTATATTGTAATTCACTGAATTATGGCCTACATAATCCTATTATGTAGGCCATTCACTAAAACTTGCGTTTGGCGTGCTTGCCCTTTCCACGAGATGGGCGCGTAGTGGCGAAGCTGCTCCAGTCTCTGCCGCGGGGCACCACGACTTCGCGCACGGGGCGGCGCATGCGGCTCGCCTCGAAGCCCGCAAGAAGGGCAACGAGCGCTGCCAACGTCGCGATGGCGGCAGGACCGTGCCAATTCGTTGTGTCTCCCGTGCGCCCGATATGATCCTCGGGCGGGTTGGTCGGATTGCCCGGGTTGTTCGGGTTGTCGGGCGGGGTCTTCTTCGTGTTCGTGAAGGTGATCGCTCCCTTGGGGCTGATATCTACCGTGGCGGTGAGGTTTCCGGAGCCGTCATCGGCCACGGTTACCGTTATCGTGTAGACGGTGCCGTCATAGGAGATGCCCGCATCCGTCCCCGCGACCTCGGAAACCGTGTAGCGGTAGATGCCCGCCTGCGTGTAGGTGGCGTTCTCGATGAGCGGGATGTATCCGCCGGCCGTATTCGTCGCCGTCCTCTGCCCCACGGGGTCGGGCGTGGGGTTCGCGGCATCGGGGGTTATGAGGAACATGAACTGGCCTGCTGCAAGATCCGCTCCCTCGAGCACCTTGGTGCCCGATACGTTCACCGTCGCCGGAGACCACGTGTTCGTTGCGGTAGCAGTGGCCGTCGCACCCGCCGTGATCGTGCCCTCCTGGCCTTCCCAGGTGAGGACAGAGCCTGAAGTCGTGTCTTCAGTGACGACATAGGAGACGCCATCGGGAAGCCCTTCGAAGGTGATGCTCTCGCCCGCCTTGAGCGTGAACGAGGCGACGCCCCCTGAGAACACGACCCCGCCGTACTCCCCGTCTAAGGGCTCGGAGAGCCGCACCGTAAAGGAGAACTCCTGATCAGCTGGGAAGCCCTCCCCTGACGTCACCTTCGTGACCGTGAGGCTTCCGGTGGTGAGCGTGTTCACGAACACGATCGCATCGTCGGGAGAGATGGAGAGCGCAGCCGAGAGGTTGCCTTTGCCGTCGTCGGTGACCTCCACCGTGACCACATACACACGCTGATCGGAAGTCACCCTATCATCTCCGGGGTCTTCCTCGTAGACGGTGTAGCGGTAGGTGCTGGCCTCGGTGTAGGTGGCGTTCTGGATGAGCGGAATCGTCCCGGATGCGGTGTTGGTCACCGTCGTCCTTCCCACCGGATCGGATGGGGGGTTTCCTCCATCGGGCACAATCGTGAACTGGAACTGCCCTTCCTCAAGCTCCCCGCCCACAAGCTCTTTCGTGCCCGATACGTTCACCGTCGCCGGAGACCACGTGTTCGTTGCGGTGGCTGTGGCCGTCGCGCCCGCACCGATCGTGCCCTCCTGGCCCTCCCAAGAGATCTGCCAGCCGTCCTCGGTGAGCTCTTCGACGGAGTAATGGGTGTTTGCGGGAAGGCCGCTGAACGTCATGGTCTCGCCCGATTTCAGGGTGAACGAGGCAGATGCGCCTGTGAACTCCTGGGGCGCCCCTGAGGATGGGAAGCCGGTGTATGTGCCCTCGGGGGCGGGGTCGAAGGTGGCGCGGAAGCTGAACTCCGCATCTGCCGGTGCACCCTCGCCCGTCGCGATCTTCCTCACGATGAGGGATTGGCTCAAGGGAGCCGGCTCATCGGTCGAGTTCACGAACTGGGTGTAGTTGTAGGGGTCCACGCCCACGCTTTCGGAAGCGCCTGTGCCGGTCGTAAGATCCTCTCCTTGGATGATTGCCCCGTTGCCGTTGAGCGGCTCAGAGGGGCCTCCCAGGGGCGTGATCGTTCCGTTGCCGTTTGCCTCATAGGCGCCCTGGGACCAGGTGGTCGACATGTCGATGCCCTCGTCCTCGATCGCTGCCTCGGAGACCGTGTAGGTGGTGCCCGCGGGAAGGCCTGAAAGGCGCAGGAACTGTCCGTTTTGGAGAGAGAACGCAAGCGTGCCTTGGTTGTCCTGGCTGGCCGTCCACTCCGAGGGCCCATCGATAGGGTCTCCTTGGGCGTTGTACATCGTGTTGCCGTCGGCAGAGTAGATCGCATAGGAGTAGGTGCCGTTCGTGAGGGACGCGCCTTCCTGGTCATAGAGACTGAGCGTGAAGTCGAACGTCTCGCCCGAAAGCTCGCTTCCCTGCACGACCTTCTCCACGATGAGGTCCTGGGTGTTCTTGAAGGTCACCGGGCCTGTCACGAGATAGCTTCCAAGGGTTCCAGAATCAGGTGCCTGGAAGGGCGCGCCGTCCCACGTCTCCTGCCAGCTGTAGTACTTCACATCTGCCGAGAAGGGGCCTTTTCCGTTCCCGTCTTTGCTCGTCACCGTCACCACCACAAGGTAGGCGTTGCCGTCGCCGACCACGGGCTCGTCGGTGACGGGCTGCTCGTACAGCTTGTAGTAGTAGGTGCCCGCTTGCCTATAGGTGATAGCGGGGAAGCGGATGCCGCCCGTCGCGTCGTTTTCGGCAGTGGCGGTGAGAGCGCCCGTCTCCGTGCCATCGGGCATCGGGACGGGCGTGATTTGCTGCTCACCTTCGTCCTGGGCGAGCAGGCCGTCGAGGGCGAACGTGAACTCACCCGACGCGAGCTGCGCGCCGATGAGCTGCTTCTGGGCGCTGAGCGTGACGTCCACCTCGTCGGAGCTGTATTTGTTCTCAAAGGGCAGGATCTCCCCGACCGAGCTCCCGACCACATTGCCGGCGCTATCGGTGATGCTCACATCCACCACCCCGAGATCGCCGCTGAAGATGTCGAACTCAGGGTAGGGCGTCGTCGAGGTCTTGGCGATCGGGTTTTCCTCATGCACAAGGCCGCTCTCGGAATAGTCGCGCGCGACCGTGAAGGTGATTGTGTAGACCTGCGGGTCGTACGACCAGCCCGCGACGGTCGGATTCGGCACCTGCTCTTCGACCGTGTAAGTGTAGGTGCCCGGCTCGGAGAACTCGAGGGCCTCGCCCGTCTTACCGTCGATGAAGATATCGGCAGTCGCCGAAGGTGGATCGGGCTCGTCTTCCGCGCCGATCGTCACCGTGACCTTCCCGTCCGCATAGCCCTTGGCGCCCACGATGGGATCCGGCTGGGGGTTCGACGACGAGGGCGTGACGGTGAAGGTGAACCCGCCAGCGGGCCACTCCCAGCTGTCTGATTTCTCGGAGATCGCCTTCGAGACCTTGAAGCTCACCTGCGCCGGATCGAATGGCGCGTTGAAGAAGTGCGCCGCCTCCTCCTGGGAGTCGGTGTCGCCGTAGATGGAGTAGACGCCCTTGTCATCGTCGAAGTAGGCGCTCAGGTTCGGGCCTCGGTCCACACCGTTCACATAATTGGTGGCGTTTTGGATCTTGAGAACCGCCTCGTAGTTGGGAGGCGTCGCGGGGGGTATCTCCACCTGTTCGCCCCCGCTGGTTATCGTGGTGCCCGCGTTCTGGAAGCTGTAATATCCCGCTACCCGGGCGTTTCCCGGCATGCTGTTCCACGAGCTCTGGGGCTCAGGGCTCAGATCGCCCGTCGAGCTGAGATACTCCTCGCCTGTCGTGTAGTCCACATAGTTCGAGTACTGCACATTGCGCCCGAACACAAGATCGGCATCGTCTGCATCGGCGTCGCTCTTCTCGGTCACCCGGTAGACCGCCAGGTTGCCGAGGCCCGAGAGCACCAGGCCCTCGCCGCTCTTGAGGGTGTAGAGCGCGGTGCTCGCCGCCACCTGCGTCTGGGTGTAGACGTTGGGATGCGATGAGCCCACCGAAGAATCGGGGACGTTGTACTGCACATGCACGTTCGGATTGCTCGCGAGTGCCTTCACGTTTGTGAAGGGGGTCTGGTCGTAGAGGTCGGTTGCCCCGAGCGTGGCCGCACCCTCAAGATTAATGTTGCCCTCAGCATCGGGAATGATCGATTTCTTTTCGGGGTCGTTTGCAAGGTAGGGATAGCCCGCATCGTTGAGTTTGTAGCCGAAGAAGAGGGGCTTGGTGAGGTAGGCGGTCGATATGGTATAGAGGCTCTCGATGTTCACGCCGCTGCGCAGCGAATAGTCCTGATCGAGGTAGAGCGTCGCCAAGGGGAAGCTCGCCGGCCTATCGTATCCTCCTTGGGCTTTATCCGCATCATAGCCCCATGGCGCATAGTTGTTATCCTCAGTGGGATAGCTATCCACCGTCTGCTTGGGAACGAGGACGACGCCGTTGACATGCTCTTCCCCCTCGCCAGCATTGACCGCCGAGTAGACGCGCGTGCCGACGGGATGGCTCTCATCTGCCAGTGCGTACGTAACGCCTGCGTTATGCAGTTGCTGCGATGCTTCGTTCGGGTTCTCCACATAGATGGTGACCGCTCCGATGGATTCATTTCCGCTGTTGTTCTCTGTATCGCTGTAGATGCGGTAGTCGTTCTGCCCGGTCTCGGTATCCCCGCTTCCCGCCTGGTCCATGCTGCCCAGATAGACGTAGTAAAGTGTACCGGGCTGCGGATCGAGCGCCTTGGCGTTTTCGTCTGGCGGCAAAGGCCCGCTTGCCGCATACCATGTGCTCCCCTCGCCCTCTGCATTGGGAACCTCGACCACCGGTATATAGGAGGTCTGTCCCTGGCCCTGCTGCTTGTAGACAACCGCGAGAGTGTTGCCGTCCGATGAGAGCAGGAGGCCCTGGTTGTTCGATCGCGCGTCGATCGTCGAGATGACCTGGCGCCAGAGCCCGCTCCAATTATCGTAGCTCACCACCGTCGCTGAGCGGTATCCCGTCATGCCGGCGACGAACACCTGGAAGTCGTAGTCGGTATCGAGCGCCTCGGCGTTGGGAGAGCCCTCGGCGGGCGAATACTCCGTGAAAGTGAGCGGCGGAGCCTCGCCATCTTCTGCCTTCGCCCACATGGCATCCTCGGGATCGACCACGAGCTTGGTCATGAGGAGCTTCGTGTCCGAGATGTAGAGCTTTCCGTTGTTGCCGAGGTAGACGTTGATCTCATTGTCGAACTGCGGCGACTGCGGCTCGTCGCTATCGGTGCCCGACCCTGTGCCTGAGGCAGCCGTCGGGTAGAAGTAGTCCGCTGCCGTCTGCGTCGGGCCGCCGGGGACCGTTTTGCCGTCCTTGTCGACGTTGTTTTCGGCCTTCACCCGGCGGTTGTTCTCCATGTTGCCCGTGCGCAGGCCGCCCACGCTCGTGGCGATGACCCATCTGTTTGCCGGATCAGTTGGATTGGTGCTTGCGTCCGGCTTTGTGACAAGGCCCTCCTGCACCGTCCCGGTCTCCGTGTTGTACCAGCAGAGGTACTTGCCCGTCGTGTCGGTGCCCACGTCGGTGTTCACGCTCGTGCCGAACTGCTTTCCCTGACGGGGAAGGGCCATCTGGACGAACTGCCCGCCGCCGTTTGCGCTCGGCAGGTAGTACTCGATGAGGATGTAGTACCAGCTGTCGGCTTGGAGCTGCTTATCGGTTCCAGTGATGCTCGTGACGGCATTATACGTTGTACCGCCATCACCAGAATCGCCATCAGGGCCATCAGGATCGCCTATCGTGAGCGACATACCATTTTTTGAGACGTAGTTTTCCTTTCCATCGAGGATATATTCCTCCAACTTCTGACCAGTATCGCCGGTCACACCCGTCATGTAGAGCGGCAGGTTCTTCTGGAACACGTAGTAGCGGTTATCCGCCGCGGGCGAGAACGTCGTGGCGGGAACGCCGCTCTTGAGCGTCGATTCGTTTGCCGCGTCCCACCAGTTGGAGATGAAGTACAGGCGGCTGTAGCGCGGGTCGTCGGCGCGTCCGGTTCCCCCGGTCTCGGTGTGGGTCGAAATGTATTCCGCATCGAGGGCGCCCACGTTCACGCTGCCCGAGGGATAGAGCACCGCGTCCTCCACGCCCACCGAGTAGAAGAGCCGGCAGGGCGTGGACTGGGCATAGTAATAATTTTGGTTGTAGGCGACGGCCTCTTTGTCGGTGTATTGGGCGGTCACGAGGGTGTTGCCGTCGGTCAGTGTACCCGTCGCCGTCCCGCTGTCGCTTGTCACGTTTCCGATCCAGGTGATCGGGTTCTCGGAGGCCGTCGCGGGGACGATCTCGTAGCCCAGCCCCTTCGGCAGGCCGTAGAAGGTGATGGAATCCCCGGAATTGAGGATGAAGGAGGGCGTCACGTTCGCCGAGAGCACCATCTCCCGCTGCTCTCCCGTGCTGTTGATGTAGGAGACTTTTTGGGGCACCTCACTCGCAAGGTCGCCCTCACCTTTCGTGAACTTGACCGTGAAGGGATAGGTCTGGTCGGTCGGGACGATGCTTTGGGCGGTGGCATCCCCTTGGGCGTTGACGACGCGGTTCTGCAACGTGAGGCTCGAGCCGCCCTGCGCGGCAGGCTCATTTCCCGGAGCTGGATACGTCGCGACCACCGAGGTGGAAGCGATTGTCGTGCCCTTAAGGGCGGCATCGCCCTTGACATCGGGCAGGCCGTCACCTGTCCAAATGGCGCTCTCGGCACCGGCGCCTGTCGCCTGAACCGTCCACTCCACGCCGCTCGGCACATTGGTGACCACGAGCGACTGGCTGCCGGTGAGCTCCACATCGATGGTGACCGTCGTCTTGTCCCCCGCATCGACGATATCGCCGGTGGACGCCTGGGTGGCGGTGATGTTTCCGCTCGACCCCTCGGTCGAGTTGTCGATGATGAGGTAGTTGAGCCTGTTGTTGGGGTGGCCCCCCGGGGTGGTGGCATCGCTTTTCGCAAGATAGCTGAGCGGCTTTCCCGTGAAGGTTATTGTGTAAGAGTGGCCCGTCGCGCCCTCGGCCCCTTGGTTTTCAGGGTCCCACTGGATGAGCTCGAAGTTGTCGTTCTCGCCACCGAGATTGGTAAGGTACTCAAGGGTGCTGCCCGCCGTATCCACCGTCAGGTCCGCCAGCTGGAGCGGGATTGCCGCTGACGGAAGGTTGAAGTAGAGCGCCTCGTCGTATCCCTTGTCCTTCGCGAGGCTGCCTTCAGAAACAAAGTCGCCGCTGTCTTCCACCCATACGCGGAAGTCGCTGATGCGGTAGGCGCCGACGGGCGCGTCCTTGTTCGCGGCGACGTCGGCGTTGATCTGCTCCTGCGAAGGAGAGGTGATCTCGTAGCCGAGATCGGTTTTCTTCCATGTCATACCGGCCGCCTTAGCGGATTCGGCATAGGCGGGGTTCAAAAGCCAGGTTTGGCGCTCGGTCCCTGCCGATGGTTCGCCATCCTCGCCCGCTTTACTGCCAAAATAGTAGGGTTCGTTTGAAGCCTCGGCATAGGACTGCGATTGCTGCACCCAAGCGAAGCGGTAGATCGTGAAGACGGTGTTCTTCTGTATATCTTCGAGATTGCCGAATGAGGCATCGTTCAGGGTCGGCACGTACTGCTGGGTCGTCGTGAAACCGAACCGATACGTCCAGCCGGACGACCACGCCTCTTGGGCGTTTTGCGGATAGCCGTCGGCACTGGAGAAGGGAGCATCGGCCAACTGCTTCAATTGCACTTCTTGGGTTTCGCCGGATGTAGTCAGCACTTTCGCCGTAAATGATGTTCCTGCGGCTGTTGATTCACCGGTCTGCACCGGCACCGATCCGCTGCCGCCATAGTAAGCCGTCGCGGCACCACTTCCCGTTTCGTAATACCAGCCGTTTGGCATGGGAGTGTCTTTGAGGGTATCGGGGTTGCCATTCCGCTGCGCGTTCATGTAATCGTCGTTCCAATGAAAGTCGTAAACGCCCGTGCGCACAAGGCCGTACATCCTGCCGAGATGCACCATCTGGATATCGGCGCTGATGTTCGAGGATACTGGCTCACCGTCCTCGGTGGTCTGATAGAAGCTCGTGAAGGGGTTCTTGACCTCCATGTATTTGCCAACGGGATCGAAGTAGGTCACCGAATCCTTCGCCCCGGTGGCGTTCACGCCCTGCACGGGATTGAATATCTGCCCCTGGATGAGGGCGATGATCTGCTGGAAGATTCCCCCGACCTCTTCCGATGAGACGTCGTAGAACTGGTCGGTGTAGTTGATGTGCTTCTCGACGTCGCCATTGTTGATGACAATGGCGGTGGGCTCTTCCCCACCGTTAGCGTTTTTCCCTGTCGTGTAGTCAAAGCCACCATCAGGGATGCGCTTAATGTTGATGCCCAACGTTATTCCAGCGTTATTCTCCGTCGAATATTGGCCCTGCTCGGCACTAATCACATTGGCAGCACAAACCGGCGCAATACTTTCACCCCCACACCACTCTTTCCAATCCTGGTAGGCCTGCTGAATCTCATAAATGGAAGCCTGTTGCTCGGAGGCGTTCTCCCCTCCTTGGGCTTCATACGCTTTGTTGTTAACAGTCTTTATGCCGGCGCTGCCTTCTACGGTGCTGCCGAGAACGCTCAGATCGGCTCCACTGTCACTTGTAAGCTTATCTGTGAAGTACTCCGACGGGTTCATCGTGGCATAGAGGCGGGCCCTCGACCAGAAGCTCGTGTCGCCGAGGTCGACGCCGACGCTGAATACCTTCACGACATTGTTGCCGGTGGTGAGCGCGCTGTCGGGGATTTTCGCGTTCTCCCACCCATTTTGGTAGTTCTTCTGGGCGGCGGTCTTCATGTAGCTCGCCGTCATGAGCACCTCGAGGGTGGTTCCGGGGGTGGCGAGCACCGAGGCTTGCTGGTCGCCCGTGCCGTCGGTCTGGTAGAGAACGCCGGCATCGCCGTAGGCGGGATAGGTTGAAAAGATACCGTCTCTCATCCAGCTATAGCTCCATAACTGGTTGTTGGGAACGCTTCGGCTCGAGTTGGCATTGAGCGAATGCGATTCCCCACCGGGGAGATAGTAGTTGTACCACTCGTCGCCGTTGTTTCCTTTATTTATATTGTCCCAGCCAATCGGATCATTCCAGTCCGATGCGAAGTAATCCTGCGCATCTTGATTGCCGTTGACGCTCAGCGCGAGATTGCAGGCCGGCAATTTGTTGACATTCTTGAAGCCTTCAATTTCCGTATGCCCTTGGAGCACCCCCCTCATGGTGACGAAGCCGCCATTGTCTTGTACGCCTAATCCATCATCTCCGTTGAGATCTTCCTTGACCTTCAATTTGACGGTCACAGTTCCTGGTTGTTCATTCTGAATAGCACCTAAATTGATCTTTATATATTTGTCGTAGTCATAGTAGTTGGCGTCGAAACCCAGTATCGGATCATTTCCAGAGGCATCGTAAATGAAATAATCTCTACCCAGTTGCAAATCTTTGCCCGTTTGCGATATGGAAGATATTACTATCTTTTCGCTGTCGAACACCCAGTTGATCGGAATATAGAAGACCGAATCGGTCATTGTGATGTCACGAGTACTAGCGGGGATATCGATATTCCACTTAAACGTATAGGTGACCTCATCGCCTGGCTTCAAGGCATATGCGATACCCGGTTTGCCGGATTCCTGATAGTAGGGGTTGGGAGCCATTTCCTTGCCGGGATTATTCGGATCGGGAACTTGGTCTTTCACATCTTCGCCGTTGATGGTCGCTCTCACCTGAGCAGAAAGGGGCCCTGGCTCGTCTTGGTATAGAGCCTGGGGCGCGCCGTTTCGGTAGGCGAAGTTCGCGCCGCCGTCGGTCATGAGGATAAGCGAAGGGATGCGCGGCAGCTTTGCCGTCGTGTTGTTTACCTGCTCCTCATAGGTGGTCAGCTTCGTGTCCGCCAGCTGCTTGAAGCCGAGGTAGACGCCGTTCTGCGTGCTCGTGAGGCAGCCGATGTAAACGGTATCGGGATCGCTGAACCCCTCGCCGTAGAAGCCGTTGGAGTACTTCCCGCTCTCGGTGCCGCCCTTATTCAGCTCATTCCCCTCCTGGTCTTTTTCGCCCCCGACCGGAGACCAGGGAGCATTTACCTCAAGCGTGTAGGCGCCGTCGACGTTGCCCGTGAAATAGCCGATGCCGTACTCGTCTTCGGCGTAGCTCCCGCCCTCGCTTCCAAAGTCACTGGGGATGAGCTGCTGCATTTCGGCTACTTTGATGTATTGCGTCGCGGTGGATCCGGTGGGGCTTTCCTCGCCCGTTCTCGGCATGTAGTGGTGGAGCGGCATGAGGACCGCGGAGCTCGCCCCGTAGCCCACCACCGCCACGCGGTTCTGGATGTTCTGCTCCATGAGCGAGTCGATGGTCTGGTTGATGGCGTCCACCGTCGCCTGGATGCGGGAGTACTTGATGCGGTCTTTGGGCGTGATGCCGTATTTCGTTTCACCGTTGGTGTCGGTGAACTGCACGACGCCTGCAGAGCTCGGCACGTTACCGTTTTCGTATACACTTCGGTATGTTTGACCATACACCATCTCGCTGGCCGCGCAGGCCATCGAGCCGGACATGTCGAACACGATCACAAGGTCGATGGGGTTCGGCGGGTACACGTTTTGCACCTGAGAGCTGCCTAAGACGCTGTAAACGTGGAGAAAATCGTCATCGGTTGCGACCGTGCCGCGGAAGCCGTCGGTGGCGATCGAGAGGTTGAGCTCGTTGGAGAGGGGGTCCCACGCCGCGCTGTTTGTGGAGGTGTCGCCTCCCGAGGCGTCCCCGTTGGCGAAGACGCTCTTGTCTGCCCAGAGCCGTCCCGCATAGCGGGTGCCGTTGGTCGTGAAGGAGAGCTGGTTGTTGTCCTGGGTGTTTTGCAGTACGAGCGACCCGTAGATGTCGCCGCCGAGGAGCTGGCTCAGGTAGGAATCGTGGGTGTCGGCATCGGCTATGCGGCTTCCCGTGACGATGTTCTTGGTGGGGCCGGTGTTGGTCTCTGCGGCCTGCGCCTCATCGTTGAATGGGGCAAGCTGCAGAAAGCCCCCATAGGAGATGATGAGCAGAAGGCACAGCAGGCAAGCCGTCACCTTCTGCAAGTTGATGAGCTTTGTGGTTCGTTTCCTGTGCATTTTCTTACCCATCATGCCTCATTGGTGCTTATCTCAAAGCGCCTTCCCGAGCGGAAGACATCGAAGTAGAAGGGGTTCTTCTCCGCCCAGAGCGGATCATCTGCGGCGCGCACCTCATAACGTTTGTACGCCTCAAGGTATCCTCCCTGGAGCTCATCTTCCGCCTCTAAGCGCGCCTGCACGGCATCGTCGAAGTCGCCGAAGTAGCCGAGAAAATAATGCTTTCTTTGGAAGGTGATCGTGGCGCGGTACTTGCCGCTCTTCGTTTGGAAGAGGCCCCGGAAGCCCGCCTTGTTGTTTTTGCCCTCACGGCGCACGCGCTCAAGGCGCTCGATGCAGGTGTTGTCCTGATAGTGCATATGGTCGTGCATCGTGGCGCCCTGCTCGCGATTGAGGCATCCGCAGCTCCGCGTGCGCCCCTGCAGGAGGTTTCCGGCGAACACGTCGACCTCGTTGCCGCAGTCGCATACGCAGTGCCAGCGCTTGTTTTTCGCGCTCTCCCCCTCGTTGGCACGGGCGACAACGGTGAGCTTGCCGAAGCGCTTGCCTATGAACTCAGATGCCTTCATAGGACGACCGCTCCTAAAGATATACGTGCAGTAAGTCGCCGCTGCATGTTGGCGCCTTCTTTTGGCTGCTGGAGTTTGTGGAGTTTGCCCGCGCGCTGTGGGCAAATGGCTTGGCCGAGGGCCTTGAGAGGGTGCAACCCCCCCCCGCGCAAACAAGCAGGGGTCGTTGAAAATGTACACTTTATTGCGATATGCCTTAAAAAGCGCTATAAGAGGATTTTGACGAATGGGTGCCGCAAAAGGAAACGTAGTTTATATGTCACAAAAAGGTGTACCTTTTTCGGAAGAAAATGGAAGTTAACACTTGGTAAATCGCTTGCAATTTATGCTAAATGCCGTGCCTCCCTGCATCAAAAGCTTCATATCTTTGCAAAGCTATTCCTGTACTTTTTATATTTCTCATATCTTTTCAAATTATCTTTTCAAATCACTGGTTTCGTTTGTAAAGCTTGCGTGATTATGAAAAGCCCTTGCGCATCGCTTCTCGCACAAGGGCTTTCATTCTTTCCGAGACGTTCACTCTGCGTTGCGCGCTTTTCGTGCTTTCGGCGCTTTTGGTGCTCGACGCGCTTTCAACGCGCTTGGTGTGTTCGGCGCTTGCCGCGCTTTTGGCGCTTTCTCGTCGCGCTCCTTCTATCGCACCCCGACCGTCTTGCTATTTCGCCTTTCGGCTATTTGCTTGCCGTGTCGCTTTGCCCACGGACGGATTCGTCAGGCGTAATAGTCATCGACTGGAAGCGATTCGCCATATAGCTGTTGTCGAAGTGCTCGTCGTAGAATTTCTCAACCGACGTGGTGACCGGCACCCCCGAAAGGCGCTGATACCAGCAATCCAACGATTGCAGTGTCATAACGCCGTCGACGATCATGAGCGCCGCACAAATAGTCGTGACGCCGTAACGCCAGTTCCACGGGATCAGGTTCACCACATGTAGCAAAATCGGAAGCAGCAGCTTAATCCACACGCAGCCGAGAATGCCCCACATAATCATGAACACGCCGCAGGTGCCGCCGCCTCCGATGGAGAGCCACATACCGCTGTAGTCCCACGCCGTGGCACCGAACGCGAACTTCATGAACCACCAGACGAAGTATTCGAAGGCACCGCCGATGACGGCGCTCACCAAAAAGATGATGATGATATTCGCCTTATGGAACCTGTTCAGGAAGATGGTCATGAGCAGGGCGCCAAAGCCGTAGATGGGCGAGAACGGCCCGAACAGAAGCCCCGCGCGATCCTGATAGACGCCGGGGTCCACCACGGTCATGTGCCACACGGTCTCAACCAGCAGGCCGAGGATGGAGCTCACGACGAAAATCCAGAACATGTTGAAGAAGTTCAAGGTGATGTAGCCCTTGCCGGATTGGTCGAGCCCGAGCGTGCCCTTCTCCGCTTGCTCGCGGGTCTCCATGTCGCGCAGACGCCGGCGCAGCTCCCGTTCCTCACGCAAACTCGGATCGAGGTAGGACTGCAGGGCGACGTTGATCGCGAAATAGATGCCGTAGAGGATGAGCCTCCACGTGATGCCGTAGAGCATGATGGAGCACAGAACGCCAAGCGCGATGAGGACATAGATGACGTTGATGGTGAGCGCCGCGAACCGCCGCTTGTTGAGCAGGAGATGTATTCCCAGAAAGATCGTCGTGAGGGCGATGAGGGCGAAGATGAACAGCGTGATGTAGACGAAGACGATCTGGATGGTGATGCTCTTGGAATAGGCATCGACCAGCGCGATGATGGCCTCCACCACCTCACCGATAGCGGAAAGGCCCCCCAAAATGACCAACACCGCGAGTATTTTCAAGACGAGCGGGATCTTCCGTTTGTTTATCGGCGTGTCCAGCTCAGAGCGCGCGTAGTCGATAAGGTCGCCCGTCTCTTCCTCGACGTGCTCTATCTTGTGCCGTATCGCGGCCGGCGCCTCTGGAATGCTGCGGATGCCGTTGACGACCTTCTCGCCCTTCTCTTCCACATGCTCCACCGCGTCGTGCGCCGCCTTGGAGATGTCGGCACCGAGGTCTTTCGGGTGCGTGATGTCGTGCGCCACCTCCTTGACCGTTCGCTCGCCGTCGCGGATGAGCCCCTCGATTTCCTCTTTGTCCTGTTCAAGCGTGTCTTTCGTGGAATGGGCGGCCTCGGCGAGGTTGTCTTTGATCCCCTCTTCCACCTTTTTTGCGTCGTCTTCGAGCGTCTGCGCAGCAGTGCGTTCATGCTTATGCTCGCGTGCGTGCGTATGCTCGTGCGTGCGCGTGTGCTCGTTGTCCTTCGCGTTCTGATCGTTCGGTTCATTATGGTGTTCCATCTTGTCACCCCCATCAGTGCAAACTGGGCTTTCATTGAAACTGGGCGTTTCGTTGAGCGGTTACTATCGCAAAAAACTGAGCGCTGTGGCCTGCGCTTGCTCAATAGTATCAGAAATGTTGCATTCACGATGCGACGCGGTAAAAGTGCGCCGCTGAGCACCTTGACGATTCTTCAGCTACGATGGACGAAGGGACAAAATACAGTTTTCATCGTAACGCGTTATTAAGGCATCTGCCGTAAGGAGAACCATCGAGTCGCTCTTTGCTTGAGCAATCAGGATTCTGTCGAATGGATCATGATGGATGGGTTTCTGTCCAGCGGCTTCCAAGCTTTCCAGCGCGATGATATGGCGAGGCTCTATCGACAAAAGCTCATAGCCAGCCTCTTTGCATAATTCTTTAAGCGTTTCCGCGTCGGTCGGCATGAGATCAGGGTGCACCGCATGCTTAATCGAGATCTCCCAGAGCGAGGCAACGCTGCAATAAATGGCATTCGAAAGATCTTCAATCATTTTGCTGGCGATAGCGGGCAATCTCTTATCTTCCGTGAGCGCCCACAAGAGAACATGAGTATCGAGCAAAATTCTCATGACGGCACCTTGAACAAAGCAGCAACTTCTTCATTGAAGGAGGAATCATCCCACCCTTCTGCATAGAGCTTCTTTCCCTTCGCCGCACCGATGCGTTTCGCATGATCTGCTTGCTCGCATAAAGTGATTTGGGCAATCGGTTTGTTCCGACGAGCAATGACGATACGATCCTCCTCGCCTGTTTCCAAAAGACGCAAAAGAGCGGATAGACCCGTCTTTGCTTCCAAAATATTTGCCTGAACCATATGATCTCCTCAACCTGACCAACATGGTCATATTATAGATAGGTTCCTATTCAAGCGTCAACAAAATTACCAGTAGTTACAAGCAGTGACGGGCAGTTACGTTGCTTGAGTTTTGTTCTCACCATGAGTGCTTGCTCACGAAGCACGCAAGAGAGTCTTTACGAATCGGGCGGTTATCTCGCGGATGGACATGAAAACGTAGTGAACCTGCGCTTGCTCCATCGCCTGGGTCTGCTTCTCGTTCACATACGTGTAGGGATAGATGCCGAACATGAACGGGAAGAACCCGTAGATGAAATCTTCGCGCTCGCGCTGCTTCATGTTCGGGAAGAACTTCACGAGGCACGATTCCAAGGTCTTCATGGATGTGCCGTACGACACTTTGAAGCAGGTGAGTCGCTCGAGGCTGCTGTTGCTCTCCATGTCGTAGTGGTTCATCGACATGATCTTCAGGAGCTGCCAACGGTCGGCGAGGGTTTGCCCCAGCTTTTGTGCGAAGGCGTCTGCCGAAAGCGTTTCGTTTTCGTCCCTCAGCGCGATGAGCGCCTCTATCCACAGATCGTATTCGCGCTTCAAAAGCCCGAGGAAAATCTCCTCCTTGGTTTGGAAGTAGTTGTAGATGGAGGCGCGCGAGAAGCTCGTCATATCGGCGATGTCCTTCAGCGTGATGTCCTTGAAGTCCATCGTTTGATAGAGCTTCTCACAGGCGTTGAGGATTTCCTCTTTGCGGGCCTCGGTGAACGATTCGGATACTTTCGGCATAGTGGCGGGTTCTTTCTTATTGTTCGATGGCGGGTAATATGGCCGATGACGGATAGCTGTGTATGGCGGCAATCAACCTTCGGGCACCTGCGAAGTTTACAGGAAGCGCCCGAGGTCATAAGCCTCTTTCATGAAACGGCTCCGGTCCGTCATGGAGGGTGTGCCGCACCCCTTCCCCAAAATGCGTCCGCGATCGTTCCATCGAAGGTAGCGGACGAGGGTGTCGTAATGGGCTTCCAAGGCATCGAATGTCCAGCTATCGGCATTCCACGCGACAGCAATCAGCGCAGAATCGAGGCGCTTTCCGGTGATGCTGGGATTGGCAGAGCAAAATCGATCGATGCAGGCTTTCAGCTGGGCCGTCATGCCGTAATAGTAAAGAGGCGTCGCCAAAACGATCATGTCGCTCGCGAGGATTTGCGCGCGTATGCCGTCGAATCCGTCATGGAGAGCACAAGGGCCTCCGTAACCGCAGGTCACACAACCCGTGCAAGGAGAGAAATCGATTTCTGCGACATCGATCCGCGAGACATTGTGCCCCGCGTCCGAGGCTCCGCGGGCAAACTGCTCGCAGAGAAGAGCGGTTGATCCATCCGTGTTCGGACTCCCTTGCAGAATGAGAATGTTCATGCTCAGACCCTCGTTTCTCTCACTGTAGGCGGCCAGCTGCCTTGCGGAGTGCACCTTTTCGCGGCATGCCCTTCGCTCGTCAAATAGCAAACCAACATTATGTCAGTTATATATTGACGCTAAGCTGACATCGTGTCAATATAGGAACATCAGATTATAAGACTATCTGCATTTCAATCAACGGAAACGAAGGAGCTTGTCATGGAGTACGCGAAATTAGGAACATCGAATATTGAAGTCTCTCGCATTTGCCTTGGATGCATGGGCTTCGGCAATGCGGCGACGGGGCAGCATTCGTGGACGATTGACGAGGCCGCCACACGCGAGATCATCAAACATGCTCTTGAGCTCGGCATCACCTTTTTCGACACGGCGCCGGTTTATCAAAACGGCACGAGCGAGCAGTTCGTCGGCCGGGCGCTCAAAGATTTCGCCCGCCGCGACGACTTTGTGATCGCAACGAAATTCACCCCGCGTAGCCAAGAGGAAATCGACAACGGCGTCACCGGACAGGAACACGTCGCGAGCTGCCTCGAGAAAAGTCTCACCAACCTTGGGCTGGATTACGTTGATCTCTACATCTGCCACATGTGGGACTATCACACGCCGATGGAGGAAGTTCTGGAGGGAATGCACAATGCGGTCGCTTCCGGCAAGGTTCGCGCGATCGGCATTTCGAACTGCTTCGCCTGGCAGCTGGAAAAAGCGAACTGCTATGCGCGCAGCCACGGGCTGACGGAGTTTATTTCGGTGCAAAACCACTACAACTTGATCGCTCGCGAGGAAGAGCGCGAGATGGTGCCGCTGTGCGCCGAAGAGCATATCGCGATGACCCCCTACAGCGCGCTTGCTGGTGGCCGACTCTCGAAGCATCCCGGAGAAAGCTCGAAGCGCCTCAAGGAAGACGCCTACGCGAAGTTCAAGTACGACGCCACGGCGGAGGCAGACGCGAAGATCATCTCGCGCGTGGCAGAACTCGCCGATAAGCGCGGCGTTCCGATGACCGAGATCGCACTCGCCTGGCTGCTCACGAAGGTGACGGCGCCCGTCGTCGGCGCGACAAAGCTTCCGCAGCTCGAGGGTATGACCCATGCTGTCGATCTGAAACTTACCGACGACGAAACCGAATATCTTGAAGAGCTCTACGTTCCCCACGCGCTCGTCGGCGTCATGGCCCAGAACGGCAAACAGAAAGCTGGCAATGTCGTTTAACGAAAAGACGCCGAACACATCATCAGATCGATTCTGCCCAGCTTTTAAGCTGAGACGCGCTTGGACGACCATTGAGAAGACGCCCATCAACGATGGTCACTCCTTTATGGGTGCGCATAAGCTCGCTCGCAGTTTGCCCGAGGCCGCTTCCTCCCGAGGTGGCGAATAGGGCGATCTTCTTTCCCGCGAAGTCATAAGCATCGAGGAAGCTGTCGATAATGCGTGGCGCGGTGTACCACCAAACTGGAAAGCCGATGAAGATCGTATCATGCTCATCGATCTGGGCATTGTGGTTCGCGAGCTCTGGGCGGCTTGCACGGTCGTTCATCTCCTTGCTGCTGCGCGAATTGCGATCGTTCCAGTTCAGATCTGCTGAAGCATAAGGCACTTTCGGCGCGATCTCATAAAGATCCGCCCCCGTTGTTTCAGCAAGGCTTTGAGCTACACGAGCCGTTGTCCCACTTGCGGAAAAATAAGCGACTAATGTTTTCGACATCTTCATTCTCCCTTCTACTGCTTCATCATGCTGTTCCATTATGCTGCATCAGGCGAACGGAATGAGAGGCATTTCCCGATCACGTCGCCGGTTTGCAGATATTCATACGATCTCATAGCGTTCCTGATAAAACCCGAACATTCGATGAAAGCGTCTTTCCCTGCGCAACGCTACGCGTCAAGGTCGATCAGCTCGTAGCTCTTTGTGCCCATCCCAAGGGCTTCGGCGTGATCGAGAATGTGAGGGCCGTCCAACGATTCCATCCGGCGAATCAAAGCCTCGCCATCGGGAGCCGCGTAGACGAGATCGACGCACGCCGTATCAAGGGCCACCGGATCAAGGGACGCAAGGATGCCGATATCGGCCATTTGGGGCTCTGCCGGATGCGAGTCGCAGTCGCAGTCGACAGAGAGGCGGTTCATCACATTGACGAACGCGATGTTCTCGCCCATGTAATCCTTCACCGCGCTGGCCGCCTCTGCCATGGATTCAAGGAAATCATCTTGAGCGGGGCTGCCCCATGAATTGGTGGAAGTTCCCGCGCTATGGATAAGCATTTTCCCTGTTGACGAGGCTACACCGATGGAGATGTTTTTAAGCGCCCCGCCGAAACCGCCCATCGCGTGCCCCTTGAAATGCGCAAGCGAGAGCATCCAGTCATAGTTCGCCAGATGATCGCCAACGATGTCTTCCGAGAGATGCACACCATTTGCGACGGGAATGCTCATGTCGCCGTCGGCGTCCATGATGTCGACATCGGCGATGGCGGTGAACCCGTTGTTGGCTGCCACCTGAAGGTGACGATCGGTGGAGGAGCGCTGCCCACCATAGGCGGTGTTGCATTCAACGATAGTGGCGTTTAGCCCTTGCACAAGATCAGCGATAAGTTCAGGCCGCAAGAAGTTGCTCCCCGGCTCACCGGTGGAAAGCTTCACGGCGGCATTTCCCACCGGTGTTACGCCAAGCGCCTTAAACGCACGGGCAAGACCTTCGGGTGAGATGTCGCGCGTGAAGTAGACGAGAGCGTCGTTTGACGACGACCCGCCCGTAGCTGATGCGTCTGGCGCAGTCGCTTCTGAGGCAGTGTTCGTTTGGTTTGGTTCTGCCGTCTCCATGTCCGCCAAGGTATTCTCGGCGTTCGCATTTTGCGAAGCAGAGGAAGAGCAGGCCCCGAGCGTCATGCCCGCAATCGCAGCTCCCCCAACGATGGCCGCACCTTTCAGGAAATCTCTTCTGCCAAAAGTGTTATCGATCATTTTTGCACCACTTTCTCTTGCAAATTCGTATCAACGACTTGATGTGTTTAAAGCCGACCTCTCCTTTGGGTTACTTACGAGAAACTGACATGATGTCAGTTCTGATAATGCCATTAAGCTGACACCATGTCAACATAAATTTCAACAAATCGCGGGAGCCAACCGAAACGAAGGTTTAAAGCGAACTCTATCTATACCTGATCCTCATCGCCCTCGATATAATCGGACAGCATCGTTGTAATCTCATGAAGCTTCGCGCAAGGGTTCATTCTCGAAGGAAGGTGAGCGTTCTGGCTTTCATGCCACTTTATGAGACGCTTTGCATTTACCTCAGCAAGATGCATGCGGCTTCGAAGCTCTTCAAACACGCTAGAGCCCGATTTCGAATAGGGATGTTTCAATTCACGCCGAAACGCCATATCTGTTCTGTCTATGGCTTCAGCTGACGTCATTTCAGCTGTTGTATAACCGAAATGAAGCAGCATCCAGACCTCGAAGCATGGGTTAGACCACAGGGAATGAAACGTGGTCACACCACTTGAGCTTTTCCCACACCTCTCAGCAGTCAAATCGAACTCGTTGCGGTCAAAATCGTCGCGATCGTAAGCAAGCCACACGTGGTCGTAACCCCCCGATAGCCTACATTCACGTAACGCATAGTCCAGCAGATCAGTCGTATGGAGCCCTGTTCCCTTTACGACGATATGTATGCGATTCCTAAACTCCGGTCTCAGCGCATCGCGCATGCCGGAGAAGTACAACGGCTCGGTTTTCTCACCCTCGCAAACGATAAGATGTCTCTCCGGCGCTAAAAGGCGATATCCTTTGCGTCGTCCTGATTTGCGCCACGCTTCCACAGCTCGACCTTTTGCCATATCTAGCCCTCCGCCCAGTAGAGAAGACGATCGAGTATGGGATCGGCTCCATATCTACCCGAGAGATACTGTTTGTCAAAGGCCGCGTTCTTGTTCACAAGATTGCCGTTTGGCTCATGGATGTCAGATAACGACCAAAGGGCGCTCGCCTCATCTTCATTGCGAGCCGCAAACCAAATCTCGTCACGTCGAAGCACGTCATTGCGCATGATACTGACATCTTGGGAGGTGAACACGAGCTGAGCTCCTTTTTTGTTGATCTCAGAATCCTGAAAGAGCATGATAATAAATCTGAGCAGCTTCGGATGTAGTTTAGAATCCAATTCATCTATCACGAGAAGCGACCCATTCTTCAGCGCATCATCGAGAGCGACCGCCGTGCTCATCATCTTGCGTGTTCCGGCAGACTCTTTACTGAGACGAAGCTCGTAGGGCTTTCCGTTAACGATATGCCGAACCCAGACGCGCCTGTTTTCGAGATCATCATCGTCGCCCTCGACCCGAAAACCATCAATGTTTATTCCAGCAGCCTTAAGAACGCCGACGATAGTTCCTTCGTCTTCTTGCCCGAGCATCTTTTCCAAGGCGAGTTCCTCAAAACGGAAATCGAAGTCGATGAACCTCGCTGACGTGATCCAGTCTGCTGCCATATCAATAAAATCGACGTCGTAATTCAGTGCAAGGAAAGACAAGTAGGGTATATCCGCATTGAAAGATGTGTTCGCCCGAGCACGCTTAAGGGAAGACCCAAGCTCCACTTTGTCTCCTGTCCGATCAAACAGCATCGCAGTTCGTGTTCCACCGACGTTCTTTCTGTACAGGCTTTCGGAAGTTATCCCCTCGACATCGAAAGAAAGCGTATAGCGAAACTCTTGCCCTTTCGTTCTGAAATAGACCTCGAAGTCGGAAGGCTCATTCGGGTGCACATCGTCAAAGCGGAATGCATCTGTGCCCTTTACCTTAGGCCGCGGAATATCTTTAGTCGTCTCATCTTTGTGGGAGAGTAGATATATCGGATAGGAGACAGCGTTGAACATCCTTTGCATAGCAAGGAAAAGGTTTGATTTTCCACCGGCGTTCGGGCCGAAGATAACTGACACCGGAAGAAAAGCCTGTCCGTCCTTCTCATCAACAATAAGAGATTCCCTGAACTCCTTCATGGCGGAGGCTTGCATGTCGAATGTCGTCTCGTCCCGATATGAGCGAAAATTATCGAATGTGAATTGGCAGAGCATTGACCCCCCTATTTGATAATTATCAACACTATATATCCTTTATTTTATAAATTATTTCTGATTATTATGAATAATATAACATATATCTGCATCATTCAAGGGATTTTCGCGCATTGCTTTGTTCGTGCGTAGCGTCTCTTTGATAATGAGCTTATGATACTGATATGTAACCCAAAGGGAGGAAAGCGATGGCACAGGGCGACATGATTCTCGACGTGGCCGACGTTGTGAAACTTGAGCAAGCTATTGCCGCAAAAGGAACACCACTCGCCACGTTGATGGAACGAGCCGGCACCGCAATTGCCCGCGAGGCGAGCGCATATCTTCGTGAAAACAAGATCGCGAACCCGTATGTCGTCGTATTGGCGGGAAGCGGCAACAACGGGGGTGATGGTTGGGTGGCGGCGAATCTGCTCGCGCAAGAAGGCTGCGAGACGTTCCTCATCACACCGAAAGCCGCTGATGGCATTTCCGCCGAACCTGCTCATTCCACTGCCCGCACGATCATGAAAAACCTCCCCGAAGCATTGAAGGTGCTCATCAACCCTACGGAAGAAGAGGTTACGTGCTTGTTGGAAGGTGCCGATGTTGTTATCGACGCGCTTCTCGGCACAGGGTTTTCAGGCCAAACAGTTCGCGAACCGATGGCTCGGTGGATCTCGCTTTTAAACAGCGGCTACGACAGCAAGCCATTCGTTATCGCCGCCGACGTTCCCTCGGGGGTTTCAGCGCAAACGGGAGAAGCAGCCACTCCCCACGTCTTCGCCGATCGAACGGTCACCATGATCGTCGCAAAGCCCGGCCTTGTTACCGCAGCGGCAAAACCTTTTGTGGGAACCCTCGTTGTCGACAACCTCGGCATTGACCTTAAGGAGTTTCTTCCCGTTTAGCCTTCCGACGCAAATTCGCCTGGATTTCCGTAACGGTTTCTCTCGCCTGAACATCCATAGCGACCCGTCTGTCAGTACGTTTATGGCAACACCGCTCGCTAGGACGTTTCGCCCCTTCATTGCCACCCTTTACAACTGCTCGCCCTAAGACAACCCCCTTACAGGAGCCTTCTACGACAGCCTCCTGCAATAGCGGCTCTTATGACAGCGTTGCAGGTGCGGTAAGGTTGCCGCCGGCTTCGGAGGTCTGGGCACGCAGGCGCGCGACTACCAATGAAATGCAGAAGCACGCCGCCGCGAACAGCAGCAACACGCCGATGCATTGCAGCGCGGGCATAGCACCTGCCAACGTCGGCGTTGCGCCAACCGTAATCGCCCCTTCAAGCGCCGACGAATACCAATAGCCCGGAAGCCAGTGGGCAACGGCGAGCACTTCGGGAGACATAAGGGAAAGCGGCACCCACGTTCCTCCCAAGAAGGCGATGACCAATCCGACGATATTGCCCCACGCATTGCAGGCCAGAAGCGATGCCCCGCTCTGCCCAAGGATGAGAGCGAACGAGAAGGCGAAGAGGCACAGGGCGAGCATTGCCGCACCGCAAAGAACAACGCCTGCCAGGTCGATCGAAAAGGCGGCGTCGTGGTACACCGCTATTCCCAAACCGAACGTCCATCCCCATGAAACAAGAGTGATGACCAAACAACCCAAGGCGAGCTGAAGATTGTATCTCCCTTGGGGAAGCGCCGAAGCGAGATTGCGCCGCCGGACGTCCGGCCTTCCCATAACGCCCAATATATTGCCGACGCACACCACGATGCCCGTGAACAGCGTATAGATCGACCACCCCAAGAACACCCTGAACTGATCGGCTGCCGACACATCGACAGCGGTGGAAATATAGGAGGCGTCAACGCTGTCTTCGAAATACTCCGCCGCCTGTGTGGCAAGGTCGGCAACTGCGTCATGTGGATGCGCAGTCATCAGCGTGCGCACCATGCTGACGTAGCCATCCACCTGCTGATCCATGAAGATGCCCGCAAGAGAAATGAAGCTGTAAGTGGCATCCATAGCGGGCAATTCTTTCCCATCGCGAACCGCTTGGGCAAACTGCTCTCCGTAACCGGCGGGAATAACCAGCAGATAGTCAACGGCGCCTTTGGCAATCGCATTTTGCAGGGAGAATTCATCATCTTCCACCGCCACCACATCCCCATGCTCGCCCAAAAACGCGGAAACCCCCTCGGAAAGAGCGCTCTTGTCGCGATCGACGACCGCATAGGTCGCCCGGTCGATCTCGAATGCGCCGGTCGTTGGCTCGCTGCTCAAGGACGACGCGATGCCGATGCCCATAAAGCTGAGCCCGATGATGTAGATGAGGAAGAAGGTGATGTTGGCCCGCAGAATCTTGAGGATGCACTTAAAGACTGGCATAGCGCCTCCGTTTCAGCGTCTGGGCGGAGAGAAGAAGCAACACCGCGACCATGACGAGCATGATGCCGATATGCTCTGCCCAAGGAAGAAGCGAATCGAACGATACGATGCTGTAGAACGATTGCGCCACCTGATAAGCGGGATTGAGAATCTGCACGATCGGCGCATGAACGGCCAGATAGTCGGCGAGCTCCATGCACGGTGTGCCATACAGGCCCGCGAGCAGAGAGGTGGCACAGACAATTCCCGTGATGATTCCGCCGGAAGCGTTAAACGTCGTGGGCGGCAGAGCGGAGACGGCGCATCCCAGCGAGAGCCCAAGCAGCGACGACACCCCCACGGTCAGGATGCAGAGCAGGTCGCGGCCACCAAAATCGACCTGCGCGATAAAGCAGATGAAGCAATAGGTCACCAAGAGGCATGCCCAGCAAAGCACCCAACAGGCGAGAAGCGTGGCGAGAACGGTCTGCGTGTTGCCCAACGCCCCTTCCGCGCGGCGCGCTCCCAGCGCTGAGGCGCGCGGATTCAAACGCTTCATGGCCTCCTGGCTTATCAGTCCTCCGAACAATGCCGCCATCCCCATGAGGGCAAAGTAGAATCGGGCGGATTCCGACGGCTTGCTATGGGTGAGCTGTACACGCTGTGTGGCTTGGATGGGTTCAAAGAGCTGCTCTTGCACCGCGGGATCGGCCAACACCTGCGGATCGTCCTTGACAAGCGATTTCACCATGGTGGCATTCGCCTCATACTGTTCGAGCGCCAGCAACACAATGGAGGCATCAAGGCTGCCAAGCGCCGATTGAGACGACTCAGGAGGCATCACCTGAAATTGAGGGCTTCCGTCGATCAGCTGAACGTAACCGACATAAGGGCTTTCATCGGCACCTTCCCCGCCGCTTTTCAAGACGAGCTCTTCCGCCTCTTTGGAATTATCCGCGTAGGTGATGCTGAGAAGCGAGCTGCCATCCGAAGCATTGGTGCCCGCGGCATTGTGATCTGCGCCATTGCTGGCACCAGCCGAACCTTCCGCGGCATCTTCCCCATCCACGGTGCCAATGGCCTCCAAAAACGTTTGAAAGGCCCTCCCATCTGCGCTTTCGTCGGGCTGCACCACCACGAGGGGTATGGCCTCGTCATAGGATTCCTCTTGATCGATGGAAGAGAACATGGTCATGAACATGCAGACCAACACAAGGGGAAACACCAGCGCCCACACCATGACGTCCGAAGATCGCAGAAGAGAGACGAGCGTATAACGGAATGTGCTGAACATGGCCGTTCGCCCCTAATCCCGTAGCTGACGGCCGGTGATTTCGAGGAACACATCGTTCAACGTGGGCGGCTCTGCCCAAATGCGCCCGGGCGAGATGCGGGCCTTCGCGAGCTCCGCGAGAACGTCTGCCACATTGTGCTCGCCGTTTTCGCAGGCCACCTCGAGGTGCCCGTCGGCGTAGACCGCCGAGAGCACATGGGGAAGCGCCCGCATCTTGATGAGTGCCGCCTCAGGAACATCGGCCTCGATGACGATCTTCTCCCCTGCCGCCACCAGCTCTTTCAGCTGCTCATTCGTCCCGCAGGCGAGCGTGCGCCCCTTGTCCATGATCATGATGCGGGTGCAGATTTCCTCAACTTCCTCCATATAATGGCTCGTGTATATGATGGTCGAGCCCCGCCGGTTCATTTCCTTGATGCCTTGGAGGATGGAAGCACGGCTCTGTGGATCCACCGCCACCGTCGGCTCGTCGAAGAAGATCAGCTCGGGCTTGTGGGCGATGCCGCAGGCAATGTTGAGCCGCCGCACCAATCCGCCGGAGAGCTTCTTCGGCCGCATGCCGACCTGCTCTTCAAGCCCCACAAAGGCGATTGCTTCCTCGACAAGAGGCTTGCGCTTTGAGGATTCCTTCACGTAGAGACTGCAGAAATAGTCGATGTTCTCGTACACCGTCAGCTCATCGAATACCGCGACATTCTGCGGCACGACGCCGATGCGTCGTTTCAGGTCGTAGCTCGTCGCTGTCATGGGCCTGCCGAACAGATCGATCTGCCCCTTCTCGTAGGTGAGCAGCTGCAGAATGCAGTTGATGGCGGTTGTCTTCCCGCTGCCGTTCGGGCCGAGAAGGCCGAACACTTCGCCTTGGTTGATCTCCAAATCGAAGTGGTCGAGCGCCAACACGCTGTCATAGCGCTTCACGAGGTTCTTTACCGAAACGATCGGAGCCATTGAGGTCGCTCTCCTATCTGTCGAGTTTTCGCGCTTGCCATCAAGCATGCGGTTGCGTTCCCTTGGCAAACCTTGCAAACAGGTAGGGCATACACGCGACGCATGCGGGAAACGAACACCAAGCCTTGGCGCTATTTTGGCGCGAAAATGCTCCTTTACAACCATGACTTTTGTCATCATCTTGCATAAAGAGCTTCTGAACTGGGAAAACTCCTTGGTGCGCTCTGCGGGCTTTACCTCGGGCGGCGCACGAGTTATCGGTATAATCTCTGAATATGATGAGGCTCTCCAACATCGTCGCGATTTACGCCTTCTGCTTGGCGCTGCTCGCCGTCAGCGGGTCCGAGATACTTTCGGTCGTCGGGCTTCTTTTCTCCATTGTGGCAGTTTGCACAAGCATGGCGCTCAAGCAGCCTTGGCCGCTCATCCCCCAAGGGGCCTTTTATGTGATCGCTCTCGTGTTTCCCCCAGCGATGTTCTTTCTTCCGCCGATGGCCTATGCCGCCACGTATGATCGAAATTGGGGGCTGCGGCTTGCATGGATCGCCGTATTCGTCGTGGCGCTTTTTGTGCAGCAACTCAACATGCTTCTCTTAGGAGCTCTTTTTATCATCAGCTTAGCGGCGATACTGTTGGCCATTCGCACGATACACGAGGAGGCCGACCGACGGGGTCTCATCTTCGCGAACAACACCCTGCGTGAGCATAATCTTGCTTTAGCGAAGGAGCGCGATGAGCTTCTGCGGAAGAACAGCCTTGCCAATGCTCAGGCAAACTTCGAGCAAGAGCTGTTCGCCGACCTCTCGCCGCGCGAGCTTGCGATCGTCCGGCTCATCGCCGAAGGGATGGACAACAAGCAGATCGCCTCGGAACTCTATCTCTCGGAAGGAACGGTGCGCAATCATGTGAGCGCGATTCTCGCGAAGAAGCAGCTTTCCCACCGCACGCAAATCGCCGTGACCTACTACCGCGGCACTCATGGTGCTGAAAGCCCCTGACCTTCCCATGCTGCTTTTACTGACCTTCTTTTCGGTACTCTTTCCAAGCTAGAAAATATGACCGATGATGAAAACGGTCGGAGCCCCTTTTTGTAAACCGTGGGTTAGGCAACAATCGTTAAAGTCATTAACGAGACGGTAGTTGATTACCACATACAAAGCGAAGGGGGCTCCTGATGAAGTATTGTACCAGTATCGGCATCGACACCCACTCAAGGAAAAACGCGATATGCGCGCTATCGGCGGACACGGGGGTCGTCGCAGAAGATGTCCTTTCCGAGGATCCGGCACAGGTGATCTCCTGGATAAGGCAGCACAGCTTTGCCGAACCCATCTGCTGCGTCTACGAGGCGGGGCCCACCGGGTTTGAGCTCGCCCGGGCGCTCAACGGCGCCGGGATAAGATGCGTTGTGGCGGCAACGTCGAAGCTTCCCTACCGCACCGACCGCGTGAAAAACGACCGTGTGGACGCCCAGTGGCTCGCCCGCATGCTGGCTGCGGGATCGGTGAGAGAGGTCTATGTTCCGACCGAGCGCGAGGAGAGCCTGCGAAACCTCTCGAAGCTGCGGGCCGAGACGGCGTCGGATCTCAGGCGCGCCAAGCAGAGGGTGGCGTCGTTTCTGCTCAAGACGCATACGCGATACACGCTCACCAAGCGCCGCTGGACCAAGGCGTTTTACAGATGGGCGGCCTCTTTTGAGTTCGATGAGCCATGCGATACCTTCGCGTTCCGCCAAAAGCTCGAGGCGGTCCTTTATCTGGAAGAAAAGCTTTCCGAGATAGACGATGAGATACGGAAAGAAGCCAAGGCCTCAAAGGAGCTCGCCCGAACGATCGCCCGCCTAAGCGCCATCCACGGCATCGGCCTTACCACGGCGTTTTCCCTGGCGGCCGAGGTCTATGACTTCAAAAGGTTCAAGAACGGATCTGCGTTTTCTGCCTACATAGGCCTTGTACCCTCCGAGCGCTCCAGCGGAAAGAAGACATCAAGGGGCCCTGTCACCAAATGCGGGAACTCGAACCTGCGCCGCCTTCTGATAGAGGCGGTCCACGCCTACGACAGGCCCTATCGCGGCACATGCGATGCCAAGAGGGAAAACGCGAGGGCCGTCAAATGCAGGAAGCGCCTCTACAAAAGAAAGAAGACCCTAGAAGAGCGCGGCCTTGAGAAGAACAAGGTGTATGCGGCGCTTGCCCGTGAGCTTTGCGAGTGGATCTATTGGATCGCGACGGAAAACGCCGCATAGGGCGAAGGGGCCGCCTAACCAAGACACATGTTATCGGCATACACCTCGCCTTCCGCTTCTTCCTTCGATGGCGCTGGGGTGACCCACGAGACAGCTATGCACAGCCCTTTAGGCCGCGTGCGTTTTTAGAATCGGATTCATGAAGTGGCGCCTCCCAGCCGAAAGCATCTATATGCGGCAACCAATCCGGAGGTTTCCCCGGAGGCGACACGCGGATATGAGACTGTTCACAGTGCTTGACGGATGGTATAACACGTCGTGAAGGGAAAACGGCAGACGATGGCAAGCTCCAACCCATCTTTGGCCGGATGGGTTGGAGCTTTATTTTCTTATTGACGCATCATCGGTCATATGAGTTGAGAGAAAACGTTTACCAAACACGCGCGTTCACGCGCCCAAGAGAAGCACGAGAAAGGCACCGAGTGTGAGCGCTGGGGCAAAGGGAAGCGTTTGGGGGAAAGACGATAAAGTTTCTTCTATCGCCCGAGGATGAGCGACAACCGATTGCTGTGCAGGCTTCCGCATGACAAGGCTCGCGATGAAGCTCCAAGCGATTCCCGCCGCACACGCAAGAAGCAATGCTAAGCAGCCGCCCTCCAAGCCAAGGTATAAGCCGATCACGGCGATAAGCTTCACATCGCCTCCACCGAAGGATTCTCGCTTGCGCAGCCTTTCATAGAGAAGGCACAGCATGAGCACGCCGCCTCCCAGCGCGAGAGCACCGACAATGCCTTCGGCAAGCACGCCTCTGGCAACTTCCACTCCACAGGCAACACCGGTCAATATCGTGCAGAAGGCCCACCACACGCAAAGTACGGCGACAAGCCCATTCGGAATAATCCGTTTACGCAGATCAACGAACGAAATCACAAGGAGTATCGAACAAAAGATGGAGTTTCTCAATATCATGCGCCTCGCCCCTTCCCATCATGAACCGCAGAAGATTATACTTCGCTTCGACGGATGGGCTGTTAACGCAGACAACTGTTAAGAGAGGTCGCTAGCAAACCTAGCGACTTTTCTTTTTCTCCGGCCAAAACGACGGCATCTCGCTTTCGGCACTCTTTCGGTGCGCTTTCGGCGGCGCCGCTTCGTCACGCCAACCACACGTTTACTGCTCGTCGCCACGACAGCAGAGCCCGATCTCGTCGGCTCGTTCTTTTGCGATTGATTTCTCTGAATGCGATGGCGCAGACCGTTCGCCTATTCCCCGAACAGCAGGATGCGTTCCTCTCCGGTGAGCGCAGCGCGTGCTTGGTCCCTCAGCCGATTCACACCCACGAAGAACTGCCTCATCATCGCCACCACCAGATAGCGACCTCTCGGCGTTAAGGTTAGCTCCTCGTCGTTGTCAGTGGCAAAGGCTCCCGAAGCGCGCAAAAATGCCATCTCTGCCGGCAGTCCCTTTTCTATCGTGCAACCGAAATCGCGTTTGAAGGCGCGCTTATCAAGGCGCAGACCAAAGAGCTGCATCATCAGGCGATAGCGCATCCGGTCGCGCAGCGAGAACTTCGTCTTACCCATCAGCGACATGCGCCCCGATTCCACGGCCTCGTTGTAATCGTTCGCCGAGAAGGTGTTCACATAGAGGTTTTGTCCCAGATAGGTGATGCCGCCCGAACCGATCGCGGGATATTCCTCGTAATTCACCACGTACTCGTCAATCATCGGAGCTGCCTGCGTTTCGCCGTCCGACGTTCCGAAGAACACCTCCGGCGGCTTTCTGTTGAACGTCCACGCCGAGCCGTAATCGAACAGCGGACGCTCGCCACCGCACAGAAGCTCGGTGATGATCTGGTAGAACCGATACTCGCGATGGTAATCCACCTTGCCCACCGTGCGCGCAAGCGAGCGACGCACCGACGGGGATGCCATCAGCGGGTAGAACGTCGTCTGCGAGGCGCCGCTTGCCACCACCATCTCGATGTCGTTGATGAGGATGTCCTCGGTCTGCGCGGGGAAATTGAAGATCATATCCACGTTCATCGAGGTGAAATACGGACTCGCCTCACGCACGCGCTCAAGGATCTCCTCTCCGCTGCCGTATTTCTCATAGCGATCCATCTGGCGCAACAACCCATCGTCGAAGCTCTGCACACCCACCGACAGACGATCGACGCGCCCTTTGAGCGCTTCAAGATAAGTGGGTACGAGGTGATTCGGATTCGTCTCGCTCGAAACCTCGCGGATTGAGAACTGCTCCTTCGCCAAATCGATCGTCTCGCACAGCTCATCGAGCAGGATGGTCGGCGTTCCCCCGCCGATATAGAGGCTCTCGAAATCGTAGCCGAGGTCTTTGAGCATCATCATTTCGCGCCGCAAGTTCGTAAAATAACGGCGCGCCTTCTGCTCCTCATAGGGAAAACGGTTGAAGGAGCAATACGGGCACAGCCGTTCACAGAACGGAACATGCGCGTAAAGCATATATGTTTGATTCGGTTCGGGCCGTGGGAGGAATTTCTCGGTAGTTGGCGTGAGCTTCAAAAACGTATCGGAACAGGTTTCGACCGCCAGCGACAGCATCCGTTCGGAAAGCATCGTCACTCCTCCGATGCCGCAAACGACGCTGCCTGTGCGCCGATGTCGCTTCGATACTGCTTGCCCTCGAAGTTGATCAGCTCGCAAGCTTGATAGGCCCGTTCGCGCGCCTCTTCGAAATCTTCTCCGAGCGCCACCACATTGAGCACGCGCCCCCCGCTCGTGACGAGCTCGCCGTCGTAATTGAGCGCCGTTCCCGCATGGAACACCATCACGCCCTCGAGCGCCTCCGCCTCTTCGACACCGAGGATGACCTTGCCCTTTTCATAGCTTCCCGGGTAGCCCTCGCTTGCCAGCACCACGCACACCGCCCAAAGCGGCGACCACGCAAGGCTGACATCCTGCGGTCTGCCATCCGCCACCGCCTCCATGATGTCGACGAGGTCGGATTCCATACGCACGAGCACCGCCTGGGTCTCGGGGTCGCCGAAACGCGCGTTGAACTCAACGATACGCGGGCCGCCCTCACCGAGCATGAATCCGCCGTAGAGCACGCCGCGATAATCCATGTCGAAGCTATCGGCCTCAGCGTTTTCTCCTGCCATGTCGGCACCGTCGCAAACGGCAGCCGGCATCGTGGCCGTCGGCAGCGTCGCCCGCGCTGCTTTCTCCATGATCTCGCGCATCGCGGTGAATTCCTCGTCGGTCACCATCGGCACCGGAGAATATGCTCCCATGCCGCCCGTGTTCGGCCCGCGGTCGCCGTCGAAGGCGCGTTTATGATCTTGAGCGCATTCCATGCAAAACGCTTTGCCCTCCGTTACGAAGGCGAGAAGCGAACATTCGATGCCGCTCATAAACTCCTCGATGAGCACCGTCTGCCCCGCATCGCCGAATGCTCCGTCGAAACAGGCACGCACGGCGTCTTCTGCAGCCGCGACCGTTTCCGCCACGACCACGCCCTTGCCCGCCGCAAGGCCATCGGCCTTCACGACGATCGGCGCACCCTGTTCGCGCACATAGGAAAGCGCTGCATCCGCCTTGTCAAACACCTTGGCGGCAGCACTCGGGATTTGCGCGCGCTCCATGAAACGCTTGCTGTAGGATTTGCTTCCCTCAAGACGCGCGCCGCTCGCGTTCGGCCCAAAGACCAACACGTCGGCCTCGCGAAGCTTGTCTGCAACGCCAGCGACAAGGGGAGCCTCGGGCCCGATGACCACCATGTCGATGCCATACTCTTCGACAAAGCCCAAAACCGAGTCCGCATCGAGGATGTCAACACTCGAAACGTTGGTCGCCACCTGCGCCGTGCCGCCATTGCCGGGCGCAACATAGAGCTTTTCGCAGCGCGGAGACTGGGCGAGCTTCCATGCGATGGCATGCTCGCGACCGCCCGACCCTAACACCAAGATGTTCATTGCTTCCTGTCCTTCACGACAACTAGCCAAAACGGCCTATGGGCATCGCTGACGAATGCCTGCCGTACCCTTAACACGAACTCCAGCCGCGCATGATCGTCTGATCATGGTCTGGTCCGACCGAGATGATGCTCATCGGCACGCCTGCGAGCCCCTCGAGATATTCCACATAATGCTGGGTGTTCTTCGGGAGCTCATCGAAGCTGCGGCATCCCGATATATCCTCGCCCTTCCATCCCGGGAGCTCCTCATAGATCGGCTTCGCATGGAAAAGCACGCTTTGCTGCATCGGGAAATACTCATAGCGCGTGCCTTCGCATTCATAGGCCACGCACACCTTTATCGTGTCGAAGGCGGAAAGCACATCCAGCTTGGTGAGCGCAATGTCGGTGAGGCCGTTGACCTGCGCTGCATAGCGCGCGATCACCGCATCGAACCAGCCGCAGCGGCGACGGCGCCCGGTGGTCACGCCGTACTCATGGCCGACGCTGCACAGGGTGTCGCCCACTTCCGCCTCTTCGGCCTCGGCGCCTTCTTCGGCAGAACGTTGTTCCGTCGGGAACGGGCCGCCGCCCACGCGCGTCACGTAGGCTTTCTGAATGCCGAGCACCTTCGAGATCGCGACCGGACCCACGCCGGTTCCGGTCGCGGCACCGCCTGCGCAGCATGAGGACGAGGTGACATAGGGATAGGTGCCGTGGTCGATGTCGAGCAGCGTGCCCTGCGCGCCCTCGAACAGAATGTTCTTGCCTTGCGCAAGCGCCTCGTTCAAGAGCTGCGCCGTCTCATCCATATAGGGCTTGAGGATCTTCGCATAGGGAAGATACTCTTCGCATATCTCATCCACCGTGTACGTGTGAATGTTGTATATCTTCTCGAGAATCGGGTTTTTCTGCGCGAGCGCGGTTTCCACCTTCAGGCGGAAGATTTTCTCATCGAGCAAATCCTGCACGCGAATGCCTTTGCGCGCCGCCTTGTCTTGATAGCACGGGCCGATGCCGCGCTTGGTCGTTCCGATCTGATTGGAGCCGAGGCGCTTTTCGTCTGCGCCATCGAGATCCTTGTGATACGGCATGATGACATGGGCGTCGCAGCTGATCTTGAGCTTCGAGCAGTCGATCCCCTCGGCGGAGAGCATCGCCATTTCCGTGACGAGAACGCCGGGATCCACCACCACGCCGTTGCCGATGACGGGAACCGCATGCTCATACATCACGCCCGACGGCATAAGATGCAACGCAAGCGTCTTGCCTGCATGCACGACCGTATGGCCGGCGTTATTGCCGCCTTGATAACGGACAACATAGTCGTAATCCTTCGCAATGAGGTCGGTTATCTTGCCTTTTCCCTCGTCGCCCCATTGCGCTCCCACCAATACCGTACTGGGCATGTGCTCCTATCCTTTCGGTACCTTCCGTCGTTCTTTCCGTACCATCCCTCTAGTATAGCGAATCGTCACCGCGCTTCACGGCATAGCCGTACGATCCCCCGCTAGAGCGCGCCACCCAAACGCGATGCGTCGAAGTAGTCGTCGAATTTCGTTTGCTCGGGGATAAACGCCAGCGTGATGTCGCGCGTCGGACCATTGCGATGCTTCGCGACAATCAATTCTGCCGTGCCAAATTCAGGACGGCCCGACTCCTCGCCTTCGAGCTCATCCATCGAACGGTCGATGAACATCACGATGTCGGCGTCTTGTTCGATGGAACCCGATTCGCGCAGATCCGCGAGCACGGGGCGCTTCTGCTTGCGGTATTCCACTTGCCGCGAAAGCTGGGAAAGCGCAATCACCGGCATATTCATCTCCTTGGCGAGCACCTTGAGGCCACGCGAGATCTCCCCCACCTCCACGGCGCGGTTGCCGTCACGCCGCGTCATCGTCGGTTGCATGAGCTGCAGATAGTCAACGATGATGAGCCCGTTTCCGTTTTCCTGTGCGTGGCGGAGCTCACGCCGTGCCTTCGCACGTGCTTCCAAAATGGAAAGCCCCGGGGAGTCGTCGATGTAGAGATCGAGATTGGAAAGCGTGTTCGTCGCCTTCGCGAGAGGCTCCCAATCGCCATCCTGAATGTTTCCCGACCGCACCTTGGAAAGGCTGAGCGATGCCTCGGCGCAAAGGATACGTTGCGCAAGCTGGCTCGCGCTCATCTCCAAGGAGAAAAACGCCACCGACGTTCCCCTGATCGCCGAACGAACGGCAAGATTCAAGGCGAAGGCCGTCTTGCCCACGCCGGGGCGCGCCGCCAAGATGATGAGATCGCCTCCACGAAACCCATGGAAGAGACTATCGACGTCTTTGAAACCCGACGGCACGCCCGCCATCGAGCCCTTCTTGTCGGAAAGCTTGATAATCTCTTCATAGGTGTTCATCAAGAGGTCCTTCATCTTGATGAACGACGAGGAAATGCGTTTCTCAGTGACGTTGAACAGGGTTTTCTCCGCATCCTCGACGATTTCGTTGATGTCGTCGGGAGCGTTGTAGGCAAGCGCGTTCAGCTCGGCGGAGGCGCGCACCAAATCGCGCTGCAACGCCGTCCGCTTCACGATCTCGGTATGCCTCTGCCATGCGGTGAGGGCAAAGGTGTTGTCTGAAAGCTCAATGAGATAGTTGCGGCCACCCGCCGCTTCGAGCGTGCCCTTCGATTCGAGGGTGTCGGCGAGCGCGATCGGGTCTGGCGTGATATTGCGCACCGTGAGATCGGCGATCGATTCAAAAATCACTTGGTGAGCAGGCCGGAAGAAATTCTCTGGCTTGAGGCGAAGGACGATTTCCTCAGCCACCTCGGCGCTGAGCAGACAGGCGGCAAGCACCGATTGCTCCGCTTCGATATTATTGGGGAGCGAGGCATGCTTGGTCGACGTTTCCGCCTTCTGAGCCGCCATGCTTTCCTGCCTCCTCTAACATTGGCTTCGCCAAAAACTCACAAACCTATTGAGCGGAGGATGCGTTTTCTCGCACCGCCAAGACCCAAGATCTCCTTTTGGACTCTTCTGCCTTGAACCGCCTTGAACCGATCGGTCCGTTATCGCACCCGTCCGCTCCGTTAAATGCAAAACGAGAACCGCTCGTTATTCGGCGTTTTCCTCGACGACAACGACAACGGAATCTTCCGGATCAACTTCCTCGATCAGCTCGACAACCTCGGCAACCGTCTCTGCAGCCTCTTCGGCGGCCTCTTGCGCAACCGCCTCTTCGTTAGCAGGCTCAGCGAAGTCGGCTTCGCTTCCAACGAGCACGTTCACCTTCGCCTTGATGTCGCGATAAATCGAGATGCCAACCGTGTGCAGTCCCGCGGTCTTGATCGGCTTGCCGAGCTCAACGCGACGACGATCGACCTCGATGCCCAAATCGTTCATGATCGCATCGGCGACGTTCGGAGCGGTGACCGAGCCGAACAGCTGACCTTCATCGCCGACTTGGGCAATGACCTTCACCGTCTTGTCGTTGAGGCTTTCCGCGAGCTTGTTCGCATCGGCAATGCGCACCTCTTCGCGCTTCGCGATGTTGTTACGGCGCTCTTCGAGTTGGCGCAGGTTGCCCTTTGTCGCTTTGATGGCGTAGCCCTGGGTAAACAGGTAATTGTTGGCAAAGCCGGGTGCAACTTCGATGACATCGCCCTCGCCGCCTTTGCCTCTCAGCTCCTTCAATAAGATTACTTTCATGTCGCCTCCCTTAGTTGCGGTTCCGGCGATCGCCACGGCCGCTCACTGCGGGAACCGTGTAAGGCATAAGCGCCATAACGCGTGCGCGTTTCACCGCGTTGGCGATGTCGCGTTGATGCTGGGTGCAAGCGCCTGTCACGCGGCGAGGCTTGATCTTGCCGCGATCGGTGACGAACTTACGCAGCATCTGCGTGTCCTTATAGTCAATGTATTCCGTGCCGTCCTTGCAAAACTGGCAGTATTTGCGACGCGGCTGCTTGGCATATTCAGCCATGCTCTACTCTCTTTCCTTCATCAACGCCCTTGGGACCTTCAAAGGAAGAGGCGAAGATTCGCCTCTCCGAAAGCCAGAGCGCTTCCTGTCACTTAAAACGGGATGTCGTCGTCGTAGACCGTCGCATCGGTGTCAACTGCCGGAGCCGCCGGCGCCGAATAGGCGCTCTGACCGTAATTACCGCCGTAGTTGCTCCCATAGTTTCCACCGTAATTGCCGCCCTGCGAACCTTGACTATCGCCGCGGTTCGACATGAGCTCCAGTTCGTCGACGATTACCTCGATCTTCGATCGTTTTTGACCATCGCGTTCCCATTGGCTCCAACGAAGCTTTCCCTCAATTGCCACCTTGGCGCCTTTCGTCAAAAACCTCGAAAGGCTCTCGCCTCGTGCACCGAACATCGTGCAGTCGATGAAATTCGGATAGTCTTCCCACTCGCCTGTCTGCTGGTTGCGTCTGCGATCATTGACCGCAACGCCGAAACCTAAGACGGGAAGCCCCGACGCCGTCGAGCGCAACTCCGGATCGCGCGTTAGATTGCCGCTGATGATAACCCGATTGATACTCATAATCTTCCTCTTCCCATGCTTCGTGATGCAAACCGGCACCACCTGAGGCTGCCTGTGCTCGATCGAACGCACAGACGCGAACTAATCGCGATCGTCTCGACGCACGATCATATGGCGCTCCACCGCATCGGTGATGCGCAGAATACGATCGAGCTCAGCAATGTTTTCGGGATCGGCATGGAAATCAATCAGCGTGTAATCGCCGTCGGTCAAACCGTTGATTTCGTAAGCCAGTTTGCGCTTTCCCCATTCCTCGACGTTGTCGATCACGCCGTTGCTCGACGTAATCGCCGTATCGATACGCTTCATCACGGCCAAACGGGATTCGTCGTCAATGGTTGGAGCGACAAAGAACAGCAGTTCATAAGCTTTCATCAGCTCACCTCCTCTGGACTAAACGGCTTCAGCAGGGTGAATATGCCGCCGAAGCAGGAATCGAACCTGCCTATCTTACTGAAAATCTCGCGACGAGTCAAAGCTTCTTTTCCCTGCCGATCCCTCTTTGCGCCACCGCCCTCCAATCGCCTAAGAGCGGTCAAAAGTTATAGTGAACGACACATGGCAGGTTTATGTCGCAGATTTGTCGAACTATTGACGGAGAAATTCTCGTGCTTTGTCGGAAATCTGTCGGAGCAGCTGTCGTTGTTTTGTCAGAGATTTTCCTCTCCGTTGTCGCCTTCTCCGTCCGAGTTGAGACTGCCATCCGCCGCAGCGTCGTCCGTCGCCGCACCACCATCAGGCATTTCGCCCTCGACGTTTTCCACATTTTCTTCGTCGCTTTCAAGGTAACGGCTTTCGATTTCCTCGTCGGCGTATTCTTCGGCAGCTTTCAAGCCCTCCATGAAATTCGGCGCATCGCCGATGAAGGCGATCTCCTCCTCGAAGAGCGGGCAGTTTGCCTTGTCGAGCTCGTAGAGGTAGCACACCGCATAGCCCGTCGGCGCTCCCGGCACGCCGCCCTCCGCAATGAGCGCATCTTTCATGCCGTCGTCGGTGTCGATGTATCCGTCATAGCAGAACGCATAGGCGTTTGCACCGCGCGCCCGTGCGACGGTATGACGCGCATCCTCGAAACACGCGTCCACCGTATCGCCTGGATGGGTCTCAAGAAAGAGATTGTCTTTGACGACGAGAGCGCTTGTGGGAACGACCGCCTCCCCCTGCTCCATCTTCTCACGTGCTTCTTCCAGAACATAGACGAGCACTTTTTCCAAAATCTCGGGAATTTGCGGCACTTCGTCATACGTTTTCTCAAGTCTCCGATCAGGCACATTTGCTCCTCTCTCGCAATCTGTCGCCGTATAGTGTAGTGGAAAATCGCAAGAACCATGAGACAGACTAAGATCTCTCGTGCTGATTCTCCTCCATGTCCTTGCGGATGAGCCTCTTCAAATAGGCGGCACGGTTGCCGATGTGCTGCATCCACTCAACGAGGTCGGGGTCGGTGTTGCGGTTGAGGTCGAAGCCGATATGGGCGATGGTTTTCTTTCTATAGCGCCACGGCATAGGCGTACGATCGTGAATTTGGTAGAATAGGAGCCAGCAAAGCCCGTCAGCGGTTAACTGGTTACGGGCGGCGCGGCTAAAATCATGAACCACCCTTCAAAAGGGTGGTTTGCTCTGGGGGTATAACCCCAAGGAAGACCGGCAGCGTCTCAAGGCG
>CANQRF010000014.1 GCA_947626195.1 uncultured Eggerthellaceae bacterium
CACTACTGCAGCGATTCACTCGAGAGATGTTCGAACGAAAAACGCTCGAAAAGCGAAATAATCAGCGGTTCCCTAGCCTCGATGGAGCAGCGGCGAGAGCTTGCCGTTTGAGAGAATCGTGATGCGGCTTGTCGCACGGGAGATCGCGGTGTAAAGGCGACGGCGCGATCTCTCATCGGCTCCGTATATGGCAGCCGAGGCGTCGGGAATGATCACGGCATCGAACTCGAGTCCTTTTGCGAAGGGGAGGGACATCACAGCCAGCCCCTTCTCCGGAAGTTGGCTCTGAGCGCTCACGAGTGGCAGGTCGAAACGCGCAGCGATGCGACCTGCCTCATCCTCGGTCGATGCGATGACGGCGCCGATGCCTGCAGCGGCATTTGTGGCGCCATTCGAGGAGTCTCCACTCAAAGAGCTGGCACCGTCAGCAAGCTGCTGTGCCGTTTCGCGAATGGCGCTCGCCAAGGCATTCTCGTAGACGCCCTGCTCATGACATTCATGGATCGCCACGGGAGTTCCCGCTCGGCGCACGGAATCGATCGCGATGCGATCCTGCTCATCAGCGAGCGGTGCGAAAAGCGCGGTGATCTCCGGCGTTGAGCGATAGCTCGTCAGCAGCGCGCAGGAGCTGACGTTTCCCCGCCCGCGCGCTTGCTCGAAGATCGCGAAGATTTCCTCAAAGCTCGCGCATCCTTCGTAGATGGCTTGGTTCGGATCGCCCAGCAAGAGGAAATGCGCATGGGGATAGAGCTGCGTGAGCAGCATGAGCTGTGCCGTCGTGTAGTCCTGCACCTCGTCGATAAGGACGTATCGCGCTTCGGCATCTCCCGCGCCCGAGAAGAGAAGGCGCAGGTAGGTGCGCTCGATCGGTTTGAGACCCCGTCCTCCGAGAATACGCTTGGATAGACGGCGCGTCGAGATCCACGATGCATTGTCGACCGCCTTATGGGCCGCTGCGTACTTCTCCTCAAGAAAAATGAGCCCCGCCTCGCGCACCTCGTCTTTATCGTCGGTGTCGACGGGGTGGCCGAAAAGGCGGCACTGCTCCTCGATTTCCATCTCGTCTATCGCATAGCGGACGGACTCGCTGGTCGCCTCGCTCTGGATCATCTGGTCGAGGCGGTCGTGGAGTTCCTCATTCACACACTCGCATTGCCTGCGACTGCTCTGCACCCTTCCAAACCGCGCAGCGATTTTCGCGATGTCGGGCGCGGGGATGATGACATCGTCTTTCCAGCGGAGGGCGCGGCAATCCTCGGGCGCGAGGCGCGCGTTTCTGCAAGCCTCGTCGATCTCGCGAAGTCGCTCGACGGTGTTTGCGCCGATGCCGCGGTCGTCAGGGGAAATGCCCCAGCGCGCGGCAATGCTTTGCCATGTGTCGGTTTGCGGGTTGTGCTCGCCCATGCTGGGGAGCACGTCGGAGATATAACGTGAGAAGACATCGTTCGGTGTGATGAGGTGGAGCTGATCGGGGCGCAGGGTCGCGCGGTTTTGGTAAAGCAGATAGGCGATGCGCTGAAGGAGAACAGAGGTCTTTCCGCTTCCGGCGATGCCGCGCACCAGCAGGGCGGGCACGTCGGCATGGCGGATGACGGTGTTCTGCTCCCGCTGGATGGTGGTTGTGATGGCCTGCATCTTCGAGGAATGCGAACGTGTGAGCGCGCGCAGCAGCAGCGGATCCTCGATGGCTACTGTGGTGTCGAAGTAGGCGCGCAGCTCGTCACGCTCAATCTCGAACTGGCGCCGCAGCAGCAGGTCGACATGTACGGTTCGCCCATCAACCTTATAGGAGGTTGGTCCCATGCTCTGGTTGTAGTAGGTCTCAGCGACCGGCGCGCGCCAGTCCACGATGAAAAGCCGGCCTGTCTCGTCGTTCATGCCGCAAACACCTAAATAGATGTCGCGTGGCGGGCGATCAGGGGAGAGCTGCAGCGTCACTTTGGCGAAATAGGGCTGCCGCAAGAGCAGGCGCGTGCGGTCGAGGCGCTCTTCGGCCGTTTGCGATGCGAGGTTGTAGGAATCCACGATGCGGTTGAGCGATTCGATGTTCGCGAGGGTTTCGAGGGTGGAATCGAAGTCCGCGAGGTCGATGGTGAGCTCTTCCGCCATATCGGCCTTGTCATCGTGGGCGCCTTGCGCGATCGACGATACCTTGCTGAGCTGCTCGGCCTCGATGTGAAGGAGTTTCTCGTAGACGTGCGAGAGGTGCTCCTGCTCGGCGGTGAATACGGGGTCGGTGTTGGCGTTTGCGGTGTTCATGGCGGGCGCGGCGGGCGTGGCGTTCGCGGCGGGCGTGGTGTCTGCGTGGGATGTCGTGACGGTGGTGGCAGCCATTTGTCCGGCCTTATCCTTCTTGTGGGGCATTACTTTGCTGCTTTCCTTTCGCGTGCCTTCATCACTTCGCCTTTCTCGCATCGGTTCCCCCAGGCGTCCACGAGGTCCTTATCGCGATAGACGAGGATGATCTCGCAGTTGTTCGCACATTTGCCGCAGTGGGCCTCGCGCGTGGTATAGGAGAAATCGAGTGCCGCCTCGAAATCGAATACGCCGCTGGCGAACGGGCCGCCCTCGGAAGTGTCGGTTGCGGAAGCTCCTGCGTCGCGCGCGAGAAGTGCCACGCCATAGGCGCCCATGAGATGTCCGTCGGGATCGACGATCACCGGCATGTCGAGCAGCCGTTCAAAGGCCGCCACCACGCCGACGTTTTTCGAGACGCCGCCCTGAAAGACCACGGGCGCTTCGATTTTCTTGCCTTTGCCCACGTTGTTCAAATAGTTCGAGGCAACCGCTTGGCAAAGTCCCGCGATGATGTCCTGCCGCGCGTAGCCCACCTGAATCTTGTGCACGAGGTCGCTTTCCGCAAACACGGTGCAACGCGCCGCGATGTTGGCGGGGTTTTGCGAGGTGAGGGCGATCTCGCCGAACTCCTCCACCTCCACGCCGAGGCGATGTGCTTGACTCGAAAGGAATGAGCCCGTGCCTGCCGCGCACAGCGTGTTCATCGCGTAGTCGACAGCGATGCCGCCCGATACGCAGATGATCTTGGAGTCCTGCCCGCCTATCTCGAGGATGGTGCGCACGTCGGGGTGCACGTAGGTGGTGCCCACGGCATGGGCCGTGATCTCGTTCTTGATGACCGAGGCGCCGAGCATCGCGCCGACGAGACGGCGAGCGCTTCCCGTGGTTCCGGCGCCGCGCACCTTCACGTCGTGCTCGTCGATCTGCCCGCGCAGCTCGGCGATGACATTCTTCGTGGCTTGGGCGGGGTTGCCCTCGGTCCAGAGGTACGAGCGCGCGATGATCTCGCCGCCGCCGTCGATGATGACGCCTTTCGTGGAAATCGATCCAATGTCGATGCCGAGAAACGCTTCGGTCATAGATGCTTCTCCTTCTTCATGGCAATCATGTCGTAGAACGCCTCGAGGCGCGTGTCGAGGCCCGTGTCGCTTGTTTGGGCGTCGTAGGTCAGATAGAGGATGGGCATGCCGTAATCGGCGCTCACCTGCTGGAGCACGGGCACGCAGTCGATCTCGGGCGTGCAGCCGGCCGACTTTGCATGGACGACGCCATCGAAGCCCTGCTGCGCATAGGAAAGCGCCGCCGCCACGGTCATCGTGGAGGTGGGTCCCATGTCGTAAAGAAGATATTTGCTTGCCCCACGACGCAGGTTCGGCTCGTTGTAGTGCGTGTAGCGGTTCGTGAAGTTGATCATGCGGTGGACTTCGATGCCCATGTCCATGAGCTTGCGCTCCAAATGGAGGTTGCTGTTCTCGTCGATCGCGGTGAAGAACTCGCCCACGACGCCGATTCGCAGCGGATTCTCGGGCTTATCGAGGGGAATCTCATGGAAGCGATCCATCGCGATATGGAACGCTTCGGAGATGTCACGGTCGGTCTTGCAGGCGTCGAACGCGTCGGAGAGCGCCGTCCAAGCGCGGTCGAACGAGCCTTTCTCCACCTCGAAACCGCGATTCGCGAGATAGAAATCGTGGGCCTCATCGAGCTTGCTCATCATGCCGCCCGTCGCGATGAGCTGGCGCACGGCATGGGGGATGTTGAGGTCGGGATTGACGACCTTGAGCACTTCCTTCGCCCAACCGACGTAGCCCTTTTCGATGCCGTGGGAGAAATTGAGCATCGTGAACTCATAGCCGAGGTCGCGAAGAATGGATTCCTGCAGCTCGCCGTAGTAGCCGAGACGGCACGGCCCGCCCGTCTGGACGATGATGTCGGCTCCAAGCTCAAGCGCCTCGATGAAGTCGCCCAAGATGTGCTTGAAGGGCGTGCACACATAATCGCTTGAGTAGAGCGAGCCGAGCTCGATGTTGCGGTCGGTCGGGTCGGGCAGGCGGAGGTATTCGCAATCGAGCACCTGCTCGATGAAGTATTTGAAGGCCGGCGCGTAATAGCTATAGCGGAAAATCGCCACCTTCGTCGGTTTATGGCGAAGCTTCTTCTTGAGATGCTGCCTCGGACGAAGCCGCGGCTCGCGCTTCTTTTCCGTATGGAGGGCGATCGAAGAGCGCACGCTCTCGCCAACCTCGTGGATCTTAGGCATCGGCATGGACATAGCCCCCTTTGCGCTGGAATCGCAGGATGTCGATGAAGCTCTCAACGCGCGTTTCGATACCGGCGGTGCCGCTTTGGGCGTCGATGAGAAGGTTCAAAATAGGCGTGCCCTGAATGCAGCGCATGATGGCATCGTCGGTCATCGAATCGGGTCCGCAGGGGAAAGCGCTCACAAGCACGATGCCGTCGATGTGGTCTTGCAACAAGAGAATTGAGCCGATGAGTTCGCGGTTGACGACCCACGGAATCGTGTCGGAGAACTCGAAGCTTTCCTTGAAGGTGCGATCGTGGCGCGTCTCGTCGGCGAAAAGAATCTGGCAGCCGAGGCGTTCAAGGGCATCGATGACCGAGCCTCCGAGGAAGCGATCGTGTGCGATATAAGGATGAGCTGCGAAAAGGATGGTGAGGGGAGGCTCCGTTGCCGGCTCCCCTTCCTTCCTGTTCTTCTTCGCTTGGCGTTTGAGCTGGGTGATAAGGCGAAGCGCCTCCTCCTGAGCGTTGGCACGTGCCGCGTCCTCGGCTTCCTGCGCCTTCATCGCCTCTTTGATGGCGCGTTTCGTTTGGGCGGGAGTCGCGCCGAGGCGCTGCCCCAATTCGGTGTAGGCGCTGATGACGGTCTTCTTCTCGGAGATGTCCGTCACTTCGCAGGTGAGGATGCGGATTCCCGTATGAAGGCGACCGTCTTTCATGTAGTGCTCTTGGGCGAACGTGTTGCGGACGAGGTCGGGGAGAGATTGGAATTTCGTGCAGAACCCGCAGCGCACGTTCCAGCTCGCATAGCAGGGGACGAACACGGCATCGCAGGTGGTGAGCAGGCTCTCCACATGGCCGACGTAGGCTTTCGAGGCAAGGCAGCACTCATCGATTGAGCGCGCCGTTCCCGCATCGAGAATCGCCTGATCGGTTTCACGGCTGTAGACGACGTGTCGCCCGAGGTTCTCGAAGAACGTCGTCCAGAACGTGCGATACCGATAGAACAGAAGGGCGCGCGGAATGCCGACAGTGCGCACATCGGCATAGTCATTTTTTAAGAGCATGCTATTCACCGTGAATTTCCCCGAGAGCCTTTCCCCGTTATGAGCACCCCCTTTGGGCGAGGTGGCGCTCATGTGCGAAATCAAACTGAACAATAGTATCACAACTGCGCCGCTCTTCCGAGCGGTGCATGCAATAGAGGCTGCGGCTTTACGTAGCAGCCATCCTTTCTCGTATTTCGTTTCTGCCGTGTTCGAAACCGTATTTCTTTGTTAAACTGTATAACATGTATTGCATGTATAACATTTAAGATAGGATGTTCGTTATGGCAACCACAACGGCAGCTCTCAGAATCCCCGAGGATTTAGCAGCACGATACAGCAGGCTCGCAGAATCGACAGGCAGGACGAAAACCTATTACATGGCGGAGGCTCTGTCTGAATCCATTGACCGCTTGGAGTACGAGTACGGAATCCTTAAAAAGGTCGAAGATTTCAGGGCCGGCAGGCTTGAAACAATAACACTTGATGAGCTGGAGGAAAGTCTTGGCTTGGCGGATTGAAATCGATAAGGATGTTCAGCGCACAATGAGGAAGCTGGACAAGCAGACCGCCAAGAGGATTACGGCGAAGCTAAGGGAGATTTCCCGGCTTGACAATCCAAGAAGCATGGGAAAAGCTCTTGTTGGAAACATGGCCGGTCTATGGCGCTATCGCGTTGGCAATTACCGGATTGTGTGCGACATCGAGGACGATGTGCTCCTGATTCTCGTAGTGGATGTGGCGCACAGGAGCACAATTTACCAAAGATGGTGAAAAACGAAGCGCATTTCCGATGTGAAAAAGGTCCTCCATTCCGAGCATCCCACCTACCCGTAGAAAGATCTGCTTACTTCTCTCAGAATGGCTAAAATGGAAGGCAAAAGAGAAGATGCCGGTTTTCACTGGCAATTGGCCCGTAGGCAGCATAAGAGTGAGAGGGAGCATTTCATGAACCGCGCACATCATCTCAGCTGGAAGCTCATTACCTGGGTCTCGGCATGCGCCATCGCGCTGATGGGGCTCTCGCCCGCAGCCTTGGCATTTGCGGTTTCCCCTGACCAGGCAAGCGAAGGCATCCCTGTGCAGCAAGCAGACGGCACCGCCGAGAAAGGCAACGGGGCGAACACAGGCAACGTCTCCGACAATGCCTCCGGGCCGGAAAACACCCAAGGAACCACTGGTACGAATGCTGACAACCTCTCCGAGCCGGAAAACGGAGCCTCTGCCGATAACGCACAAGACGAAGGCGGTTTAGGCGGCGAGAGCGACCTGAACAGCGAGGGCAGCTTGGTCGGTGAGGGATTGCTCGACGAGGGCCTGCTCGACGAGATCGCAGGAACCGACATTTCCCTTGATAAGGCAGAGGCCGGGATGAAGGCCACTGCTTCGGATGGCATCGTCATCGACCACGCCCTGGACTTCACGAAGGAACCTGCTGCGGGTGGCTGGAATGCCAACGCCACCGTGGAGGAAGACGGCTATTCGTGGGATGCCGAAAACCTCACGCTGGCCTTGGGGAATGTCGAGATCGGCATCAATAATCCTGCCAACCTCGTCTCGAAAGACCAGCTCCCCCATCCCGACGGCGAGGTTCCTTCGATTCTCTGCGCGATCGTCTTGCCCGACGGCTCAAGCATCGCGACGCCGAGTTCCTCCGTGTCAAACATCTGGATCAATGTTGACAATCCATCTGCAGCGGTCGCAGCGGTGTATTGCGAAGGCGACCTTTTCTTCGCAGGCGGCACCGGCGTCCTGTGGCTTCAGTCCTTCACCGATGGAACGCAGAGCTCGACGGGCGTCTATGCCTCGGGCAAAGATATAACAATCGGAGAAAACACCAAGACGATTATACAGGCCGGGATAGACGGAACCGCGCAGTGCAACGGCATCTACGGCATCTACGCTCCCGATGCGAATCTCTATGTATGGCCCAATTCGGCTACGCTCATTTACGCGTCCAGCAAAGATGGCACCGTTAAAACCGGAATCTGCGGTGCCTACGTCAACGGCTTTGAGATTGAGGGCAGTAAGGCTGAAAATGCCACCGGAGGCACAGGATACGAAAACATCGACGCGAGGTTCACCGCAGGTGCCAACGGCGAAGCGGAGAGCGGGGCGATCGGCCTCTTCCTCTCAGGCAATGACCCCGATAATACAGTGTTCGGCGTCTATGGTGCTGCGAGAGTCCAGCTCGCGGGCAATGACGTTGCCCTCGACTCGGGCAACTGGGACGAAGACCTTGGATCTGGCACCTATATGTATGCCTTGGGCTATGACGAGACGAACCCCTTCGTGGGATTCGGGACCGACGATCTCAGCACCGAGCAAGATGACGTTCCCGTCATCTGCCTCGCGGACGTGGTTGCGGATAACGAAGACGGCACCTTCGGCTATCGTTACCTGTCCTTCGAGCCGGTGTCGCTGAGGAAGGCGTATGTGTCCCCCGCAGCGGCCACCGTGGCGCCCGGCGGATCACAGGCCTTCGGCGTCTATGCCGAGGCCAACTATCCGGAATCCTTCCCGACCGATCAGGACATCTCATACTTCGCAGGAGCCGAATGGTCGGTTGGCGACAACCTCTCATCTGCGACGGTGATGGACGGAGCCACGCTCAAGGTGGCTGCCGACGAGACGGCCGCATCGGTGATCGTCATCCCTTCGCCAAGCTCCCAATGGAACGATTGGTTCCCCTATACGCCGTGGGATCCTTCCTCAGCCGTTGTGACGATCGACCAGAGCCAAGCACCGCTCGGCCCTGATGCGGGCGGTACACCGAGCGACACGACAGGCGGAGCAGGCACGGGAACGCTTTCGCAAACCGGCGATCAAACGCCCTTCGTCATGGGAGTTGCGCTCATGCTCGCCGTTGTGTCTGCAGGATTCGTCGTCCTCTCGTTCCTCCGCCTGCGCAGAATAGAGAATTAACTCCATATCCCGCTCGCCAGTAAGTCCTCTTAACCGCTCGGGCGAGGGGGCGTTCGAGTTCAAGGGCCTCGCGGACGTTGAGTAGATTCGCCGCTTTCAGCATTATGGCGAATCTCTCAACTGCTCGGCATTCACTCTCAACCCCCTCTGCCTCTCGCGAAAGAGGTTTCCTGCGAGGCTCGATGCCCCTCCGACCGATGGGGGCATTATGCCGAGTGACTGCCGAGCGACTGCGCGCCTGACGTCTCTTAAAAGCTCTCACCCGAGCGGGATAGAGCGGCGCAAAAGTGTCCACCAAAGGAAGGTCGCAAGCATGGCAACGAAGCCTCCGGCGTCGAAGATGATGAAGCGCATGATGCTTGCAGAGAGAACGCTCATGTCGGCAGACACCGCACCCGTGCCCGCGTAAGCGCTCAGTGTGGCGAGAATAAGCGATTCTCCAACAATTCCGATAAGCTGCTGCGCGAGAATGATCCAACCTAAAACGGGAAAGCGCTTCGGTGAGGCGATGAATGCGGGATAGGTGGCATTCCACATGAGAAACGCGACGCCGATGCCCTGTACGGCAACCATGCCGGAAACGCCAGTAAGCTGATAGCTCGGCGCATAGGCTGCAGGGTTCGCGATAAACGAAACCGCACAGACAACATTGATAGCAAAGACAGCGAGAAACGCAAGCCGCAAGAGCGCGGTTGGCAGGAAGAGGGGTTTCTTTCTTACATCGTCAGACATCGCGAAAAGCTTAAAGAACGCTGGGCGTGATTGTCAATAAATGCGTGTGAATTGACCCTTTGACGAATGGCGTATCATAAGGATATGGCATTCAAACGTGAAGGGTGGGATTTCATGCCGGTTCCGGAATTCGACGAATTTGTCACCACGATTGCGGCGTTGCGCGCGCCAGACGGCTGTCCGTGGGACAAGGAGCAGACGCATCAAAGCATCGCGAAGAACATGATTGAGGAAGCCTATGAGGCCGTCGACGCCATTGAGGCCGATGATGTGACGCATATGCGCGAAGAGCTCGGCGATGTGCTTTTGCAGGTGGTGCTGCAGAGCCAGATCGCGGCCGATGAGGATGAGTTCACCATTGCCGATGTGTGCCGCGAGGTGAACGAGAAGATCGTCCGCCGCCATCCCCACGTGTTCGGCGATGCGGTGGTTGCGCAGGATGCGAACGAAGTGCTCGACATCTGGGACAAGGTGAAACTTGCCGAGAAGACGCACGAGAAGGCGGAGGGCGAAGCAGACGAGCAGTCGAAGCAAGGGCTTTTGGAGGGCGTGCCACGAAACCTGCCGGCGCTCATGGAGGCGCAGAAAATCTCGCGGAAGGCGGTTTCGGCTGGATTCGAGTGGGAAACGCTCGATGATGTGTGGCTTCAGGTGGCCGAAGAGATCTACGAGCTGAAAGAAGCCTATAAGGCAGCGCCGAAGAGCGAGAACGGCAAGATCGTGGAAAGCGCCTCGCATCGCGAGAAGGCCGCAGCAGAGCTGGAACTGGGCGATGTGCTGTTCGCGATCGTGAACGTGGCACGCCGTATGGGTCTGGATGCCGAAAGCGCGCTGCGGGCGACGAACCGAAAATTTCGCCACCGTTGGGAATATATGGAGAAGGAAGCGCACGAAAACGGTAAATCGATTGAAGAGCTATCGACTGATGAGCAGGAAGCACTTTGGGCTGAAGCGAAGCAACAAGAAGAATCTTTGGGATAGAACGAGGGAAAGGAACGATCATGGCAGAAACGGTTTCAACACAAGCGAAGTTTGGATTTGGATGCATGCGCCTGCCGCTGCTCAACCCGAAAGACGAATCGAGCATCGATATGGAACAGTTCAAAGAGATGGTCGATGCCTTCATGCAGTCAGGCAACACCTACTTCGACACGGCATTCGTCTATCACGACGGTGCTTCCGAGACGGCGCTCGGCGAGGCGCTCGTCAAGCGCTATCCGTGCGATGCCTACACCATCGCGACGAAATGCCTCGCATGGGCGCTTCCCGACGAGGCGACCGCGAAGGCGTGCTTGGGCACCTCGCTTGAGCGCTTGGGCACCGATTACATCGACTATTATCTGCTTCATAATGTGGGAGGGCAGCGCACGGCGAAATTCGATGCCTTCGGCATGTGGGAATTCGCCCAGCAAAAGAAAGAAGAAGGCGTCATCAGGAACTGGGGCTTCTCCATGCACGATGGCCCCGAAACCTTGGAGCAGCTGCTGACCGATCATCCCGAGGTCGATTTCGTGCAGCTGCAGGTGAATTACTTGGATTGGGACGACCCAATCACGCAATCGCGCAAGCTCATGGAAGTGGCAGCGGCGCACGAAAAGCCCGTCATTATCATGGAGCCGGCGCGCGGCGGACGCCTGTGCAACCTTCCCGAAGAGGTGGCGGCCATCCTTCGCGCGGCGAACCCGCACGCGACCGACGCGAATTGGGCCTACCGCTTCTGCTGGAACCTTCCCAACGTCCTTGCGGTGCTTTCGGGCGTTTCCACGATCGAGCAAATGCGTGAGAACCTCGCCTCCTATGCGGCGAACAAGCCGTTTACGCCGGAAGAGCAACAGGCGCTCACCGAGGCGCTCACGGCGCTCCGCGATATGCAGGTGGTGCCGTGCACGAACTGCGGTTATTGCCTGAAGGACTGCCCGCAGCACGTGCAGATCTCCACGATCATGTCGCTACTGAACCTCGAAGCGATGACACGCGATCGCGAGTTCGTGAAAGGGCTCTATTCGTGGCAGGCTCAGGATGGCTATGCGTCGGAATGCATACAATGCGGCGCGTGCGAGGCGATGTGTCCGCAGAAGATCGACATCATCAATCAGCTCGAAATCGCCGCTGCGGCCTACGAATAATTTTGTTCCGACGTTCGGAAGAACGTCGGAACTAACTTCTGCGCAGACGGAAGAAGGAGAGGACGACGAACCCCGCAGCCGCTAAGGCGATCATGAGCGCAGCCCCCATGGCAAAGGGCGCGTGATCACCGGTTGCGGAAAGGTTCCCGTTTGGTGCCTGCGAGCTATCGGTGCCGCTTGCGCCGCCGGTATTGCCTTCGGTTCCTTCTCCGCCGGTTCCGCCAGGAGTCGGCGTGGGCTCGGGCGCCGTGGTGAGCAGCTCGATCCGTCCGGCACCGGCAGGGTCGGTGTATCCGGCGCCGATCGTTCCGCCCAAATCGCCCTGGATGTATTTGATGATCGCCTCGTAATCGAGGCTTGCCTCGCGCACGAGGTAATCGCTGTTGCGCAGCATAGTGTAGCCGCTGCCGCCATCGAGCAAGAAGGTGATCGACGCCACGCGATAGGTCTTGGTGACGTCAAGCGGTTCTCCGTTCACCATGACGTCGAACACGCGACGATCGCCGCTAATGCCGACGAAGTTGTCGTTGTCGTCGGTGAGGACGGGGGAGGGAATATCCACGCGCGCTTTGAAGCTTATACCCGAAACCTGCAGAAAGCCGCCGCTCGCCTCCGTCTCGTCATCGAAGGCAGGCGTCAGCTGGCGCACGGAGAACTCGAGGGCGTCGAGGATCGTCAGGCCATCAAGCTCAACCACCGAAAGGGAATTCGCGAAGGGGTTGATATCAATCGCGTTGCCGTAGGTGAGGGTGCCAGGTCGGATGCCGAAGTTCGTCGTGTCGCCGTCCCAGTTCCAGCGGATACCGCCGCCGTTCACGAAGCCGATGTCGGCATCGAGCGTTTTGCGGTAGGCATCGGCAACGAAATCGCCGAGGTTGGTTTCGCGCATACGTGCCGTCCAATACCACGGCGTGCCATCGGCATTGGGGCTGAACACCTGCATAAACACATCGAGGCTCCCCACGGGCTCGCTCAATGTCTGCGCGAGGTCGGCTTCGATGCCGGAAACGAACCCAGCGACGCTTTCATCCTGCGCTAAATCAGCCGAAGCGCGCGTGATCGTGGAGACCACATCTTCGGGGCCGGGCGTGTTGTCGGGCGTGATGACCATCGTGCCGTAGGCTTCAAACGCTGTGCCCGCCTGCGCCACCGCAACCATCTGCCCGTTGGCGTTGGGAACACGGTCGTTGTAGACGAGGTGCGTATGGCCGTCGATCACCGCATCGATGCCCGTCGTGTGGGCGACAACTGCGGTGCTCGTCCAACGCTCGGGCAGCGAGGATGTGGCTGATGCGCCGAGGTGGGAGAGTGCGATCACGTAGTCGGCATCTCCGCCCTCTTCAGAGCGGGCGTCGTTGACGACCGACTGAATTTGGCTATAGAGGGCATTGCCGGTGCTATCTCCATAGAAGCTGTAGATGAGGTTGCCCGCAGCGTTCTCGAATACCGCGGGATTTGTGGCGGTGAGCGTCGTCGGCGTTGTGATGCCCACATAGGCCACGCGCACCGTGTCGCCACCGACGGGATATTCGAAGACGGTGTAGGGCTCGAAGACGAGCTCGCCGGTCTCGGTGTTTTGCATGTTCGCGCAGACGTATTCGTAGTCGGCCATTTCTTGAAGCTCGAAGAGGCGATCCATGCCGTAATCGAACTCATGGTTGCCAAGCGCCGCCACGTCGTAGCCCGCTTGGTTCATGATGCTCACGAGGTCGCCGCCCTCGGAGAGCGTGCCGATCGGCTTGCCCTGGATGGCGTCGCCCGCATCGACGAGCGTCACATTGGCGATGCCGTATTCGCTGCGCGCCTCGTTGGCGGCCTCCGCGATGCCGGCATAGCCGACCGCAGAATCGGAGGTCTCAAGGCCCGCGCAGTGAACGTCGTTGGAATGCACGATGGCGATGGAGCCACCGCTCGCCAACGGCTCAAGGGCGTTCTCGTCTTCGCTTTCGCTCGCAAGGGGCGTGGCTTCGCCGCTGGTGAACGTCTGCTGCTCTCCCTGCGATCCGTCGGCCGAAGGCTCAAGGGCAAAGCCCTTCGGAGCCCCGATGCCGACGAGCAAAAATGCGAGCAAAAGCGAGAGAAAACGCAGCTTCATCTGATGGATGCCGCGCGGGCATTTCCCTGTACGTTGCGTATCGTGGTTCTTAGCGCGCTTCATAGCCGTCTTTCTTGTCTCAACGTTCAAACTTTCCAGCATTCTAGCATTCGTGTGGATGAAGGATAGCAGGACTTGGCGTAAAGGGCGAAAGCTTGCGAACCGCCCGCCCTTGGTGCGTTATGACAACATTCCGTCAGAAGTAACGTCGGAGTTACAAACAACGCTCGCGCGCGGTACAAGAACGCTGTGTGCCGCCTTTTTCTTTTGTTCCCGCAGATAATCGGGCAAGGACACCAAGAACTCCGTCCGAATGTGAGATTTGCACGTTTTGCCCAGAGGAGATTCAACGAAGGAAACTGAGTGCGTGCTTTTTGGAGAAGATTTCGCACTCGCCGGAAAGGAGCTATCATGCCACAGACATCAAAGACCACCGTTGCTGAGATGAATGCCCTCACAGGAGCCCTGAGCCCGATCTTCGGAAGCGTTGCCTCCGATGTGGAACTGCCCGTCGACCATATGAATGATCAACCGGTAGCTCCGCAGGTGGCGGCCGAGCTCATTCGCGAATACCTCTCCACCGAGGGCAATGCCCACCAGAACCTTGCTACCTTCGTGCAGACCTACATGGAGCCCGAGGCCACCCAGCTCATGGCGGACACGCTTGAGAAAAACGCCATCGACAAGGACGAGTACCCGATGACAGCCGATATCGAGAACCGCTGCGTTGCCATCCTTGAGAACCTCTGGCATGCTGATCCCGATGAGCAGCCGATGGGCACTTCAACCGTCGGTTCATCAGAGGCTTGCATGCTCGGCGGCCTGGGCATGCTGTTCCGCTGGAAGGCACTTGCGAAGGCGGCGGGCATCGACGTGTATTCCGAGACCCGACCGAACCTTGTGGTGACCTCCGGCTATCAGATCTGCTGGGAGAAGTTCTGCCGCTATTGGGACATCGAGATGCGCCTCGTGCCGATGGATGAGAACCATCTTTCCATGGATCCCGAGCTTGCCATGAAATACGTCGATGACCATACGATCGGCGTCGTCTGCATCATCGGCATCACCTACACCGGTCGCTACGACGACGTGAAGGGCATGGACAAGCTGCTCGCCGAGTACAACAAGACGGCGAAGGTGCCGGTCCGCATTCACGTCGACGGCGCGTCGGGTGCCATGATCGCGCCGTTCATCGAGCCCGATCTTGAGTGGGACTTCCGTCTTCCCAACGTCTGGTCCATCTCCACATCAGGCCACAAGTACGGCCTCGTGTATCCGGGCATTGGCTGGGTTATCTGGCGCTCGAAGGAAGCGCTTCCCGAGGATATGATCTTCTGGGTAAGCTATCTGGGCGGCCAAGAAGCTACGATGGCCATTAACTTCAGCCGTTCGGCGGCGCAGATCGTCGGCCAATACTATGTGTTCCTGCGCAACGGCTTCGAGGGCTACAAGGAAATCCACACCCGCACGATGGATGTGGCGCACCACCTCGTCGATGAGATTTCGAAGATGGGTATCTTTGAGATGGTGTATTCAGCTGAGGAATGCCCGATTCTCTGCTGGAAGCTCGTTGCGGATAAGGATTGGACACTGTACGACCTGCAAGATCGTCTGCGCATGCACGGCTGGCAGATTCCGGCCTATCCGCTGCCGGCGAACATGCAGGAGACGGTCGTCCAGCGTATCGTGTGCCGTGCCGACCTCTCGATGACGCTGGTCGATAAGTTCCTGCGCGACATGAAGGCCGAGATCGCGAACCTCGATAAGAGCCACATCATTACCGGCAAGACGGACAGGGAATACACCACGTCGTTCGACCACAGCGGAAGATAGGCTTTACGGGCGCTGGCGCTGCCCCGAACGCCGAGACCGCGAGCCCGTTGAGGCTGCTCAGAGCGCGCGAGGCATGTGACGTCGTTTTCGGTGTTTCTACCGTTTGTTTAAGGCTGTGCCCGGGCAATCCCCGGGCACAGCCATCTTTATGCCGTTCCAGCGAACGCTGTCTCTACTATTGCTTCTGCTTTCCCTCGCACGAACAAAAGAATTAAAAATGGCTTTTTAAAAACGCCATTATTGAATAAATTGGCTGTATTAGAAAGCCAATATTTGATAAAATGGCTACCACAATAAGCCATTTTTTAGATCATAAGCGAGGTTTCCTTGAATCAGGTCATTATTGAAGAGATAAAAAACTTCTCCCTCGATGCCTATAGGCCGATATTTCCGCGAGAGCTCGAACTCGGTGAGCCCTTGCCGCCGCGCGCCGGCAATCTTGTGACGGTTATAACTGGCATGCGCCGAAGTGGAAAGACCTACCGTCTGTTCCAAGCGATGGAGGAGCTCATCGCCTCCGGCATCGAACCTCGTAGCATCCTTTATTTCAACTTCGACGACACGCGCCTTGACCCTGTAACGCCGGAGACGGGCGACCAAGTCCTTGAGTCCTTCTATGGGCTTTACCCGGCGGCTGCAGATGAGGGGGCCTATTTCTTCTTCGATGAACTTCAGGAAATGGAAAGCTGGGGGAAATGGCTGCGTCGGATCATCGATACCCACAAGGCCACGATCTTCATCAGCGGCTCATCCTCGAAAATGCTCTCCTCCGAGTTCTCGTCGGAACTGCGGGGACGAACAGTGGAATTCGTCCAGTACCCATTCAGCTTCCGCGAGTGCGTCGCGTTCCATCATCCCGACATCGACGTTGACTCGCCTGCGTATTCGACGGTTGAGCGCGTGCAGCTTCAGGGGGCTTTTCTAGCTTACCTCAAGCAAGGCGGATTCCCCGCAATACAGCAGCTGGATGCAAGCAGATACGTTTCCGTTCTTCAGGGCTATGTGCAGCGCGTTGTGGTTCGCGACGTGCTCGAGCGCCATAACATGGGGAATCCGCGCGGCGTCGCCGCCTTTGCGCGCAAGATCATGCAGCTCTGTGGACGCATGCTTTCCCTGAGGAAATGCGAGAACGAGCTTAAATCGCAAGGCATCGCCATCGGGCGCTCGTTTCTCGGCGACGTGCTGGGGTATTTCGAGGAAGCGTTTCTTGTTCAATTGATTCGGGAAAGGACCCGTGCTGTATCGGGTTCTTCTGCGGGCATGGTCAAGGCGTATCCTATCGATCCCGCTCTGTCACGCGCCAATGCACCGGCGTCTGCTGCCGATGAGGGGCAAGCCCTCGAAGACGCGGTCTGCATCGAATTGCTCCGCTCGCTCTCTGTGAGGCGTGATGCGGAAATCTCCTATGGGAAAACCCGAGAGCATGGCTACGAAATAGATTTCGTCGTCGGCGATGCGCTTTTCAACGACTCTCTGGAGCTCTATCAGGTGACGCAAAGCATGGGCGATGCCGCGACGCGCAAACGGGAATGCCGTTCGCTCGCAGAGGCCATGGCGGAATACGAGGTCGACCATGCGACCGTCATCGTCGAAGAAGGCGAAGACGAGGTCATAGAAACGGATTCCGGCATCATCGCATGCGTTCCCGCCTGGCGTTGGTTTTTGCGCCGATAGCTCTTCAACGTTCGGCGGTTTCATGCGTGGCGGTCGTCGCTTTGCATCATCCGATTGCCATGCGTGTTATCATGGGTCATCGCTGTTATGGCACCATGAGACGCGGGACTCCGAGGCATGAGCGGACCGTTCGTGGTGAGTTTGGGAAAGAGGGCGGTTTCCATGAGCCGGAGACATTTGATTTCGAAGAAAATCCTGCTGGCAGCGATGTGCGCCTTCACAGCGTGCGCCTTCTGCTTCGGCCTGGCCGCTTGCTCAGGTTCAGACAATGGCTCGGAGGGAGCCAGCAACGCTTCTCAGGCAAGTGGAGTGCCGTCGAACTTCGTCAATCAGGTGTCAGCGGGCTCTTTGTCGGCCAGCTATCCTGATGAGCTGACTGTGGTCAGCGAGGAGGCCGATCAGGCGGTGCAGCAGGGAGATCGCACCCTCACCGAATCTGCGGCGACCCTTGCAAACGAGGACTACACCTTGGTGTTCTCGCTCACCCAATATGAGGGGGTGACCTTCGAGGAGGCCCGTGATTTCGCCGAGTCGATGCCGGAGCAGGTTCGGCAATCGGCGGGAACCGTCGGAGAGGAATGGGGCGACGGGACCCAGAGCTTTCTGCAGGGCCTTCAGTGGGACGAGATCGCATCCACGTCCATCGACGGGAGAGACGCCTTCATCGTCAGCTGCAGCATCGATCGACCCGATGGCGAGGCACGCTCGACCGCCTATTTCATAAGTATTGGCGACGATACGGTGGGCATTGTCACGCTCGGCTTCATGGCCGACGAGGTCTACGAAAGCAATCGCGAGCTCATCGATGGCTTCATCGCGAGCCTCAAGGTGTCCTAAGCCGATTCTTTCCGAATCGACCTTACGTTCCCCAAACGAGCCTGTCCGTCTCTCAGATAGTGCCGTTTCGTGGGGGCGCCCGTCACGCGGTTGATCTCTCGCCCCCCATTGAATTTGACACGGGGGGGGGTGTGCTATTTTCTGTCCTTAGGAAGGCGTCGCAAAAGGTGGCGCTAAAACTTATGAGGGGAGGAATAGCATGGATTTGAATCGACGGACATTTCTCAAAGGTGCAGCGGTAGCAGGTGGCGGAGCGCTTGTTGCAGGTCTTGTGGGATGCGCGTCCCCCGCTCAGACTTCGGAGACGAATACAGCTCCGGAGACAGATGCTTCGGCTGCGACGCAAGCTGCGTCAACGTCGGCGCCAGACTATGCTTCAAAGGTGTCTGAAACCTATGATGTCGATCTTCTTATCGTCGGGGAAGGGCTTTCTGGCCTTGCTGCCGCCGTCGAGGCAGCTGATTCAGGGCTTAAGACGACAGTGATTGACGCTATTTCAACGCTTGAACGTCGCGGGCCGGAAGGTCTTGCCGGCATCGGAAGCAAAATGCAAAAGGAGCAGGGCATTGAGGAGGATCCCTACTCTGTTGTGGCTTACATCACGAAGTTCTTCAACTATGGTGTTAGTTCGCGTGGTTGGGCAGAGATGATGACTGCGTCGGGCCCGAATATCGATTGGCTCGCTGATCACGGCGTAGAATTCACGGGAAAAATCGATAACTACAAGGGAATGGGTAAATGGAACGAGTTCCATTGGTTCCCAGGCGACCATGTTGCTTGGCAATACTACTCCACACCGATGGAAAACTATTTCCTTTCGCAACCTGACACAGCGGTCATGAAGGAAACCACTGCCGTAAGTCTTATCCAGGATGGCGATGTGGTTGTCGGTGCCTATGCGAAGAACGCCAACGGAGACATTATCCAGTTCAATGCCGACAATGTTATTCTCGCGACGGGTGGTTGCGGTGGAAGCGCCGAGCAGATAGCCAAGCACTTCCCGACCTTGTACGAGGGGCGCTACTATTGCGATGGTTACACGGAAAACGATGGCTCGGGTTTGGATATGGCCGTCGCTGTCGGTGGTGTCGACATCGTAACAAAACGTCCTTTCCTTGGCGGAATGAATTCATGGGCAAAAGACGCAGATGTAAAGCCCCTTGCTTCGATCACGAACGGTATGTGGATCAACGAGAACGGCGAGCGTTACGTAAGTGAAGCCGTAGGGGTTGAGTTTAATGGTGCGCCCATTAATGCTATGAGAACGCAATGGGACACCTATGCAATTTCAGATGCAGATATTGTTGCAGCGAACAGCAAAGATGGCCAGGATCTTCTTGCGGCGGCAATAGCTGATGCCGACAGTGGTGATCCGGAGTTTGTCTCCGCAGATACCATTGAAGAGCTCGCAGAGAAAATCGGCGTCGATCCAGACACGCTTGCTGCTACCGTAGAGCGTTATAACGGCTATTGCGACGCAGGAAAAGATCCAGAGTTTATGAAGGACGCAAGCAACCTCCTGAAAATTCAAACAGCCCCGTTCTTTGCAGCGCGCCAAGTTGTTGTTGCCCATGGTATGGTAGGTGGTTTGATGGTGAATGATGATTTTCAAGTTCTTCGCTGGAGCGGAGAACCGATCAAAGGATTATATGCGATCGGCACTGAGAGCAACATGGAATATACGGACTGCTATGCAATCGAGGTTTGCGGTTCAGACGCTTGCAACACAGTTTATTCCGGACGCCGCTCGGTACAGCACATTGTCGCGAACGCTTAGAACAAGAAATGAAGGGATTGCTGATCTAACAGCGATTCATCTATAAGCCGTGAACTCGGGAGGCCGCCAATGAAAAAGACGGCCTCCCGACGTTTTCCTTCTGAATGATGAGCAATATTAGACGAAACTAATCTCTAATCTTCTGCCGAGACCATGTGCTATCTTCTCAAGAGTCGCTATTGAAGGGTTGCCGTTTCCGTTCTCAAGTCGACAGAGATTTGAAGCCTTCATGCCACAGCGCTCAGCGAGTTCCTGCTGGGAGAGCCCTTGCCCTATCCGTGCTTCCACGATCTGTCGCATCACAGCACGTTCCGCCGACTGCTCTTCCCACTCTTGGGCGAACTCCTCGTCTTGGAGGGATCTTTCCAAATGCTTCCTGAAATCACTCATTTCTCGACCTCCAGTCCTCGCGCATCCTCTTCGCCCGCTCGATCTCCCTCACAGGGGTCTTCTGCGTCTTCTTAACGAAGCCGTGTGTGAGTACGATCTCGTTTCCAACAACGAAGAAATAGAGAATTGTCTTCGTAGTAGTTGATCTCGTACATCAAGATCCTCTCCAGCATTATCATATATGATAATGCTGGACAATTTTACTACGTCATTCCTCGCTTTGCATTGACAATTTGGGAAGGAGAAATTAAACTGAATTTACTTTCAGTGAAAAAGATTTCAGTTTAATTAAGTTTAGGAGACGAAGTGTTTGTCGGGCGCGAAAAAGAGCTGGGCATTTTTGAAGAGCAGTTTTCCTCCCCATCGAAAACGGCGGTTCTCGTGTACGGAAAACGGAGGGTGGGGAAGTCGACGCTTATCTCAAAGGCAGCAAAGAGCTTTGAGGGTACCGTGGTGGAGCATCTCTGCGTTCAAAGCACATTTGAAGGCAACATCGAGCTGCTTTGCCGAAGCGTCAGCAAATCCCTCGGGCTTCCGCAGCTTCGCTTCAATAGCCTTTACGATCTCTTCGATTTCCTGAAATCTCGCGAGGAACCGTTGCTTATCGTCATCGATGAGTATCAATATCTCAAGGAATCGCTCAAAGGTGCACAGATCGATTCTTACTTCCAAGCCATCATTGACACTCTGCCGCCGCATATCAAGCTCGTCCTCTGCGGTTCGTACATTACGGTGATGCGGGAACTCCTCGAAGAAGGTAACCCGCTGTTTGGGCGGTTCACGGCGATCCTTCATGTTGAGGAATTCGACTATTACGATGCGGCGCGCTTTTTCCCCGATAAAAGTCCTTACGAAAAGGCCGCATATTATGGAATGTTCGGTGGCTCGCCGTATGTGCTTTCGATTCTCAACTACGACAAAACGCCTGCGGAAAACATGGTGGAATTGCTGCTTCCCGAGACGGGGCTTTTGCGGACGCACATCGAAAACGTTATGCTCAAAGAGATCCAGCGCGCCTTCGACGTGCGTATTTTAGAAGCGCTCGGCAACGGCAAAAAGCGCTATTCCGAGATTCGGGCCATCGTGGGGGAGCAGAGCAATGGATTGCTCGACAAGCAACTGAAGAACCTCCTGAACATGGAGACCATTCGTAAAACGTCGCCCATCAATCGGCGAAGCGACAAGAAAAAGCAGTTCTATGAGATTTCCGACAACCTCATGCGGCTTTACTTTGCCTTTCTGTTCGGAAACGCGGCGCCATTGGCGAACCTTGGCGAGCGTGCTTTTTATGAGAGCGAGATCGCGCCTTCGCTTCGGCAGTTCGTTGATCGGCGTTTCGAGAGCATCGCCCTGCAGTACTTCAAGCGGCTCGCGCGCGCTGGAAGGCTGAAAGGGGCGCGCGATTTCGGAAGCTATTGGTACGATGATCCAACAACGAAGACAAATGGTGAATTCGACTGCGTTCTCGATCGTGGGAGCACCTTCGATTTCTATGAAAGCAAGCGTTTTGACCGGCCGATGAAACGCGCGGAATGCGATGCGGAGGCCATGCAGGTGCATGCGATTCCGGATGTGCGCGTTGGCGCCATTGGCTTCATTTGCACGGGAGGGTTTGACTTCTCGTCGGAGGATTACCATCTCATCGAAGGGGAAGATCTCTACGCCGAGGACCTCTAAACCCTCGAAACCGCCGCAAGCCCTCTAAGCCCTCGAAATCACTGCAAACCCTCAAGATCCCCTAGATCACCGCAAGCCTTCTGCGCTGAGGCTCTTGGATTCGCGAAGACCCTGCAAGCTTTACAGTCCCTTGAAACCCCCGTTTATGACGGGCGCGTTTCAAATCTTACGAAACGCGTTCAAAACAAACGGGGTTGCTACACCTCACAATCAGCGGCTGCACAAATGCCCTCTGCGGGCATTTTGCCTTATGAGGGGCATGATAATGAACCCAGACCGAAGACAGGCAAGCAAGAACGGTCAGAAGAAACGGTAGAGAAAAACGGAAAAGAAAGGAGCGAGTCATGAAAACTCAAACTATGACAAGCTCACCAAGCTCTGCCGGAGGCCTTGCCAGAGGCGCAGCCGGCAAAAATGGTGGAGGCGCGCAAGTCGCCAAGACACTGGGTTTCTTCGGGTTCTTTGCCATTACCGCATCCATGGTAATGACGGTTTACGAGTACCCGACATTTGCTTCATCAGGATTGCACCTCATCTTCTTCTTGATTCTTGGCGGAATCTTTTGGTTCCTGCCTGTTGCCATGTGCGCCGCTGAGATGTCAACGGTGGACGGGTGGCAATCCGGTGGTATTTTCGCATGGGTCGGCAATACCCTTGGCAAGCGTTGGGGCTTCGCCGCACTGTTCTTCCAGTGGTTCCAGATCACGGTAGGCTTCGTTACGATGGCATTCTTCGTATTGGCCGCCATCGCCTATGTGGTTGGCTGGGATGCCCTCTATAACAACCCGCTCGTCATGTTCATCGGCGTCGCCATCATCGTGTGGGGCCTCACCCTCACGCAGCTCGGCGGCACCCGCCTGACCGCCCGTATCTCCAAGATCGGGTTCATCGGTGGCATCGTAGTCCCCGTCGCCATCCTTCTGATTGGCCTTGCGGCTTACTTTGCGACCGGCGGCGTTTCCTACCTGCAGTTCAACGCGGACGAGATCGTCCCGAACTTTGGTCAGGTTGATACGCTCGTCATCTTCGCGTCCTTCATCTTGGCTTACATGGGCGTTGAGGCCTCTGCCTCCCATGTAAACGAGCTGAAGAACCCGAACCGCACCTATCCGCTCGTCATGATAGTCCTCTGCATCATGGCAATCCTCTTCGACGCCATCGGTGGCATCTCCGTTGCGGCTACCATGTCGGCCGAGCAACTTGACGCCAACCTGAGCTACGGCGTTGTGGCTGCCTTCCAGAACATCTTCGGACACTTCGGAATCGGTTGGGTCACCTACATCGTCGCCATCCTGCTCGCCCTTGGCGTTCTCGCTGAGATCTCCGCTTGGATCGTCGGCCCGTCCCGCGCCCTGCTCGACACGGCGAAGGAAGGCATCATCCCGCAGTCCTTGGCGAAGACCAACAAGCATGGCATCTCCGTGAAGACCGTCGTCATCCAAGGTATCCTGGTCACGATTTGGGATGCCGTTCTCTGCGGATCGATCGCCCTCTCCGGCGGTTCGTCCTCTTCGGTCGGCTACCTCACCGCGATCGGCATGACCGTCGTCATCTACCTCGTCGGTTATGTGCTGTTCTTCCTCGCGTACTTCAAACTCATCTACAAGATGCCGCAGATGCATCGTGAGTTCCAAATCCCGGGTGGCAAAGTGTTCAAGACGATCGTTGCTGGATGCGGCATGGCTCTCACCCTCTTCACGCTGGTCGTCTCGTTCTTCCCGAGCTCGAGCCTGAGCGCACAAGCGAACACGGTCTACGTGATCACGCTGATCGTCGCTTGGCTCATCGCGGTGGCACTGCCGTTCATCATCTACGCGAACCGTCATCGCTGGAACCATGAGGCGAAGCAAGGCGCCGCTGCTGAGATCGCAAGCCTTGAGGCTTCCATGGCAGCGCTGAAGCAAGCTGACAAGGCCATCAGGGCCGCTGAGCGCGATGTGAAAGCTGCTGAGGAAGCGGCAAAGCTCGAAGCTGCTGAGGCTCTGAAGCACTCCGAGGACGCCGCGAAGGCAGCGCAGAAGGTTGCCCGCGCAGCCGATGAAGCGGTGAAGGCAACGCAGGCGACAGCGGTGGCCGCGCCCGAGACGGCACCTGAGGAGCCAACACCTGCGGCAGCTACCGCGAAGGCAGCCAACCCGCCCTCGCCGCGGCGAACGACCCGCAAGCCCGCGCCGAACCCCACGGTCTACTAGGGTTCGCGATCAGCTCGGGCAAGCCAGCGCAGGCTCGCATCGAACCTCCGATGTATGAAGGAGAAAGGGAAGGTGGAGGTTTTTAAGAATACGCGTTAGCCGCACCTTCCATTAAGATAGAGGCCCCGTCCCCGAAGCTCGAACAGAGCAGGGGCGGGGTCTCAGCCTACTTGGGAACGGTGGTTCCCAGCCGTCTCGGAAGCCGACAATTGCCCCCCTGCTTGCGCCGTCCGTGCCTTTGTTCGTATCGTCTGCGTGACAAATGAGGCAGGGCACGTGCCGAGTGATAAGATTCTACGTATTAGTAGATTTGTTGCGTATCGTTGGGTTCCTGTCGGTTGCTGAGTTGCGAAAGGTGGGGCATATGGGCGTTTATGTTATTACCGGTGCTTCGAGCGGTATCGGAGCGAAAACGGCCGAGGTGCTGAAGGAGCGCGGCCACGAGGTTGTGAACATCGACCTTAAAGATGGCGATATCGAGGCGAATCTGGCGACCAGAGAGGGTCGTGACTTTGCACTGAAAGAGCTTCATGATAGGTATCCCGATGGCATCGACGCCATGATCTGCAACGCGGGCGTCTCCGGCGGCAAGGTGCCTATCTCGCTGATCGTCTCGTTGAACTACTTCGGCTCCACCGAGATGGCGCAAGGCGTTTTCGACCTGCTGCAGAAAAAGCGCGGAAGCTGCGTGATCACCTCATCGAACTCCATCGCCCAAGGCGCGATGCGTATGGACGTCGCCGGTCTTTTGAACAACCATCCCGATGAGAAACGTATTGTCGCACTGGTCAAGGACGTTGATCCGGCAGTTGGACATGTGTATTACGCTTCCACGAAGTATGCGCTTGCGCGATGGGTTCGCCGCATGAGCCCAGAGTGGGGCAGCCGTGGCGTTCGCCTGAACGCGGTTGCGCCGGGCAATGTGCGCACGCCGATGACGAAGAACATGCTTCCTGAACAGCGCCGTTCAATGGAGGCGATTCCCGTGCCGACGCACTTCGGAGAAGAGCCGCTCATGGAACCCATCGAGATCGCCAATGCGATGGCGTTTTTAGCATCTCCCGAGGCGTGCGGTATCAATGGCGTCGTCCTGTTCGTGGACGGCGGCACCGACGCGCTTGTGAACTCCGAGAAAGTCTACTAGGAGGAAGCCATGGTTATCAGCGATTTCATCAATGCCATGATGGCGAAAGACCACGAGGCGCTCGCTGCGTGCTTCGAAGAAAGGTGCCGCTTCTTCGATTATTGTCCCTCAAATGCGGGAAGACAGAACACCTTCCTGTTCGGGCCCAACGCCATCAACATGTATTTCCACAACAAGTTCATGTTCAACGGGTTCACGATGCATGATCCGCGCATCTTAAGCGACCGTACGGCGAACTTCTTCGTTGACTACAACGGGATCCTTGTGCATGCGCAGGCGGAGATCCAGAACTACAGCTCGAACTCAACGAGCCTTGATGACAGCCTCATCAAGGAAATGGTGATTAGACCAGCATAAAGACTGCGCGCCCGGCACCCCTTATTGACTTGCAATGCTTTACCCCTCGTAGAGCATGTAGCCGAGGGCGTCGTGAAAGCCCATCTTGTGGTAGAGCGGTGCGGCTTCGATGGTGCTTTCCAAATAGATTTTCTCGCACCCACGGTCGTGGGCAGCGTCGATGAGCCATGTGATGATCGCGCTTCCCGCGCCCTGATGACGCGCCTCGGAGCGCACGTAGATGTTCATGATGAAAGCGCTCCTGCCATGGGGGAAATCAGGCGAGGGCAGCTCTTCGTGGAAAACGGTGCCGCCGCAACCGATTCGCTTGCCCTCGTCGTTCTCAGCGAAGCACATAAGGAAGCTTTCCGCCGCAAGCGCCTCAGAGAGGTAGCGCTCGTTTTCGGCGCGGAGCTGCGTGAGCATTTCTTCGTCCGCCTCGCCGAACACGGCTTCGATCGCTTCCATGCGCCAAGCCACAATCTCGCCAAAATCATCGGACGAGGCCGCCGTTATGCGATATTCCATTGGATGCACCCCCTTTTCACGGGAGGAAGGGCCTTGGTGTCCGGCTTGCCATTGCTCGTGAGGGGAATTTTACTCAACCTGACAAACGACTCGGGAATCATGTGCGGCAAAAGCGATCGGGCCAGCTGTCGTTTGATGTCCTCGACGCTGAGCGAGGCACATGTTTCAGAAACGACCACATAGGCGCAGAGGTATGACAGGCCATTGGCGTCGGTGTGCGCCAAGACAATGCCGCTCTCCACGTCATCGCAAGCGCAGAGCGCGTTTTCCACTTCCGCCGGCTCCACGCGTTTGCCATAGATCATCACTTGGGAATCCTTGCGGTGCGAGAAGACAAGATTGCCGTCGGGAAGGGTGTAGCCTATATCGCCACTCAGATACCAGCGCGCACCGTCAGGGCAGGTGAGAAACGCCTCGGCGTGGCGGCCTCCCAAGTAACCCCGCGAAACACCGGCACCGCCGATCGCGATTTCCCCCATTTCGCCTTCCGGCACAGGGCGGCCTTCCTCATCGATGACGGCCACCTGCACGCCGAGGATCGCATGTCCGATGGGATAGGTGTCGTTTTCCAGCGGTTCGGTGCCGTTCACGTGATAGTAGGTGGCGCAAACCGTCGTCTCACTGGGGCCGTAGGTGTTGTATACCTCCGTTTGCGCGACAAGCCAATCCACCTGATTCGCACGCAGCACGTCGCCGCCGCTGATGGCAAGGCGCAGTGTGCGGGGCATGCGGCGCGCTTCGTTCATCTCGGCAAGAAGATAGGGAAAACCGCTGATGATTGTCACGTTGTGTGCTTCGCAGAACGCGATGAGCGCATCAAGGTCGCTTCGGCATGCCGCCGGTGCGATGGCGAGGTGGGCGCCCGAGAGCAGTGTGGCGAACGCCTCTTCCACAAAGATATCGAAGGTGCACACCGAATACTGCAGCATCGTGTCGGCGGAGGTGGGGTGGTATTCGTGCGCGAATGCCCGGGCATAGTTGCACACGTTGCGGTGTTCCACCATCACGCCCTTCGGCTTGCCCGTGGTTCCCGAGGTGTAGAGCACATAGGCAAGGGAAGCAGGATGGGCAAGAGAAGCAGGATGGGCAAGCGATTCGTGTTGAAGGGAAGGCGTCTTCTCAGGCATCCAGCCAGGCTCGATGAGAAGAGTGCGGAATCCATCCAGCCGCTGTGTTTCGAGGCATGAAGCTTGCGTGACGATGCACGCCACGCGGCATTCCTCCATCATGAAGCGCACGCGATCGGGTGCGAAATCGGGCTCAGCCGGCACATACGCCGCACCGCATTTGAGCACGGCGAACATCGTTGCGATCTGCTCGATGCCGTGTTCCATGATGATGCTGATTCGGGGGGCGCCTTCGTCATCGCTGCCGTTGCTGCCCTCACCATCGCCACCATCGCCGCCACCGCCTTCACCCTCGCTGCTGTCGTCACCGTCGCCGCCGGCATCGTCGGCACCATCGCCGCCCCCGCTGCGGCCCCCACCGCGTTCGGAGAGCCCCCTGCAATCCTTTTCGCCATCTTGCAAGAGGGCGCGGATTTCGCAGGAAATGCCCTCGATGAGCTGGAGAAACTGCGCGTAGGTGAGGCTGCGCCGTTCGTCGGTGATGCAAACTTCCCCAGGGCGCTTAAGGGCGATGCGTTCGAAGGTCTCGAAAATCGTATCGGGTGTCCCCTGGGCTGGAGGGACGTTCCCGGATGTCGGCATGCTGCTCATAGGGCTCCTTCGTGCGTTCCAAGTGCCGTGCAGTTATCGAGGGCTATGCAGGCGTCGAGTGCCGTGCAGTTATCGAGGGCCATGCAGGCGTCGATCGCCCACGCGAAGCCGCGCGCCATGCGCTCTTTCGCATCGTTGATATGACCGCCCTTGTTCCAAACGAAGGTGTGGGCAACCACGTTTTCGTCGGCCTCGAAAAGCTCGTCTTGCGTAAGTGTGGCATCGCCCACGCGGGCGAAGGCGCGGTTGCGCACGTGCGGCTCTTTGTCCCCGAGGCTCAGATACGCGAAGCTCTCCGGCGGCGCTTTGTGGCTGCGTGCGAAATCGAGCCATCCCTCAAACCAGAGCGACCCGGAACAGCTCACCATGCCCTGGAACGTATGAGAAGAGAGAAACGCCCAGCAGGCGAAAAGCCCCGCCATGGAATAGCCGCCGATGATGCGCGGCGATTGCCCAGACGCCTCCGCGCGGGGAATGATTTCGTCCTCGATGTGGGCGAGGAACTTCGGTGCCTCGCCGGTGAAGTTGTCCGATCCGGTCACGTCGGCGGCTGGCCACGGGGAAAGATCCTCATCCCATCGCGCTACCTCGCACGCGATGAGGCGGAAAGGGTTCGCGGTGAGCTTCGCGATCTCGCGTGCCATCCCCTTCGGGCTGTCGCCATACAGCGGCATCATGATCCAATAGAGCGTTGGAATCCTTTCAACCACTCTCTATCGTCCTCCTTCGGTCGGCTGTCTCGTATCGGCGCAACGTGATAGAGCTGATGTAGCATCGGCGGCCGCGTCTATCCCTGTTTGCGTTCCCTGTGATCCAAGGCCTTGTATATCTTTCGGGGCACAACGCTCAGCATGTATTCCGCGAACACCTCGGGGCTCGTTTGGCACTCATCGCGCAACCATCGGGTGACGAGAAGCGTCTCGAGGCTCGCATAGGCATCGATGCAAAACTCCATCTCATTGGTGATGGGGATATGGTTCCACTCGCCGATCGTATCCCGGAGCACCTCTTTGCGGTGTGCGATCATCTCGGGAAACTCCTGGATCGTTCGTCCGAAGTTGCGCAAAGCGTTTTTATAGAACTCCTTTTCCTGCGCAAGCAAGCGGAAATCATGGTAGTAACCGGTCTTCAAATCGATCGTCCTGCCGGCCTCGTCAAGGTAGAGGCTTTGGACGAATTTCCCGTGCCATACGGGGATATCGTATTTCGAGCTGAAATAGCGGTAGAAGGTATCGCGCGAGATGCTCGCAGCTGCGCAGATGTCTTTGACCGTGAGCTTGTCAAGCGGGCGATCGATGCTTCGCATGATCCTGAATCGCATCATGTTGTCCGGTGAGGACAGGATGGAATTGTCGGCAACCTTCATTGCGTGCCCTTTCCGCGCTGGAAGAACCTCCCGTAGGCTATCCCGATGCTGCCATGACAATCGCATCTTACACTTATAGAAATATGTCAGACCAAACGTTTACTTTTTGTAAAGATGTAAGGCACGAATCTTCAGGCAGGGGAATTTGCTGCTTGCAAACCGCTTCCGCAGGATTGTAGAAAGAGAAGAGCGGTTCAACGTGTTTGCGCTTTCATATCAATTTCAAGGGAGGATTTCTTATGGATGGAAGCAAACAAGGTTCAGCGGGCAAAAACGGATTGTCGAGAAGGGCCTTTCTTGAAGGAGGGGCGCTTACCGCAAGCGTTATGGCATTAGGTGCCGGACTTGCAGGGATGGCCGGGTGCTCCAACGGCGCTTCGTCATCCTCGGGGACGACGAAGGAGGGCACGCCGTCTGCGGAAGTTGGGGCGGGCGGCTCGGCAACGGGAACGCCTTACGAGGTGTATGAGACCGACATATGCATCATCGGCGGAGGTCTGGCCGGCATCCAGGCGGCGATGGAGGCCTTCGACCAAGGCAAGAACGTCATCATCGTCGAGAAGGGGCCGCATGGGTTTGGCGGCGTCGCAGGCTATAACTGGGATCAGTTCATCAACTTCACGCGCGACGACCTTCCTTGGGACGAATCGGGCGACTTCGTGCTGAACGAGCTGACGAACAAGAAGATCGCGAAGGCGACCTATGAGGGTTGGAACCACGAGCAGCGCAATCTCCTTCTCAACAATTCGCGGCTCGATAACGATCTCTATCAGCGCGACCCCGAGACGGGTGAGATCCAGCCGCTCTTCGATCTGCCGACGCTCTATGGGATCTACCGCGGTTTCCCACGCCATATGCTCGACAAGCTCGGCGCAACGGGACTGAAGATCCTCGACCATACGCTCGCAAGCGATGTTGTCGTGCAAGACGGCACCTGCACTGGCGTCATGGGCATCCATATTCCAACGGGCACCTTCCGCGTCATCCGTGCAAAATCGACGGTATGCTGCACGGGGGCGTCATGCTGGATGTACGGATGGAACACCGTGGCGCCGATGTCCATCAATTCCCCTGACAACACGGGCGACATCGATGCGGCGGCATTCCGCCACGGCTGTGCGCTGGAAGGTTCTGAATTCTTCCAAAACGACCTCATCAACATCGAGCCGAAGGGTATTGCGGCAAGCTTCGTCTCGGGCATCGGCGCCGATTCGGGTTGCTGCGAATACATCTGCGATGCAGAGGGAAACTATTTCTTCAAGGGCATGGATTACACCACGTTGAACAAGATAACGTTCACGCAGGCCATTGCTAAATGCATCAGCGAAGGCCATGGCACGGAAAATGGCGGTGTGTACGTTGACTTCTCAACGCCGGAGGCCTTTGCCTCGATCGGTGAGACCTACATCCGCAACATCGAGCTTTGGAAAGACGTGTTCGGCATCGACGTCGAGGGAATCAAGCTCGAATGCGGACTGGAGGCTTACGAGCATGGCGGAAACCCCGTCGTCGATGAGACGCTGATGGTGGAGGGCCTGCCGGGGCTCTTCCATGCGCGCGGCGGCGGCTATTGCGGCAGCCAGGGCGGAAGCTCGGTGAACGTTGCGGCCCGCAACGGGGCCTATGCGACGAAGAAGGCGATCGAATATGCCGAGGGCGTCAGCCTTCCCCCGCTCGACAACGATGTTGTCATGGCGGAATACGGGCGCGTGTACGGCCTATTCGACCGCAGTGGCGGAAAGCGCCCCCAGGAAATTCGCCGTGCGATCCAGATGGCATGCTATGACGCCTGCCAGCCCGATCGTGAGACCTCGCGTATGCAGGCCGGCATCGATGAATTGGCGCGCATCCGCAAGGAGGACATGCCCTCCATGACGCTCGGCGATGATTCCCGGGTCTACAACACCGATTGGAAATGCGCGATCGAGAACTACAACTTGCTCGATATCGCAGAGGCAAGCGCCAAAGCGGCGCTGTTCCGCGAGGAGACGCGCGGCCATATGTTCCGCTCAGAGTTCCCCGAGCAAGATGATGAGAACTGGCTTTGCAACGTTATCGAATACTACAACGATGGCGACATCACCTGTGAGAAAAAGGCCGTCGTCGAACTTGATTCCTAATATGACGGGAATGGAAGGAGCGAATCGATGAAGGTTTCAGTTCAGAAATACGATCCCTCGAAAGACGACGCGCCATACATGAGGGAATTCGAGGTCGAATACCATGACAACATGACCGTGCTTGAGGCATTGGTGCAGATCAACGACAATCAAGAGCCCCTTGTCTTCGATTACAGCTGCCGAGGCCGCACGTGTGGGCGCTGCGCCATGGCGCTGAACGGCCAGGCATGCCTCGCATGCGTTACGCTCGTCTCTGAAAACGGCAAGAACGAAGTGACGCCGCTTCCCGGTTTCCCCATTGTGCGCGACCTTATCGTGGACAAGACGAAAATGACCGACCGCATCGCCTCCATCATGGTGCGTCAGCGCGCGTATCCACTCGAATTAGAGGAAGTGCTCGCCCCGGTAGACGCTGAGACGTACAAGAAGATCGACCCGCTTGAGCATTGCGCACGTTGCGGCGTCTGCACGGCATCGTGCCCCGTCGTTGCCGAGATCGGTATGAAAAACTATATAGGGCCAGCGGGCATGATTGCGATTGGCCTCCGCTATTACGATCCGTACGACCAGGGCGACCGTATCGTGGAAGCGGTGCAGAACGGCATGTACAACTGCACGCAATGTGGAACCTGCGATATGGTGTGCAAAGCGCTCGAGATCGACCATCAATCGCTCTATAAGGATTTGCGAGCAGCCGCGCAGGAGCGTGGATTGGCACCGAAAGAGGCATAAAGCGAGCTGAAAACTAAGTGAAGAACAAAACCTTGATAAGCCAGATGACGAACAGGTGCGCGGGGTAGTAGGCGTAGAAGAACCATTTGAGCGGAATGCCGCGCTTGCCGTTATGCAGGACCATGAGCACGGTGGCAAGCCCCGAGCCGCCGAAGTAGTAGGCGACGCAGCCGGTGATCGTCACGATGCTGCCGGCTGCGACGATCATGTTGGCGGACGAATCGGGAACCGGTGTTGGCACGGTGACGAGCGGCACGTTGATATTCGCCATGAAATACGAAAGGTAGGGGAAGCCGTTCAAGACGATGAGCACTGCCATTGCGATGACGATTCCCCAACGGCCAAGTCCCGCGGATTTCAGGCGCAGGCCGTAGAACAGCACGGCGAGTGCGACGCCGATGCCGCCCCAATCGAAGTGGTTCTGCGTGGCGAAAACGGCGATAGCGAGGATGGCAATCGCGATGAGCTTGTTTTTGAAAGCATCGAGCGCATACACCACGAAGAGGCCGATGAGCAGAGTGAACAAGACATTGAACGTGTCTCCCCATAGGAGCGAGTAGGGAACCTGCGCGATGATGGCGAATACGAGAAGGCGGAGGAAATAGCGCTTGATGTTGTGCGTGTAACGGTAGCCCTCCACCAAAAGGAAGGCGAAGATGGGATAGGTGAGGCCGCCGAGGCCATAGAGGAACACGGTGAGCTGTGCCGGCATATAAAGCGGGAAGACGTTCGCGACATGGTTTGCCGTCATACCGATGATCGCCGCGATTTTCAGCACGAAGGCGGAGATGCCCCGATCTGCGCTCAGGGGAGCGATTCGATCGGCGCGATGTTCGAACGCCTCGTTGTCAATCAGTGAGTTCATGGTTGTTTATTATACTGTTTGCCATGAAAGCTGCAGCCAGACAGACACAAGTCCTCACACATCCGTTCCTCACGTTCATCGAGGTAGTGCTTCTTGCCGTGGTGGCGATGAACGGTGCATCGCTTTTGGCTCAGGCGGCGCTGGGGGCAGATGCAGCCTCCGTGGGTTCCCTTTCCGCGGGCTCCGGCTGGGTCGTGGCGGGAGAGGGAATCCCCTCGCTCGTCGGCGATATTGCAGGCGCTATCGCAATGCTCGTCGCCATCGGCGTCTTCTTCCCGTGGGAATTCGGCGGACGCGCGGGCGCTCAGGGCCGCGGACAGAGATGCGGGGCGTTCAAGGGCGCTGCGGACATGGGTTTTGACAACGCCCCAAGTGATGGCCCAGGCGATGGCGGAAACAGGCTCGTCGTGCTTTTTGCGGTGATCGGTGTGGCAATGGTCGTCGCCGGAGGTATCTCGGCTGCGCTGACTATAGCCTCGTTTGATGCCGTCACGGGCTCTATAGCAGGTGAGGAAGACGTTCTCGCAGAACCGATGGCAGGCGGGGAGGCCGTCGTTTGGACATTCGATGTGCCTACCGCTGTTGTAGCCCTTGCCGTCATGTGCATCGCAACGGCAATATTCGAAGAGGGGCTTTTCCGTGGTGCGGCGATCCCGTGCTTCGCGCGCCTGTTCCAAAAAGACACTTCCCGCGACGATCGGTTGGGAGAAGGCGCTCTCGGCGGCGAAGCTTCTCACGGCGTTTGCGCTGCTCATGGCGAAACTTCCCACGGCGAAATCGCCACAGGCGTCACGCCTCTTTCGTTCCAGGCTCTTTTGAAGGCGGCGGTGCTTTCCGCCGTGCTGTTCGGGCTGCTCCATTGCGGTTTGGGCGAAGCGGGCGTTGCGGTGGCGGGGTCGGCTTCCGGCGTCCCATCAGGTGGGGCAACGGCCATTCTTGCAGCCTGGGTTTTCGGGCGCTTCCTCCAAACATCGCTCTTCGGCCTCGCGATGGCGGCGGTTTTCATGGTGTCGCGGACGATTTGGCCCGTTGTCGCCTTCCACGCGCTCTACGATTTCGTCTATTTCGCTCCTGTCGTCCTCATAACGGGCGCGCCCCTGCAAAATTTCATGGTCTTTCCCTTCTTGGGTGGCGAAACCCTTGCGCTGACGAGTATCATTTTCGGCACGATCGCGATCGTGCTTTTCGTCGCGATTTACCGGCGGGGAATAAGCCGGCGGAACTCGCGAGCGAATCGCACGGCGGATATACGGCATAAGTGAGGGTGCGGAGAAGGTGAACCGATTAGAAGCGCTCCATTTCCTCGGGCTTGACGAGGATGCGACGCCAGAAGACATCAAGACGGCCTATCGAGAGTCGGCGCAGATTCTGCACCCCGACAAATTTGCCACGAACAAAAAGCTCCAAGATCGCGCGACCGAGCAATTCAAGACGCTCCAACAAGCCTATGAGCTTCTCATGCGGGACGGCGGCTCGCGTGCAAGGCGCTCCGGCTCCAAAGGCTCGCAGAAAGCGAGCGGGCGCGTGGAGAGCTACATCGGCCGGAAGCGCACGATCGAGGCACGTCTGGCGGGTATCGCCGCCGCGCGCGCTCAGCTCGTCGCCCAGCGCGACACGTTGAGCGACGAACGCCGAAGCGCCCTCACGATGACCATCATCGGCGCGCTCGTCGCCATTCTCACGGTGCGGCGTGCTTTCGGCATACTCGGCATCCTCTTCGGCATCGGCTCGGTGATGGTGGTCACCGGCGTCGTGCGGCTCATCAGCTCGCACAATGCGCTTTCGTCGCTCAACGAGCATATCGAGAGCTTGAATGCCGAGCAGAAACGGCTCATCCAAGAGCTTGAGGATCTCGGAGAATAGGAAAAAGCGAACAAGAAAATAAGCGAATTGGAGAAATAGGGAAATAAAGGAAACGACATCCATGAAACAAGAGAACATTCGCAACGTCGCCATCATCGCCCATGTCGATCATGGCAAGACCACCCTCGTTGACAGGCTGCTCTACACAGCAGGCGTCTTTCGGGAGAACCAGCAGGTCGCCGAGCGCGTGCTCGATTCCAATGATCAGGAGCGCGAGCGCGGCATCACGATCCTCTCGAAAAACATCTCGATCACCTATCAAGGGGTGAAGATCAACATCATCGACACGCCGGGCCATGCCGATTTCGGCGGCGAGGTGGAACGTGTGCTGAACATGGCGGACGGGGCGCTTTTGATCGTCGATGCGTTCGAGGGACCGATGCCGCAGACGCGCTTTGTGCTGCGCCATGCCCTTGAGCTGGGGCTTCGCATCGTCGTCGTCATCAATAAGATCGACCGTCCGGGATCGCGGCCCGCGCAGGTGGTCGATGAGGTGTTCGACCTCATGTGCGAGCTCGAGGCGAGCGACGAGCAGCTCGATTTCCCCGTGATCTTCACGAGCGCCATGGCAGGTTATGCGCGCATCTCTCCCGACGATGGCAACATGAACATGATCCCGCTGCTCGACACGATCCTGCGCGAGGTGCCGCCGCCGGATTGCGAGCCAGCGGGGCCGATCGCCTTGCAGGTCTGCACGGTGGATCATTCGAGCTTCGTCGGCAGGATCGGCGTGGGGAGGCTTTCCTCCGGAACGATCCATAAAAACGAGCCGGTGCTTGTCATCAAAAACGACGGAACGCGCTACAACACCGTGATAAAGCAGGTGTTCACCTTCGAAGAGCTGGGGAAGAAGGAGCAGAAGGAGGTATACGCGGGCGACATCGTGGCGGTGGTCGGCGTGGACGATGCGGACATCGGCGACATGGTGACGAGCCGCGAGCATCCTGTGCGCCTTGCGCCGATCGAGGTAGAGGAACCCACCATGGCGGTGGTGTTCGAAGCTTCGACCTCGCCGCTTGTCGGGCGCGAGGGCGACATCGTGGGTAGCCGCCAGCTGCGCGAGCGTTTGATGCGTGAGGCCGAGAGCAACATCTCGATGCGCATCACCGAGCTTGAAGACAAGAGCGGCATCGAGGTGGCGGGACGCGGCGTTCTGCATCTTTCGGTGCTCATGGAGACGATGAGGCGCGAGGGCTTTGAGTTTCAGGTGGGGCGCCCGCGCGTGATCATCAAGACCGACGAGGCAGGAAACAAGCTCGAGCCGATCGAAGAGGCTACCGTCGATGTCCCGAGCGAATACGCGGGCAAGGCCATCGAGGTATTCGGCAACGCCGGCGGCGAGATGACCGACATGTTCTCGCGCGGCGATGCGACGCATCTGGTGTTCCGCATTCCGACGCGCGGCACGATGGGCCTGCGCACGCGCCTTCTCAATGCCACGCGCGGCGAGGCGAATATGTTCCACCATTTCAGCGAATATGGGCCCTATCGTGGCGAGATGGCGGGGCGGCGCAACGGCTCGATGATCGCGAAAGCGACGGAGAAATCGGTCGCCTATGCGCTCGACACGCTTCAAGAGCGCGGCAGATTGTTCGTCGGGCCTGGCGAGGATTGCTATGAGGGCATGATCGTCGGCGAGAGCGCGAAGGAAAGCGACATGGTGGTGAACGTCGCACGCGCGAAGCAGCTCGGCAATCAACGCGCCTCGGGTTCGGATAAGGCGATCCAGCTGACCCCTCCCGTCACGTTCACGCTCGAGGAAGCACTCGAATACATCCAAGATGACGAGCTCGTCGAGGTGACGCCGAAATCGATCCGCCTGCGCAAGCGCATGCTCTCCGCCGTTGACCGCCGCAAGGCTGCAAAGAATTAATTGCCGCCGACGAGGCGCTCGACATCGCGCGCGATCATGAGCTCCTCGTTCGTGGGAATCACCATGATCTTCGTGCGGCTGCGATCCTCGGAGATGATGCGCTCGCCCGTGCGGATGCGGTTCTTCTGCTGATCGAGCACGATGCCGAGCGGCTCAAGCCCCGCGAGGCAGGCGTTGCGGATGTAGTCGCTGTTCTCACCGACGCCGGCGGTGAAGATGATCGCGTCGGCGCCGCCGAGCACGGCATAGTATTGCCCGATATAGCGTTTGATGAAGTAGGCGTACAGCTCGCATGCGAGAATGGCGCGCTCGTTGCCGGCTTTCGCCGCCTCCACGACGGCGCGCATGTCGCTCGAGATGCCCGAAACGCCCAAGAGACCGCTCTTCTGGTTCATGATGATATTCATTTCCTCAGGCGAATAGCCGAGGCGCGTTTGGATCGTCGTCACGACGGCGGGGTCGATCGTGCCGCAGCGCGTTCCCATCATAAGGCCGTCGAGCGGCGTGAGCCCCATCGTCGTGTCGACGGCGACGCCGTGGTCGATGGCGGCGATGGAGGCGCCGCTGCCGATATGGCAGGTGATGAGGCGCAGATCGCGAACGTCGGCCTCAAGCATCGCGGCGGCGCGGAGCGCGATGTAGCGGTGCGAGATGCCGTGGGCGCCGTACTTGCGGATCTTGTAGTCGGTGTAATACTCGTAGGGCAGAGGGTAGATGTAGGCGCGCGGGGGCAGGGTGGTGAAGAACGCCGTGTCGAACACCGCCACCTCGGGCTTGCCGGGCATGAGCTCGATGCACGCGTAGATGGCGTGGAGCGCCGGCGGATTGTGCAGGGGCGCCAGCTCGGCGCAAAGGGTGATCTTTTCCAGAACATCCTCGTTGATGATGGTGGAATGCGTGAAGTATTCGCCTCCGGAAACCACGCGATGGCCGATGGCATCCACATCCTCAAGGCTCGCGATCGGGCCGCGGCCGGGCTCCACGAGGGTGCTCAGCACTTCCTCGAGAGCGGCGCGGTGGTCGGGGATCTCCACCTCTTTCGTCAGTTTGCCGAGCCCGCGGTCGAAGCTATGCGAGCTTTCCTCCATGCCGATGCGCTCGACCATCCCCCGAATGAGCACCATGTTCTCAAAGAGGTCGATGAGCTGGTATTTCAGCGAAGAGCTGCCTGAGTTGATCGTCAATACCTTCATGGAGGCTCCTTTCCGTGGCTTGCGAGCGAGGGCCGTTCAATTCATGCGATGGCCTCATGATAGTAGATGAAGATGTCCTCATAGTCGCCAAGTTTATTGAGAAAACCCTGAGGAATCACGCCAACGCGTGTGAAGCCGAGATCCTCATAAAGATGCATGGCGCCATGGTTGCTTGCCACGACGGCGTTGAATTGCAGGCCGTGGAATCCGCAGGGGGCAAGCTGGGCGAGAGAATCGCTGACGAGCGCCCTGCCGACGCCTTTGTTGCGAGCATCGCGCGCGACCGCATAGCTCGCGTTGGCGACGTGGGAGCATCGCCCCACATTATTCGGGTGGAGGATAGAGAGCCCGAGGATTTGGGTCGGCGATTCGCCTCCGACCTCCGAACCTTCGTTTTCGCCGTTGCCGCGGGAATCGTTCTCGGCGATGCGTTCCTCGGCAACGCCGACATAGGTCTGCTCCCCGAAGAAACGCGCGGCCTCTTCCACGGTGAGCGGATCGGTTTGGGGAAACGCCCGTCCGTCTTCCACGACCTCGTTCCAGATCGCAGCAAGTGCCGCCACATCATCTTCTCTATAGGGCCGTACGTCCATCCCGCCCGTTCCTTTCGCCGTGCTCTTCCGCCAGTTTCATATCCAGCGAAGATGTTACCACGAAAAAAAATGACGCCAAGGCTCGATGCCTTGGCGTCGCCAGTCAGCATTACTGCTTAAGAAAACGCGGCAGAGGGGGTTCCGCGTTTTCTTCCCAATCCTTTAGTCGAACACCTTGTCGGCCAAGTCGTGGCCGAGCAGATAGCCGAAGGTGAGGCAGTTAATGCCGTAGCTGTTGCCGGGGATGGCAAAGTTGTATTCGTTCGCGTACATGTCGCCGATCATGCAACCCACGTTGAAGAGGCCGGGGATGGGCTCGTCGTCCTCATCGCAGATCTGCAGCTTGGAGTTCGTGCGCAGGCCGCCCATGACCGTCATGAAGGTGACGTTGTTCTGGGCTGCGTAGTACGGGCCTTGGTCGGCGATCGGGATGAGGTATTCGGGCTTCTTGTAGAAGTCCTCGTCAACGCCTTTCGCGCAGAGCTCGTTGTAGCGGGCGACGACGTCCTTCAGCTTGTCGGCGTCGAGGTCGAGCTGGCTTGCGAGGTCTTCAAGCGTATCGGCCTTGAAATACCCTTGTCCAACGCCGTCTTCCCACATCTGCACCATCTGCTCGGCGGTGTAGGGAGGAAGATCGAAGTCCATGCCGAAGGAGTACCACTCCATGCCGCTGTCGATGATCGCCTGAGCGTAGTCGGCGGTCCAGATGCCGTAGGCGACGTTGCCCGGCTGCGAGAGCAGGTGATGGGCGCTGTACGGAGCGGAGATGTCCTCGCGCTGGTAGCGCTCGGTGCGCGTGTTCACATTCAGGCCCATGTGGAAGCACAGCGGCTCGTGGCTGCCGCCCCATGCGCCCTGCCACATCGGTGCGATCGGGGCGTATTGCCAGGCAGCGCCGACCCAAAGGCCCATCTTCTGACCGTCGCCGCCGTAGATGCTGCCGTCGCTCTCGTGGGTTCGTCCTCCCGTTACCTCGACGAGTTCACCTCCATCTGCCTCGTGCGCACCGGAAGCTGGCTGAATGTCCCCCGTGATAATCCGCTTTCAACGCAATCGAGCATCCGCGTTGAGGATCTTGACAAGCAGCCGATGGTGACGTTCGGCGAACACGACCACCTTCACCGGCGATTCATGGAAGCATGCAGCCAGAAGAGCATCCGTCCCGAGATCACGACGATTTCGGATGCGAATCTCGTCATATCGGTCGCCAAGCCGAAGAAAGCGCTGTTCTTCGATTTTCCCGCTGGGATATGGGGAGATGTTCGCGAAAAAAGCGCTGGGCGCACCGCAGGCGAGGAGCGCGCGGGGGATGATGATCGCATCACCCTTCCCCTCGAATTGAGCGATGACGATGACGAGGTGATCGGGACCTTCATTGTTCGCCGGAGAAACGTCCAGCTTCCGGCGCCGGCCGCCACGCTCTGGAAATGGCTCGTGAACGCCCTTTCCGTCTCAGAGAGCCCTGGCGAAGGAGCGTCGTCAATCGAACGGTCAGTCGAACGCTAGCGTTTTGATGAGCTTGGCGGGAACGCCGCCGACGACAGTGCGCGGGGCAACGTCTTTCGTCACCACGGCTCCGGCGGCAACCACGGCCCCTTCTCCGATCGTCACGCCGGGCAGGATGGTCGCGTTCGAACCGATCCACGCATCTTCCCCGATGTGGACGGGCGCGGGAAGAAGGTTCGCTCGCTTCGCCGGATCCATATGGTGGTTGAGCGTGGCGATGACAACGTTGTGCCCGATGAGCGCACGGTCGCCGATGTAGATGCCGCCCTGATCTTGGAAGCGGCAGCCCGCATTGATGAAGACGCCCTTGCCGAGATGGGTGTTCAGGCCGCAGTCGGTGGTGAAGGGCGGGAACAGCCCGACGCCTTCGGGAAGCGGCTTGTTGAAGAGCTCTTCCAGCTGGGTACGCGTGTCGGAGAGGCTGTTGAAGGCCGCGTTCATGCGCGAGGTGATGCGCATCGCCCGCTCCGAGGCCGCGGTCATAAGCCGATGGATCTCTGAGCCGGCGATGACCTCCTCACCGGTGTTCATGCGCTCGACGAATATGTCGATCTGCTCTTGCGTGAGCCCTGTTGCGTCTTCGTACATGGCGAGCCTTTCCTCTCCGTCGCTTGAAATGCAATCTGAGAAGGGAGTTTACCACTGAACGGCTACAAAACGTTCGCCGCAAGGTCGATGAGCTCTTGGCGCGAATGGACGCCGAGCTTCGCATACACGTGCTTCGCGTGCGTGGCGGCGGTTTCCTTGGAGATGACGAGCTCGTCGCGCACATAGGGAATGGAGCGCCCGCGCGCGAGGAGGCTGAACACCTGCGTTTCACGCGGCGTCAAGCCATGATGCGTGGCGAGCTCCCGAATGCGTTTCTCGAAGGTCTGTTGCGCCTTCTCGGAATTCGTGCGCGTTGAAGGCTGCGCCGATTCTGCCTCAAGGGGAAAGTCCTGCATCTCGAAGGAGAAGCTTCTCCGATCGTTCAGCACGAACGTCACGAGCACGATGACGAGCGCGATGCAGATGGCGCAAAACGGGGCGAGCTGCATCGTGCCTTCAAGGAGCATATTCCTCGCGATAAAAGAGACGGCAACGCCCGCCAAATCTCCGGCATGGATGAATATCCAGCCGAGGCCGGAGGACTGCGTGGGTGTGGCAAGCCCCGACTTCGCGTATTCCGCGAAAGAGAGCTGCACGATGAGGCAAAGGGCGAAACGTGCTGCGATGCCGATGAGAGCTGCGAGATAGGTGCCCCCTGGGCTTCCCCAGACGATGATCGCGGTGAATGCGATGACGACCGTCGGGCACATCCAACGGAAGAGAAACAGCATCGAAATGCGGCACGGGCAAGCAGAGACCGCCAAGCTGAGTGCTATGAGAAAGACGATGCTTGCGAGAATGATGATCTGCGGGGGAAGGGCGTCATGTGCCGGCCAGGACCAGAAAGTGCCGGCGAGCGACACGAAAAGGCAGACGCCGAAGAGCCCGAGCCCCGTCCTTCCCGTCAGAACGAGAAGCGACGGGGGGTTTACGGGTGCCTGAGCCTTGCCCGACGAAGGCACGGCCTCGCGCTTCCCGTCTTCGTGCGCGAGATGGTCTCCCCCACACAAGGGCCTTCTGTCGCGCCAAGAAAGCACGAGGCAGACGCCCGAGAGGAGCGGGAATGCGACGACGACGGCATCTGCCACCCAGCCACTCATGGCGGAGACCGCAAGCGCCAATATGCCGGCAAGAATGGCCGAGATCGGGGCAAGCTTCTCGCTCTCTTCAGGAGAAAGGCTCGTGTAGTATTCGCCCCAGAGTACCCAGAGAAAGGCGCTCCCAAAACCTGCGAGCACGGAGCCAGCGACGAACAAGGCCGCTGTGGCAAACGATGGGCTGCCAGAAAGAACGAGCAAGAGCGTGGCACACGAGGTGATGGTCGGCGACGCCCAAAAGAGCCATCGATGTGAGCTCGGTGCGCCAAGGCGTTTCTCGCAGACAATGATCCCCGCGAGCGTGACGATGAGGGCAATGAGGGGAAAGCAGCCGAAGAGGAAAGAGGCGAAGTCGGGAGAATCGATCGCGCTCACGCCCGGGTGGTTCTCGAGCCCGCCCATATAGAACAGGCAAAACACCCAAGCGAGGAGAAACGCCCAGCCAAGGTCGTGCGAAGATTTGCCCAAAATGCCGAAACCTTTCAACCGGTTGGTAGGTTGCGTTAGTGTAGCGGTTTTCTCCTCAAATTCCAACCATCGCATGAAAGAAAGCCGGGACCCTGCCACAAAAGCCCCGGCTCGGAAAGGCCCCCGCAGGCCTGTGCGCGGGGGAATCGGATGGGAAAGACTTTGCCTACCTTCGATTGCTTGACCTTGGGTGATGAAGAAGGGGCAAAGCGCCATGAAGGCAGGTATCGGGGGAGTGGCTTCATAAGGCGCTTTGCCGATGGGGGTCAAGCATGGGTAAAGCTGATGAAAGGGTAGAGGCCATGCGCTCAGGCGTCATCGCGTGAAAGCGGGTATATTGCCTGTTGAGCGGACCGCACGAGAGAAAAATACCCGAAATCAGGGGAGAGGAAATACGGCGCGGAGGCGGCTTCGGCGGGAAAAGCACGGTAAACTATCACCATATTCGCTCGACACGTGAAGGAAGGTTCCCATGACGGCACGAAGAATCCTTCTCATCTACACCGGCGGCACGATCGGCATGGTGGAGGATGCCGCAAGCCATGCGCTGAAGCCGTTCGATTTCGAGCACTTGGTCGATCAGGTGCCGAAGATCAACCTGCTCGGCTACGACATCACGCCCATCTCGCTCAATCCGCCCATCGATTCCTCCGACATGAATCCGCGCCATTGGGCCGAGATCGCGCGGACGATCGCCCAAAACTACGACACCCACGATGGTTTCGTCGTGCTCCACGGCACCGACACGATGGCCTACACCGCCTCGGCGCTCTCGTTCATGTTGGGAAACCTCTCCAAGCCGGTCATACTCACGGGATCGCAGATTCCCATCGGGCAGATCCGCGAGGACGGCACGGAAAACCTCATCACGGCCCTGCAAATTGCTGCCGCCACCGATCCGCAGAGCGGCAAGCCGATGGTCACGGAGGTGGCGATCTCGTTCGACGACAAGCTGCTGCGCGGCAACCGCGCCATGAAGGTGAGCTCCACGAACTTCGGCGCCTTCGAATCGCCGAACTATCCGCCGCTCGGCACGATGGACCTGCACATCCGCTTCAACCGCGATTTCCTCTGGCGCAACTCCGGCACGCGGCCGCTCGCCCCGCACTACGAGATGGACATGTTGGTGATGCCCATCTTGCTCTTCCCGGGGCTCACGGAAGAGACGTTTTGCCACCAGTTGGAGACGCCGGACATCAAGGCGTTTGTGCTTCTGACGTTCGGTGCCGGCAACGCGCCCACGCAGACGTGGTTCAGCGAGGCCGTGGACAAGGCGCGCGCTGCGGGCAAGGTGATGGTGAACATCACCCAATGCGCCAACGGCGGTGTGGAGGAGGCCCGCTATCAGTCGGGGAGCCTTCTGAATGCCGCCGGCGTGATCTCGGGGCTCGACATGACGTTTGAAGCGGCGATCACGAAGCTCATGTACCTGCTCGGGCGAGGACTTTCCGCCCCACAGGTGGCCGACTATATGGCACTTTCGCTTTGCGGCGAGATCACCGCACCATAAGCCGAACGCCGACAGTTCGAGAAGTGTTGCTAGATTAGCGTTTCCTCCAAAAATGCCTCGTTGATCGGCAGGTTGAATTCCTCGGCGATCGCACGGAGCCCCTCGTCGGTGATGGTGTTTCTGAAGTTGTCCGAGCCACCGTTCATGCAGCGGGCGCGCACATAGACGCCGGCGGCCTTTTCGATGGCATGCATGAGACCGAAGGCTGCATCGAAGTCAGCGCCGGTGGCGAAAAGCCCGTGAGACGCCCAGATCACGGCATCGTAGGTTCTCATGAGCTTGCTCGTGGCCTTTGCGATATCGGCACCGCCCGGCACCATCCAGGGCACGACACCCACGCCCATGGGAAACGCGATGATGCTTTCGGTCATCGCCTGCCAGAGCAGACGGGTGATGGTGCGGGAGTTCAGCTCTACCACCATGGTCATGGCGATCACGCTGCTCGGGTGCGCATGGTACATCACGCGGCAGGCACCATCGGTTGCGGCGGCTCGCACCGCGTGATTAAGCACGTGGCTCGAAAGCTCGCTCGTCGGTCTGCCGCCGTCTTCAAAGCCCCAGACCACACGATAGGCGTTTCCTTCATCGTTGATTTCGACAATGCCGGCGTAACGGCTGGTTTCTGAGGATATATTGCGCATGTAGCTGCCGGCGCTCGTGGAGACGAAGAACTCGCCCGCCATGCTTGGCGCTTCCACATCCATCCGTTTCCATTCGCCGGGAGTTTCGTTGAAAAACGGGCGTGCGAACGCCACATCTTCCGTCGCCATGCGATAGGTGAGGTTTCCGCCGTTGCGCTCATGCCAACCTTGGCGATAGCCGTCGTCGCACAGGCGAACAAAGCTCCTCATGAACGCGAGTTCCTCCATGCATGTTGCCAAATTCGCATCGTCTCGCATCGTCAAGCTTCCTTTCGCAATTGATCGCCCTCCAGTCTATCACTAGGTATTCTATGCAATAAGGGGAGCGAAACGGTGGTGAAACGACCATCGTACTCAGGGCAATGCCCATACTCCCACCGCCTACCAATGCGGTGGCTTCCCCGTTTCCAGATACGCATCAAGATCCTGCACCATGAGGTCGGGAGACTCAATGTGATAGAGAAAGTAGTTGTCTAAGACAACTTGAGAGAGCCCTCGTTTGGCGAACAGATCGGCAACTTCAGGGCCGGTAAGGCTCTTGGCGTTTCGGTAGTATTCCATGGCGAAAACGAGAAAGCGCATCTCCTTGCTCATGACTGCTCCTCCGGATCCTCGAACGCTCCGGTTTCGAGCACCTGCCGATAGAGTCCCGCTAAAGCTCCGGCGCTCAGATGCCACAGGCCGCTTTCCGGATTGCGCAGAAGCTCATAGAAGTCCGACCGATAGAACTCCTCGAACTGCTCGGGCTCGGTATAGCCAAGCACCTCAAAGATGCCAGGCAGGATGGCAGTCCCAAGGAGAACGGACAGCTGTTCAGGAGACTTTGCCACTCACCTCACCTCGCAACTTCCCGCGCACCTCCCTTCTTGCTACTTGCGAATTGTACCATCGGATGGTTCATTCTGCCGAGTCCGCCTCACCGCTGATGATCTTGCGTGAGAACGGGCGTTTCAAGTGCTCCCATTTAGCGGAAACGGTTGGCTTTACGCTTCGGGCGGCCTCGCTTAAAATGAACGCCGATACACCCGCGCTCAGAACCCGTGCTCTGCGGTTCGCAAAACGTGAAATGAACGTGCTCACAGGAAGGCAGCTATGAAGAGAACTCCGATTTCCAAGCTCTACGCCAACCCGAAAGCCTACGCCGACCGTGAGGTGGCTGTTGCCGGATGGGTTCGTTCGGTACGAGACATGAAGAACTTCGGTTTCGTCACCCTGAACGACGGCAGCTGCTTCAAAGATCTTCAGGCTGTTATGAACGCGGAAGAACTGGAAAACTACGAAGAAGTTGCCGGCGTGGGCGTGGGCTCGGCACTGACGATTTCCGGCACGGTTGCCCTGACGCCCGATCGTCCACAGCCGTTTGAGCTGCAGGCGGCCACTATTCGCATCGTCGGCGAAAGCAGCCCCGATTACCCCATGCAGAAAAAGCGCGCCACCCGCGAGTTTCTGCGCACGCAGCAGCATCTTCGTGCTCGCACGAACCTCTTCCGCGCGGTCTTCCGCGTGCGATCGACGGCAGCCTACGCCATCCATCGTTTCTTCCAAGAGCGCGGCTTCGTCTATGTGACCACACCGATCATCACGGCAAACGACGCCGAGGGAGCCGGCGAGATGTTCCGCGTTACCACGATGGATTTCGAAAATCCGCCGCGCACCGAAAGCGGAGAAATCGATTGGAGCCAAGACTTCTTCGGGAAGTCTGCCAACCTCACCGTTTCTGGGCAGCTTCAAGCTGAGAGCTTCGCGATGAGCTTCGGCGATGTGTACACCTTCGGCCCGACGTTTCGTGCGGAGAACTCGAATACGCGCCGCCATGCCGCCGAGTTTTGGATGGTGGAGCCCGAGATGGCGTTTTGCGATCTTGAGGGCGACATGGACATCGCTGAGGACATGCTGAAAACCGTGATCGCCGATGTGATGGCGGCTTGCCCCGACGAGATGGCGCTTTTCGCGAAGTTTGTGGACAAAGACCTGATTGATCGCCTGGAATCCGTGGTCACGAGCGAGTTTGCCCGCATCACCTACACCGAGGCGGTGCAGATTCTCGAAGATGCGCAGAACAATGGACGCAAGTTCGAGTATCCCATCTCGTGGGGTGTGGACTTGCAAACCGAGCACGAGCGCTTCCTTACCGAAGAGCATTTCGGCAGGCCGGTTTTCGTGACCGATTATCCCGCAGGCATCAAGGCGTTCTACATGCGTGCCAACGACGATGGTAAGACCGTGGCGGCGGTGGACTGCCTCGTCCCCGGCGTGGGGGAGATCATCGGCGGTTCGCAGCGTGAGGAACGCCTCGAAAAGCTGCAGAAGCGCATCGAAGACTTGGGAATGGACGTCGAGCAATACAAGTATTACCTCGATTTGCGCCGCTACGGCACCTGTGAACACGCGGGATTTGGCCTCGGCTTTGAGCGGCTCGTCATGTACCTGACCGGCATCGACAACATTCGCGATGTGATTCCGCATCCGCGCACCGTCGGCAACGCTGAGTTCTAATCGTAATCCTCCAACATCGCTGGGTCGACATCTGGAGGGCAGTATGTGCGGGAGGTTTACCAGCCTTACCTATGACGAAGTGGCGGATGTCATCAAAGAGATCGAGGTGACATCGCCTCTTAACATTATGCCCGATTGGCCTGCCACGCATCCGAACGCCTATCCGAAGATGCGGGTTACCATCATCAGACCCGACGAAGAAATACGCGATGCGAAAGAAAAGCTTGTTCCCGCAGAGCTTCAGTGGGGATTTCCCGTGGAATGGCAGCAAGGGGTCGTGTTCAACACGCGCATCGAATCAGCGGGAAAGCCCCTCTGGCGCGATTCTCTTACACACAGACGCTGCCTTGTGCCTGCGCTGAGCTTCTTCGAGCCACACCAAAGCGAGATGGCACTCAGCCCGCGCACGCAGAAGCCGGTGAAGCGGCCGTACGAGTTTTCCCTTCCCGATGGCAGCGTGCTCCTTATGGCGGCAATTTGGAAAGAGGATTGGTTCTCGATTCTCACCACCGAGCCGAATGCCGCGGTTGCGCCTGTTCACCCGCGTATGCCTCTTGTGATAGCGCAGGATGAGATAGACACATGGCTCCATGGCGATTACGGCACGCTCATCGACCGCGGCGCCATCAACCTCACGGCAACGCCCGAACTCCCCCTCACGCAATCTCCTTCATCGACCCCCGAGCTCCCTCTCGCACAACCTCCAACGTCAACCCTCAAATTGCCATTGGAATAAACGTTTGCGAAGAGTTCTGTTCGCTTTAACCCGAATTTGCGGGATTCGAACCCCGCAAACATGTCATCGGGAATCATGAACCACCCTTCAAAAGGGTGGTTTGCTCTGGGGGTATAACCCCAAGGAAGACCGGCAGCGTCTCAAGG
>CANQRF010000015.1 GCA_947626195.1 uncultured Eggerthellaceae bacterium
GGGTGAACAATCTTATAAGCCCGTAGGCGAAAGCCAGCAAGAATGCTGAAATAAGAAAACTGTAACGTAAGTCGTTTTTTATGCTTAGCCTTTTACCGCGAACTGAATCCGGCTGAAAATGAGCGCGCGGGAATACGCCGTCATATTGGAAGATTTTTATCCGTTCCTTCGATTCAAAGAAGCAGCTGATAGAGAAAAAACCGACGATAAAGGCAATGCCGGGATAAAGACTCAGGGGAAGAACTTCCAGAAAGATGTTCAGAACGAATGATATGATCTGCATTCCCGCATAGGTCACGAGCGCTTTCTCTATAGGGAGCTGCCCATACACATCGCACCACAAAAGAAGAATCGCCGCCGTAACAACTTGAGCTACATGGGAAATAACTTCGACAAAAACGAGATCAAGCGATTCACGCAGAACAATCCCCAGGCTGCAAAGCGAAAGCAGAATGCCTAAGATCGGCATGAGCCATCTCTGCACGGACGGTTGAGAGCATTGTCGCCAGAACAGGGTGATGATTATGCAAGAAAGCGCCGCAAGAGGAGAACCCCACATAACAAAGTCGGACACCTCTCCTATGCAAGAGTTCCAGCAATAAATAAACGCTGCGCCAAAAAAGCAAAGGGGAACTTGAAATATTGTTGTTCTTTCCACTAATGCCATATCTCATTGATCTCCTCATGATATTGATATTTTAAACGAAACAAGAGAACCAGCGAGCGATCAGCAATTTTATTATCCCAGATCAAATGACATATTTGAAAAATCATCCCTAAGTGATGATTTAGTTCTATCGCCAAAAATCCTACGGTATGAACAGTTTTGCTCCTAGCTTAGTGGAGTGACAAGAGACAAAATGAACTTTTAGGAGGGTAACATGTCAAAGATGGACAGAATTTCACGTCGCAGTTTTCTCGTAGGCGCAGCAGGCATTGGTGCGCTTGCCACTATGGGGCTTTCGAGCTGCGCAGCAAAAGCCGGAAACGGCAGCAGCTCCGGCAGTGCAAGTAGCTCATCTTCAGGCTCTTCAGCGGGCCAAGGTGCGAGCGGTTTCCCGGAGTACGCTCCCGCCGGCTCGGTTTCCGCTCCCGAGTTAGAGGAATCAGCCGCCGTTGGAGATCCGATCACCGAATATGCTTCCGAAGAAACCTATGACGTTGTTGTGGTCGGCGCAGGCGTTGGTGGCGTCCCCTGCGCTATCGCTGCATATGAGGCAGGTGCAAATGTCTGCCTTCTGCAAAAGGAGAGCGTGCCGGTGGGACAGGGCATGGGGGGAAGCTGTGTCAACATGGACGATACGAATGAACTCGGTGCGATACACCTGATACATTCCCTCCGCGATTTTTGCGAACTTCAGCCAAACTGGGCTTTGAACAAGGTGTGGGCAGACAACTGCTTCGAAGCCCTGAGCTGGTATGCCGAAAAGTGTACAGAGGCAGGTATGGTGGAAGGAACCGACTTCACGTTTGGAGCAGGGCCTGCTAAATTTGAATACCCCGAGGGAAATGTCACAATGAAAATGTTTAACCCTCAAGGCGGTATGGATTCTCCCACGAAAAAACTTGGTGAGTATTTCGCCGAGAAGTTTACAGTGAAATTCTCCACACCAGGCGTTCAGTTGATCGTCGACAACGGAGAGGTGACCGGTATTTACGCCGACCAAGGCAAGGGGGAATATATCAAGATCAATGCCACAAAAGGCGTTATCCTTGCCACCGGCGACTATCAGAACAATACCGCGATGGTAGAAAAATACGTTCCCAACGCCCAACCATTCGAGCGCAAACAAATGAACAAAACCGGCGATGGCCAGTTGATGGGCATGATGGCGGGCGGACTCATGCAGCCAATCGTCCACACAAAAATGATTCACGCAAAGAACTGGGGAGCGAATGCCACCGTTCTGCGCGACCTTCCCTTTATGGCAGTGAATATGAATGGGGTTCGTTTCTGCGCGGAAGACGTTGAGATGTATTACCGCAATAACCTCGTTCGCAATCAGCCCGACGGCGTTTGGATCACCATCATGGACTCCAATTACAACCTGCAATGTGACGCTATGGGCTATGCGGGCCTTCCCGTTGAAGATCTTGAAGCCGTTGGTGAAGAGGGTGGTGTCTACAAGGCCGATACATTAGAAGAGCTTGCCTCCAAATTAGGAGTTCCAACAGACGCCTTCGTCGATTCCGTAAATCGCTATAACGAGCTGTGCAGCCAGGGCGGCGATTTGGACTTTGGCAAGCCTACCGAGTATATGCTGCCAGTTAACACCCCGCCGTTCTATGGCCTCCATCGCGAATTTGCCATTTCGGCTATCACCTCGGGTCTTGTCATCAATAACCAGGCGCAAGTGCTCGATAAGGACGAGGTTCCCATCGAAGGACTTTATGCAATCGGCAACTGCTCTGGCCCGTTCTATGGTTCCATCGATTACCCTGCCGAAATTCCGGGCCTTTCGGTATCTCGCTGCATCACCTATGGCTATGTCATTGGCTCTGCAGTGGCAAAGAAATAAGTCCGGTCCGCATCAGCTGCCTCATTAAGAAACAGCAAGCAAGCTCAAAGAACCAAGTATCAGCAATGCTGGTGCTTGGTTCTCCTTTACAAGAGCACCAATCTTTTTCGCAAGCTTGATATGAGAAATCTTCGTTGGGATAATAAACTCTTCTCGCAAAAGCTCGCCTCGAGGCACTGCTTCCATGTCCGCGCCAAATGTGAAAGTAAATCGTCGCCAAATGCGAAAATTGCGATTCCTGAAGACGTAAAAGATGCGAAAAGCAGAAACGAAACCAACGCTTCACCTCTTCCTTGAAGCGCTTCGACGTATTATCGTGTTTCAAGATGTTAAAGCATGGACCCCCTCTGTTCGTTCGCGCACACCATTGAGAACCACCTCCGTTTGACAGTCCTGCGATCCTTTTCTTACTGCACCTTGATAACGTTACATAAGGCCATAATGTTCGATAACGTATCGATCGAAGAACGGAAGGAGCATGCGCACGTAACCGCGCTCTTGGCCGGAGATGATCCCCTTGCGGATGAGCCGCTGACGATAGGGGTTGAATTCATTGGTACTCAAGCCAAGGCGTTCGCGAATTTCACCGATGCGCCCCGAGCCAACTCGGGCAATGCCGTAGAGCACCTCCCTGTCTTTGTTCGAGAGCTCGGACCAGATCTTGTCGTAGGCGTACTCGTCAAGATACTGACGGGCCAGCATCTGGCTTCTCTGCGGTTCGTCGGGGTGTTCCCACGAGAAGTACCCCAGCACTTGGAAGGCAAACGGATAGCCTTTGGTCAGCTGAGCCATCGCAAGGCTCTCCGAATCAGTCAACCCGAGAACCGCGCGGTAGCCTTCTGCAATGGACCCGATGTTCAAGGGGGCAAGATGGATCTTGGGAGCACGATAAAGAAAGGTCAGGCTCTTCTCGTTTTGAAGAGCGCTCATGTTCTCGTAAAGACCCGTCATCAGAAGATAGACGGGGAGATCCTGCCTGAGAAAGATCTGGAAAGCTGCGGCAAAAGCCCTCATCTGGGGCGTGTTTGTGACCTCGTCTATGGTGATAAGCACGCGCTGGCCTTTCTTCTTGATGCTCCGGAGCATCTTCTGAAGCGCGGTTTCAATCTCGGTAATGGGCGCGGCGCCCTTTACTTCCAATCCAAGCCCGAAGAAAGAAAGATCGATCTCTGCAGATTTGAAAAGACGCGCAAGTTCGTTTTCGCTTGCCAGCTTCGCGGCGAGGCTTGCCAGCAAGTCCCTCTCAGGGTTAAGCTCGACGCTGATCCAGCCATCTTGCGCGGAAATCGTGCGCGCCGCCTCTGTCATGAAGACCGTTTTGCCCGATCCTCGCACGCCTGTGATCATATACACCTGCTGAGTACTTGGCTCTCCGAGAAAGGATTCAATAACTTCATGGGTTTGCATAGCTCGCGCAATAAGTTGTGTAGGCTCTTTGCCAAACGTCAGGGTGTAGGGGTTTGCTTTTCTCATGGCACTCCAGTGCTCTTTTACTGTCGTTTACTGTTAATTTATTCTTTTACTGTTGTTTACTGTTTTAGAGTATTTTTACTGTCGTTTACTGTTGCTGTCAAGAGAAAAAATCCGCACCCGCCAATGGCTCTGAAATCCTCAGACCTGTTTGAAATTGCATACTGACGAGGAGCTTATACGCAAGCCGCTACCTGTTTCTCTGTGCGCACACGTTATCGCTGGCGCTCATAGCGAAATTCCGGCGATTATTTGACCAGATTGGGGAAATATCTAAGATTGCGTGCGAGAAGGAGCCGCAGCGTCAGCCCGTTCCGCCGTTTGCCAAAACGGCGGAACTAAAAGGCGCTATAGGAAGTAGTTCACCCCGCCCTCGTAGAGAGGTTGGAAGCAGTTGCCGGGGATGTTCTTGTAGAGGTGCTTACCGCGGCGCTCGGTGTGGCCCATCTTGCCAAGGACGCGCCCATCGGGGCTTGTGATGCCCTCGATCGCCCACACCGAACCGTTTGGGTTCACGCTGAGATCCATCGACGGCACACCGTCGGCATCCACGTATTGCGTGGCGATCTGTCCGGCGCGGCGCATTTCCTCCAACAGCTCACCAGAGGCAACGAAACGCCCTTCTCCGTGGCTGATCGGGATCGTATGGATGTCGCCTGGCTGGCAAAGGGCAAGCCATGGCGAAAGGCTCGAGGCAACGCGTGTGTTCACCATGCGGCTTTGATGGCGCCCGATGTTGTTGAACGTGAGCGTGGGACAGGTGGCATCCATCGGCAGAATGTCGCCATAGGGCACGAGCCCGAGCTTCACGAGCGCTTGGAAGCCGTTGCACACGCCAAGCATCAGCCCGTCGCGCTGCTGCAGCAGATCGCGCACCGCCTCCGTCACGACGGGCGCGCGGAAGAATGCCGTGATGAACTTCGCGGCGCCATCCGGCTCATCGCCTCCCGAGAAACCGCCGGGAATCATGATGATCTGGCTGTTCTTGATCGCCCTTACGAGCCGCGCGGCACTTTCGGAAACGTCTTGCGGCAGACGGTTCGTGATCACGACGATCTCGGGAATCGCCCCTGCCTGACGGAAGGCTTCGGCAGTCTCATATTCGCAGTTCGTTCCCGGAAATACCGGAATGACCACCCGCGGATGAGCAAGATGCGCCGACGCCGTGAGCGGCAATGCATCCCCGTTCTCGATGAGCGGCACCTTGGGAAGCGATGTCCGCACCGATTCGGGGGTGCGATAGGGAAACACCGGCTCGAGCCGCCCTTCCCATTTGTCCTGATACGATGCGAGATTCAACACCTCTTCATGCTCACCGTGAAGATGCCAGAGATAATCTTTCGTCGTCGTTCCCACAGCGATAACGGAAAGGTTCTCGGTGCTCTGCAGAAGAGGAGCATCGGAAGCGAGTTCCACGAGATAGCTTCCGTAGGCAAGCGAGAACAGCTCATCGGGCGTGAAATTCTCGGCGAAATCAATGCCCAAGCCGTTGCCGACGCCCATCTTGAAAAGCGCCTCGGCGACGCCGCCATAACCTGGCGTCGAAACGGCACACACACTCCCTTCGCCGATCAACGCTTCCACAGCGTCCATCGCCTCGCACAGCGCTGCCGGCGCAGGCATGAGGCGTTCAGGGGTGCCAAGCTCTCTCGCAAATTCCTCGCCATACGAATCCCCGCTGTCCGCTCGTTTCGGCACCAACCAGACGATCCGATTTCCCGCATCCTTGAACTCGGGAGATGTCACGCGTTCGGCCGAATCCGCCGCTACCGCAAAACTCACGAGCGTCGGAGGCACATCCAGATGCTCGAAGCTTCCGCTCATGGAGTCCTTGCCGCCAATAGAGCCAACACCCACGTCGAGCTGGGCCTGAAGCGCCCCAAGCAGCGCCGCGACCGGTTTGCCCCAGCGCGTCGGCTCATCGCGGAGGCGCTCGAAGTATTCTTGGAAGGTGAAATAGGCGTTTCCGCGGCGGAATCCCGCGCCCACCAACCGCGCGATGCTCTCCACCACCGCAAGATAGGCCCCCACATAGGGCGAAGCGCTTGAAAGATAGGGATTGAATCCCCACGCCATACCGCTTGCCGTCGAGGTCTCCCCCAGCACGGGGAACAGCGACGCCATCGCAAGCGGCGGGGTGAGCTGACGCGCTCCGCCAAAGGGCATGAGCACTTCCATACTGCCCACCGTCGAGTCGAAACGCTCCGCCAGACCCTTGTTCGAGGCAACGTTGAGGTCGGTCAGCACGCGTTCGAGACGCTCGCCAGCCGAGCCATCGGGGCCTTCCGCCGCCCATGGCGCGACGAAACGCTCCACGCGTTCGACCTCGGCCTTCGCATGCTTCGGTGCGCCGTTCGATGCCAAAAACTCACGGCTGATATCGACGATCGGCTTACCGCGCCACGACATGCGAACGCGATTGTCGTCGGTGACCGTGGCGATCGGCGTCACTTCGAGATTCTCCGCATGGGCGAGCTCGATGAAAGCCGCCACATCGTCTGCCGCGAGGGCGACCGCCATGCGCTCTTGGCTCTCAGAGATGGCCAACTCGGTGCCGTCGAGACCGTCGTATTTCTTCGGCACGGCGTCGAGGTTGATGTCGAGCCCGTTGGCAAGCTCGCCGACCGCAACCGAAACGCCGCCCGCTCCGAAATCGTTGCAGCGCTTGATGAGCCGGCAGGCTTTCCCGTCGCGGAACAAGCGCTGAATCTTGCGTTCCTCAGGAGCATTGCCCTTTTGCACCTCGGCGCCGCAGGTTTCAAGGCTGGAAACGCTGTGGGCCTTCGATGAACCTGTCGCACCACCGATGCCGTCGCGACCCGTCCGCCCACCGAGCAACAGCACCACATCGCCCGCCGTCGGCTCCTCGCGCCGCACATGATCGGCCGGCGTGGCGCCGACCACAGCGCCGATCTCCATGCGCTTCGCGGCATAGCCCGAATGGTAGAGCTCGCTCACTTGCCCTGTCGCAAGGCCAATTTGATTGCCATAGGAGGAATACCCCTGCGCCGCCTCCGTGACGAGCTTGCGCTGCGGCAGCTTGCCCGGCAGCGTGTCCTCAAGCGGAGCGAGCGGATCGCCCGCACCAGTTACGCGCATCGCCTGATAAACGTAGCTTCTCCCTGAGAGCGGATCGCGAATGGCGCCGCCGATGCAGGTGGCAGCCCCGCCGAAGGGTTCAATTTCAGTTGGATGGTTGTGCGTCTCGTTCTTGAAGAGGAGCAGCCACGGCTCTTCCACACCGTTCACGTCGACCTGCACCTTCACGGTGCACGCATTCACCTCGTCAGACTCGTCGATGTTTCCGATGATGCCCTTCGCTTTCAGATAGCGGGCACCGATCGTTCCCATGTCCATGAGGCTGATCGGGCGCTCGGTGCGGCCAAGCTCCCCACGCACCGCAAGATAGTTTTCGAAGGCACGTTGAGCCAACTCATCGTGAAATTCCACCTCATCAAGGCAGGTGTTGAATGTCGTATGCCGGCAGTGATCCGACCAATAGGTGTCGATCACCTTGATCTCGGTGATCGTGGGCTGCCTTCCTTCGCTTTGGAAATAACGCTGGCAGAACGCAAGGTCGGCAACGTCCATCGCAAGCCCGCGCTCAGCGACGAACTCTTCAAGGCCAGCTTCATCGAGCTCGGTGAAGCCCTCGAGGTTTTCCACATCCGCCGGCTCGGGATAATCGCGCTCGAGCGTTGCGGGTTTTTCAAGCGACGCCTCGCGCGCTTCGACAGGATTGATCACATAGCGCTTGATCGCCTCAATGGAAGATTGATCGATGTCGCCCCGGAGTGCATACACGACCGCGCTTCTCACAAGCGGGAGCTCTCCTTGGCTCACAAGCTGGATGCATTCCTGGGCCGACGCGGCGCGCTGGTCGAACTGCCCGGGAAGGTATTCCACTGCGAACGTGCGGGAAAGATCGATGTCGGAAGGCAGATCGGAGCACGCTGTATCAACCTGCGGCTCGCTGAAGACAATCGGCACGCAGTCCTCGAAGAGCTCAGCGGAAATCCCCTCTACATCGTAGCGAATAAAAAGACGCACGCCCTCAAGCGCGCGTATTCCAACGATGGTTCTCAGCTCTTCCGCAAGCGATGCTGCCTGCACATCGAAGCCCGGCTTCTTCTCCACATAGATACGCTCAACCATGAAAGACCTCCGCGTTCGTTTATCGCACCCGCATCCGTTTCGCTTGCATACTGCTTTGGCGCAACCGAAGAGACTTATTCGTTTTCAACGCTCGATTTCGTTTCGCTTGCCGGTTCCGCCTTGTCCTTCGCAAGGCGAAAGCCGCTGCCGAACAGGCCGCGCTTCTTCGGCTTCTCCTCTACCGCCGCCTCCTCGGCATCATCAGCCTCCGCCTGTTTGGCCGCACCTCCGCGCGCCGACGCGGCACGGGCCTGCGCGGGAGTGAGCTTCCTCGGCGTCGCCTTGCCCTTCTGGCCGCCCTGCTTTTCCTGAGCCCTGCTGCCCTGTTGCTGCTCACGCCGTTCGCGCTTCGTCATCTTCTGCTCCAAAGCCATCATCTCGTTTTGATAGCGTAGGCGCTCTTTTCTTATCTTCACCATATCGATGAAGAACGCGGCGATGATGAAAACGTAGGTGAGAACGAGCAAGACGATGGTGAGAACTCCCGCGGAGGTCGTTCTGCTGAGCACGAGGGAGAGAACCATGCAGACGATGCCGCCGATGAGAAGGCCCCACCAGAGGCGACGGAGCTTCTTGTAACGCTCGGTGTTCGGCGTGTAATACTTCGCGTCGATCTCGCGCTGCTTTGCGCGCGCCTTGCGCCGCTCCTCTTTCTCGATCTGCTTCTTCTCTTGCGGCGTTTTCTTACTCGACCTCACGACGACCGAGGCCGCCGCCTTCGATTTCGGCTTTGCCGATGCGGCGCTCTTCCGCGTCGAACCGGTATGTTCGTCGGTTTGATAGCGGTCGTTCATAGGATTGCGCTGGCTCATGATTCTCCTAAAACTTCTCGCCCGTGATCATCTCATATGCCTGAACGTATTTCTCGCTCGTCTTCTGCACGATGTCATCCGGAAGCGCTGGCGGCTCGCCGTTGCGATCCCAATGGTCAAGCAGCCAATCGCGCACGAACTGCTTGTCGAAGCTCGGCTGCTCGATTCCTTCCTTGTAGGTTGCCGCTGCCCAGAAGCGCGAGGAGTCGGGCGTCAGCACTTCGTCCGCAAGGATGATCGTTCCGTCGAGCACGCCGAACTCGAACTTCGTGTCGGCGATGATGACGCCGCGCTCAGCCGCATGGTCGCGCGCCTTGGTATAGACGCGAATCGAAAGATCGCGGAGCGCTTCGGCATCTTCGGCCCCGATGATCTGGGCGGCGCGCTCGAAGCTGATGTTCTCATCGTGGTCGCCCAGCTCCGCCTTCGTGGAGGGCGTGAAGATCGGCGCGGGAAGCTGCGAGCTATTGACGAGTCCGCCGGGAAGCGAGATGCCACAGACCGTGCCACGCTGCTGATATTCCTTCAGGCCACTGCCGGCCAAGTAACCGCGCACGATGCATTCGATCGGAAACATCTGCGCTTTCTTAACGAGCATGAAGCGCCCCTCAAGATAGTCGGCATAGGGAGCGAAGCGCTCGGGCAGATCCTTCACGTCGGCGCTGATCAGGTGATTTTCTACCACACCGTCGAGCAGTTTGAACCAGAAGCACGAGAGCCGCGTGAGCACCTGACCCTTCAGCGGAATCTCGCTTTTCAGCACATAGTCGAAGGCGGAGATGCGGTCGGTGGCCACGAGCAACAGCTTGTCGCCGAGGTCGTAAATGTCGCGGACTTTTCCTTGCGCGTCGGGCGCTATGTCAAGCTTCATCTTGAACCTTTCTGAAGAGGGGCAAAGGCAGCTTATGCGCTGTTTTCCGTTTCCCCCATTATGGCAAAACAACCGCAATCATGCACGCCTGTTTACGCATTTCCTCAATCATCGAGCGCCTCTGCGGCCGAAGGGTGCGTTATGCCGAGTGCTTTCACGACGTCCGCTTTCACGTCGCTCGTCGGGAATGTAGCGCGGCAGATGAATGGTGAAGGTGGCGCCCTTGCCTTTGACGCCCTCGGCCTGCACCCATCCCCCATGCCGATCGACGATCTCCTTCACGACGGCAAGCCCCACGCCAAGGCCACCGCTGTCGCGCGCCCGTCCGGAATCGGCGCGCCAGAAACGCGAGAACACCATGCGCGCCTCTTCAGGGGAAAGCCCGATGCCGGTGTCTTTCACAACGATGTCCGCCATGAGGTCGCCCTTCTTCACGCGGACGTCGATGGTGCCGCCCTCAGGCGTATAGCGAACGGCGTTCGAGATAAGGTTCGCCGTCGCCTGCCGGATCATGTCGGGATCGCCCTTCACGAACACGCCGTCCTCGGCATGATAGGTGAGCGTGAGCCCCGAATCGGCGACGAACATCTCGTGGGTCGCGATGATTCCCGAGATCAGCTCGCCCACATTGACGACCTCCTGCTTCATCGGCGTCGAGCGGTTCTCAAGGCGCGAGAGCTTCAGGAGGGCGTCGACAAGGCGCGAAAGGCGCTGGACCTCGGAATTCACCGTCTCGAGGCGTTCCTCGTCGGGCTCGTAGACGCCATCGACCATCGCCTCGACGGTCGCCTGGATCGCCATGAGCGGCGTGCGCAGCTCGTGCGCCACATCGGTGGTGAGGCGCCGCTCGAGCTCGCGGTCTTTCTCCACCGATTCGGCCATCTCATCGAAGGTTTCGCCGAGATGGGCGATCTCGTCTTCGCCATGAAGGTGCGTGCGCGCCGTGAGGTCGCCGGCCTTGATGGCCTTGGCGGTCTTCGTCATACGGTTGATCGGCGCGACAAGGTTGCGCGCGAACAGAAAGCCGATGCACGATGCGAGCACGATCGCAACGACGGCGGCAATCAAAAGCGCCTGATAGGAATTGTCACGAAACTCCTGGTCGGGCTGGCGCATGAGCGTATCGGAACCATAGACCCATACGCGCACCGACCCGATGACCATCCGGTTCGAGACGATGTTCGCCATCGCCACCTGCGAAGGATCCCCCGGCTCGAAGGACATGATGCGGTTGCCATCCGCGTCCACCACAACCGCCGAGGAATCGAACACCGTGGCGCCGTTGACGTCGAGCACTTTGATGCCGATGCCGGGCGTCACCTCCGTCGCCTGAAGCGCAGGAATCGTCGTGGCAGGATCGCGCAGCGTCTGCGTGGTGTCGTAGATCGTCGCAATGCGCTCGGCCGTCGTCTGGGCGACCGACTGCATGTTCTCCGAGGTGTAGGTGCGGAAATGCTGCTCCCATACGAAGGAGACGACGCCGAGGGCGACAAGGCCGGTCATTCCGGCGATAAGGGCGAACGCCAGCGTGACGCGGGCCGTGTAGGTGAGATGGGACCAACCGAGCCGCCGCGTGATGCGGGAGAAGAAACCGGGCTCGGAGCCTTCTTCCCCCTCATCCTCGTCTTCCCGCCCCTCGTCAGGTTCGCCCGCATCAGACGAGGCCGATTTCTCCGAAGGCTCAGCATCGCGCCGTTTGAAGAAATGCCTCTTGCGGGGCTTCTCGATTTCGTCCACGTACAGAGCAGGCTGCGGCTCGGCAGACGCCGTCCGCGAGATCACCTCATCTTCTGAAGGGAGCGGTGCCGATCGGTTTTCCATAGGGCAGAAGCCGGATCATCCCATCAATCCATATGGGGCTAGTTCGTGGCCTTGTTCGGGTCTTCGAAGCGATAGCCGACGCCATGCACGGTGTGCAGCCATTTCGGATTGCGCGGGTTGTCGCCGATCTTCGCGCGAAGGTTCTTCACATGCGAGTCGATCGTGCGCTCATAGCCCTCGAAATCGTAGCCGAGCACCTTCTCCACGAGCTCCATGCGCGAATACACGCGCCCCGGATAGCGGGAAAGCGTCGTGAGCAGCTTGAACTCGGAGGCGGTGAGGTCGATCTCCTCGCCGGCAACCAGAACTTTATGGCCGGAGACATCGATGGTAAGCTCGCCGAACTCAAGCACCTCGCGCTGCGGCTCGGAATCGGCGTGCACACGGCGAAGCAGGGCACGCACGCGCGCCACGAGCTCGCGCGGGCTGAACGGCTTCACGAGATAGTCGTCGGCGCCCAGCTCCAAGCCGATGATGCGATCCTCGACCTCGCCCTTCGCGGTGAGCATGATGATCGGCACGTCTGATTTGTCGCGGATGATGCGGCAGACGCGCTCGCCGGGCACGCGAGGCAGCATCAGATCGAGAATCACAAGGTCGAAGTGATGTTTCTGGAACTCGTCGATTGCCTCCTGACCGTCGCCGACGGCGGTCACCCAGTAGTTCTCGCGTTCCAAATACGCGGTCACCGCATCGCGGATGGCCTTCTCGTCTTCCACCAAAAGAATACGGCGTGTTTCATTTGCCATAACGAATCGCCCCTTACGTTTTCAGATAGCTGCGCCTTTGGCGCATTCGATGGTATTGCGCATTGTCTTTGGGGTTATTGTAGCAATTCGCGAAAACCCTTCACTCATATGTACGCGAAATGTCACAATTACCGACATGAATCACGAGAAGTTCTCACCATATTCACACACGCGGCATGGCCGTCCCTCGGTGCGAGGCACGAAAAACGGCTCGCCGAGAGTTCGCCGTCGGACGTCTCCCGAACCCGTGCATTTCGCAAGCAGCACGCCGCGCGAGCGCTTCTCACGAGGCGCCCCCCAAGAGCGCTTCGCCTCTGGCACGGTGGCTCAAGGAAACGGCAAATTGCTCTTGACGCGACGCCAGCTTCTCTTCGGCGCAGCCGGCGTCGCCGCAGTGGCGGTCGCCGGATCGGCTGTCTATATGACGTCGAAGGCCAACGCCTCAAGCGACGACGTGACAAACCTCACGGTCGCCCAAGATAGCGTGGTGACTTCCGACGACTGTGAGTTTGTCGAAGATGCGGGGGCGTTCTTCTCGCTTGCCGCAACAGCGGAGCTTCCCTACGGCACGCTGGTCTGGACGGGCGATTCCACCATCGCCGTCTGCCTCGTTCCCACCGAAACCGCCTCCCCGCTGGCAAAGGTCGGCGTCCTCAACCTTGCTTCCGCCACGCTCACCAACGTTCTCGAGCAAGCAATCGGCAGCACCGATGGCTTCGAGATCTACGACGTGCGTGGAAATTCCCACGGCCTCGTGTGGACCGAAGCGCAGATTTTCGACGGCACGTGGCGTGTGTATCAGGCGCCCTATCGCGACGGCGCTCTCGGCGAGGCCATTCTTGCCGACGAGGGCGACGCGAATTGGGAAATGCCCACCCTCGCCGCTGTTGGAAACCATGCCTTCTGGCAGGTGATGCCGCGCACGGACGGCAGCGAATCGAAAGGCCCTTCGGTTCTCAAACGTGTGGCCTTCGGCGACGAAAGCGCGGAGGACTTCTACACGTCCCCAGGGCGCATGGCCTGCCCCCCGACGGCGTCTGCCGACGCGATCATCATCGCACCGCGAACCGACACCTCGTCGGTGCATTATCAACTGACCTCGATCGATGCGCAGACCGGCGAGATCCGTGACGCGCTGGTGCTCCCCTCCTCGATGAGGCCCTACGAGGTGAGCTACGGAGCGAACGGCTTCATCTTCGCTTTTGACGCGATCTACGATTTCGGCGGCGGCATTTCGAATCTGGGGACCTATACGCCACTCGCCCCCGTGCCCGTCACCGATGCCGATTACGAAACGGACGACGAGGGAACGACGTTCCTCTCGCCCAACGCGCGCACCGAGGCGTACAGCAACGCCACGTGGTTCCGCTATGGCATCGACCCCTCGGCGGCGCCGGCACCGGCATGGTGCGGAGACTGGATGATGCTGAAGACCCAGACTCAGGTGAGCGGCATCGGCTTGGCGAGCATGCAGCGCATCGCGCTTGAAGGGAAGAGCGGCGCGGCAGATTATGGCGACTACCTCGCCTCGTGCGGCATTTGCGATGCCATCGTCACCTACTCGAACATCGACTACACGCCCCTTGAAGGCGAGGCGCAAAAATGCTGCTTCGTCCGCATTTGGCAGCCGGTGAGCAGTGAACCTGTGTCCGAGCCGCCGGAAACTGAACCCAAGCCCGAGCCGCAGCCCGACACGGAATCGCCGGAATTTCAGCCCGAAACAGCCGCTTAGGCTCGGTGAGGGTGAGGCTCGCGAGGGTGAGAATCGGTTAGGGTGAGGCTCGCTCAACCCTAACCGAACCCTAACCGACGACGATATTCACCAACCGCCCGGGCACGACGATCGCCTTGCGCACTTCCTTGCCCTCGATCGCTTGGCTGACCGCCTCGAGCGCTTGGGCACGCACGTCTTCCTCGGCAGCTTCGGCATCCACCATGATGCGCGCCTTCACCTTCCCGTTCACCTGAACGGCGAGCTCCACCTCATCGGCCTTCGCGAGCTCGGGGTCCCACGTGGGCCACGGCTGCTCGTGCACCGATCCGTCGCGTCCCAACACGCTCTGCCACAGCTCATCTGCCCAATGCGGCGCGATCGGCGCCATCAACTTCACGAGCGTCTCGGCGATTTCGGCATCGAATGCGCGCAGATCCTCATTCGCCGCACGGCTTTCCGCAGAGTTTGCGCGCAGATAGTCGCCCGTCGTGTTGGAGAGCTCCATGATCGCGGCGATCGCGGTGTTGAAGTTGTTGCGGGCAAAATCGTCCGTCACCTTCCCCACCACACGATGCCGCTGCCGCAGAAGCGCCTTCTGGGTGGCTTGGGCATCTGCTGGCTTTCTGCCAGCTTGGAAGAGCGTGTCGTCTTCCGCCTGACCTGCCAAATCGTAGATCTGGCGCCACAAGCGGTTGAGGAACTTGTAGAGCCCCGCAAGGCCATCCTCGCTCCAAAGCAGGTCCTTGTCGGGGGGCGCCATGAACAGGATGTAGGCGCGCACCGCATCGGCGCCGTATTCGGCGATCATATCCTCGGGCGCGATAACGTTGCCCTTCGATTTGCTCATCGTCTCACCGTGCTCGTCCTTCACCATGCCTTGGCAGAGCAGGTTCTCGAACGGCTCGTCGAAATCGAGCATGCCCATGTCGCGCAGCACCTTCGTGAAGAAGCGGCTGTAGAGCAGGTGGAGGATGGCGTGCTCAATGCCGCCGATGTATTGATCGACCGGCATCCACGCGTTCGCCTTCGCCGAATCGAAGGGAGCCCGATCGTTATGCGGATCGGTATAGCGCATGTAATACCAGCTCGAGCACGTGAAGGTGTCCATCGTGTCGGTTTCGCGCCGTGCAGGGCCGCCGCACACGGGGCAGGTGCATTTCGCGAATTCCTCGTGCGTGGCAAGCGTCTCGCCCGCCGCCAGATCGATGTTCTCGGGAAGCAGCACCGGCAGATCCTCTTCGGGCACCGGCACGACGCCGCAGGTCGGGCAATGGATCGCGGGAATCGGATTTCCCCAATAGCGCTGGCGGCTGATGAGCCAATCACGCAGGCGGAACTCCACGGTGCGGTGCCCGCGCCCCATCTCCTCCAGCGCCTTCACCACGGCCTCTTCTCCGGGGGAATGCTTCCCGCCGACAAGCCCCGTGTAAGGGCCCGACTGCACGAGAATGCCCTCAGCTGCATAGGCGGCCTCCCAATCCACCTCGGTGACCACGCGGTTCTGCTCGTCTTTGAGCTGGGGATAGAGCGGGTCGTCTTCGGGGAGGATGATCGGCACAATGGGAAGGTGGTATTTGCGTGCGAACTCGAAGTCGCGCTGGTCGCCGCAGGGCACCGCCATCACGGCACCCGTGCCGTAGTCGGCGACCACATAATCTGCCACCCACACCGGCACCTGCTCGCCGTTGATGGGGTTTATCACATAGCGGCCGGTGAAAGCGCCGTGCTTTTCATGATTGCCTTGGGCGCGCTCGACGGCGCTCACCTGCTTCGACGCCTCAACGAGCGCCATGACCTCTTCCTCGTAGGGCGTTCCATGGACGAGCTCGTGGATGCCGGGGTATTCGGGCGCGAGTACGAAGAACGTGCAACCGAACAGCGTATCCGCTCGTGTGGTAAAGACAGTAATCACCGTTTCGGGCTTCTGTGGCACTTCATCTGCGCTTTCTGATTTCGGCTCGTGTAGCGAAGTACACTTCGCCTCATCATCAAGCCCATCTGAGGCACCACAGAAACCCTCACCAACCTGAGATATTTTCTCGCTTGGAACTAAGACGAAATCAACTGAAGCGCCTTCGGAGCGTCCGATCCAGTTCGCTTGCTGCTGCTTCACGCGCTCCGGCCAGCCCTTCAGCTGCTCGAGATCGTCAAGCAGCTCGTCGGCATAGTCGGTGATCTTGAAATACCACTGCGTGAGGTCGCGCTTCTCCACCGGGCTTGCGCAGCGCCAGCACTTCCCCTCGATCACCTGCTCGTTCGCCAGCACGGTCGCGCAGTCGGGACACCAGTTCACCGGCGAGTTGCGCCGCTCCACGAGGCCGCGCTCCCACAGCTTGAGGAAGATCCATTGCCCCCAGCGGTAATACTCCGGATCGCAGGCGACGACGGTGCGGTCCCAGTCGTAGGAAAAGCCCATGCGCTGGAAGCTCGCCTTTTGCTTCGCGATGTTCTCGTAGGTCCACTTCGCCGGATGCGTATGGTTCTTGATCGCGGCGTTCTCGGCGGGCAGGCCGAACGCATCCCAGCCCATCGGGTGCAGCACGTTGAAGCCGCACATCTTCGCATAGCGCGCCATCACGTCGCCGATCGTGTAGTTGCGCACATGCCCCATGTGAATGTCGCCCGACGGATAGGGAAACATCTCGAGCACATAGCGACGCGGCTTGTCGCTTTCCTCGTCAACGCAGTCCTGGCCGGAAGCCGCCCATACTTTCTGGAGGCGCGGCTCGATCTCAAGCGGATTGTAGGGTTTCATATAAGTTTCTTTCTCTTTTGCTTTCTGTTGTCGTTTAGTATATGCCAACAAAGGATTGGAGCGGAGAGGCGAACCCCCATAAACCCGCATAAAGCGCGTGAAACCGCCGAATCGTCCGCACTACGTTGAGGAGCAAACACGTGAATTTCCACAAAGCGCAATTCAAGGCGGCCTACGGAACCTCTGCCCAGCTGCCACGCCCCAGCTTCCCCGAGGTCTCGTTCGCGGGCCGCTCGAACGTCGGGAAATCCTCCCTGCTCAACAAGCTCTTCGCCCGTAAGAGCCTCGCAAAGGTCTCATCGACGCCGGGAAAGACCGCCACGATCAATTTCTACGACGTGGGCAAGGCGTATCTCGTCGATCTGCCTGGATACGGCTATGCGAAGGTCTCGAAATCGGAACGCGAGCGTTGGAGCGAGCTTATCGAGGGATATTTCAATCAGGAACGGCCATTTGCCCTCGTCGTCGCGCTTATCGACATTCGCCACGAGCCGAGCGAGCTCGATCAGGCGATGGTTTCGTTTCTGCAAGAGCGCGGCCTTCCCTTCGCCGTGGCGCTCACCAAGGCGGACAAGCTCTCGAAACAGCAGGCGCTTCGCCAAGCTGCGCTCGCGAAGAAGGCGCTCGACCTTCCCGCCGACACGCCGCTCGCCATCACCTCCGCCGAAAAAGGCACCGGCATCGACGACCTCCGCCGGCTGATCGCAAACGCAATCTCCGCTGGTTGATCGACAGAATAAGGAAAGGTGAGTTTCCCTATGATCGTCCTTGAAAAGCCCTACGTCTCCGACCTCATGATCGAATGGCTGAAAGATTCGCAGCATCCCGTTCTCGCCAACGAGTTTGCTAAGGGGCTCGGCATCGAGGGTCTGCATTTGGTTGACGAGGAAGAAGCGGTACACCGGATAAACAGCGGCGAGCGGCTTTACACGAATTCGGAGAGCGCGCTTTCTTGGGTGCTCACCCATACCGCGAACCCTGCACTTCATCGGGCGATCACGATTTGCAAAGACAAGGCGGCCATGAGGCAGGCACTCGCGCCGCTCAATCCATCGGTGTTCTACGCGCAATACCGCTATGACGAATTGCGCGGCGTCGATCCTGCCAAGCTTCCGCTTCCCGTCGTGCTGAAACCCTCTGTCGGCTTCTGCTCAATGGGCGTGTTCGTCATCAATGCGCCCGCTGATTGGCATGCCGCCCTCGAGACCATCGCTGCCCAAGCCGCCATCTGGGAACGGCAGTTTCCCCACGAGGTGGTCGATTTGGGAAACTATCTTGTTGAAAGCTACGTGGAAGGCACGGAGTATGCCATGGACGCCTATTTCGACGACGAGGGCTGCGCTCAGGTGCTGGCGGTCTTCCGTCACGACTTTGCGTCAGCGGAAGACACCTCCGATCGCCTTTATTCTGAAAGCGACACGACTGTGCAGGAGATGGCAGAGCCGATGCGTCTTTGGCTGAACCGCGTCAACGAGTATCTTGCGGCGCGCGATTTCCCTCTTCACGTGGAAGTACGCGCCCAGGGAAACACCATCGTGCCCATCGAGATCAATCCGCTGCGCTTCGCGGGAATGTGCTGCACCGATCTTTCATGGTATGCGTGGGGGCTTTCGACCTATAGGGCCTACCTCGAGAACAGGCCCGTCGATTTGCCCGCACTCGCAAACGCCCACCAAGGTGAGGTGTTTACCATGGCAATGCTGAAGGCCGACGAGACCGTCAGCAATCCGAGGCCCTTCGATTATGAAGCGTTCGCCGCGCGCTTCACCCATGTGCTCGACCTCCGCCGCTTCGATGTGGAGGCAACCGGCTTCTATGGCTGTTTGTTCCTCCAAACTGACGACCAAACCGCCGACGAGCTCGACTTCCTTTTGCATGCGCGGCTGGAAGACTTCTGCTGCTGAACACGGCACAGGCGGTCTCTAACTTTCTCAAGCATCACGCCCCGAAGCGCGTTGGGCGCCAACGCGTTATTCAAGCAACGCAGGGTATGTGGTGTGCGCCTCGTCAAGGCAGGAAAGTGTCTGATCAACATAGCGCACGGCCCACCATTTCGCCATCCCAAGGTCGGAGTCGTGGTAATTCCCACACTCCTCCGGCAAAGCCCCCGGAACCTCGCCCTCGAAATCACGCGCAAACTCGAACGCCCGCGTGACGAACGGTGCAATCTCAACCGGCGCGCAGTCGCCGAAAACCACAAGGTAGAACCCTGTGCGGCAGCCCATCGGCCCAAAATAGATCATGCGGCTGGACCATTCGGGATCATTTCGCATGTAGGTGGCACACAGATGTTCGAGCGCATGAACGGCGGCGGTGTCCATCACCGGCTCGCGGTTCGGTGCGGTCACACGCAGGTCGAACGTTGTGACGACGCAGCCCGTTTCGGGATCAACATCGCGGCGCGAAACATAGATGCCCGGCTCAAGAACCCGATGGTCGATGCTGAAGCTTGCTATCCTCTTCATTTCTTCTCCTTAGCGCTCTAAAACTCAATCTCTCTGCAGTCGCAAAACAAGTCCACGTATTCTTGCGCTGACAACCGTTTAATCGACGACCTTGCAAATGCACGCTCGTCACGAGAGATGATGAAATCTACCGACACCGTTTCGGCGCAAGCCCGAACAAGCCCATCCTCAAAATCCTTCTCGTCTGATTCGAGCGCACTTCGGCAAATCGCGCTATCGACAGCGACGACCTCAAAAAGTTCCATCAAGGCGCCGATGAATTGACGTGCTGCCACCTCGTCGGCATATTTCGTAAGCACGTAATAAACGTCCTTCAGAGAAAGCGCCGCAACATATCCCTCAACCTCCGAAAATGCCACTTCATCAATAAGAAGCGTAGCCGCAGCCCAGCCGGGCCTCTCTCCCATCGCTGCATCAAGCAGAATGTTCGTGTCGAGAAGGATTTTCTTATTCATAGCGACTCGCAATAAGCTCCTTGATGCCTTCGTCAGTAAGCTCACCAATCGAGGGATTTTTCGCCTGCATGCTAAACCCTTTGATAAATGCCGCAGCCTCGCGTTTTTTGTCAATCGATTGACCTCGGCTTTCTATAAGAGGCGGCAGCACACCTGATTGCCTGATGCTGTCTATCAGAACGCTGCTGCAATATTGACCAAATGACATGCCGTATTCTTTGCGCGTCAAGGCATCGGCAAAATCAAGCGACCGCTGCTCAGCTCGTCCGGAAAAAGTTTTCGTGCTCATTGCTCTCCTTTTGTAAACATGTTTACATTATAGTGAGCAATCGCACGCATTACAAGGGGTCAGCCTCTATCACGCCTCTATCACGGCAGCAAAATATGGGCGCATGCGCGCAGCAACGTTTTAGGCCAACGTTTTAGGACTTTAGAAAACTTGCCCTAGGAAAGCAGTGTGGCGTTGGTGGCGAAGGTGTTCGTGTCCTTGATCATCACGTCGTGCGCCCCGCCCTCAACGATCGAGGTGGAGCTTACCACCGTGAGCTTCGCCTTCTCCTGAAGCTCGGCGATTGTCAGCGCGCCGCAGTTGCACATGGTCGAACGCACCTTCGAGAGCGTGATGTCGACATTTTCCTTCAGCGAGCCCGCGTAGGGCACGTAGGAATCCACGCCTTCCTCAAACGACATGCCCTTCTTCTCACCGCCGAGGTCGTAGCGCTGCCAGTTGCGCGCACGGGCACTGCCCTCGCCCCAGTATTCCTTCATGTAGGAGCCGTTGATCACCACGCGGTTCGAGGGGCTCTCATCGAAGCGTGCGAAATAGCGGCCGAGCATCACGAAATCGGCGCCCATCGCAAGGGCGAGCGAGATATGATGGTCGTACACGATGCCGCCATCGGAGCAGATGGGCACGTAGATGCCGGTTTCCTTGAAATAGCGGTCGCGCTCTTGGGCGACCTCGATCACCGCGGTCGCCTGCCCGCGCCCGATGCCCTTCGTCTCGCGCGTGATGCAGATGGAGCCGCCGCCGATGCCCACCTTCACGAAATCGGCGCCACACTCTGCGAGGAAGCGAAAGCCCTCGGCGTCCACCACGTTCCCCGCACCCACCTTCACGCTCTCGCCATAGTTCTCGCGGATCCAGAAAAGCGTCATCTTCTGCCAGTCGGAATAGCCCTCCGAGCTGTCGATGCACAGCACATCGGCTCCAGCATCGACAAGGGCCGGCACGCGCTCGGCATAGTCGCGCGAGTTGATGCCCGCGCCCACCATATAGCGCTTGTGCGAATCCAGAAGCTCGTTCGGGTTCGATTTATGGGAGTCGTAATCCTTGCGAAATACGAGATAGAGCAGGTTGTCGTCCTCATCGACGATGGGAAGCGTGTTGAGCTTGTGATCCCAGATGATGTCGTTCGCCACTTTGAGCGAGGTATCGGCCGGCGCCACGATAAGGCGCTCGCGCGGCGTCATGAAATCCGCCACCTTCTCGTTGGGCGACATGCGCGAAAGCCGGTAATCGCGGCTCGTGACGATGCCCATGAGCTTGCCATGGGGAGAGCCGTCGGAAGTCACCGGCATCGTTGAATGCCCGTGCTCCTCAAGAAGCGCCACCACATCGGCGAGTGTAGACGTGGGCGCAAGGTTCGCATCGGAGGTGACAAAACCCGCCTTGTAGTCCTTCACGCGGGCGATCATCGCCGCCTCGTCTTCGATGCTTTGGGATCCGTAGATGAAGGAAAGCCCACCCTCGGTGGCAAGCGCAACGGCCATCCTGTCATCGGAGACCGCCTGCATGATGGCGCTCACCATCGGAATGCTCAGCGTGATGGGGCATTCCTCGCTGCCCTTGCGATAACGCACCAATGGCGTTCTCAAGCTTACGTTGGCAGGTGAACATTCTTTTGGCGTGAAGCCGGGAACCAAGAGATACTCATTGAAGGTACGTGACGAATCCGCGAAGTAAAACGCCATGAAAGCCCCTTTCGCTTGGTGCGCATGCCTAACGAAACCTGACGCGACGCCCCTTTCTCAAATTTCCTTGCGTGCATTATAGACGCGCTCGCGCAAAGCCGCGAGGGTTTTCCCAAAAAATGGGAAACCGCCTTAAAATGCCTTAAAACGACGGCAGCAGTGCAATAAGGCGAAATGCCCGTGCGCAAACGCTATGCTCCCAGCAGAAACGCCTCGTAGCCGCGCTTCGCCTCATAGATGTCGGCCTTGCTCGTCACTTCCCAAGGGGAGTGCATCGAAAGCACCGCAACGCCGGAATCGATCACGTTCATGCCGTACTTCGCGGGGATGTAGGCGATCGTCCCGCCGCCGCCCACATCGACTTTCCCCAGCTCAGCTGTCTGGAACGCGACATGTGCATCCACCATGATGCGGCGAATGAGAGCCATGTATTCGGCATCCGCGTCGTTCGAGCCGCTCTTCCCGCGCGCGCCCGTGTATTTGTTGAAGACGAGGCCGCGCCCCAAAAACGCGGAGTTCTTCGGCTCGAAGACGCTCGCATAGGCAGGGTCGAAGCCAGCGGAAACGTCCGACGAAAGCATGTGCGAAGCCGCCAAGGCACGGCGCAGCCCGCGTTCATCGTAGCCTCCTGCGCACGCCATGACGTCGGCGAGCGTGTTCTCGAAGAAAAGCGACGTCATGCCCGTGGCACCAACACTGCCGATCTCCTCTTTATCGACGAGGATGGTGACCGCCGTCTTATGAGGCGTCATGCCCGATTTCGCCAACGCGAGCTGCGCGATGAGCGACGTGTAAGCGCACACACGGTCGTCCTGCCCGTAACCGAGAATCATGCTGCGGTCGAACCCGAGGTCGCGCGCCTTGCCGGCAGGGACGATCTCGAGCTCTGCCGAGAGGAAGTCGTGCTCGGTGATGTCGTATTTCTCCTTCAAGAGCGCGAGCAGGTATTCCTTCACCGGCTCTTTAGCCGTCGCATAGGGCTTCTCCGCCTTCGCGGGCTCGCCTGCGTCTTCAACCGCACGCCCTTCTTCCGCCGGCACCATCGGTCGATTCCCCACCAGCAGGTCGAGGTCTTCGCCCTCAACCACCTTCGCACCCTTTTTCTCCAGCTGCTCGTGCGCGAGATGCACCAACAGGTCGCTCACGCAGAACACGGGATCGTCTTCCTCGTCGCCCACAACGACGTCGACCACGCTGCCGTCGGTTTTTGCCACCACACCGTGGATGGCCAGCGGCAGCGCCACCCACTGGTAGTTCTTGATGCCGCCGTAATAGTGCGTGTCGAGCAAAGCGAAGCCGTTCGATTCGTAAAGCGGATTCTGCTTCACGTCCAAGCGCGGCGAATCGATATGCGCACCAAGGATGTTGAAGCCCTCCGCAAACGGCGCCGCACCCACATGGACGAGCATCACGGCCTTGCCGTGCGACGCCGCCCACACCTTATCGCCGGCCTGAAGACTCTCGCCACGTTCAAGCACCTCCTCGAGGCTCCGGTAGCCCGCCTCCTCCGCAAGGGCGATCGTCGTTTTCACGCACTCGCGCTCCGTCTTGTTCTCCGAAATGAAGCGCCGATAATCGCTCGCAAGTTCCTCAAGCTCCGCCAATGCCTGACCGTCATAGCTCTTCCACGTCACTTCATGTTCCATCGATTGTCCTTCCGTTGTGGGCGCTTGCTGCTTTCCGCAATAGTTTCTCATATCTTGCAAGCCATGCCCTATAATGAACCTACCCAAAGGGTATTTTTCAATCGATCATGAAGGAGCGACCATGAAATTACGTGACGTGGTTCCCAATCGCGAGAACACGGACAACTTTAACATCCAGCCGAACAGCATCACCGAGGTCGGCACAACGTTGGAGAACCTGAAAGCCGCCGTCAATGGCGAAACGGGCGCTTCTGCGAAATACGCCGCCTTCGCCAAGGCCGCCGACGAGCAGGGCTACCCGCAACTTGCCGGCTTGTTCCGCGCCACCTCTGCCGCCGAACAGATCCACATCGGCCTCGAGGCCGGCCTCATCGAGAAGGTGGAGCCCGATTTCCAGCGCCCGACCGCTCCGGCTGCCGAAGCCCATCAGACCGACGTGAACCTGATCCAGGGCGCGCTTGGCGAGATCTATGAGACTTCCGACATGTATCCTTCGTTCATCGCGAAGGCCGTGGAAGAGGGCGACAACGCGGCCGTTATGGTATTCACCCGCGCAAAGCTTGCCGAAGCCGTGCATGCCGAGCTTTACCTCGACGCGTACAACAACATCAGCTGCCCCGACGACGACAAGTATTATCTGTGCCCCATCTGCGGATACATCCACAAGGGCTCGGATTTCGAGAAGTGCCCGATCTGCTGGTGCCCCGCCGACAAGTTCACGGCATACTAAGAAGGATGGCGGCTGTCGAAGCCGCTCGCAAGAACTTCGCAAACAGCACGTTTCAAGAATTGGGAAGCCGGTCGCAAGCCGGCTTCTTTCTTATGCGTTGGGGAAGCTCGGAAGCACATCGCCATTGAGAGAAACGATTTCGATGAAGGAGCCGACCGCGTTTCGGCTTCTTTTTCTATGAGGCGCGAACGATCGCCTTCATGACTGCTTTGACCCATGATTGTGAATTTCTCGTGGATGAACAGGTATTTTAGCACTCTCCTATTGCGAGTGCTAATTCTCGGCGCTATAGTATGCGGCGAACAATAACCACGACGCATAGCACTGACGATAGGCATACGACGCACGCGCAGCACATCTCGTACGGAACGCACAGGGCACCGATAGAAGGCAGCCGCAGCACGCTTTCCCTCAGAGCGTGGGCGATTGCCAGAATGGATGCCAGCCACGTCAACGCTATGCACCCATGAAAGGAAGCAACTATGATGTCAATGATCGTACCCAGCCGCCGTCGCAACCGTTCCCTTTTCGGCGAGCTTATGTCAGACCCGTTCGACGTATTCTTCAGAACTCCGAAGTTCTCCCCGACATTTTCGATTGAGGGATTCAAGCCCGAGACGATGCGCACCGACATCAAGGAGACCGACAGCGGCTTCGACGTCGCCATCGACCTCCCAGGTTTCAAGAAGGACGAACTTCAGGCTGAGTTGAAAGATGGCTATCTCACCATCTCCGCCGAGACATCCCATGAGTCCGAGGAGAAGGACGAGGAGACCAACTACGTCCGCAAGGAGCGCTTCAGCGGCACGTGCAGCAGAAGCTTCTACGTTGGCGAAGACCTCGACGAAGCGGAAATCAACGCGAAGTTCGAGGACGGCGTGTTGAACATCAGCATTCCGAAGAAGCAGCCAGAGCCGCAGCTTGAGGAGAAGCACACGATCGCTATCGAAGGCTAAGCTCCACGCACCAACCGTTTGACTATTCCGATGAAATACCCCTGGCTTCTGCTGGAGGGACAGAGCCAGGGCGACATTTCAGGGCGGCTCGAAGCGAAAGAACGTTACGAGCACGTAACAAATCTACAGCGTGTTTACAGAGGGGGAACAAACGCTTTCGGGAGGGTAACTGCTTATTCTTGACCCAAGCGATTGCCTATCGAGCCGCCTATACTGAATGTCAGCAGAAAGCAGCGCAACCATTCAAGAAGAACTCCGAGTCGCGAGTTTTTCTTGCATTTGGGAACAGGAATCTGCTGGCTGCTTGCTTTTGTGCGATTTCTCCTCCTTGATCGCATGGAAGCGATAATGTGTACCACCCTTTCTTTCCTCTCGAGTGCCAATTGGGCGTTGGCACTCACCCCATCCCGAAGGCGGCCAACCCCAGGCCGCCTTTATTTTTGCCACCGATGTCCGCTTCAGGACTCTCAATGAACACCACTTTCATCGCACTGGAACGTCAGCCATTGAGAACGAAAAGGATTTCGGGAAACCAGAGGGCCAAATAGGGAAAATAAGTTAAGGCCATTTTAATTACGGCACTCTTCCGGCGATTTAATTAAAGAAAATCGCGATTTTCTTTAATTACTGGACTTTAACGAAAGTTTTTCGTCGCTTTCTTTCATTATTTATTGCCTCGTGTAATAATCAGAGAAACGCAAAAGAGGAGGTGCGCTTATGAACAATCGAGCAGGAAGATACGTCAAGCAGATCGAAGGCTATAAGTCTTTTGTGCCGAAGAGCCTGCCCCCTGACCCCCCTTTGCAGTTTGACATGGAGATGATCGCGCTTCTTTCTGAGGCAGATCGCGCCTTGGGCAAGTTAGATGGGATAACCGAAACGCTTCCCAACCCAAATCTGTTCGTCTCCATGTATGTGAAAAAGGAGGCTCTTCTCAGTTCCCAAATCGAAGGAACACAAGCATCGCTTGTCGATGTGCTGGAAACCGAGGAACGCCAGACTCAAGATGCCCGAGAAGTGACCAATTACGTTCGCGCACTCAATTATGGCATTTCCCGCCTAGAGAACGATGGATTTCCTCTTTGCTTGCGACTCATTCGGGAAGTGCACCATCAGCTTCTCGCATCGGGAAGAGGGAGTGACCGCTCCCCTGGAGAATTTCGGCATTCCCAGAATTGGATCGGAGGCTATGGAAGCACCATAGAGAATGCCGCATTCGTTCCGCCGATCGTCGACGACATGACGCAGGCGCTCCGCGACCTTGAGCTTTATTTTTACGAAGAGGATTCGATGCCGCCGCTCGTGAAGATTGCCCTTATCCACGCGCAGTTCGAAACGATCCACCCCTTTCTTGACGGCAATGGGCGTATGGGCAGGCTGCTGATCACGCTGTATCTCTGCCAACAGCACATTCTCTCTCAGCCGCTTCTGTACCTTAGCTATTACTTCAAGAGAAATCGCAGCGAATACTACGATCGCCTTATGGATGTGAGAAACAACGGGGCCTGGGAGGAGTGGGTCAAGTTCTTCCTTCGCGGAATTGTTGAGGTGTCAGAGGAATCTTCCCGCTCAGCGCATGAAATCGACGCGCTACGCGAGCGCCTAATGGCGGAAATCAACGCTTGGGGAACCGCCACGGCGGTAAACGCACATCGCCTTTTGGATCTCCTTTTTGCGACACCCCGAATAACGAGGGAAGGAATCGTTCAGCAGCTAGGAATATCCTCGCCGTCAGCAGGTGCTCTTATCGAAAAGTTCATACATCAGTTGAATGTCCTCGTAGATTTGACTCCCGAGCGGTCGAGAAGAAAGCAATATGCTTTTCAACAGTACCTTTCTATTATCGGCGAAGGAACCGAATGAGCGAAATAAGTTAAGGCCATTTTAATTACGGCGCTCTTCCGGCGATTTAATTAAAGAAAATCGCGATTTTCTTTAATTACTGGGTTCTTCATTACCGCATAGTCAAGATCCCACTGCGTAAAGATTTCACGCATGGCGGCATTCGACTCCTCAGCCGTCAACGCTTCAGGGCGATAGCGCTCTTTGATTTCCGCCTCTCGAAGCGCAAGATATTCCCGCTGCCGTTGAAGCTCCGTCTGTATTGCTTGCATGGTTCCCCTTTCATCCTTGCCCTTTATATCGCATCGTATTATCTGATTTACCCCTGTGCTTTCAATTTCTTCCCGGAGAAAACCCCGACTCTAAAATCGGAGAACAAACGGGTATCAGTTGACTCAGCAAGGGAAGCGCCGATGCAAATTGCGATATGCTTACGGCACCGAAAGAAAGGAGCCACTATGGACAAGGCCACGCTGCTTGCTGAACTCGACGCTTTCATCGAGGATAACTGGGAAAACGTCATCGCCGACCTCGACAAGCTCGTTCACATCGAAAGCATCGAGGAGCTCGACAAGACGGCTCCGAACGCCCCGTTCGGCCCCGGCCCGAAGGCAGCGCTCACCGAAGCGCTCAACATCGCATCCTCCATGGGCTTTGAGACCCACGATGCCGAGGGCTATATCGGCTTCGCAGATTTCCCCGGCGAGAGCGATACGCAAATCGGCATCATCGGCCACATGGACGTCGTTCCCGCAGGTAAGGGCTGGCACTTCCCCGAATACGCCGTCACCCGCAAAGAAGGCTACCTCCTTGGCCGCGGCGTTCTCGACGACAAAGGCCCGAGCATCGTGGCGCTTTATGCGATGAAATTCTGGAAGGATCGCCTTGATGCCGAAGGCAAGCGCTTCCCCTACACCATTCGCTTCCTCTTCGGCGCGAACGAGGAAACGGGCATGGCTGACGTCGCTTACTATCACGAACACTACGCTGACCCCGCGTTCCTTTTCACACCCGATGCGGAATATCCCGTCTGCTATGGTGAAAAGGGTGGCTTCGACGCAACGATCACCGGCCCTGTGTATGCAAACGGCAGTATCGTGGATTTCGAGGGCGGCTCGGCGACGAATGCGGTACCCGGCTTTGCCCATGTGGTTGTGAAGGGCAACATCGAAGAGATGCCGCCCGCCGAAGGTCTGACCTTCACCGAAGACGGCACCGACCTCGTGCGTATCGACGCCACGGGCAAAAGCGCCCACGCCTCCACTCCTGAAAACGGCGTGAACGCCATCGCGCTTTTGGTGAACTATATCCTTGAGCAGGATCTTTGCACCGCTGAGGAGCGCCCCTTCATCGAATTTCTCCAGAAGCTCTTGAACCATACCGATGGTTCGGGCGTCGGCATCAAGTCCGAAGACGAGTTCTTCGGGCCGCTCACGGTGATCGGCGGCACGATCAAGATGGAAGACGGCCACATCGTGCAAACGCTCGACAGCCGCTTCCCCACCTCGATCACGCCCGAGGAAATCACCGCGAACATCACCGCCCTCACCGAGCCGCTCGGCGCCACTTTCGAAAACACGCTTTTGATGGAGCCGTTCCTCGTGAAGCCCGACACGCCGCAGATTCAGGCGCTCCTTACCGCCTACAACGACGTGACCGGCGAAGGTGCGAAGCCATTCACAATGGGTGGCGGCACCTATGCACGCGAGTTCACCTCCGGCGCAAGCTTCGGCCCCGAGAAGCCGTGGATCGAAGCGCCCGAGTGGGCGGGCCTGATGCATGGCCCCGATGAGGCCGTGAGCGAGGATCTGCTCAAGGAGTCGCTCAAGATCTATGCGCTCGCCCTGCAAAACCTCATGGAGCTGAAGCTCTAACGTCCGAAGTAAAGCTCATGCGTTTAAAACTGAAGCGCGAAAGCGCCTCCCAAAACATGAAGCTCGAGGATGTCGAAGTTTTCGCCATCCTGCTCAACATAGTCGAACACTGAATAGAACAGAGTGGCGATCTGCTGCAGGTTACGGTATTGAGGACAGACAAAAGAGTGAGCTATACTGACGTCGCTGTCAACATAGCTCACCCCATATCGAAGGCTACCCGCAAACCCACGGGCGCTCGCGGGTGCCCGTAAACTCATTACGATCAGTCGATGGCGCCGATATTGTCCTGTACGGCCTCGATGCGCTCACCGCCCGGCCCTCTGAAAAACATAATGACAAGACGGGTTCCACCATCGCCATATACTTGGAAGATGTCGCTATCCTGTTCCCCGAGGGGCCGATCGAACGGACAAAGTGCGTCAAACGGCCCCGCCTCGATTGCAATGCCATGCTCACTGAGTCGCTTGACTATCTCATCCATCGAGTCGACACGCACTGCCACGTGATTGAGGCACTGCTGAGCTGCCTGAATCGTCGCCTTGTCCTGTTGTTCAAGCAGCTCAATCACGACGCCTCCGTCGCTTTTGACCCATGCCATCTTCAGCGGCTTGTCACCCTCCATCGTCTCTGTGGAAAAGAGGTGGTGAAAGTCGAGCACGTCGGTGTAGAACGCGATCGATTCGTCGATATTGTTACAATAAACTCCAGCATGGTGGGGATAGATATTCATGACGCCTCCAAACCTAGGGCTTCTTATAGAGGGCGATCGTGTTCACATTCAGATCGCGATCCACCGTCGAGATGAAGTCCTCCACATGGCGCGTCAGATAGCCCTCATAGCTCACATCAAGGCTGTATTCCGCGGCCTCGATCTGCTTGAACCAGAAATCTCCCAGCTCATCGGTGGTGGTGGTCCGCTTCTCGCCAGTGGCGAGGTTCGTCAGCTCGACAACCGCGCCGATCAGCACCTCTTCTGCCTCAAGATCAGCCACCTCGCCAGCCAAGAACCGCTTCGGTAGATTACGATAGCGCACCCGAGGCTGCGTCTTGAGCTCAGGCCGCAGCTCCTCCGATCCTGCAATAAGATCTGCAAGCTCCTCTTCCTCGCCGAAGAGAATTGCATCATGGGCGCATGCATCCACGCAGCGCGGCACCTTCCACCCATCGTCAAGCAGATGAGCACAGCCGGTGCACTTCTGAGGAACCGAAAGCGCCTCATTCCAATAGACGACGCCGTAGGGACATGCATCCATGATCGCTTTCTGGCCCTTGGCCTTTTCTGGATCGATTATCACGAGTCCATCGTCTCGCCGATACACAGCACCGTCCTTAGCGGCCTTCATACAAGGGGCATCCTCGCAATGTTGGCAAAGAATCGGCGTGTAGCTGACTTTCACCTTCGGCGTCTGGCCTCGCTCCTTCTCGTTCACCTTCATCCAGAACTGTCCGGTGTCCGGCTGCGGCGCCGCATAAGGCATCCAATCGTTATCGCAATGCTCATCCTTGCAGACTATCTGGCAGTTATGGCAACCAATGCACCGATCAATATCAATGACAAACGTTTTCATGTCCGTTAGGCTCCTTCCACGATCCGTGCGGTGGCAATCTGGCCGACTTCGGGCTCATAGGCTCGATTGAAAGCCTCGGGGTATTGCTTGGCCAATTCGAATACGTCAACCTTCTCGATATTGACAAGGAAGCTGTTCGTAACTTCACCAGGAGCGTTTTTCGAAGTCGTATGAGATGGGCAGATCAGGTTGTTGGCACCTGCGCGATCGAGCTCACCGATAACGATAGAATCAACGCGGGCACCATGATCCTGATAGATCGCATTCGGAATGACCCGCTCTGAGAACCGCACCGCGCCAAGCACCGCGCCGCGCTCATTGTACATTTTGACAATATCGCCTTCCTTGAGGCTCAGACGTTCGGCGTCGATCGGGTTCACCCAGATCGGCTCATAGTAGTAGCCATCCGGACCCTTGATCTTGCAGGTCTCGATCTCGCGACACCACGTGTTGTCATCGTTTTGCGCGTGAATACGCCAACGGGGATGGTTCGTCACAAGCAGGAACGGATATTTCTGAGCCCGCGGATGAAGCTGGCTCTCCGAATGCGACTCACCATAGGGGACGAAATGGGGCACCGGCGGACGTTCTTTGTCGTCGGGGAAGTACTGTTGAAGCCCAACCGAGAGAAACTCTATCTTACCCGTCGGCGTGGCAAGCGGATGGCCCTCGGGATCGTCATAGAACTCCCGCATGCCGCGCGGGTCGTCCTCCCAATCGTCGGCCGTAGGCACGACGAAGTAGCCCTTCTCCTTCCACTCCTCATAAGAGACGAATTTCTCGACACCTGAGTTCTCGAATCCCTTACGTATAAGCTCCTCTTCGGTGCCGCCGACATATTCCTCATAAAGGCCGAGCTTCTTCGCCACTTCGCCGACTGCCTCAAAGTCTGAGAGCGCCTCACCGACATGTGGAATGGCCTGCTCTTCGTGCAGCAGCATATTGTATTGGCCGCTAAACAGATCGTTCGAGATGTCCCGCACCTCAAGCTTCGTCGTCGTCGGGAGGATGATGTCGGCAAACAGGCAGTCGTTCTCAAGCCAAGGATGCTGAGCGACGATGAACTCAAGATTGGGATGCTGCAGTGCCCGCTGCATCTCGTATCCACCGTTCCAGCAGGTCTGCCAACAAGGACTGTCGGTCCAGATCATGTGAAGCTCGTAATCACCGTCATGGGGGAAGTCCCACTCAACATACTGATCGGAGGCGGGCAGACCAGCTATCACATGGCCACCGCGCCATTTCACCGGTGGGTTCATGATAGCTTCAGGGATCAGCGTCTTGGGAATGAAGTTAACCGGATAGGTGAGCATCGCCCAGCCGTTGTAGACCGAGGAAAGATCAGGTTGGCAAGCTGAGCGCGGAAGCGGATAAATCTCGTCGATGCCAAACAGGCCCCAATCCATATAGTTGATCTGTCCGACACCCGGGCCACCGAGCCCCTGCATTGCAAGCAGAGCGATCTCGAGACGTGCCGGCTCGCTGGAATAGGCCGCGCGGATATAGCCGCCGCCAGAGCAATGGGCAATCGAAACCGCATGCTTCGCCCAATATCGAGCCAATGCCTTGATCTTGCGCTCTGGCACGCCACAAATAGGAGCCGCCCATTTCGGCGTCTTCGCAACGCCTTCCTCCTCGCCGAGGACATAGGCTTTGAACTCATCAAATCCGTAGCAATGAGTGTCGATATAATCGTGATCGTACGTGTCTTCGGTGATCCACACATAGGCAATAGCGCATTGCAGCGCGGCATCGGTATTAGGCAGCACCGGAATCCACGTGCCTTCATGGGCGGCACCGGTGTAGTTCAAGTCGGGCGATATGAAAATCGACTTGATTCCAACCTCGTTGAGCCAGCTGACAATGCGTCCGGGCTGCATACCGCCCCAACCCCAAGGTGTGGTCTCGGGATCAGCGCCCCAATAGAGCACCGCATCTCCGTTTTCGGCAATATCTTGGAAGAGATTTTGCACGTTGCCCTGCTTGCCTACAGGCTCCATGCCCCACATGTGCTTGGCGCCCCATGTCCAGCCCTCCCAGCTGTCCGGCTGGCGTGCTTGCAGCGTGTAACCGCCCATCAAATCGAGCAGCTTGCCGGGACAGCCATGGGCAGCATGGATGATCTTCGATTCACCGTGCCCATCTACCTGCGCGAGCACTGCAAGCGGGCCATATTTCTCATGAATGCGCTTGAGCTCGGATGCGATGATGTCTGTGGCCTCGTCCCAGGAAATGCGCTCGTATTTCGCCGTGCCGCGCGTCTCTGGATGACGCTCGCCATTTGGATCCCAGTCCACGCGCTTCAGCGGAAAGGGAACACGGTTCTTCGAATACACGCGCTTTTTGTAGGCATACTGTATTGGCGAGGGCAGTGTCTTGTCCTTCGGTTCGAGCACCGCACCATTCACTTCGATCTTCCATGGTTTCATCGTTTCAATGTCGTAGGCATCGTCATAATGCATGGGGCGTATGCGGAGGATCTTGCCGTCCTTCACATCTACCGCAGCTGAGTTCGAGCCCAACCCGAAACCGCAGAGGCCGAGTGATTTGTAAACCGTCTTCACGTCGCCAGCCATTCTCACTCCTGTTCTTCTCTCGTTTTTCATTTCATTTTCCGAATATCGTCAAAATTGACTCTGGCATTATCCTCCCATCCTTCGTACAATCCCTATCGTAACCCCTTTCGCACAATGCTTCTGCCAAGTCGAAGCCTCGATCAACTTTAAACCGCCGATAGTGTTTTGACCATCGAACGGGACGTCTGATTTATGGGAAGAGAGGCTTGAATGTCAGGACTCGAGACTATGGCTCTGCGTAATATATACGTTATGCGAAGTGGTTTGACCTTGGGTTTTCGTTTAAGGGCCACGAAACCGCCAAAGGGAGGAGTCGAAGATGCGCACGCCATCGACATCGGTTGAGGCTCGCCAATCTCAGTGGAGCATCGATCCCTCCGTCAAGCTCGCTGGATTCGGATTTCTCCTTGGCTGGCACTTCATCATTCTCTTTTATCCATTGCAGCCCACGAGTGCGGCTCCTGTCTCGGAGTTCATCATCGCGCGCCAAATCGCACTCAACGCCTCGCTCTTCGCATGCTTCGCTCTCTTCGGACGGCTCTTCGCCCATCTTCCCCAGCGAGACGACATCCGCTCTCACAAGATCGTCATCTCGTCGGTGATCATTGGCGTGATAGGCAGCATCGGCGTGGTCTTCGGATCTTCGATCGGACTTTTGCTTACCATTGCCTCTGTGACGCTGATCGGGGCGGCGGAGGCAGCAATGACACTTTTATGGCTGCGCTTTTTCTGCGAAACATCCAAAAACTATTCGGGGCGATCTCTCGGCGCTTCCGCTTTCATCTCATCGTTCGTCTTCTTCTTCGTCTATCATTTGCCCTTCGCCGTCAACTTGGTCATTCTGCCAATACTTCCCATCATCTCGGGCGTGCTGCTCGTCGTCTTCACAAAAGGTGTGCCACTGCGTAAAAACGATCCGAGCGGATCGGGTCTCGCCGACTGGGATTCCGCCAAGCGCCCGTTTTGCAGAACAACAGCGCTGCTAGCAACTCTCGCGTTTTTCTTCGGATTAGCACAAGGTTGCATTGGCGCTGGCTACACTCTTCTTCCGGTAGCCGAGACCACTTCCATCTTCGGTGCCGGGGTGGCAGGCATCGTCGTGTTTGCGATCTACACGAAATCCGAATTTCTCCCAAACCTCAACCCCGTGATCAACACATCGCTCCTGATGTTTCTCGGTGGGATCGTGCTGATCCCCTTCCAATCGGAAGCGCTTTCAACACTATCGGCATTCCTGATAATGACTGGCTTCATCTTTTTCTTTGTGCTCGCGCTTGTGTTCATCATTGATCTGACACGAACATTCGATCTCAATCTCACCATGGTGCTCGGCGCGAACCAGGCCCTTGAATACCTGATGTTCACGATTGCCATACCTATCGGTTTCACGATTTGGAACGATTTCAGCGACCGCTCAGTCATTTCGCTCAGCATTTCAGCTGTTGCCACGTTATCGGTGATTGCCGTCATTTTGCTGTTTGAAGCCGAGAGGCCGCCCTGGCGCGCTGACTATTACAAACATGAAGATAGCTCGAAATCATCAGAGCCTGACGGATCGGATAATGCCGATACGATACTTGTGGATCCACTGACAACGATCTGCGATGAGTGCAGACTCACGCCCCGCGAGCGGGAAGTATTCGGACTGCTCGCGAAGGGCCGCAACGCCGAATACATTCAAAATGCGCTCGTGATCTCCAATCACACAGTGAAAACCCACATCTACAACGTCTATCGCAAGCTCGACGTCCATTCGCTCCAGGAGCTCTTGGATCTCATCGATGTCGAACGGGAGAGAATCAATCCACCAGTATGAGCGCTCAGGGCGATCTATGGCCTTGCGCGGGATGGCAAGCAGGACAATAGGTGCTATGTTTATCTGGCCAAGTCAAAGAGAGCCTTCAGAGAGAATATCCCGAGGGCTTGCAAGCCGATGCCCTTTCGCTCCGCCCGTCATTAAGGAGTGACTATGACATCTTCATCGAATGCATCGTTTTCCATGGGACGCAGATGGATCATCTTCTGCTCGGTATTCTTTCTCGGCGTCTTGACATCGTTCGGCATGTTCAAGGCACCAACGATGTTCACCACAGAGTTCACCGCTGAGCTGGGATTCACCGAATCCACAATCGGTTGGGTGATGTCCATGTTCACCTTGATCGGTGCCGTGCTCGCCTTCCCCGCTGGCGCCATCCTCTCAAAGCTCGGCGCAAAGCCCAGCCTTATCATCACAGCACTGAGCCTCTGCATCGGCGCGATCGGTGGAGCGCTTGCGACAACGGCGACATTTATGCTGGTAACGCGTTTCATAGAAGGCATCGGCATGGGGCTAATCTCGGTCGTTGGACCCGCTGCCGTGGCGACCATCATCCCGCCCCATAAGCAGGGTCTGGCGATGGGCGTCTGGAGCGTCTGGTTTCCCGCCGGGGTCGTTTTGGCATTCAATGTTGTGCCAATGGTCTATGCCGGCGCCGGAACATGGCGCGCTGCATGGTGGCTCTCGGCGGCACTTTCGGTGATCGCGTTGATTTTCATTATCTTTGTCTATGCGACGCCACCACAGGAGGAAACCGAGAGCGCTTCCGCTGAGGATAGCGCGGCGGCACAATTCAAGCCGGACTATTTCAGCATTCTTATGATCGCGCTTGCGTTCGGCGCATGGAACGTATTCAACGCTGGCGCGATCGGCGGTTTCTATCCATCCTATTTGGCCGATGTCCAGAACCTCGACACGCAGCTCTCCGGCACGGTATCCAGCTTGACAAACGTTCTTGTTTTAGCGCTCGGTCCCATTTCGGGTATTGTCGCCGACCGATACAACATCCATAAGGGCTTCATCGTCTTCGGCATGTTCGGAGCTGCTGTGTTGCTGACGTTCGCGTTCGGCGACAGCATGACGATGGTATGGGTGTTCGTTATCGCCATGGCTTTCTGCTCAGCCTGCTGCTCAACCGGCGTGTTTTCCAGTGTGCCGATCTACGCGAAAGATCCCGCTAAGGTGGGCTTTGGCATGGCCGTCGTCGCGTTTTTCCAGAATCTGGGCGGCCTCATAGGATCGGCCGCGTTCGGAACGATCGCAGTGGCGCTTGGATGGAACATAGCATCGCTGGTCTTTTGCGTTCCCTTCGCAATTGGGGGCGGAATATGCGCCGTGCTTATTAAGAACCGGAAACATGCTTCCGCGAGATAAGCGCTTGGCACGCCGATCGGTCTGATTGAAGCGGGAACAATCCTGCAGCCTGGCAGAATCGGTGCAAAAGGCGAAAAGGAGCCAGCACGCCACGTCAAGGGAATGGCAGCGGTAGCTCTCCGGAAGAGCCATCGCTGTCTTTTCTCCTCCGCATGGTGATCAGAGGAGCCGCCATGGAACAGGCCGCACTGGAAACCGTGGATCGAAGCGCCCGAGCGGGCGGGCCTGATGCATGGCCCCGATGAGGCCGTGAGCGAGGATCTGCTCAAAGAGTCGCTCAAGATCTATGCGCTCGCCCTGCAAAACCTCATGGAGCTGAAGCTCTGACAACGATCGATGTATGGCGTTATTGCCCGACATCTGGAGTTATTGACTCAGGTTTGAGCTCAGGTTTGGCGCTATTGCTCAGCATGTCTTCAAACCTCACTAAACGTGCATTTCCCATAGAACGGGCAAGCTCTTCGCAACCTGAAGTGAATCCCGAACGAGAGAACAACCATCGCGGCGTCGCGCTATTCGCACCCGCTAAGGAGGCACGAGAGTCGAGCTTTGCCAGCTCGCTGGCGTCGGTGGGCTCGTTTCTCCATTTGCATTCTCCTACAAGGACGGTCGTATTATCATCCACTGCAACGACATCGATCTCCGCCTGACTCTTTGTCGTAGGATCATTGCCCCACCATCGGCCCACCTCGGTCATTTCGAACTCAAGGCGATTCGCGGAAAGCTCCCGCCAAAGCCATTGTCGGCATATCGTTTCAAACACAGGCCCCATATACGTTGCAAGGCCCTCCATAATGCGCACAGCCACATTCTCTCCGAGACCGCGCTCAATGAGAGATCGGCGCGGTCTTATAAACCGATACCAAAATGCGAAGAGAGGATCCGACAAATACCACAGGGCCTTTCGGCCAGAGCGACTCGAAAAGGGGGTTTCCCGCTTAACGAGGCCGATGCGCACAAGCTCTTTCAGATAGTAGTCGAGAGCCGATGGCTCAATACCCGACTTCTGCGCAATCAGATTGTGCTGCGTGGCCCCTTGGGCCAATGCGGCAATGATCGCATTGTAAGCCGCCGGTTTGCTCACTTCCTGATTCAAGAGATTCGAAGGCTCCTCGAAAAGAATTGAGCCTGGGTCGAGAAAGACCTCTGCGATGTTCTCCTTGAGATCGCAATACTGATCGAATTGCATGAGATAGAGCGGGACGCCTCCGACCATGCCGTAAATCTGCGCCTTTGCCATGGCGTCAAGCTCTGGGTGAAATGCGCACGATTCGAAAAAGTCAAACGGCTTGAGCTCGATCTGCGCCGTTCTCCTCCCATACAACGGGCTCTTTCTATCGAGAAGCTGCTCTTTCATAAATGAAAGCGACGACCCGCATAAAATCAAATAGAGGTGGGAGTTCTCCCTGTGGGCGTCGATGGCAGCCTGCAAGACCGAAGAAATGCTCGGGTAGGCATTCGCGAGATAGGGATACTCATCGATAACAAGGACGACACGCTCCGCGCGAGCAAATTGAAACGCAGCCTCAATTGCGCTATGAAAATCCGGATATACCGGAGCAAGCTCAGCATCGCCGTCCGGATGCCCGAGAGCATAAACAGCTTGACTGAGCAGTCTGAGGTTTGCAGCAAGATCATCTTCGACGGCAGTGCACCAACCAACATGGAGGTCGCGTGTGAATTCGCCCAGGAGAGCCGTCTTCCCCACACGACGTCTTCCATACACGCCAACAAACTCGAAAGCCCCCGTTTCAAATCGCTTTCTCAGCAAATCAAGCTCACGTTCGCGCCCGATAAACATAGTTCCTCTTAACCTAAATTGAATTTGCCTAATTTGTTTTAGCCTAATTTTACTTAGGTTAATTATACCATGACAAAACCGCTTGCTCGTCCAACTCAAAGCGAAGCTTCAAAGCAAACCGAACGTTCTCGAGCCAACGTCCGGCAAACACGCAAAACGCTCACTTAACAGCGGGCCTCGGTTCGGGTATACTTTCCCATGCTCGCAAGCGCAGCGAATGCGCCGTTATTGAGCAGTTGCAATGTGCCCGGGTGGCGGAATGGCAGACGCGTCGGTCTCAAAAACCGATACCGAAAGGCGTGTGGGTTCAAGTCCCACCCCGGGTACCACTTAAGAAGGCAATCTTCCATGTCAGGATCACAGAGTACGTTCCGCCCCATATCTCTTTCAAGCTTTATGCGCTGCATGGGATATAGTCTCGTGTTTCTTTCAAACCATATGATTCTTCGTAATCCCGCCACTCTTGCCGACAGCTTTGGAATGCGGTTGTATGAATCCCTTATCGTTAGGATGAGCCTCGATATTGCCTTTATCATCGGGCTACTCGGCCTTGGCGCCTATGCGCTCTTGAAACATAAGAATATCCCGGTCAAAAGGCTTCTTGTATGCCAAGCGGTACTATTAGGCGTTTCCTGCTTCGTGATGCTTCTGTGTCTCGACCCCAGCACGCGAATCCCTCCCGAAGCTCTGCTTTTTACCCTTTTCGTTTCTATGGGGTTCTTTGCAGCTATCGGACTTGAAATCTGGGTGTGGTATTTGGCACGAGCCAACGGCGCAGCGGCGTGGCTCGACATCGTTTTTGCCTTGCTTGTTTCGTCCTTTGCTTACGTGTTTCTTATTTATGCCTCGACGGTAATCCCCGCTGCCATCGTACTGACGGTAGTTTGCGCTCTTTCTCTTGTTTGCTCTGCTTTCTATTTCCCTCACTCTCAATCCGAAGAACGAGCTTCCGTACCCGATGTCATACCGGAAATGATAACTGCCCCTGAGCAGAGGCATCCTCAAACTTCTTCCCAAAAGTCGCAAAGCCAACGCCCGCACGAATCAGAATTCATAATCGAGAACAGCTCCCCCGCCTCACATGATGGCCAATATCGTGAGGGCAGTCTAAAGCGTGTTGGATTCGCCGTACGGGACAACATTTCCGTTCTGCTCTGCGCTATTGCCCTCGGATTCGCCTTATCCGCCTCGTCAATGATCTCGATCGGCGAAACGAGCAACCATGCTATCATCCTTATTTTTGCGTTGGGTATTCTTTTTGCGGCAATAGTCTTCCTTATTTGCATCTACACCGGACGGAGTTCTCTTGACATACGTCTCATTTATCAGGTCGCTTTCCCTGTTCTAACATTCTTCTTCCTTCTCGTTCCCTTCATGGGCGATAGCTTCCGTTACGTTTTCTTGCTTGTCACGGCAACTGCGGGAACAATGGGTGCCACCTCATTGTTTGTGGTCGCCTTTGATTCTGAGAAGATTTATGGCGTTCCTTCGATGGGATTACTCGGTATATTCCTCGGATGTTCGCACATCTTCTATTTGATCGGCTGGGCTGGGAACCTTGAAGGCTCGCTTGGACTCATGTGGTATGCCGCCTCTGCCCTGCTTCTTATTTACATCTTCGTAGCAATCATCCTGCTCAACCGAAAAAAGAGACAGCTACACGACACATCGCCTGTTGTTTTCATTGGTTCCGAAAAGCAGCTTATCAGTGCCGGTTCTCGCATCGCAGAAGCATTTGCCCTTTCACCACGTGAGCACGAAGTGCTGAAACTTTTATTACTCGGAAAAAACGCCGATGAAATTGCTATCGAGCTTGTTATCTCAACGAACACCGTACGTACTCATACGAAGAACATCTACAAAAAGACCGGCATACACCAACGAGGCGAGCTCTACGAACTCGCCTCTCGTCAAGCATAACCTTTGAGAATTACCCTCAGGCGCTTACCTTATTGCTTTCAGCTATGTTACTCTTATCGTATCAGCTGTTTGCTAAAGATCTTCGCAGGCCTTATTCGCTGCCCTTCTTCCCATGCAGACCGAGTTTCCGCAGCACGAAGCAGGAACATCGATGGTGTAAACATTGCGATAAAGCATGCAACCGTCAACGCCTACCGCATAAAGATTGGGAATCGGCTTCTGCTCGTCGTCAACTGCTTGACCGTTCTCGTCGGTATAGATAGCACCAATGCTCATGAGGAAGAGTGTCTCAGGCTTGGTGATGTAGTACGGCGGATTCTCAATAGCCTTCAGAAACATTGTATCCTTGCACCAATCCTCATCGACACCTGTCTTGCAATACTCGTTGTAAGTATTGATGGTGTTCACCAAAGCCTCGCTGTCGAGATCATAGAATCCTGCCAGTTCTTCAATCGTGTCGGCTGAAAAGAGACACTCGCCCTCGTTTGTCTTAAGGGATTCGTCCATGATTTTCATACCTTCGTCAGGGTCAACGCCGTACATTTGGCAAGCAAGCTTGTATGTTTCTGTATCGAAAACGAAGTACCACTTTTCTTGATTCCAACGCGGAGGATTCTGTTGACAGAAGTTTCGTGCGCCACAGTCTTCACGAACGAAACGCTCGCAATCTTGGTTCACCCACACCAGATAGCCGCACATGCTCAAGCCGCAGTTCGGCATAGTGTCGGGACCATCATGAGGCATCGCACGGATGTAGGCATGAGCGTTGTCTGCAGAATTCCACGAGAAGTCTTTAGCACCAGCCTCCATGGCAATACGCCAACCACCACCGTCATTCTCGGGAACTCCCCAATACCATATGTTTTCGGGATCATAGCCAATACGAGCAACCATATCATTGTTAGCCCCGAATCCACCGGTTGCCAGAATGACCGACTTCGCATTTACACGAACCCAATCACCGTTGGACTTTTGTGCGAAAACACCTTTAACGATGCCGTTCTCCAAAACGGGATGCTCGGCTTTCGTTGAATAGTAAAACTCAACACCAAGATCCTCGGCCTTTTTCACCATGGGGTCGATGTAGCCTTTACCGCCGCGACCGTCAAAATAGTGCATACTTTGAATGCCGCCGGTGCCATAGTCGTCGACTTTGCCGGAGAACTTCACGCCATTTTCAACCAGCCAATCAAAGTTCTCACCCGATTCGTTGTAAAGGTTCTTCCATAGCTGACCATTAACGCGATACTGTGTCGAAGCCATCTCAGTAGCGATGAGGGTAGCGAAATCAAATTCGATACCTTTCTCCTTTTGCAAAGAGCTACCGTGCGCGAACATGCCGCCGATGCCGTTTCCATTTCCGCCCGGCTTCGCCGCCGCCTCGACCGCAATAACCTTTGCGCCATTTTCGGCTGCTTGGACGATCGCCGCCATACCACCGATGCCAGTGCCGCAGACCACGATGTCGCAGTTGCAGGTTTCCTTAACGTCGATCGAATTCGCATCAAAGCCCGCCGTGATCCCCGGATTATCCGTGGTGTCAGTGCTCGTTTGAGTATTTCCCTGCGTGTTGTCGTTTCCCGACGAGACATTGCTGTTCGATTGGCCGTTCGCGCAGCCGGCGATGCCCATCATCGATGCAGCCAAGCCTGTGATAGCCGCGCCCTTTAAAAAGGCTCTCCGCTCCATTTCCATTCTGATCCCTTTCTCCGCTTCTCAATTCAGACTAAGAGATCGCGCCCCATAAATGAGAGTGCGATATTGGATCACCGTTTTAAGCCTTCTTAAAGAAAAAGAAATCCCAGATGGAAGGGTAAAAGCAAGATACCCAACCTTGGGTGAGGTTGGGTATCTTTCACAATTTATCAGTTTACCGCTTTCGGCCTACCACTTTCCTGCGGGAAGGTTCTTTCCAAGTAGGTAGCCAAACGTCGTGCAGGCACCGCCAAGATTAATTCCCGGAACTTTGTAGTCATACACATCGCCATACATATCACCGACAACAGTGCCTACACCATATAATCCGGGAATGGGGTCGTTGTTTGAATCGCAAACATGCATTTGGATATCCGTGTTCAAACCACCTGTGATGCAAAGCGTGTAGGGCTCGTTCTTGATGCCATAGAACGGAGGCGTTGAAACCGGTATCAGGAAACGCTTGTCTTTGTGGAACTCGTCGTCAAGACCGGTCTCGCAATAAGAGTTGTAGCGCTCAACCTGAGCCAAAAACTCTTCGCGTGGAAGCCCCAAGCCGTCGGCAAGTTCTTCCAATGTGTCTGCCTTCACAGCGCTTTCTGCCATTGTGGCATCAAATCCGGCATACTCGTCTGTCGTCGTCCAATCGGTATTGGGGTCGAAGAGCATAGCGATGGAATCGTAGACCTCTTGCGTATCGCGCGGTTCGCCGCCGATACGGTCGGATTGCCACGGCGCGGAAGCCTCTACCCAGTTGTCGTCCCAAATCAAGAAAGCACATCCATCAGGCTGAACGCGCTGCGGATAGGGCATATAGCCATACGTGCAGTTTTCATTCGAATAGCGGACGCCCTTGCTGTTCACCAGCAAACCGGGGAAGGTCGTCAATGCACCCTCTGCCCACCAACGGCATGGAAGAACCTCATCACCCATGGTCGCAAGCATCGGAGCGTTGGGGGTGTACTTCTGCCATGAAGCGCCAATCCACAGCGCAAGCTTCAATCCGCTGCCGTCGTAAACGCCGCCATTGCCAAACGGAAGCGCGATGGGGCAATACTTTGCAACCATGTCACGGTCTTGAGAGAAGTCGCCGGTTGCCAAGACAACGCCCTTCGTCGCCACATAGCGGACAAGCCCATCCTTGCCCTTTGCGACACAGCCGGTCACCCGACCGGTGTTGTTATCTTCGCGATCCAGCTGTACTGCGGTTGTGTTGTATTCGATCGTTCCGCCTGCTTTCTGGATCATATCGGAAAGCGCTTCTACGACAATTTGCTGAGAGGCGCCAGCAGCGTTGTTCCCTTCAGCGACGAAAGAGTGTGAAACGTTCAGGGTTTTCAGCGGACCACCGTCCCACCAATTCGTACCGCCGTCTTGTTGATTGTTCTCGATGCACACACTGATGCCATAAGGCTCGACCTTGTCGATGAGCCAGTCCATCGCTTCTCCTGACTTGTCATAGACTAGCCACCATTTATCTTGGTCAAGGCGGAAGCTGTTCGCCGCGAAGATAGACTGGAAAATCGGCTCAATTTGTTCACGAGTATATTCGATGCCGATGGATTTCGCATATTTCGTATTGAATGCCGCATTTGATCCACCACGCGAGACCGGCCCGTCGCTCGAGGCAATGAGCATAACGTCAGCACCCTCTTCAACAGCAGACATAGCAGTTATAAGCCCGCTAACGCCTGCACCAATCACCAATATTTCGCATTCGATCGTGTCGCCTATTTCGCTTTCATCAACGGGATCAGGCGGAATCTCGAAATTCCATTTCGCGTTCATGAAGGTTTCGGCATCGAGGATAAGCTCGCCATTGTCGGTAACCTGAGCCGTCGCACTGCCGGATTGGGTCTTTGCAGGTGCACATCCGGCAAGGCCCAGAGTGCCTGCTGCAGCCACGGCAGCACCCGTTAAGGTTGCGCCTTTTAAGAAGCTCCGGCGATCCATATTAGCTGACATTGTTCCTCCTTCATTGAGGTTGTTCTGTGAGTGCATTTTTACGTGCATCCCCTCACACCTATGAATGGCTCTCCATTCGTCGAAGCGAATTTTAGGAGGCATCGACCATCGCTACGTCACTCTCTTTGGGTCATTTTCTCTGCCTCTTGCGATTTCCGACCTTTCCCCCAATCCATCTCACCCATAATGCGGTATGCCAAAGGCCTTTATTTGTGGTACTCAATACATGTGAACATCACAAGGAGGGAATGCGACGTCTGGGGAAAGCTCATACTCCAACACGATGACTATTGAACGACTCACCGTCTTCGATATGGGTATCGGCGCGCTCTATTTCTTTGCTTCTCACATGGTGATCCAGACCATGTTCTATGTAGGCCTTGATCGTACTTACGCCGAAGTGTCAATCTTCTTTCTTCTCGTTATCGCATCGATAGTTGCTGCACATGTATTCGCCCGACCGTTTCAACGTCTTCGCATTTTCGGAGAGTCCGCGTTTGGCATCCCCCTTATAAGCACAACAGCCGCAGCTGGCGCAGTCGTTGCCCTTGTTTCCCTTCTTCCTGAAGTCGGCGTTTGGATGTTTTACCTTGCAGCCATACTTCTTGGCATTGCGTGCGGATGGATTACGGTGATTTGGATTGCTACGGTCCATGCAAGCAAGCCTGACGCAAGTTCCTTTTATATCGACGGAGCCCTTTTTGCTGCCGTCATCTTTTACTTTCTCTTCCGATGCGCAAGCTCAGTTTCTCCCCATATGGAACAAGGCTTTATGTTTGCACTCCCTCTTATAGCCATCGTTTGCATTTTAAGAGGAGGCGCACAAAGCAGCGACACTTCAACAATCACTCTTGGTCGTGCGCAAACGCTTCAGGTGCTTGTTGTCGTTTCGGCAGTGTTTGCTATTGGCTGCAGCGGCTTCGTCTTCCTTGCCGGCTATGGGGACGTTCTTTTCCCCATTCTTCCGCAGTAGCTTGATGTAACCCCTCGTTCATTTTTTTACTCTGACCAGCCCTTTCAGGGCTAAAATTTT
>CANQRF010000016.1 GCA_947626195.1 uncultured Eggerthellaceae bacterium
TAAAGAGACGCTGCCGCTGCGTTGGAAGCGGTGGGTGCCACACCCAAAAACAGTGGCAGAAAGAATATACGAGGAGGGATTTCTCATGGAGGAAATCAAACAAGAGATGCCGCAAGGTGTGTCACGCCGCTCTTTCCTCAAAGGCGCAGTACTTACCAGTTTGGGCGCTGCGGCAGCAAGTATGATTGCTGGATGCGCTCCCCAACAAAGCAGTAGTGCAGCTACGGAAACCAATGCAGGCGGCGAAGCAGCCGGTAGCGGCGCGTCAGCCGATGGCTCGGCCAATCCGTCGTGGCTGGGTGAGCGACCGACTGTCGAAGAGAGTGAGGTGGTCAATACTGTTGACACTGAGCTTCTGGTTATCGGTGGTGGCGAAAGTGGCGTTTGCGCAGCACGCCGTGCAGCAGAATTGGGCATGAAGGTGGTCGTGATGGAGAAGCAGGCCGATGAGACCTGGGCTCCCATCGGATGCGACGTGGGAACCGTCAACTCGAGCTTCTATCTCGGAACCGGCGCAGAGCCGGTAGATGAGATGCAGGTGCTCAATGAATGGCAACTGCGCACATACTGCCGTTCCATGCCATCGGTCGCAAAGATGTATGCCACTCGTTCCGGCGAGGCCTATGATTGGGTATGCTCGCTTGCTCCTGCCGATGAACTCGAAGAATACCAAGTGTATTACAGCTTCCCTAATGGACGAAACAAGATCGCAGTGAACCACAGCGGCTACACCTCATTCCCGGGAACTGTTTCGCATCGTGACTTCAACAATAAACTGGGCAACGGGGAAAACCAACCAGCTTGGGGTCCCATCCTGCGTTACAGCATCGACAAATCTATCGACCTCGGTGCCGAATGGCTCTGGGGTACAACGGCCATCGTTCTTATTCAAGATGAGGATGGAAACGTTACCGGTGCTTATGGCGACGGACCCGATGGCATTGTGCAGGTGAATGCTAAAGCAGTGCTATTGGCATGCGGTGACTTCTCGGGCAACGGCGAAATGGTTCTGGCTCTGAATGACGAAGTCCGTCAGATGGCAGAGACGTCGGACATCGATACATCTGACCCCTCCGGATTCATGGGCATGGGGCAGGACGGTATGGGTCAGAAGCTTGCTTGCTGGGCAGGTGGTGTTATGGAACCGGGCCCGCGCGCTGCCATGAACTTTGGAAACGGCATGGGTGCGCCAGGACTTACGGCCATTGGCAACTATCCGGTGTTTGGTCCTGACGGAAAGCGCTTTTACAATGATGCGCAACTGCAATTTGGTGGTCAGGGTTTCTTTGCTCGCCGTGCGCGTGGTGAAATGATGTGCACCATCGCTGACGGCAAGTGGGAGCAAAACATCATGAATCAAGGCTATGAGCACAATATGTCATCGACGACATGTGCGCGTGAGTGGGATTTGGTGAAGCAGGATTTGGCGAATTACATCACTGGCCCCGACGGCTTCGAGGTGTATGGATTCACCGGTTATGGGATGAATAAATCGAAGATGTACGCTGCTGAAACACTTGACGAGCTGGCTGACATCCTTGGCTACGAAGGCGAAGCCAAGCAGGGTCTTCTTGACGAAATCGCGCACTACAACGAGATGTGCGCCGCCGGCAAGGACACCGACTGGGGCCGTGACGCCGATCTGATGAATCCGCTTGATACACCGCCGTTCTTCGGTGTGTCTTCTACCGCCGATAAGAACAGGGTTGCAAGCGGCATGGTTCAGATGTCAGGCGTTTTGGTCAACGATAATCTTCAGGTGCGTCGTGCTGATGACAGCATCATCAAGGGCCTGTACGCCTGCGGCAACACCGCTGGTGGGCGTTATTCGGTGCAATACCATACGCTTATGGCAGGCAACTCGGTAGGATTGGCTATTACGCAGGGCTATTGCGCTGGCGAGCACATCGCTGAGCATCTTGATGAGGACTTGGCTTTTGCCGATGAATATGAGACGACGTTGGCTGAATTAGCTGAGGCTCGCGCCAATCAACCTGCAGGTGGCCCGCCGATGTAGGATTTTAACGATCGAATCCGGCGACAAGAACAGAGTAAATAAACCAAATCGAGCGGCGTCGGCAGTGTTTGTCGGTGCCGCCGATTAAACTGAGCATCATGAAGTGTGCAAGGAACAATGAGGGGGAGGGGTTTATGCAAGAACAGTCACCAACGTGCGAAGTATTTTTTCGGCTTCCATTTGTGGTACATGCTGCCGGAGCATTAGATGAAGGTCTCTATGCGGGTACGGAGTCGGCAGTCAAACATGCGTATCTGGATGCGGTTCTCGAAGAGGTACGCGGTTTTGTCGCTGATACCGGAGATGTAGGCGCAAAGGTGGGCAGCGTAACGTTGGGCGGTGGATCGTTGAGTGCGTTTCCTGCTGACGAAGTCCGTCGGTTTTTTCGTGAGGTTGCTCGTATTATGGCGCTGCCGCGCTCTACGCCGGTATTTGCGCAAATAGACCCGGGTCTGTTTTCTGTCGGCCATGCTGCTGAGCTGAAGGCGTTTGGCCAACCCCACATAGACATTCGTTACTTTACGAGCGACCTTACCGAAGGCGAGCTGTTAGGTTGCTCTGTATCTGAAGCAGAAATGCAAAAGACCGACATGGTTCTTGAGCATTCCGGAATTTCCGATGTCGGCATGCGCATCGTAGTGGGGCTTCGCGGGCAGAGTGAAAAGGCTCTCATAAAAACGTTGAGCACGGCTCGTCGTTCAACTGTCCATCGTTTCGACCTTGTTCCTCTTTCTCTCGATCATCCACTTGCTGCACCTCTCGAAGAGACATCAACGCTTTACGACTGCGCTTACGATTGGTTAGAGAATCATGGATACCATCGACGTACTGCGCTTCATTTTGCCCAAGATGGACACGAGAACCCCCTTGCGTTGTGGTGGTATACGCCGCTTGAGCGCGATAACGATCATGCCGTTCTTGCTTTTGGATGCGGAGCTTTGTCGTGTTTCGATGGCATGATGTGGATGAATACAGGCGACGTCAATCATTACATTCGTTCATGTAATGATCCTCAGGCTATTACCGAAAGCGTTGTCACGCTCGATGAACCTTCTCGTCGTCTCCGAGAGAGAATGAATGAACTTTATCACTGCGGCTGGATCCATAACGATGTTTGCGATGAATCGCTTGTAGAAGAAGGGCTCCTCGCACGGAAGGGCGACGAGGTCGCACTCACTACAAAAGGATGCCTACTGATCCCCGAAGTTTTTCGTCGCCTTGTAAATAGCAGCGTTTAGAGGTGTTACGCGAGGGATTATTGAATTCTATAGCCGCTTTTCGTTGTGTAGTCCATAATGTAGCTCCTATTCCAGACCCAATCCTTGAGCCACTTTATGCGTCAACTTCATTGAATGAAAAATCAGAAGTACAGGGCGAACACAGCGCTACCTTTCGTTAAATATTATTGTGAAACAAAATATTATCGAAGGATATGGGCTTGAGGAAGCCGAAAAGGCATTGGCCCGGGATTGCCTCCAAAAAGAGGCATCCACACGCGTTTCTCCGGAGGAAGGAACACTCCCGATGCCTTGATGACGTTGCTGTGCCCTTCGGCAAAGGCGAGGTCGGGCGCTATGCACACGTTGCCCGTATGGAAAACATGGATCCTTGTGGTTGCCATTTGCGGAAGCTCCTTTCATGACGAGCTCCTGACAAATTCTGCCAGCCTGTCAGATGGATAGATAAAAAGCCGTCACTATAGCGCCAAAGTGTTAGAGTGCGGTGCCGTGGGTGGGGACGAAGAGCCTGCTCATGTCAACGCCCTCATGTTCTAGAAGCCACACTTTGCGGGGCATACCGCCACCGTAGCCGGTGAGGTTTCCGTTTGCCCCGATCACGCGGTGGCAGGGGATGATGATTGATATCGGGTTGTGGCCGACGGCTCCTCCCACGGCGATGGCAGAGGCTTTCATTCCCTCTTTCTTAAGCGCGCTTGAGATGGCACCGTAGGTCGTCAGCTCGCCATAGGGAATCTCAAGCAGCTTTTTCCAGACCGCGCAGCGAAAAGCGCTTCCGCGAGGCGCGAGCGGCACGCCCGTGACGGAGGGGTTCTTTTCGGCGAAGTAGTCATCCAGCCAATCGCGCATCTCGGGAATGCCGCCGGCGTTCTCGTCATGCACGAGCTCTTCTACATCCACACCGTCGCGGAAGCGTTGCCCCTCAATCCAAAGGCCGCAAATTGACTTCCCATCACTGATCAGCGTAAGGGGAGCAAGCGGGGAATCGTATTCGCTATAGAACATCGGCGCTCTTTCGTAAATGGTGGGTAATCGCATTTCGTGAATTGCCATATGAGCTGAAAAAATCATAGTACCAATAAAATGCTTTTCAGTGTATGTGTGATTAACTATACTTGTAAAACAAGTATAGTGAAGGAAGGATTCCTATGCCGCAACTTTCGCTTTATCTTGATGAACCGACGATGGAGATGTTGAAAGAGCGTTCGCGGCGTTCACGCCTCTCGCTCTCGAAATATGCTGCGAAACTAATACAAAATGAAGGATCATCGCAGGGATGGCCGAGAGGTTATTGGGAGCGCGTGTATGGGTCTTTGAAGGACCCAACCTTTGTCGTGCCTGATGAAGTGGCAGTTCCTCTCGATGATATACAGCTCTTTGACGATGAGAGAATTTGACGAATACGGATGACCATGTATTTGCTTGATTCCGATACGTGTATTGAATTGATGCGTGGCAATCTTCCTCACGCCTACGAGCTTATGAGGAAGTCATCTCCTGCGTTGTTTGGGATTCCGACGGTTGTTGAGGCGGAGTTGTTCTTCGGAGCGGCGAACAGCGCTCATCCTGAGGAAGGGCGCTATCTTGTTGAGTCGTTCCTTGAGCCTTTTGCAACTGTCCCTTTCGATTCGCGTTGCGCAGCGCACTATGCGGCTATCCGTTATGATCTGAAGCAGCGCGGTTGCATGATTGGCGCCAATGATCTGTTGATAGCCGCTACGGCGCTTTCGCAGGCGGCGGTGCTCGTCACGAACAACGTCAGCGAATTCTGCCGCGTGAAATCACTTCATGTGGAGTCGTGGGCGGAAGTTAGCGTGTAGAGGGAGCCGCAGAATAGCCAAGCGTTCAGCACGCAGTGGATGTGCGACGAACACTCCCGACACTCCCGACGCGCCTGTCTCCAATTCCGCCGTTTCGTCTTATTCAGAAACGTCGGTATTGGCAGAATCTTCCGGTTGCGCATTGTCGGGCTGCACGAGAGCAAGCATGGCGGCACGTTCTTCCTCTATGGCCGCCACGATTTCATTGCGATATTCTTCGCGGTTGAGCGCTTCGTCTGCTTTGAGAAGAAGGTAATCGGACAGAAAACCGAAAGCAGTACCTGCGACGGCTCCGGCTGCTGTGCCAATGCCCGGCACAATCACCGTGCCAACGCTGCCGCCGACTGCCGCGCCAAGACCTCGCGAGGCTAGGGCATTGGTGAGTTTTGAGACGAGTTCTCTAAAGAAAGGTTTTGTAAGTGCTCTCTGTACGAGTTTTTTGCTTACGACGCCCGCTATCACGCCAGCACCGACACCGATGCCGAGGCGTTCTGACGCGTTCAAGAAAGTGTTTGTCGGCTCAATCGATGACATAACGAGCGCTTGGCTCAAATTATCTTTCGTCTTTATCAACCAATCGGGAACATCGGTCACCTCATGCTCGGCCAGTTGCTCGCTCAGGTCGGTTTCGAGCGCCGTCGCTTGGTCAACATAGCTTTGAAGCGCCTCATTTAGCTGCGCATCATCGATGCCTTCATTTATCATTTCCCCAAGCTTCTGCTGCATGCCCTCTTCCACCGTGCCGGTGAAAATCTGCGCAAGCCGCTCGTAGTCCGCGGGCAGGGTGTAGTACCAATCAAGGTAGGGATCCACGTTTTCAAGGCGTTTGTCATATGCCTCGTTGATGAGCGGAACGAGCGTTTCCTGTGCTTCGGCAGCAAGTTGCTCGGATTGTTCATGAGCCTCCGCCATGATTCTTTCAACGGCCTTCTGATCGTAATATTTGCCGTCGATCACGTAGACCGCAAGGTCGACTTGATCTTGAATGAGCTGCTCGGCGGCAGTATATTCTTCTGTCTCTGAAGCACGCGCAACGCCGAAATCGGCAATCAAGAAGCCGACGACGAGGATGGCTGGCAGCACACCGGCGACTGCCACGTATCGCTTTACGGGCAGGCTGTTTTTCCGCGCCTTCGCGTTGCGCTCGCCAGCGTTTTCCTTAGCGTTTTCTAGTGGCAGGAAAACGCGCCGCAGCTCGCTTGTTGGCAAGGAGCAGATGCCGATGAGGTTCGCCACACCAAAGAACGCTGCCGCGAAGATGACGACCCGTAAGACAAGGTACCCAGCAGCCGAAAACTCCGCTACCTTCGAGAGGCCGTAGGCGCTCAGCCCGTCGATAAGCGCACCATATCTCCCGATTTCGGCGAGCAAAACGGATGATGAACTGCTCAGTGGCTGCTGCGTTTGCGCAAAGGCCTCGGCAGCGGAGGAATAGCTGGCCACTGGCTCGAAAAGCATGATAAGCACGTTGATGATGCAGAGCACCGCGCCAACGATCAGCGAGCTTATCACCACAACGCGCGAGGTGCGAAACAGCGGCTCGTACTCTTTGCCAAGCACCTTGCCGAAAGCGTGCGATATGGCGAAGAAGAGCGGAATCGCCGCGATGATAAGAAGCCACTCGGCAAGCCCCCACGTGGGTGAGGCTGTGATAAGGCCGAATATACACGCAGCCGAAACGGTAAACGAAACAATGAGGCTGAAAACGCGTCCGTTGTTGATGCGCGAAAGCACGCCGCCCTCTTTGAGAATCAGCTGCTTTTGGATCTTTCTTACCACAACGTGGTATTCAACGCCGATAGCAGAGACAAAGGAAAGTGCTGCCCAGATGAGCGCGACGAAAAACGCGGGTATGTAGGCGACGATGCAGCTGATGAGAAAGAGCACGGCAACAAGAAGGCATGCCTTAACGAAAAAGGAAAGCCACGGCACCCCGGAAAACCGTTTTGTAAGATTACGCACGTCAGTCTCCATGCAAAGCCCTCTTTCTTGTCGTCTTCGTTGGGTTCATTATACGCTGAGTGTTCAGGGTTCCCCCAAACGCGTCTGAGCTGCGCATTGGAGGGCCTCTCCACCATTAGCACCTGAGGCATTATAATCTTGCGCGCAAGTCTTATTGCCATTGGCAAATAGGCTTTGGCTTGACCAAGTCGATTAGCTCCAACGGAATGATTCGACGAGAAAGGCTTTCGCGTAGATGACTGCTGACAGCAAAGATATATTCGAATACGAGCCGGCGACGGGGCTAGAGAGCGAAGCTGATCGGCGGCGTTATTGGGCCGTTGCAATTGGGCTGCAGGCAGTAGATGGCCTCGAGGTTTCCAGCTATCTTCATGAGGTATCCGACGCATACGTGAAGGGTAGTTACAGCCTCGAGAAGGCGGGAGAGCTCCTTCGCGATTACCACAAAGAGAACCCTGACAAGCTCCACGAAGAGGCCGATTTGGTGAGCCAGCGCATCGTTGAGCTGCTGTCCTCAAAGGCATTTGCGCTGAATGCTGATTTCCTCCGCACGATCCATGCGTATCTTTTCCAAGACCTTGATGAGAGCATCTATCATCCGGGCGCCTTCAAAGAAGAGCGGATGATCAAGCAGGAGGAAATCCTCAATGGCGATAGCGTTCTTTATGCTGATCCGCTTACCTATGAGGCATCGCTCACCGCGGCCTTTGCGCGCGAGATCGGAAAGAACTACGGGGCGTTTGGCGAAGAAGAACTCAATGATTTTTGCCAAGCAATCGCCTTTCTCTGGCAGATTCATCCGTTTTACGAGGGCAACACGCGTACGGTCGCAGTGTTTTCGGCACTGTATCTCAACTATCTGGGATTCGATGTGTCGAATGAGCCTTTCGAGCATTATTCCCGCTATTACCGCGATGCTCTTGTGCGGGCGACATATCGAAATGCCGCTGCGAAGATCTTTCCCGATTATACGTTCCTCAATAACTTCTATGAAAACGCGAGCGGCATCGCGAACCATGAGCTGCGCCGCTCAGACCTTGTGTGTCCTGCCCTCTTTGACGACCCATCGCTTCTGCGCAACGTGAGCCCAAGCCGCGCGTTGAGGCGCAAATCTCAAGAACGCTGAAGCGCGAAGACCACGCGCCTGAGGGCATTGGCGCATCGCGCCTTAAAGCGCGAACTTCCTCCGCATACCTTAAAGCGCGAGCTTTTCGATAACTGCACTGCCCATGAGCGCTGTTTATTCAAACGAAAGCAGCAGTGCCATTTTGAATTTTCCGTCAGCCTTGACGCTGTGCAGGCCGTTTTTCGCGAACCTGAAGTTCTCGCCCGCCTTGATCGGGTAGCTTGATCCCTCATATCCGATGACGCCTTGGCCGTCGAGGGCGAAGATGAGTGCTTCGGCAGGAGCCGCATGCTCGGAGAGCGCGCAGCCCTCATCGAAGGACATGATGACGAACTTCGTCGATTTCGAGCCGGCGATGTCGCGATTCACGATTTTGCCGTCCTCATAGGGCACGAGATCGACCAGCGAGAAGACCTCGTCAGCATTGATGCCGTCGCCGATCGAAGCGTTTTCGCCGATCGTTATCTCTGCATAGATCGCGTCGGCATCGGCGGTTACGCCGATGGCTTTGTCGGCGGATTTGACAACGGCCTCGCCCGTGCCGACATGGAGCTCTTTTCGCGGTTCGTCGGGATAGGAGAGCGTCGAGGCGCCGGCGAGCGCGAACTGAAGCGTTGCAACCGGATAGCTCTCCGCGCTTATCGAAGTGCCCTTGGCGAGGGAGAAGCATACGGCGTTGGGCATCACCTCATGCGAGACCGTGCAGTTCTCGACGGTCGGATTGTCGTGCGTGAGCGAAAAAACATGACCTGCTGTTTCGTAAGCCATAGCAAACATCTCCTTTATCGACGGCCCTTCGTCCACATCAAGCGATTTGCGAAAAGCCCTTGACCGGTTGCGGATCGAGCATTTCGATCTCCTTTGTATTCTAACATTCGGCAGAGGGTATCTCTGCATTCTCTGAACCGTTCGCCGACTGCCTGTGCACACCGTTCGATATACGCTCGTATACAGTTCCCTTTCAGTATCGGCACCTTCGATTCTCCCGGCGATAAGAGCGCGTATTCTGCACGATGAGCTGGTCTTTCCCCTAAATTGACCAGCAACGACGTCGGCAATGCAGTCAATCGAAGAGAATGAGAGTTTGCTATGCCTATATTGAACAATTTCAATCGTGTTGTCATTGCTCTTGGCGGCAACGCATTGGGCGATACTCCTGAAGAGCAAATCGCCAAGGTCCGCGCCGCGGCGCCCATTCTTTTGAAGGTCATCTCGAAGGGCAATGAGATCATCATCACCCACGGAAACGGCCCCCAAGTCGGCATGATCCAGAACGCTTTCGCTGCGGCGAACGAGGCGAGCAATGGGAAGTATCCGAAGCTCGACCTTCCCGAGTGCGGCGCGATGAGCCAGGGCTACATCGGCTATCATCTGCAGCAGGCGATCGGCGTTGCCATGCATAAGGAATACAAGCGCTGGCACGTGGCGACGGTCATCACGCAGATGGAAGTCGACCCTGAGGATCCGAGTTTCGCCCATCCGACGAAGCCGATCGGAGCCTTCATGACGAAAGAGCAGGCGGACGCCGAACTCATCGCGCATCCCGATTGGACGATCGTGGAGGATTCCGGCCGCGGATACCGCCGCGTCGTCGCTTCGCCTGACCCCAAGAAGATCGTCGAGGTGGAGTCCATCCTCAACCTGCTCGACAACGAGTTCATCGTCATCGCCTGCGGCGGTGGCGGCGTGCCCGTTGTGCGCGACTACAGCGACAAGGGCGCTTACAAGGGCGTTGCCGCGGTTATCGACAAGGATATGGGCGGCGAACTTCTCGCCGAGGAATGCCATGCCGACATGCTCGTGCTCCTCACCGCCGTCGACCACGTGGCGATCAACTTCGGCAAGCCGAATCAAGAAGAGCTCTATGACATCACCGTCGACCAAGCGCGCGCCTATCTTGAGGCGGGGGAGTTCGGAAAGGGCTCGATGGAGCCGAAGGTCCGCGCGGCGATCAAGTTCTGCGAGAGCCTTCCGGGGCGCAGCTGCATCATCGGCTCGCTGGAGAAGGCTGCCGAGGCCATCGAAGGCACGTCGGGTACGCGCATCCACGCGTAAGGCTGCTCGCGCGAGAACCGCGGTGCTAAACGCTGCCTTTGTAAGCGTGCAGCAAAACGCTTTCGCAAAAAACCATGGAGGCATCAGGAAGGATTCTGATGCCTCTTTTTCTCACTCAACGCCTCGTTTACAGTATACAGAGAATTAAATCCATTTAATATGCTCCCATTATTATCGAACGAATTAGAAAGAGTTAATACGAACTCAGTTTCATATGATAGAATTAAATACAATTAATATTCTATCTTTGGAGCTACAATGATCGATCGCACGATATACCTCGAGAGACTTCGCCCGTTCTACGATTCACCCCTTATCAAAGTGATCGTTGGTGTTCGGCGATGTGGAAAATCGGTATTTCTTCGTCAAATCTCCTCAGAGCTGCAAGCTAGTCATCCCGACTGCTTTCTCATTTATATCGACTTCGATGACTACGAAAACAAACATTTGCTTGACCCAGATGCCCTCTATCGTTACATAGCATCTCTTCAGGATGAGCATGCCGAAGCAAAAATCTACCTCTTATTTGACGAGATTCAGAACGTTCGCGATTTTGAGCTCGTCGTCAATTCGCTGAATGCCGCTGAGAATACAAGCATCTTCCTCACCGGCTCGAATTCAAAACTGCTTTCGGGGGAACTTGCCACCAAGCTCGGAGGACGCACGCTCTCATTCCGCATGATGCCTTTTAATTTCCGAGAGTTCTTGCAATTTGAGGAAGATCAATATCGCTCCGAAAACAACACAGGAAACCTCGATCATGACGCCCTGCTTCAGATATATTTGCGATGGGGCGGCTTTCCTCTTGTATGCGCGCAAAGCAACGACGAATCTAAGCGGGTCGTTCTCGAAAACCTCTATAGCTCCATTGTCCTGAGAGACATCATTCAACGTAGCAAGATCTCTTCCGCTGTCACGTTGGAAAATGTGCTCGATTACCTCATCGCCAACTCTTCGGTTGCCATTTCGGGAAACCATATTGCAGCCGCCCTTTCAGATTCCGTGCGAAAGGTTTCAGCGCCGACCGTCTACGATCTCATTCGGTCTATTGAGGAATCCTATGTGATGAGCAAAGTCGAGCGATATGACATTCGAGGCAAGAAGATCCTTGCTTTCGAAGCTAAAGAATACGTGTGCGACCTCGGCCTCTTCAATCTTCGGAAAAATCGCGTAAAAGACGAGTGGAATTACATCCTCGAGACAGCGGTGTTCAATGAGCTTCTCAGTCGTGGGATGCAAGTTTATATTGGCAAGACGCATCATGGCGAGGTGGATTTCATCGCTGAACGCGATGGGAAAAGATGCTATATCCAAGTCGCTTATCTGATGCCAACGGAGGAAATACGGAAACGTGAGTTCGGTGCTTACGAGGCAATTCACGATAATTACCCCAAGTACGTCATCTCAATGGATCCCCTTACCGCCCATCAAGATGGCATCACGCATATACGGCTCATCGATTTTCTCACTGACGAGAGCTTGCTTGTCATGCGGTAATCGTTCGAAAGCGAGGAGGGCCACCGGTTGGCTACGACTCAACAGATGGCAAACGCATCATCGGGTGAAGCGGATGCCGACATAGAGGGCGTCCGACGGGAAGCCGGAAACGCTGTAGACGTCCGAAAGCGGCACCACGGATACGCGCCATGTGACGGGCGTGCCGTCGATCGTCAGGTTGCCCGTGCGGAAGGTGTTGCCGGCATCGTCAACGCCCGAATCGCTCACTTCGGCGTCGGCCAATCCCTCGGCTGCCATGGCGGCGTCGATCGCGGCGTCAGCGGTGCCCGAATGGAAGTCGGCGTAGCGCACGCGCACGCTCGTTGTTCCCTCGCGGTTGTAGGTGAACACCCAGCTGCCGTTGAGCAGCTTCGCCGCCTCGCTGCCCGAAAGGTTGTTGATGCCCTGCGCGTACATGATGCCCGCGTCGACAAGCGACACGTCTTGTGGAAGCTTCACGACCTCGAATCCGCCTTCGGCGCGCGTTCCGATGCTGACCGTCTCATAGAATGTGGCACCGGTGTCGATGAGCAGCTGCATGGAATCCTCATCGTCCATGAAGAGAAGCTGGGCGAGCGGCGGAAGATCGAGCGTCACCTCGCGTTGGATGTTCGTCAGGAGCTCCTGCTGCTCGCGCTCGGGGGCGTTGATCTCCGCATCGACGACGCGATAGATGATGATTCCGCCGATGATGGCAGCGACGATCACAGCGATGAGCAAACCCATCCTCACATTACGCGGCATGTCAAGTGGACGGTTCAAAACGCTGCCGTCGGGATAGACGACGCCATCCGGTGTGCCGTTGGGGCGCCGCGTGTGCCGTGCGCTATGCTGAGAAAAATTTGCCACATCAATCTCCGTCAAATCTGGAACCGATTGCGCATTATAACATTGTGTATTCACCGCCGTTACGTGCGTTGCCGCATCCCGAACCTTTTGATAGCATGGCTGTGTTTTCAACCATGTGAGGAGCGCAATGGACCTTTCGATATTCCTGACGGCCGAGGCGTGGATAAGCCTCATCACGCTGATCTTCTTGGAGATCGTGCTCGGCGTCGACAACCTCGTCTTCATATCCATCACAACGGAGCGCCTCCCGCCGGAGAAGCGCCACATCGGCCGCAAGCTCGGGCTCGCGGGCGCGCTCGTGATGCGCATCCTGTTCCTCTGCTTCGCGAGCTGGCTCGTCCACATGACGGTCGCGCTTTTCACCGTCGACCTCGGGTTCTACTCGCACGGCTTCTCCATCCGCGACCTCGTGATGCTCGTCGGGGGCGCCTACCTCATCTACAAGGGGATCGCCGAGATCCGCGACATGCTGCGCCTCACGGAGGTGAAGGCCCGCCGTTCCGAGGAGCACAGGGCGCTCCACCGCATCACGCTTCCCCAGGCGGTCGGGACGATCATGGTGATGGACGTCGTCTTCTCCATCGACTCGGTGATCACCGCGGTCGGCCTGGCCCAGCACCTCATCATCATGATCCTCGCCGTGATCATCGCCGTCGTCTTCATGATGGTGTTCATCGACGCGGTGTCGGTGTTCATCAACTCGCACCCCGAGATGAAGATCCTCGCGCTCGTGTTCATCGCCGCCATCGGCGCCCTCCTCGTGCTGGACTCGGCCGGCATCCACACCGACATCGAGGTGCTCGACATGCACATCGAGAAGCTCATGGTGTACTTCGCGATGGTGTTCGCGATCGTGCTCGAGCTCATCCAGATGCGCTACAGCACGAACCTCAGGCGCTACGAGGACGAGCTGCGCGCCCAGGGGATCGACCCCGAGGCGTACCTCGAGGAGGAAGGCGGGGAGGCCGAAGCGGGCGCAGAAGCTGCCGCGGAGCCTTCCGGGGCCCAGAAAGCAGCCGTGGAGCCTTTTCAGACCGAGAAAGTTGCCATAACGGCGGGCGCAGAAGCTGCCGTGCCGCCTGACAGTGAAGCTACTGATACACCTTCAGACACTCATCCGACACGATAAAACGGGCGCCGCCTTCGATGACGCGCACGGTGAAGGGCGTCGTGATGCCCGCCGCCTCGCCGTCGTATTGGATCTCGAGCGGCGGATCCGCCAACACGGAAATCTCCTTGCCGCGATAGACCTCCAATGTGTCTGGCCGGTCGGGAAAGTCGCCCGTGCGGTCGAGAAGACTTGTGAGGAAAAGCGGGATGAGTCCCCATGCGTCTTTGCTGTGGAGGATGGCGACGTCGAACGATCCATCGCGCGGAAGGTTCTCGTGGACGACCGCGATGTCGAACTGGATGCGCGCGAAATTGACGATCAACACGGCAATTCCATCGCTTTCGATGGTGTTGCCGTCGATTTCGAGCTTTATGGCAGAATGCTGTGGCGTCGGATTGGCGAAAGCTGCGGAGAAATAGGCGAGAGGCCCGAGGAGCCGCTTGTTCGCGACCGCCTCTTTCATGATGGTGGCATCATAGCCGGCACCTGCGATGATGCTGAATCCAAAGCGCTTCTTGTCGGGAAGCTCAATCTCGCCGACGTCGAAATCGAGGGTTTCCATGCGTCGTGCCATCTTCGCCAAACTATGCGGCTCGGTGGGCGAGTGGAGGTTCAGCGCTAGCAGATTCGCGGTGCCTGCGGGGAAGGGAAGGACGGGAACGCCGGTGTTCGCCAAATGGTACGACACGGCGCTGACGGTGCCATCGCCGCCGCTTGCGACAACGGCGTCGAAACGGTGCGCATCGGAGAGAAAGTCCGCCAAATCCGTTCGGCCGTTCGTTGAGCGGACGACGATCTCATCGCCGTCTTGGGCGAACGCGCGCATGAAGTCGAAGATGGCGCCATCGCCGAATCCCGACGAAAGGTTATTGACGACAAGGAGCTTCATACATGCCTTTCCTGTTAAGATGGAGAAACGTCATCTCTCATGCGATATAGTAACCGTCTGGGAAGGCAGAAGAGTGAGGATTTGCCGAATTGTATTGTGAGAGTCAAGAAGAGCTAGTGGGTTTTGCCAGCCGCGCGCGAAACAGTGAGGTGCTTGCCATCGACACTGAGTTCATGCGTGAGAAAACCTATTATGCGAAGCTCTGTCTTCTTCAGCTTGCCACCGATGACGAGGTGGCGCTCGTCGATCCTTTCGCCGACGTGGATCTGACGGTCCTCGCGGAGCTCTTCGAAGACGAACATATCACGAAGCTCGTCCATGCGGGCAATCAAGATTTGGAAATACTTCTGCGTGCGGTCGGCGTGCTGCCGAATCCGATATTCGACACGCAGATGGCGGCGGCCCTCATCGGCTATCCGCAGCAGATCGGCTACGGAGCGCTCGTGCAATCTTTGTGTGGCGTATCGCTCAAGAAGGGCGATTCGTTCACCGACTGGTCGCAGCGTCCGCTTGCCGCCTCCCAGCTGGAATACGCGGCCGACGACGTGATCTATCTCCCAGCGATGTATCGAAAGCTCAAGGAGCGCCTTGAAGAGCTTGATCGTCTGGCGTGGCTCGAAGATGATTTTGCCGAGCTCTCAAGCCCCGAGTTCTATTTCGATGATCCGCGGGAACGCTTCCGGCGGCTGAAGCGCGCCAACACGCTTTCGCGCATCCAGCTCGCCTGCGCACGCGAAGTGGCCGAATGGCGCGAGAATGAAGCGCGCCGCCATGACATTCCCCGCAAGTGGGTGTTGACCGACGAACAGGTCGTGGAAGCCTGCAAGCGTGAGCCGCGTAGCATTGATGAGCTGTTCATGGTGCGCGGCATACGGGAGCGCCTTGCCATCCGCGAGGCGCGTGCGCTGCTCGCCGCGATCGATCGGGGCCTGAAGACCCCCGCCGACAAACTGCCCATGCTCGATTACGGGGGGCGCAACGAGCCGAATGTCGATGTGCAGCTCGATCTCATGAATGCGCTCGTGCGCTTGCGTGCGAAGCAGAACGACATCGCGCCGCAGGTGCTCGCGAACCATAACGACCTCACGCAGCTCGCGCGCGGCCACACCGATGGGCTGGGCGTTTTGAGCGGCTGGCGCCGTCAGATGATCGGCGATGAGCTTTTGATGCTTTTGCAGGGGAAAATCTCGCTCGGCCTTTGCGGTGACGAGCTTTGCGTGATAAACGTTGAGGGGAAAACTTTGGAGAACACGACGGCGGAGGGAGCGTTATGAGCTACCTGTCTCTCATCATCATTACGTTGATCATCGGTATGGGCGCCACGGGCTACGTCAACCATCAGTTGAAACGTTATTCCCAGGTGCCTGTCACGAACGGCCTCACGGGCGTGGAGGCAGCCTATCAGATGCTGCGTTACTACGGCATTGCGAATGTTCCGGTGCAGCGGGGAAGGGAAGGTCAAGATTTCTTCGATCCGCGGACGAACTCCATCACGCTTTCGCCATCCGCCTTCAGCGCGCGCTCGATAACCGCGCTTGCGACCGCCTGCCATGAGGTGGGCCATGCGTGCCAATATGCGATGGGCTATACGCCGATGAAGGTGCGTGGCGCCATCGTGCCCGTCGCCAACATCGCATCGAACGCGTGGGTGTTCCTCCTCATCATCGGCATTGCGATGAACATCGCGCAGCTCTACACCGCCGCGGCGATCATGTATGCGGCCGTGGTGCTCTTCCAGCTGGTCACCTTGCCGGTGGAATTCAACGCCTCGAACCGCGCGCTCGCCTATATGAGCCAGACGGGGATCGCCGCTGCTGAGCAAAAAGGCGCAAAGCGTGTGCTGACCGCCTGCGCGCTCACCTATGTGGCCGCAGCGCTCACCTCGGTCCTGCAGCTCCTCTGGATCCTCGGTGCACAGAGAGATTAAGGGCCTTTCCCGATGAATGATTCATCCAGCTATCGCCTCGGGGAAACCGCCTTCGAGAAGGAGAGGGCGGCCGACGAAAACGCTCCGCTTTCGGTGACGGCGGCATGTGCACTTGCGAAGGAGACGCTCGAATCGTTCGTCGTCACCATTCTCGGCGAGGTTTCCGAGGTCTCGGACAAAGCGGGCTACAAAGCGGTCTATTTCACGATCAAGGACGAGAAAGCATCGCTGTCGTGCCTTATGTGGAACAACCGCTATGCCACAAGCGGCGTGAAGCTCGAAAGGGGAATGCTTGTTCAAGTGACGGGCCGCTTCACGCTTTATGCGGCGAAGGGGCGGATGAACTTCGATGTCTTCTCGCTGAGCTTGGCGGGGCAGGGCGATCTGCGCATGCGCGTTGCGGCGCTTGCGCGCAAGCTTGAGGCCGAGGGGCTGATGGATCCGCGCCGCAAGCGCCCGATACCGCAGCTGCCTGCGACAATAGGCGTGGTCACTTCGCCGCGCGGCAAGGCCATCCACGACGTGCTGCGGACGCTTCGTCGTCGCTATCCCCTGGCGCGGGTGCTCGTCGCGGGCGTCGCCGTGGAGGGTGCCACGGCGGCAGCGGGGATCATCGAGGGGCTCTACGCCTGCGCTTCAGCGGGAGCGGAGGTCGTCTGCCTCGTCCGCGGCGGCGGCTCCTTCGAGGATCTCATGCCTTTCAACGATGAAGAGCTTGCCCGCGCGATCGCAGCTTCTCCCGTAGTCATCGTGACGGGCATCGGACATGAGCCCGACACGACCATCGCCGACATGGTTGCCGATCAGCGGGCCTCCACGCCCACGGCGGCTGCTGAGGCCGTCTCGCCGACAAAAGAGACGCTGAAGGCGAATCTCTCAGCCCTGACGCGGGCAATCGCGCATCCTATGCAGCTTCGGCTTGAGCGCTCTCAGGCGAAGCTCGACCGCCTCGCCACGCTGCCGCTCTTCCGAGAGCCAGAGCGCTTCTTTGCCGGCGAATCCCTCGCCCTCGACGACTGTCGAGAGCGCCTCGCGACGTTTGCGCGCACCTATCCCGAGCTCATGCGCTCGCGGCTTGGCATCGCTGCGGCGCGTTTGGAAGATCTCTCGCCTCTTTCGGCGCTTGCGCGGGGCTATGCGATCGCACGTGATAGGGAAGGCACTTTCATCAAAAGCGTCAAGCAGGCCCAGCTCGGAGAGCCGCTCGCCGTGATGCTCTCAGATGGCGAGATAAGCTGCGAGGTAACGAACATCACCGTACGGAAGGATGAGGAATGAACGAGGCGCGACAGGAAATCGAGGCCCTGAGCTATCGCGAGGCGATGGCAGAGCTCGAGATGATCGTGGGGGAGCTTGAGGGAAACGAGCTTGAGCTTGAGGAGAGCCTCGAGGAATACAAGCGCGGCATCGAGCTTTTGTCGTCGCTCAAACGGCGCCTCGACAGCGCCGAGCAGCAGATCACCGTGCTGCTCGGGGAGTTGGAGGCCGATACCGATGACGCGCTCCACGACACGACGCTTTCCTAAAGCCGAGCGGAAGGGCGTCATGAGAAGAGTCCATGCGAGAAGGAGGATCAGTCATGTCTGATTGCATCTTTTGCAAAATCGTCGAAGGCGAGATTCCGAGCACCATCGTTTACGAGGACGACGCCGTGGTGGCGTTCGAGGATCTGAATCCGCAGATGCCCGTGCATACGCTCGTCGTCCCCAAAAAGCACTACGACAACATCGGCGACGGCATTCCCGATACCGAGCTCGGCGCCGTGTTCAACGCCGCCAACAAGGTCGCGGCGATGAAGGGCATCGCGGAGAGCGGCTATCGCGTGATCGTCAACACGAACGACGATGCCCAGCAAAGCGTCCATCACCTGCACGTGCATGTGCTTGGCGGCGCTCCGATGAACTCGGGCAGCCCTGCGCTTGACGAGGCGGATTAGCAAACTCGATGGATTAACAGGCCATTCGTCCCATTCGCCGAAAACTCCCCACGGGGGCTTGGGTATCGTTGCCGATGCTTTTACAATAAGCGGACACGACAGAGCTGGGGGGTTAGCTTTTGAACGTACTCGTAATCAATGCAGGTTCATCCTCCTTAAAGTATCAACTGATCAATGTTGAGCATCATCAGGTTTTGGCGAAGGGGATCTGCGAGCGCGTCGGCGCGGCGGATGCCTTCCATAAGCACGGCATCGATGAGAATGAAATCGTCATCGATGTGCCGATGAACAACCATACCGAGGCGGTTCGGCTCGCGCTGCAATCAATCCTTGAGGGGCCGAACAAAGCGATCGACTCGCTCGATGAGATCGATGCGATCGGGCATCGCGTTGTTCAGGGCGGAAAGTATTTTGACCGTTCGGTGCTGATTGATGACGAAGTGATCGCCCGCATTGAGGAGCTCAAGGAACTTGCACCGCTGCATAACGAGGCGGCGCTCATGGGAATCCGCGCCTGCCAGGCCCTTATGCCCGACAAGCCGATGGTCGCGGTGTTCGACACCTCGTATTTCCAGACGCTTCAGCCGAAAGCGTATATGTATCCGCTTCCGTATGAGCTGTACGAGAAATATGCGATCAGAAAATACGGCGCCCATGGCACCTCGCATCGCTATATCGCCGAGCGCGCCGCAGCGTTCCTCGATGAGCCGATCGACGAGTTGAAGCTCATCACCTGCCATCTTGGCAATGGCTGCTCGGTTTCGGCGATCGACCATGGCGTGGCGATTGACACTTCGATGGGGCTCACGCCGCTCGACGGCCTCATGATGGGAACGCGCTCCGGCTCGATTGATCCGGCGATCGTCACCTTCGTCATGGAGCATGAGAACCTTTCACCGCAGGAGATGAACAATCTTCTCAACAAGAAATCGGGGCTTTTGGGCATCTCTGGCGTCTCGAACGACCTGCGCAGCGTGCGCATCGCCTCCGAAGAGGGCAATGAGCGCGCGATGCTCGCCTATCACATGTACTCGAACTCGGTGAAGAAATACATCGGGCAATACATCGCCGTCATGGGCGGGGTCGACGCCGTGGTGCTCACTGCCGGCGTCGGCGAGAACGATCAGAAGATGCGTCGCATGATATTCTCCGGCATGCAGCCGCTCGGGATCGTCCTTGACGAGGCGCGCAACCGTGAACATGGTTTTGAGCGCGACATCGCGACGAACTCATCGCTTGTGCGGATCATCATCATACCGACGAACGAAGAATATATGATCGCGCGCGATACTTTTGACATTGTGCATGGTTAGTTGCCTTGCGCTTGGACGCAGGTGATGGCGACGACGCCGACGATGTCCTCCGCTGAGCATCCGCGCGAAAGGTCGTTGACGGGCGCCGCGATGCCTTGGGTCACCGGCCCGTACGCCTCGGCCTTCGCAAGCCGTTGCACGAGCTTATAGCCGATGTTTCCAGCGTCCAAATCGGGGAAGATGAGCACGTTCGCTTTGCCGGCGACGGGGGAGTCAGGTGCCTTGAGCGCGCCGACTTCGGCGATGATGGCGGCGTCGAGCTGCATCTCTCCGTCGAGCAGAAGCTCGGGGTCGAGCTCATGGGCGAGCACGGTGGCGCGGATGACCTTCTCCTGATCAGAGTTGGATGCCGAGCCGGCGGTGGAATGCGAAAGGAGCGCGACACGCGGCTCAGCGCCGATGATCGTGCGGAAGGATTTCGCCGAGTTCACCGCGATGTGCGCGAGCTTCTCGGCTGAGGGCTGCACTTCAAGCGCGCAGTCGGAGAAGAGGAAGACCCCGTCTTCGCCATAGGGGCAATCGGGGACGATCATGATGAAGAACGTGCTCACCAACGCAACGCCCGGGGCGGTCTTCAAGATCTGAAGGCTCGGGCGCAAAACGTCGCCCGTCGCGTGGCAAGCGCCGGCCACCATGCCGTCGGCCATCCCCATCTTCACGAGCATCACGCCGAAGTAGAGCTCATTTTCCAGCAGAAGGCGGGCTCCCTCGAGCGTGACGCCCTTCGCCTTGCGCAGCTCGAAGAGCTTTTGCGCCATCTCCTCGCGCTCGGGTGCTTCAAGGGGATTGATGATGCGTGCACCTTCGAGGGCAAAGCCCTCGCCGACGATCCTGTCGGGTTCGCCAAGTATCGTGAGTTCGGCGAATCCCTGCCTCAGGATCTCCTCAGCGGCCTCAAGGGTGCGGCGATCGTTGCCCTCGGGCAAAACGATCCGCATCGGCTTGGTTGCGGCCTGTTTTATCATGGAGTCCAGAAAAGCGCTCATGGCATCACCTTTCACTCGAAGGAAATCGGTTTCCATACTAACGGCAATTCTCGTAAATGGGCCGGCGAAAATCCCGCGAGCTTCCTTATCGGCAGATTTCGTCGGTTTGCTTAATTTTGCTCTGTAGCGCGAAGTGAATCGGTACAATGCACTGCAATGGATCAGAGAACAAGGAGGCTCATCGTGCCTGTTCAATATCGCGATTATCGTCATATCGCCATAGGCGATTACCAAGCTGTCGTCGTCGGAAGCGGTTTCGCCGGCTCGGTTGTGGCGCGCCAGCTCGCTGAGCAGGGCGGTATGCGCGTGCTCATCATCGAGAAGCGCCCCCATATCGGAGGCAACATGTACGACGAGGTGGACGAGGCGGGCATCCTCGTGCATCGCTATGGGCCGCACATCTTCCATACGAACAACCGCGAAGTGTTCGAATATCTCCTTCGCTTCTCGGAGTTCATCCCCTATCAGCACCGCGTTCTGGCGAACTGGTACGGCACCTATCTGCCGGTGCCCTTCAACAAGACCTCCCTCGAGATCGCGTTTGGCATGAAGCGCGCGCTCACCCTCAACGATAAGCTCGTCGATGCGTTCGGCGAGGGGAGGAAGGTGACGATCAACGAGCTGCGCAGCCAAAACGACTCCGAGCTCTCCGAGATCGCCGATTTCGTGTACCGCAACGTTTTCCTCTATTACACGCAGAAGCAGTGGGGTCTCACTCCCGATGAGGTGGATCCGTCGGTGACGGCGCGCGTGCCGGTGAGCATCTCGCGCGACGACCGCTATTTCCAAGATGCCTACCAAGGGATGCCGAAAGACGGATACACCGCCTTGTTCGAGAACCTTCTCGATCATGAGAACATCGACGTATGCCTCAACATCGAGGCGGAAAGCGTCTTCGACCTTGAGTTCGAGAGCATGGCCGAGGACGCGAAGATCTCCTCGATCAAGCTGCACGACATGCCCTTCGAGGGCCCGCTCGTCTACACGGGGCCGCTCGATGAGCTCTTCCTCTCGCGATTCGGGCGCCTGCCGTATCGCAGCCTCGATTTCGTCTACGAGACATTCGACGCCGAGCGTGTGCTGCCATGCGGCACGGTGAACTACACCGTGACGGAGGACTTCACGCGCATCACGGAGTTCAAGCACATGACCGGCCAGAAGTGCGCCAACACGACGATCATGAAGGAGTATCCGCGCGAATACAACGATCCGAAGACGCAGATACCCTACTATGCGATCATCAACGACGAGAACAACGCCCACTACGAGCGCTATCGTGCGCTGACGAGCCACCTTCCGAATTTCTATCCCATCGGACGCTTGGCCGAGTACCGCTATTACAACATGGACACCATCATCGAGCTCGCCCTGGCGACGGCTCGGGCGATTCTTGACCGTCAGTGAGCCGCGAGGCGATGCGCACATTCGCGGGTCGTTTGAACATGGCGGCACATCGTTCCAGTCGGAGAAAGTAAGGACATGTCGAAGACCATAACCTTCACCATCCCGTGCTACAACTCGGCCGAGTATATGGATCGTTGCATCGAGAGCGTTGCCGCTGTCGGAGACGACATCGAGATCATCATCGTCGACGACGGATCGACAAAGGACAACACCGCCGAGATCGCGGATTCGTGGGCGGCGCGCTATCCCGATAAGATCGTCGCGATCCATCAGGAGAACAAGGGGCATGGCGGCGCCGTGAACACGGGATTGGCGAACGCGCGGGGCACGTATTTCAAGGTGGTGGACAGCGACGACTGGCTTGACGACGATGCGATGGGCCACGTGATGGCCTATCTGCGCAAACAGGCCGTTGAGAAAAACCCGACCGACATGGTGATCAGCAACTATGTCTATGAGAAGGTGCACGAGGGCACGTCGCAGGTCATGGATTACCGCAAGCAGCTTCCCGTCGGCCGCGAATTCACGTGGAGCGACGTGGGGCATTTCGGGCTCACGAAATACATCCTCATGCACTCGGTGATCTATCGCACCGAGCTTTTGCGCGGGATCGGGCTTCAGCTCCCTGAGCACACCTTCTACGTCGACAACATCTATATCTACGAGCCCCTGCCCGCCGTGAAGAAGATGTATTACCTCGATGAGGATGTTTATCGCTACTTCATCGGGCGGAGCGATCAAAGCGTGAACGAGAACGTCATGATCACGCGCATGGATCAGCAGCTCAAAATCACGCGCATCATGATCGACGCGGTTGACCTCACGGGCATCACCTGCCCGAATCTGCGCAAATATATGGAGAACTACCTGTCTGTCATGCTGACGATCTGCGCGGTGTTTCTCCGCATGCGCAACGAGCCGGGCGATCAGGAGAAACTCGATGACATCTGGGCGTATCTCAAGAAGATGAATCCCATCACCTATCGCCGCTTGCGTCGAAAGTTTCTCAATCTCGGGACCAATCTGCCCACCGAGCTCGGGCGTCGCTTCGCCATCGCCGGATATCACGTTGCCCAGCACATAGTAAGTTTTAACTAGCTATTTATAATCAGCGGGGTTTTTGGATGATGAGCCGGTGGTGTTGTCGCGGTTGCGAAGCTCCGCCCCGAACCGCACGGCGCTTTCCCCGAAGCGGTCTTTCAGCTTGTCGGTTGCCTGAAGAAGCGACGAGCGCTCCTTCGCGGAAAGCGGCAGGCGCGTTTGCTCCTCGTTTCCGAAGAGCCCATCGCGCTGCTCATAATCATCGCCGAAGAGGCTCTCCTGTTGAGAAATCTCATCGTCAAACCCCGACAAGGACACGCCGAGTAAGCGCACTTTCATGCCGGGCTTCCAAACCTCGCCAAGCATCTCGAAAAGCAGGGGAGTGTAGGCGATGTCGTCGTCGGTGGGGGCGGGAAGTTGCCGTTGGATCGATCGTGTGGTTCGATCATCGTAGCGGATGCGCAGTCCGAGCGTGTGGCCTTGCAGCCCCTTTCGGCGAAGCCGTCTTCCCACCTTGGCGGCGAGGGCGGTAAGCGCTGCGTGAAGATCTTGCACGTTCGCCAGATCGTTCGCGAAGGTGGTCTCACACGAAACCGATTTCACCATGCCGTCATCGAAAACCGCGGAGGTGTCCTCCCCACGGGCGCGAGCACGCATTTCGAAGCCTGCCTTCCCGAACACCTGCGCCACGGTGCGGTCGTCGGCCTTCGCGAGATCGCCGAGCGTTGTGATGCCGCGGCTCGTCAGGGCCGCCTCCGCAGCCGGACCGATGCCGCTTAAAGCGCGCAAGGGCAAAGGCGAGAGAAACGCCTCCTCGCTTCCGGGGAAGACCACGGTAAGTCCACGCGGTTTGTCGATGTCCGAGGCGATTTTGGCAATCGCCTTTGTCGTCGCCACGCCGATGGAGCAGGTGACGCCGAGTGCCGCGACGCGCTGTTGGATGCGGTTCGCGATCGTGACGGGGCTTTCGGTGTTATGTGCCGTCGGTGAAACATCGACAAATGCCTCATCGATGCTCACCTGCTGCACGTGCGGGCTCTCGTCGCGCAGAATATCCATGATCTTGTTGCTCATCTCGCGGTAGCGCGAGAAATTCCCGTGCGTCCAGATGGCCTGCGGACAAAGCCTTTGAGCCACCGAAGAGGGCATCGCGCTTCTCACGCCATAGGCGCGCGCCTCATAGGAGCAGGTGGAGACCACACCGTGCTTGTCGGCGTCGCCGCCGACGATGACGGGCTTTCCACGCCAATCGGGATGGTCGAGTTGTTCAACGGAGGCGAAGAACGCATCGAGGTCGACGAGCAGGATCGCCCGTCCGACCCAAGGTTGTCTTTCAAACTCAGCGCTCGGAGGCAAGGAAGAACACCGCGATGATCCCTGGACCGGCGTGGGCGCCGATGACAGGGTCGATATAGGTGGTGATGATGTCTTTCACGCCGAGCCGCTCACGGATGAGGTTCGCGAGGAACTCCGCATCCTCGGGGCAATCGCCATGGCCGAGAAACACTGTCTGGTCGGCGATGGGCTGGATGGCGGTCCGCTCCATATGATCCACCAGGGCGATAAGCGATTTCTTGCGTCCGCGAATCTTCTCAAGCGGGATGAGATGTCCTTCGTCATCCACATGGAGAACGGGTTTGATATTGAGGATCGTTCCCGCCCAAGCGCTCGTCTTGGAAACGCGCCCGCCGCGGAGAAGGTACATGAGGTCCTCCACAGTGAACCAATGCGCCATGTGCAGCTTGTTGTACTCGAGCCATTCCTGCACCGCCTCAAGCGTGGCGCCCTCTTTCGCCATGCGCGCCGCGTACCAAACGAGGAGACCTTCTCCCGCCGCAGCGGCAAGGGTGTCGACGATGACGACCTTGCGATCAGGATATTCGTTCGCGAGCTCGCTCATCATAAGGCTTGCGGATTGGTAGGTGGAGGAAAGGCCGCTCGAGAACGCGATGTAGATGATGTCTTTCCCTTGGTCGAGAAGGGAGCGCATGAGCGCTTCGGCCTCGTTCATGTTCGGCGTCGAGGTGGTGACCACCTTGCCCTCGCGCATCATCGTGTAGAACTGCTTGAGGTCGGTGCGCTGGCCCTTAAGATAGCTCTGGTACTGCTTCCCTTCCACCATAAACGTCATCGGAAGGATATGAAGCCCCAGATCATCGATCATATCTTCGGGAAGGTTGCAGCACGAGTCGGTTATTATCTCAAAATCCATTTCGAACCTTTCGAAACAAGAGGTTTCCGTTAATTGCCTGTTCAGACGGCTTTCGACATTGTATATGTTTCGACCAGCTGGCAAGCAGTAATTCTCCGGCTTTTTCAAGCTGATTCGGCGGTTCGTGGCAAACACGGCGGAAATCGCCTATACTTTATCTTTTGGCAGTATACGCGAAGAGAACAACCACGACAACATGAAGGCAGGGTTTTCCGTGGCGGCAAATTACAAAGAAACGATGAATCTTCCCCGAACTGATTTCTCGATGAAGGCGAATCTCGCGCAGAACGAGCCGAAGCGCCTTGAGCAGTGGGAAGCTGCGGACATCTATCATAAGGTGCTTGAGAAGAACAAAGACGGCGAACCGTTCGTCTTGCATGACGGTCCTCCCTACGCGAATGGGCCGATCCACATCGGCCATGCCTTCAATAAGATCCTCAAAGACTTCGTGGTGAAAAGCCATGCGCAGAGGGGCTATTTCACGCCCTATATCCCCGGCTGGGACTGCCATGGCCAGCCGATCGAGCACATGGTGGAGGTGACGCTCGGGCCAGAGAAGATGGCGGCCATCGATCAGCCCACCCTGCGCAGGCTCTGCCGCGAATGGGCGGAGAAGTATGTCGACGTGCAGCGCAACGGCTTCAAGCGGCTCGGCGTGAACGCCGACTGGGAGCACCCGTACCTTACCTTCACGCCCGACTACGAGGCGGGAAACGTCGAGGTGTTCAAGACGATGTACCTCGACGGCTCCATCTACCGCGGTCGCAAGCCGATCCATTGGTGCAAGCATTGCCATACCGCGCTTGCCGAGGCGGAGATCGAATACGGCGATGAGGTGTCGCCGTCCATTTACGTGAAGTTCCTCATGGACGAGATGCCGGCTGCCTATGCGTCGGCAGGTGCCGAGGGCGAGGCGTGGATCCTCATCTGGACGACGACGCCCTGGACGCTTCCTGCGAACGGCGGCGTGGCGCTCGCCCCCGATGCGGATTACGTGATGGTAGACGCGGAAGGCGGGCAAACGGCCGCGCAGCACCTCATCGTGGCGCGCGAGCTGGTCGACGAGGTGGCGAAGGTCGCTGGTTGGACGGGCTATCGCCTCATCGGCGCGAATGGCGCGGTGGATGTTGCCGATGGGCAGACCATCGCGGCGCTTCAGGGGGAACCCGTCGTTATCAAAGGCCGCGATTTTGCCGGCATGACCTACACCTGTCCGGTGATAAGGGAACGCAAGGGCAAGTTCATCTATGCCGATTACGTCGCCCTCGACACCGGAACGGGCGCCGTTCATATTGCTCCCGGCCATGGCCAGGAGGACTACATCGCCGGTCTTGAGTTCGACATCCCGATTCTCATGCCGGTCGATGACGACGGACGCTTCACGAAAGACGCGGGCCGCTTTGCCGGGCTTGATGTGGAAGAGGCGAATCCCCAGATCATCGAGTGGCTTCGCGGCGAAGGCACGCTGATCGCCGCCGTTGACATCACGCACTCCTATCCGCATTGCTGGCGCTGCCATGAGCCTGTGATCTTTCGGGCAACCGACCAATGGTTCGTCTCGATGGACAAGAACGGCCTGCGCGCCGACGCGTTGAAGGCGATTTTCGAGGAAGTGGAATTCATCCCCGACTGGGCGAAGAACCGCATCGGCTCGATGGTCGAAGGGCGCCCCGACTGGTGCATCTCGCGCCAGCGCTCATGGGGCGTGCCGATCCCCGTGTTCAAATGCGGTGCCTGCGGTGAGACGATCGCGACGGCCGAGACCTTCGACGCGGTCATCAGGCTCTTCGAGACCGAGGGCGCCGATGCATGGTTCATCCGCTCGCCCAAGGAGTATCTGCCTGCAGGCACCTGCTGTCCGAAGTGCGGCTCGGATGACATTCTCCCCGAGAAGGACATCCTCGACGTCTGGTGGGAAAGCGGCGTCAGCCATACCTCGGTCTGCCGCCATCGTTCCTGCGACGGCCTGCGCTTTCCGGCGGACATGTATCTGGAGGGCTCCGACCAGCACCGCGGCTGGTTCCAATCCGCCCTGCTGACGAGCGAGGGCGCCTATCACGTGCCGCCCTATAAATCGGTGATGCACTGCGGTTTCACCGTCGATGAGCAGGGCCGCAAGATGTCGAAATCGCTCGGCAACGGCGTCGATCCGGCAGAGGTCATGGAAAAATACGGTGCCGACGTGCTGCGCCTGTGGGTTTCGAGCGTCGATTATTCCCAAGATGTGAGCATCTCCGACAACATCTTAAGGCAGGTTTCGGACGCCTATCGGCGCTTCCGCAACACGTTCCGCTTCCTGCTCGGCAACCTGAACGATTTCGATGACAGAACGGACTGCGTGAAGGATTTCGCCGCGCTTGAGCCGATCGACCAGTACATGATGGTGCGCACCGCCAACGTGCTCGATGAGATCACGGCGGCGTATGCCGAATACCGCTACAACACGGTCTACCGTGTGGCCTACGACTTTGTGAACGACCTCTCGGCGGTGTATATGGACGTGGCGAAGGATCGCCTCTATGCCGAGGCTCCGAACTCCCCACGCAGACGTGCGGTGCAGACGGTGCTCATGAACATCCTCGATGTGCTCGTGCGCGTGCTCTGCCCGATCCTTTCCTTCACCTGCGAAGAGGTCTACGATCATTTCCCGCCTGCGATGCGCGAGCGCAATGAGGAAAGCGTGCAGCTGGCGGGCTGGCCAACCCGTGGCGGCATGGTGCCCGCGCTTCCCGACGAGGGACGTTGCGAGGAGATCCTTGCGGCGTTCTCCGTTGCCTTGGAAGTCCGTGAATCGGTGACGAAGGCGCTTGAGGAGGCGCGCACGGCGAAATTCATCAACAAGAGCCAAGAAGCGCAGGTGGAAGTGCAGTTACCCGCCGAGATGCTTGGCGCGGCCAAGGGCTTCGATCCTGCGGTCTTCGAGGAGCTCTTCATCGTCTCGAGCGTCGCGTTTAAGGAAGGCAAGGAGCTTGAGGTGCGCATCGGCCTGGCGCAGGGCGAGAAATGTCCGCGCTGCTGGAACATCCGCGTGCTCGGAGGAAATGAGCACCATCCCGATGTGTGCGAGCGCTGCGGCGATGTGCTCGATGAGATCGGCTTTTCCGAGGCTTAAGAGCGTTTCATGGTGACAAGTGCCGCGAAGATGGATACGAGCGCCGCGAAGACGAATTCATGGTATCGGCGGCGCAACGCCTTCATCTTCTTCCCGATCGTTGCGCTGTGGTTGGTGATCGACCTCGCCTCGAAAGCCTATTTCGACACCTTCACGCCCGGCCAAGTGGTCGCCGGCCCGTTTCTCGGCATCTTCGAATTCATGCTCGTGCATAACACGGGCGCCGCGTGGGGGATGTTCGACAATGCGACGGTGCCGCTTGGCGTGCTCTCCTTGGCGGTCTGCGTTTTCCTGACGATCTACCTGTTTGTGGGCGCGCCGCGAACGGGGCGCGTGGCGACGTGCGGCCTTGCTCTTGTCGTCGCCGGCGGCATCGGCAATGCGATCGATCGATTCACGCAGGGCTATGTGGTCGATTTCATCGCTCCGGTGTTCATCGATTTCCCTGTCTTTAATGTGGCCGACATCGGTGTGACCTGCGGGTTCGCTATCTTCATCCTCGCGATTATCGTGCAGTGGGTGCGTGAGCGAAACAAGGGCGACGAAGGGCAAGCCGATGATGCCGCTCAAACGCCACGCGCAAACGGATAGGGAAACGACCATGAGAAGCGCGGGAAAAGTTTCATGATCGGTTTTCGCGTACAGCCCGAGGATGCCGGCAAACGCCTTGACGTCTGCCTTGCGGAGAAAGGTTGCTATGCTTCGCGCTCGGAGGCCGCGCGGGCCATCGACGATGGCTTGGTTCTCGTGAACGGCGATCAATCGGTCAAGAAGCATCCGCTCGCAGAAGGTGAGTTCATCGTCTACGAACCGCTTGGAACGTCCTCGCCCGTGGAACTCACGGGGGAGCCGATCCCTCTCGACATTCGCTATGAGGACAACGACATCATCGTTTTGTCGAAGCAGACGGGGCTCATCTGCCATCCAAGCGCCGACCACGACCATGGAACCCTCTCAAACGCTCTCATCCATCGCTATGGCCGCGAACGCTTATGCAATGTGCAGGGCGATTTCGATCGCCCGGGCATCGTCCATCGCCTCGACGGCGACACGTCCGGCCTCATGCTCGCTGCGAAAACCGACGAAGCGGGCGCCATCCTCATGGAGATGATCGCGAATCGTCTTATCGACCGGCGCTACCTCGCTTTGGTGCATGGGCGCATCGCACCCGACAGCGGGCTCATCGACGCCCCGATCGCACGCTCCGCCCAAGACAGAACGCGCATGGCGGTGCGCGATGTGGATTCCGCGCGCGAGGCGACGACCTCCTTCGAGGTGCTCGAGCGTTTTTCGGCGGGAAAGAACGATGAGGGCTACACGCTCATCGCCTGCAAGCTCTTCACGGGGCGCACCCATCAGATCCGCGTGCATCTGCAATACATTCGCCATCCCGTCGTCGGCGATGCCACCTACACGGCCTATGCGCCGAAAAATATCAGGGCATCTCTCGGACTCGATAGACAATTTCTCCATTCATATCGGCTACACTTGAATCATCCGCTGACTGGAGAGGCGCTCGATTTCATCGATGCGCTGCCGAATGACCTTTTGCGGGCATACGAGGCTATCTCCGAGCAGAGCGAAGGAAGAACGGCGGCCGGTGATGAGATATTCTCCTTGCTTGCCGGCGCGAAGAGAAACGAGCTAATTGCATGAGCTCTTCTTTTGACAATATCATTCCATTAGAACCTGAACAAGAAGACGTTCCGGTGGGCGTTTTGCTCATCAACACGGGAACGCCGCTCCAGCCGACCCCGCGTGCGGTGCGGAAGTACCTCTCGAGGTTTCTCATGGATCCGCACATCGTGCCGATGAACCGCGCGATGTGGTGGCTCTTGCTCCATACCTGCATCCTGCGGGTGCGTGGGAAGCGCTCGGCGAAGAAATATCAGGCGATCTGGACCGACGAGGGCTTTCCCTATCGCAACGACCATGAGAAGGTCGTGCAGGGCCTCAACGACTATTATGCCGCACAGGGGCGAAATGTCGTCGTCACGTACGCGATGAACTACTCTCAGCCCTCCGCTGAAGATGCGCTTGCGAAACTGCGCGCCTCGGGAGCGAGGCGTCTCGTCGTGCTGCCCCTTTACCCTCAAAGCGCCTTTTCGACGACAAGCGCCGCGGTGGATGCGGTGAAGGCGGCGTGCGATCACAAGAACTGGCATCCGCCGATGAAAATCATCGATAACTACTCGGAAGACGCCATCTACATCAAAGCGATCGCGGCCTCCATCAAAAACGCGGGCTTTGATGTGGAAAGCGACGACAGGCTCCTGCTCTCCTTCCATTCGATTCCCCTTGCGGACATCGAGGCGGGGGACACCTACGAGCTTCAGGTGGATGCGACGGCGCTCGCCATCGCGGGAGAGCTTGAACTCGATCGTAAGCGGTGGACGATTTCCTATCAGAGCCGTTTCGACAAAGGGCGCACGTGGCTCTCGCCCTTCACCCGTAAGACGCTGCAGACATGGGCGCAGTCGGGGGAGCAATCGCGCGTTTTCATGGTGTGTCCGAATTTCGCCATCGATAACCTTGAGACGCTCTATGATGTGGAATATGAGATCAAGCCCGAATATCTGGATGCCCGCGCGGAGGCGAATCGCACCGCCCATGACGCTCAGGGAGGTTCTTCGCCTATGGCAGGCAATGTGGAAGACGCGAGCATGCTCGGAGCGCCTGATGTGAAAAAGCGGGTCCGGTTGCACGATGAGGCAAACGGCACCTCTCTTGATCGGGACGAGGCGTTCATCTATGTGCCGTGCTTGAATCGCAGCAAGGCACATATCAAAGTGCTGACCCATGTGTTGGAACCATATCTGCCATAGGGGCGCAACCCAATTACCGAAAAGCTTGAAGGAGGATCCTTATGAGCACACCGAAAAAAGCACCGCTTATCGTCCTTGGCATTACGGGATGCATTGCCGCTTATAAGGCATGCGAGGTTGTTCGCGGGCTGCAAGAGCGGGGAGCCAACGTACACGTTATGATGACTGAAAATGCCGCCGAATTTGTCGGCCCGGCGACGTTTCACGCACTTTCCCATAATCCGGTCATCACGAGCACCTTCCATGATCCGGACGATATGTTTCCCCATATCACGCTCCCGCAGGCGTGTGATCTGTTCCTCATCGCGCCCTGCACGGCGAACATGATGGCGAAGATAACGTGGGGCATTGCCGATGACCTTCTGAGCACGGCCGCCCTTGCGACAACAGCGCCGATTGCGCTTTCGCCCGCTATGAACGTTCATATGTATGAGGCGGCGTCGACCCAGCACAACCTCGAAGTGCTGCGCTCGCGGGGGGTGCACATCATCGAGCCGGGCACCGGCTATCTGGCCTGCGGCGACGTGGGGAAGGGCCGCTTCCCCGAACCTGAGGAGATCGTCGATGTGGCGATGAAGATCCTCGAAGAGCAGCAATCGTCGGGCGCCGACGCATAGACCTTCCTAAATGCATGGGCAGAAAATGCCCAAACAAGGCGAAGTGAATCAGAGCGGCAGAGGGAGCGATGTCTGATGGAACAAGGGGAACATGAGAAGATCTTAGTTGGCAAGCGCGTGCTCATCACCGCGGGGCCGACCCGCGAGGCGATCGACGGTGTGCGCTATATCTCCAACTATTCAAGCGGCAAGATGGGCTTCGCCCTCGCCAAAGCCGCCCGCGAGCAGGGCGCCGAGGTCGTGGTGGTTGCCGGTCCGGTCTCGCTTCACACCCCTGAAGGAGTGCGGATCCTTCGGGTGGAATCCGCTCGGGAAATGCTTGCGGCCTGCGAAGGGGAGTTTCCCGCAAGCGACATCACCATTTGCGCAGCCGCGGTTGCCGACTACCGGCCAGCCAATCCCGCTTCCGAAAAGCTCAAGAAGGGGAGAGACGACGAGCGGCTTCGCACGTTGCACCTTGTGGAAAACCCCGACATCCTGCGCACGCTTGCGCATGAGAAGAGCCCTCGTCAGCTCGTGGTGGGATTTGCCGCCGAGACCGACGATGTCATCGAAAACGCGAAGGCCAAGCTTGCCTCGAAAGGCGCCGATCTTATTGTCGCCAACGAAGTCGGCCGCGATAAAACATTCGGAAAGGATGAGAGCCGCGTATGGCTGGTGGCGCACAATGGCGTTGAAGCGCTTGACGAGATGACGAAAGAGGAGACCGCACGAATTATCGTTCATAAAATTGCCCTTATGATGGAAGGGAGGTGAGAGCGGTGCGGAAGATGAGGCGCTCTAAGCAGCAGCTTTCGGACGACTTGGCGATTGACGTGCTTTCGCGTGGTACGCATGGGGTTCTCGCCCTTGAAGGCGACGAAGGCTATCCCTATGCGGTGCCCCTCAGCTATGTGTACGCGCGCCATGCGACTGATGGCCATGCGCCTTGTGGGAGGCTCTATTTCCACAGCGCCGTCGAGGGACATAAGATCGATGCGATCCAGCGCAATGAGAAGGCGTCATTTTGCGTGGTGGATGCCGATGAGATCGTACCGGAGGAGTACACGACCTATTTTCGGAGCGTCATAGCGTTCGGCCGCGTGCATCTCATTGAGAAGCGCGAGGAAAAGCTCAAGGCGCTGAGGCTTTTGGGGCTTCGCTATCGAGAAGAGGACGACGAGATGCTTGCGAAGGAAATCGAATCGGGAATCGATCGTGTGGCGATGATCGAGTTTTGCATTGAGAGGCTCGATGGGAAAGAAGCGCGCGAATTGGTGCGTGACCGCAAGGCCGCGTCCGCGTAAGCGCGTGCGACGGGGATTGCGATCGCGCTTGGGCGAGCGAGAGCGCGTAAGTGATCGCAAGAGCGTCGGTATACCCGCCGGAAACTCGCGTTTCGTTCTTGAAATAGAAGTTCAGTACCGCTAAGATAATCAAGCTGGTCGAAAGAGCAGATGCTTGTTCGACCGTACCAATACGGGTTGTGGCGCAGTTTGGTAGCGCACTTGACTGGGGGTCAAGGGGCCGCAGGTTCAAATCCTGTCAACCCGACCAGAGAATTATCGCAGGTCAGAGGCTAGTTTAAAAGCCCTGACCTGCTTCTCATTTTGGGCCATCTTCACATATCGGGAGGAATTCGGGGGGAATGCCGAACGGTAGAATGCTTTCGGTAAACTGTCTCCTTACTTCCCTGAGATAAATTTCTCTTCTTCTCTGTTCCTTTAAGAGGACACAGAGAAGAAGAGAAAATCTGAAAAGCATGAACTTCAAAACCCACGTTTGAAAGCTGGTATAACAGCGCTTCTCCCAGCGCCGTTTTTCGGCTGCTCTCACGTTGGGAAAAATAGAAATCCCATGAAGAAGCGGTGAACCTGAGCCTTAGAGAGGTAACTCTCGTTTTGCCGTGAGCGAAATTTCTTCGAAATCGCTAATGTCTTTCATGCCGGCACAAATTTTTTGGGCGGCGGGGCAAATGGGAAGGCTCTTTCGCTATCAGGCGAAGCGCTTCAAGACCGGCATTGCATCGCTTGACGATGCGATGGGCGGAGGGCTTGGAAACGAGATGGTCGTCATCGCGGCCCCTCCCGCCTTCGGGAAAAGCGATCTCGCGGTGAACATTGCGTTGGCACAGCTTTTCTGCGGCTATGCCCTCTATTACGTGAGCGTCGAGCTCTCGCGGTGCCAAGTGCTTCTCAGGATGCTGAGCGCTTTGTCCTCTAAGTGCGAGAGCTTGGGGATTTCCCCCTTAACGGCAGAAGAGATCATCGAACAGGCCCTGCTTGACCATTCTCCCGCCATCGATGCCTTGGAGGAGGCGTTTCTCCCTCTTTCTGAAAACCTTTTCATCATCGACGATGGCCTCAATGTATTCGAGCACGACGCCGACAAGGTGCTGCTCCTCAACCGTCCTGACGGCCTTTCATCTTGCTCGCTTGCGGTTGAGATCACAAAGAACCGCAGCGGCATATCGGATCGTAAGGTGCATCTACGATATCTGCCCCAGCACCACTCGATAACCGATCTGAAATAGGCAACGCGTCTCATTCTCTTCCTCTGCCGCTACGGCGGAGGGCGGGGGGATGGGGATCCCCCCCCCATCGGGCTTTCGCTACGAAAGCCCGCAAATCGGGAAGCGATTTGTCGGCCCCGCAGGGCAAGTGTGCAGGCATCCAAGCCCGAAATCTTCTGATTGCGGAATCTATCACTCTATAAATCTATACACCTGCACGATACTTGCTAATCGTTGGCTTCCCGTAAAATCGGTCGGCAAAACCTTGGTGGGCGCTCTTTCCTCATAGGGCAGATCGGCATCCGCCAGCACCTCGGCGTGACGCGAATCGGGATTATGGACTTGCACCTGATAATCGGTGCATTACAATAGCTTTTAACGTGCAACTCGCCGAAGTATGCTACATAGAGAGAATAGGGGGTAAGAACGTGACTAGAATACAAAAATCTTTGCAGCGTGAGGGGGGGGTATTCCCAAGCCATTATAGCGCTGCTTTTGTGTCTTCTGTTTAGCGTGACAATTGCCGTGGGTTTCGCGCCCACCGCATGGGGAAGCGAACCATCGGCTGACATCTCCAGCAACGATGCGGTTCTTCTGCAAAACGACGGTTCGGAAATTGAAACCCAATCGTCGGGCGAAGAAAGCGTAGGAATCGTTTTAACACAACTCACCTATCGAAGCGAAGCCTATTCGATGCTCAACTTTGTCAACGCAGAGCGAGCCAAATACGGTAGTAGTCCATTAATGTGGAGTTCCCAGCTTGCAACGCTTGCAGAGCAACGTGCGGCCGAGATATCAATTTGCCTCGATAAGGGTCATTATCGCCCTGATGGAATAGAAACAGGGGGTATGCTGTATGCAAGAAGCTGCAATATTTTCGCTACAGTTGATGGTTTGGCAGGAGAAAATCTTGCCTGGGCTTCGTCAAATGAAAGCGCCTCTTTTGCTATGAAGGATCTTATGCATTCGGACGGACATAGAGCAAATATCCTGAATCCTAAATTTAGATATTTTGGTGCCGCTAAGATCATAGTGCAAGATATGAGCCACGGCACTTTTACTTATTGGGTTCAAGCATTCTCTTCTAACGTGACACAACCAGCAGGAGGATCGTGGAGCGGAACGCCGAATTCTGTACGTACGGTTAATATTAAGAAGAAGCTTCTTAACCTAACGACCGACAAATTAGAACTCACTCTGAAAAGATCCACCCAGAGTGAGCCGCTTTGCTTTTATTTGAAGAATACAAAGATACCGGAGGACAACGCATGGACCCGAATCGATAACTACAACCTCTCCTATTCAAGTTCCAACACAAGTGTCGTCCAAGTGGTGCCTAACGACGGCATCGTGAAGGCAGTGGGCGCCGGCACCGCTACCATCACGGCAAGCCTCAAGGTTGACCCGACCGAAAAGGTAGCTATACGGGTGACGGTAACGGATCCAAAGATTGCCACCACACCACAGGTGGCGAAGTCGCTCGTCTATAACGGCAAATCGCAAACCGGCGTTCCATCAAACTCAACCTATACACTTTCGGGCACCTATACAGCCACCAATGCAGGAACATATACGGCCTATGCCACACCGAAATCCGGCTATAAGTGGTCAGACGGCACCACAGCAAAAAAGACCCTCACATGGACGATCGCACAGAAGACCCCCACGCTTTCCGTCTCTTTAACGAACATCTGGAAAAACGTCGGGGATGCCGCCTCAAAGGTGACAGTGGCCTATAACGGCGACGGAGCCGTTTCGGTGAAATCTTCGAACACCGCTGCCGCGACAGTGAGCTATGCGAGCTCCACAAAGACCATCACGATAACGCCGAAGGCCGCCGGTTCCACCACCATCACTGTTTCGGCAGCGGCGGGCAAGAACTACAAGGCTGCTTCGAAAACGATTTCCGTTACGGTGAAGCAGAGTTCCACAAGCGTTGCGGTTCCAAAGGCAAAGACAGGGCTTGTCTATAACGGCTCCACCCAAACGGGCGTAAGCGCCGGCACCGGCTACACCATCACCGGGAACACCGGTTCAAATGCTGGCAGCTACACGGCAACCGCCACGCTGAAATCCGGCTATAAATGGAGCGATGGCACACAAACCCAGAAGAAGATCACCTGGACCATTGCCAAGGCAACACCCACGCTCTCATTGTCGGCAACTAGCCTGTCTGTAAAAGCCGGCGATCCAGCAAGAACGATAACGTATTCGTACAACGGCAATGGTAGCGTTTCCGCCACGAGCTCGAGCTCCTCTGTCGTTTCTGTCTCTGTCAGCTCAGGGAAGATCATTATCACTCCTCGATCCCAAGGTAACGCGACGATTACCGTAAGCGCACCTGCCACGACGAATTACAACGCGAAAACAGCAACGATCACGGTGACGGTTTCTGCTTCGAACGCTAGTTCGGGAAACTCCTCAACCATTCAAATACCTATCGCTAATGCGGGCTTGATCTATAACGGCTCCACCCAGACGGGCGTGAGTGCCGGCACCGGCTACACCATCACCGGGAATACCGGTTCAAATGCCGGCAGCTACACGGCAACCGCCACGCTGAAGACCGGCTACAAATGGAGCGACGGCACGCAAACCCAGAAGAAGATCACCTGGACCATTGCCAAGGCAACACCCACGCTCTCTTTGTCGGCAGCTAGCCTGTCTGTAAAAGCCGGCGATCCAGCAAGAACGATAACGTATTCGTACAACGGCAATGGTAGCGTTTCCGCCACGAGCTCGAGCTCCTCTGTCGTTTCTGTCTCTGTCAGCTCAGGGAAGATCATTATCACTCCTCGATCCCAAGGTAACGCGACGATTACCGTAAGCGCACCTGCCACGACGAATTACAACGCGAAAACAGCAACGATCGCTGTTACCGTTCTCTCCGAGAATGAGAACGTGAATGAATCAAGACCACATTTCATCGACGTGAAAGATTCTGCCTGGTATAAAGACGGCATCGACTATGTGGTCGACAAGGGCATCATGAAGGGCTATGACGGCACGAATCGATTCGGCGTCGGAGATACTTTGACCAGAGCACAAGCTGCCCAAGTCCTCTATCGCTACAATGACGCTGCCGCAGCAGATCGGGATCGTGAGAATTATCCCACGAATCAGACTGGCATGAGCGACGTCGCTAGTCGCCAATGGTACACCGGGGCAGCGAACTGGGCTGTAAGAAACAATGTGATATCGGGATTCAAGGATAGCCACGGCGGAAGAACGTTCAGACCCAACTCGCCAGTCACGTTCGAGCAGTTTGTCTTAATCATTACCCGCCAATTAACCGGGAGCGACATGGAGGGCTATGACACCTCTTCCCTGAATCGATTCTCAGACCACAATTTGGTGAGCTCATGGGCCGCTCCGGCAATGGCGTGGGCAGTCGACAACGGCATCGTTCAGGGAGGAGAAAATGGTAAGCTGATGCCTCGCGATAACGTTTCACGCGAACGCGCTGCAACAATTCTTATGCGTGCACTGCAATAGAACTCCAACACCACTTTGAGTGGTGAGTTCAAAGCTAATACAAGGGGGTGTATCGAAAGTGATTTTGGTACACCCCCCCCCTTTTTTTCAGTGTGCCGAGCATGCACACGTTTCTAACGGGTGAAAGTCCCCAGCGCCTCCCGATGGCGGGAAGCGCACAGCAAAAGGCAAGGGTGTCCATCATGAGTTGGAGCCCGAAAGAAGCCGGGCGGCAAACCCTTGACCCGACGAACAGAAACCGCATAGGGCATAGCCCGGCGGGTAAGGCTGCACACCAAGCCGAAGCGGCGCATAAAAGCCCTCCCTGCGACGATCATGCAGAGCAAAAGCGTTGTGCTGTCATCGTGTCTGAGCATGGAGCCATTGTGCACCGCATGTCACAAAAAAGCCCGCCGGAGCGGGCTATAGCTCTCGATTACGTTATGCGGGTATAGCTTGTCGCATGTATTCAGGAAGCGGAGCAGGCCCTATCTCTGGCGGTATAGGAGTTGCTTCCACAACGATAAAGGACTGAGGCGGGTAAAGGTAATCTTCTTCGCTTTCATCAGTGATACGGTACCAACCGCATTCTATTGATTCAACGATATATTGCTTACCGTTGATCAATCCCATTGGTGTTGTATGTCCAATGAATTTAACTATCATCATCTATAATAATAGAACTTTTTAACCTTCATATCAACACGAATTCCATCAACAGATTGATACCAGTGAAGCTCGCATGGCCTGCTTAATCCCAGATCATCGACGTAACCATCACCACTGACCTTCTGCCAATCCGCTTTGCTTCCTCCGTATTTACTCACCAAATGATCTATCGCCTTAATCGGCTTTCCAGTATCCTTGCCAGCAATAGCTTTAACTCCTGTAATTGCTGTACCTTCTGATATTTTGCTAAATGTACCATCTGGTAAAAGAACTATATCTCTATATGCCGCTGCACCAGCGTTTCTGCCGATAACAATATCATCGAGAAGTATCTCTTTTACCGCTTCCTCTTCTTTCATCATTGCCCTATTGTATATCTTCTCACGCCAAGGATTCCTCTTCAAAACCCTTTTATCCAGTTCAACAAGAGTTTTGAGCTCGCTTTGATATCCCCTGATCAGACGGCTACTTTCAGTGATCCGAAGTCATTCTGCTCTGAGCGCCGCTCGAACGCGTTTTTCCTTACGTATTTTGTCTCCACCTGGCGCTGGTCTTAAACAATTCACGCTTGTTTCCCGTGCTCGTAAATCGCATCGCTTGGGAGATCGATTTCGCTGTTCCAAAAGACGCAGGTGCGGCTTTGATCGAGCTGCACCTGAGGGAACAGTCCGGTTATATGAACCAATGGCGCAAATGCAGGAATATCCCGCACGTCTTCGCTCACGTCGTAAAGGACGATACGACCGTCATCAAACTCTACGCGCAGCATAAGATTCGGTAAGGTCTCGATATGTTTGATGCGCGGAATCATATTGGCTTATTGACGCCTATCCCATAAAAGCGGGTAATCTCAGGCATGGCGTTCCGTTCTCTTGGGTTGATCCATTATACTCTCGTTTGCCCATGAGTATCCGTAGCCTAAATAGATGAGAGCGGTTCTCATATCAACATCGACGGCTTGACAAATGTATCGAAAAACGATACAGTTATGATGCGAGAAAATCAAATCCTTGGTTCGCGGCGCTGGTGTCCCAGCCCGCGGGCCTTTCTCTGGCGGTCGATCTGCCTTTCGCCGGCTTTCCCTCTTCCGCGGAATGGGAGAGCGCCTTTTCCGGTGCAACGGTAAGCTCTTCCTTTGCGCACGTCTCGTTGGATCTGTCCCCTCTGTTCGCGGCATTGTTCGCATGGGGGCTTTCCTATGTGCTAGATTGTTCTGCGATTCTGCAAAACGAGGTAGAGCAGGTGGTTTGAGGGGCATGGCGATATATCTTTGTGTGGATGAGTTGCTCAAAGAACGAGGAATGTCGGTGAGCAAATTAGCCCTTGAAGTGGGCATAACGCGCGCGAACGTCTCGAACATCAAGACCGGAAACGTCAAGGCCCTTCGTTTCTCAACGCTTGACAAGCTCTGCGAGGTCTTGAATTGCGAACCGGGGGACATCATCAAATACCAACCCCCTTGCTGCGGGGAAAGCGTGTTAGCCGCGGCGGAAAACGGGAAAGCGATGAGAGAAGCAGAGGAAGCTGACGGAGCAGGGGCGGCGAGCGAGCCGAGGGCGAAAAAGCGGCCGATCGTCGGAATCGTTCCTGCGCTTCTCCCCGATGAGGCCAGCTTCCAAGTTCGGCAAAACTACTGCGATGCCATCATTGCCGCAGGCGGTACGCCGCTCATTCTCCCGCTCACCCTCGACATGTCCGTGTATGAGGAGCTCTTTCCCAGCATCGACGGCTTTCTCCTCACGGGCGGCACGGACATCGACCCTCACCGCTACGGCGAAGAGGGAACAAGCGACAAGCTCGGAGAGTTCACCCCTTCGCGGGAGGAGGTGGAGTGCCTGATCTTGAGTTACGCCTATCAGTTCGACGTGCCCGTGCTTGGCATCTGCCGCGGCATGCAGATGATAAACGTGTTCTTTGGCGGAACGCTCTACCTCGATCTGGCCGATCAGTTCTGCCCGAAAGAGAACTGCCCGCTGGGAGGCATCGCCCATTGGCAAAAGGAAGATTATTCCAAGCCGACGCATTTCGTTGACATCGTGCGCGCCTCGAAGCTCGCCGACATCCTCCAAACCGATCAAGTCGCTACGAACTCGATGCATCATCAGGGCGTACGCAAGCTCGGCCCGCTGCTCGACGCAGCCGCCTATGGCCCTGACGGTCTCATCGAGGCCATTGAGGTACGTGACCGCAGCTTCATCATCGGCGTGCAATGGCATCCGGAGTTCTTCGCCGGCGAGAAGCACATGGGGTGCATTTTCACGTCGCTCATTCAAGAGGCGAAACGTTGCTCGCGTCGTGCGCGAACCGCCGTGGCCAATTCCTGCGTGTTCTCGTGTCGCACGAAACCGTGCCTACGATCGTTCGATCTTCCCAAAGAGCTTCATTTCTCACGCGAGACGGGATAGCGGGAGAACGAGAGCAGGGGGCCGATGATGAAGCGCGCCAGCAAGTAATAAGCGCGGCTGCAAAAGGTTGTATTTCCGAACAGATGCAACTATAATTAGTCGCAAGGGAAGGAGACGGCGATGACGCAGATACAGAAGCTGATAGACAAGCTGATGTGTCGGCCTTCTACGTTTCCGTTTAGGGACTTCATCAAGGTGATGGAGCATTACGGCTTCGTTCTCGATGAAAAAGGTAAAACTTCGGGTTCCCGTTTACGCTTCTATCGAGAGAGCGACGGACGCATGCTTTTGCTTCATAGTCCACATCCGAGCAATGACCTGAAGGCCGGAACGATCCGCAACATCGTGACGTTTTTGGAAGGACTCAACGATGAGCAGCACACTTGACTATAAGGGATATACCGTAAACATCGTCTACGATGCTGAGGGAGGCGTTCTTTCTGGTACGGTGATCGGAATTCGGGACGGCATCTGCTTCGAGGCCGAATCGGCGGCTGACGTCGAATCGGCGTTTCATGAGGCCATCGATGATTACTTGGCGTTCTGTGCCGAGAAGGGCAAGGCACCCGAGGTGCCGTACAAGGGATCTTTCAACGTGCGCATCCCTCCCGACCTGCACCGTGCTGCCTCTATAGCGGCCCTGCGCAAGAACGAGTCGTTGAACCGTTTTGTGGCCGATGCCATCGCCGCAGCGGTGTGATCTGTCCGCGTGATTCGAGCTGTTTAACGCTCGGCTCGATAAGCTTGTGGCCAACACCAAGCGGGGGATCATGTATGGCGAATGGAACGACAACGGGCGGCTTCTCCAAAAAACCTCTTGACCCTCACGTTGTGTCATAGTGCAGATTCTATGTCGGAGATACTAAGAACAGACAAAGCTATACGGTAAAGGAGCTCGCTCAACTTACGGGAGTGAGCATGCGATTGCTTCATAGCCAAGTATCTGAGAGCAGTATCCGCCTTTCGCACAATGCTGCATGTTTGTGCAAAGAGATGTTTCTACTTGTGTCCCGAAACACGATCAGCTTCATCGAGACGGGGCAGTTCAACCCCACCGCCAAACTCGTCCTCGTCCTATGCATTGCCTTGGATAAGAAATTTGAGGACCTCTTCTTCTTTTGATTTGCAAACCGCGTCCGGCCGGTTTTCAGCAAACACGGACACCGCGGTTCACGGTAATAATAAACCGCTAACATTCCACCAGAGATCCGGCACATCAGCGGTCGGTCTTTCTGTATTTAGTATTAATTAACGGCGCGACAAACGGGAGGTTGTCTATTTCTTCTTTTTCGGTTTTGGCACTGGCAATTCTTCATACATGGCGTTAAATAAACCCGTCAAAAGTTCTCGGTCATCAACTTCGTCCACCAACAACATCTCCTTTGCTCCCTCATAAGGTAATTCATACGGAGCCGTTGGCAGATAGCTGATCGCCGTTTTTGTCGGTTTTACAAGCAACCTGTCATCATAGATGCCGCCTATAATTTTGCCACGGTAATAGATGATGAACTCGCCTATCATGGCTCGATAGGTAATTTCATCCAGTTCGGATAATTGCCCTAAAATGAAGTCTAGATATTCTTTACTTGACGCCATGGCTCCATCTCAAATCTCGATTTTATTCCGATTCACTCCCCCGGAAAACTGGGATGTTGCTTTGTAATAACCACGTTGCCTTGCGAATCTAAAAGAGGTGTTATGCAGCCTGCGAACCCTGATTGCCAGATGAGATAATTCACGCCTGTTTCCTACCCATTTTTCCATTCCTCCAAAATTGCTCATTCTTTTATAATCCCCTGCCCGTACAAATGACAAGCTCACTCTTCATGCCGTTCAGT
>CANQRF010000017.1 GCA_947626195.1 uncultured Eggerthellaceae bacterium
AAAATTTTAGCCCTGAAAGGGCTGGTCAGAGTAAAAAAATGAACGAGGGGTTACATCAAGCTACTGCGGAAGAATGGTGGGCTTTAACACCCCTGTCAGCATGTGCCGACAGGGGTCTTTGCCGTGTATTACGAGACGCTTTCGTTTTGCCAGTTCAAATAGTGTTTTTTGAGAATAGTTCGTCCCCCCCCCTAATATTTGCCCTGATAGGATGCTATAATGCCATCAAACTGAAAGAATTCTGTTATCTGGGGGAATCTATGGTGCGGCAGAGCTTTAAATCGAAGGCCCTATCCGTTTTTACCGCAGTCGCGATGGTGATTTCATTCAACCCGCTTTTCTCGAGTGAAAAAGCCTTCGCAGAGGAGCCAAATGAGGCGACGCCTCATTCCGAAGTCAATCAAGACTACGTCACGATGGCGAATGATCGTTCGGTCACGCACAACGATATGGTGATAACGGCCGACGCGACTCAGACGATTGGCGTAAACGACGTCACGTTCGATCCCGATAAAAAGATCGTGACGGTGAAGACAAATAAGCACCTCACAATCACGCAGAGCTCAAGTTATTACCAGCATGATACGTCTCTGACGATTGATTCACCGTCAGGTGCGAACATAACGATGAAGGACGTCAAGATCGATGTCTCGCACGAAGATCCTGATGAACAGGGCAACGGGCGCGCCTGCATCGAAGTGACTCCAGAATCGGGCGACGTCACGATTACGTTTGATGGCGAGGATCCAGCATATAAAAAGGATTGCAAGAATCGCTATACACCCGGCGCCAATCGTGCCGGCATTGAGAAGAACGACAAAACCGATAGCACGCTGACACTTATCAACAAGGTGACCGTCATCGTGATGGCCGGTACCGGCGACGATGAGAATCAAAAAGGTCCGGCTGCTATCGGTAGCATGGCTGACCACGATGTCAGCAACATTCGCATTGAAGGCGGCAACTGGGAAATCAACGCCAATAACAATAATCAGGATAGGCCGAGCAACGACTGGGGCGCGGCAATTGGCTCGGGTGCAGGAGGAAGCGCCTATAACATTTACGTTCGAGGCGGTACCGGTGCGCGACCTGCAAGAGGCGATCAAGGCAATACGGGCGAAAGCGAAGTGCGCGCCCATGGATTCCATGGTGCGGCCATCGGGGCAGGCTATCCGGGTGAAAAGGGCTCGAAAGAAAATCCCATCATCGCCGAGGTCGAAATCGACGGCGGCAACGTGGTGGCCGAATGCTTTATGGGTAACGGGAAAGACGTTGCAACAGGCCCCGCGCTCGGCGTCAATCTGATGAAGAACGTCACCGAGTTCGATATCAATGGAGCGCCTGAATTCGATTTCGATAAAGGTAAGGCCACCATCAAGGCGAAGGCAAAATGGATGCGCGCCCTTTCGTGGGTGCAAAATGCGGTCGAGTGCGGAAATGAAGGCTCCTATACCTACAACGGTGGCTATGTGTACACCTATGGCGGTTATGTCAACGATTTCGGCAGCGAAAGCGCAAAGTATGCCTATTCCATTCATGCAAAGGACGTCATCTTCGACGGCAAAATATCCGACGATGATAACTACACGCTCGTCGATTCATCGCAAAGCCATGGCATCGTCGCGAAAAACGTGGAATTCAGATCGGGCGAGGCCATCGTTTGGGGCGCAAGCGATAACTATCACCAGGTAAAAGAACTGCACGCCATCGTTGCCGATAAGGTGAAGATGACGGGTGGTATCGCGACCATTTATGGCGGCGTGCAAATTCGCAACAATGGTGAAGTCGATATCTCGGGCGGCAGTCTCTTTTCCATCGTTACCCATGCGAATAGTCTCACTTCACCCGAAAACGCCTATTTTGCCATCGGTGTCGAGCCGACCAATGGAAGCCTTTCGCAAAGTCGCGCCACATTCAACTTCTCCGGCGGAGCGGTTGACGCTTTTGGCGGTATTGTCGCAGGAGGTAAGAGCAACGGAACCGAAAGTGAAAAGTCGTCTATCACCGTAAGTGATAAAGCATCCGTCTCATCGGAGTCGGGTTCTTCTGTCGTCTATAACTATGGAGGAACGGCGCAAACGCCGGCTTATCAGGCAAGCACCATCAACCTCAACGGTGGTGCACTGCGCGGCTTTACTCATGGGGTGCGGAAAACCTCAACGTCGATTGAGCAGACGGCCGGCACCGAGGCAAACGATCGCTTCTTCCCGAAATTTGAACAGCGTTCGAATTTCTCGCAGACAAAGGATCACGGCGGATTCTTTGATGCGGATGGCAATGCCATCGAAGGCGAGGGCTTTACCGAGCGCATGGAGAAGGGCTTCTTCGATGCGGCGGAAGTGATGGCGGGTAATGATTTCTCGTCGTCATCCTATGAAGCCGAAGCCTTAGACTATCAAAGGGCATTCAGCACCGCGCCGCAATTTGGCGAAGGCTATAGCCATGTTTCCCTTGGCGCGAAAAACGACATCGACGACTTAGCGGTTATCTCGGATGATAGCCAGGCGAATTGGGATGAATACAACCGCGTCGAGATCCTTCCATCAGTCTCCATCTCTATGAAAGAACAAACCAAAGAGGTTGAGATGAGTTATGGCGGAACGATCGACATGAAAGCGGAGGTTTCGCCAGCAGACGCCACCGTTCGATACAGCTCGTCGAATACCAACGTTGCGACGGTGGACGAGCAAAGTGGCCTTGTCACGCTCGTTGGGGCAGGCGAGACGGATATCACCTGCGCGCCTTATGGCGACTATCAGACCCCTAACGCCTTGCCGGCGACCACGCGGCTCATCGTGAAGAAAGGCCGCGGAGATGCCGAAATAGTACTCGACGGGTGGGTCTACACGATTGATGCCGCCAAAAAGCCCGACCCGAAGATCACATCGAATACGCACGATGTGAACAGCGCGCAGATCACCTACACCGTAAAGGATAGTGGTCAGGCGGTCGAAAACGGCAAGCCCACGAATGTTGGTGAATATACCATCCATGTAAAACTGCAAGGAAACGACGATTACAACGATCTTGAGGTAACGAAAGATTTTTCGATCACCAAGGCAAAGCCCGAAATCACGCCCGACAGCTTGGAAGTTCTCGCCGTGAAGGACGCAAGCGATGCGCAAGGATCGAAGCTGCGCGTCACGGTTTCCAAGCATGCGCAATTAGTCGCTCAAAGCGGTGCGGAAAACATCTTTGGCGCGAGCGTGGTTAAGGTCTCAGGGGATCCCATTGCGGCAAGCGTGAATAGCTTGCGGATGGCTTCCTCCGGAGAGGTGTTCGCATCGGCATCGCAATCTCCGTTGCTTCCGGAAGACCCTGATGTCGAACTTTATGATGTCGTGCTTGATCCGAAGACGGAGGGCAGCGGTGCGCTCACGCTGACGACCGTCGCTGATGGCAATGTCGATGCTGCCGATGAGGTTTCGGTTCAAGTACAAGTGAAAGGCGGTTACACCTTAATCGCCAAGCCGACGCTTTCCAATTCCTCAGATGCCTATGACGGCACGCTGCAAACACGTATTTCAGCGTTGGCGGATATTGATAAGTACGCGTTTGTCACCAGCACGAGCAATGATCCTTATCGCGCGGTCGAAGTCGGCACATATCAAACGACCTTTACGCTGAAAAGCGGCTATGCGTGGGAAGGAAACGCCAGCGGAAATCGTGACCCCTACACGCTGAGATGGGAAATCAAGAAGCGCGATGTGGGCGTAGCGGGAAATGGCGGCTGCACGGTCAACCTTGGCATCGGAGCGAATAGTTCGGCTGTCTTTACCGGCAAAGACATCACCTGTGGCGTTGATGTGACCTATCAAAAGACAACCGGTTCGAATTCCAGTAAAGAAACGGTGACCCTGAAAGAGGGCACAGATTATCAGGTTCGTTTTGAGAACAACCGCAATGTCGGGCAGGCGAGAGTCACTATCACCGGCATCGGGGCGCATACCACAGGGACGATAACAAAAAATTTCACCATTGGACCAGCGAATATTGGAAACTCCGACCAAGTGCGCGTGAATTCGTGGTCCATTTCGCTTACCTATGATGGCACGGTGAAAATGCCTCGGTTAGATCTCTACACCAAGGAAGGCAACGTCAGGCTCGTCGAGGGCGTCGATTACGAAGTGGTGCCGCAAAACCCGAATTCTATTCAGGTGGGTAATTACCAGGCGACGTATAGAGCAAAAGGCAACAACTTTACGGGTACGATTTCTCGGACGCTTGGCGGAACGGAACTTGGAACGTACGAGATTGTTGCAGCCGATCTGTCTCGTATGGAGATCAAAGGAATCGAGATCCAAAAATACACGGGGCAAGAGATCAAACAGGCAAAGCTCCAGGTAGTCAATAGTGAAGGAACCGTCATTCCTCAGACTGACTATGAGTTGGTCTATAAGAACAACACACAGCCGGGCATGGCGACGGTGACGGTGAAGCCGAAAACCAATAATTTGAAAGGTGAGATCAGCGCCGATTTCCCCATCGTGGAAAGCGAAAACACGTTTACGGTGATCACCCCGCCCGTGGGCGCAACCTTCGAATACAACGGTGAAGTGCAGGTTGGCGTCCCTCAATCTGACAACTATACGATTGAAGGCGAATCCCAGGGAACCGATCCGAGCAGCTATGTTGCCTACGTGACGCCAAAAGCGGGTTTTGCTTGGACCGCCTCGGGAGATGTTTCCACGAAGCGCATCGCTTGGCGCATAAAGAAGGGCAATTTTGCAAACGCAGAGGTTAAGGGTCTCAAAAATGCCGTTTTTGCGGGGGCGCCCATCGAGCAAAATCTCAGCCTCGTTCTCAATGGCACCGAGATTTCCCCGAACTTTTACAAGGTCGAGTATTTGAACAACACCGATGCAGGAGAGGCGACGGTTCGCTTCACGAGAAGCAATTGGGAGGAAAGCCAAAAATATTACGAAGGTGAAAAGGAAGTTCACTTTACCATCAGCAAAGCTCCCTCTGATATTGATACGGAAACAAGCTCTGAAGCACTGATAAAAGATAGCTATGCGATCGAAGAGGATGTGGCGCTCAGCTATCGAGGCGATGGTAAGCTCAGCGCCGTTTCCGCTGATCCATCTATTGCTACGGTTGAGGTCGTCGCGCCGGTAAAAACCAATGCAGCGACCATACGACCCATGGATTATAACGACTATAAAATCATCATCACGCCGGTCTCGCGTGGAACGACTTCCATCAAAGTGAAGGCGGAAGATGGCAATAACTTCATCGGCACTGAGGAAGTCATTTTCATCAATGTCGAGCAGATGAAAAACGGTCTTACCCTCGTCGATGAGCCGATTGGCAGAACGCTTTCGTACAACGGCAGAGAGCAATACGGCATCGCCTATAACGAGATCGCGCTCGAAGTGCTGGGAGAGGACACAGGGAGCACCTTAAAGGCGACGAGTCCTGGCACTTACACGGTAAAGGTAAAGCCGAAAGCCGGTTATGCCTGGGCGAAAGGCGACGATTTTGCCGAAGACTCACAAGGAGAAAGAAGTATTGCCTGGAAGATTGAGGCGATTGATGGATCGTTGACTTCCTCCGATGCTCACGACACGACGGTAGACTTAAAGGAAGGAAAGAATCCTTTGAGCTACACGGTGAACTATATCGGTGAAGGTGAGCTTCAAGCCTCGTCGAGCAAATCTGCCGTTGCGGACGTTGCGATCGAGCAGGTAAGCGCCGATGGCGTGGTGAAAACGGAAAGCGTAACCGTGACGCCAAAGGCCGTCGGTTCTACCTTGATAACCATCAAAGCAAAAGGGAATCTTCAAACCGAAGGCGCCACGGCGGCCAAATCCATCTCGTTCTATGTGACGGTAATTGACAGCACCTGCGAATTCCAGGTGATTCCCGTTGAACCACGTGCTGCCGAGAATCTCACCTATAACGGTACCAAGCAAATCGGCGTGAACGCTGGCCTCGGATATACGCTTACCGGTCCCTCGGTAAACGAAACGGGTAATGCGGTTGGCATCAACGCGGGCACCTATTGGGTGCAGGCGACTCCGAATGCGGGATACGCATGGGACGATTCGGGAGACAAGGCTCCCAAGATGCTTTCTTGGTCGATTGCGCAGGCAAGCCTTGCAAGCGCGAGCGTGACCGGCGTTACGAATAAAGCCTCCAACGGCGCGGAGAAGGTCTATCAAGAAGACATGGTGCTTTGGGTAGACGGTCAGCCCGTTCCCGAAGAAGAATATAGCGTTACCTACCAGGACGATCAAACGAGCAAGGGCGAGCAAAGCCTGATCGCTCAGGCGCGCGCAGGCCGCAACTACACCGGTTCTCGCACCGTGAAGTTCACGATCACCGATTCAGCCACGCTGGCTTTGCAATCTTCTCTCGCGAACGTCACGGCTTTGACGATGTGCGCATTCGACCCGAATGCCGTGCGTGCGGCTTCCGCATCGTCGGTAAGTACTGCTGCGAACATATCGGCTCATTTCAATTCAGAGGAAGAAGCGGTTGTTCCCGGCGAGATCATCGTCACCATTGAAAACAATGCCCCGGTGGCTTTGAAAACCGATACAGCCGAAAAGGCGGCTGAGGCGGCCTCAGATGAAGCATCTGCCGTGGTAGCTTCCACTGATGTATTGTCTGAGACGGACGAAGAGGCGAACGTCGTCGTCGAGTTGGTTGACGAGGCGCAGACGGAAGCCGTCATTCAAGAGCTCAATGCGCAAGAAGGCGTAACCGCTCAACCGAATTTCCGCTATCACCTGGTGGATCGCATTCCGGCGGGGACGTATGAAACGTATGCGGGCACTGGTACCGGAACGGGCACGGGAGGATCTACCCCAAGCGGGCCGAAGTCGGAACACGCGGACGACCCTCAGCTGAGCCGCCAATACTATCTGAATCCCAACCTGGGTCATTCGGGCGATGAGAATCCGGGCGCGAACGTGCTGGCGGCATGGGATAGAGCGGTGGGGAAGTTGGATACGGTGACGGTTGCAGTCATCGACACCGGCCTCGATCTGACCGATCAGCGTTTTATCCATGAAGACTTAAAAGACAATGTCCTCTACGATCTGGCGAACGACATGTTTCATGACGAATGGCCGGAGGGCGGTTCGCACGTTATCGACGCCGACGGTCACGGCACTCATGTAGCGGGAATTATTGGTGCCGTTGCGAACAATGGCATCGGCATTGCCGGCGCAAGTTACAACGCGAGGGTCTTGCCTATCAAGGTGTTCGACGACGATGGGTACTCGGCGACAACCGCTGATCTTATCGAGGCATATGACTACATCGGGGAGCTTATCACCGAGAACAGGGTGACGAACCTGCGCGTCATCAACATGAGCTTGGGCAGCTATACCTTCGGGAAAGAGGATATGGCGCTTGAGACTGCGATCAATGATATGAAGAAAGAGCACGATGTGCTCACCGTTGCTGCGGGTGGTAATGGTGACAGCATGGGTCACCCCTATACGCAGCCGAGTTATCCGTCGGATTTCGCAGCGGTTCTCTCGGTGACAAGCCTGAATAGGTACGGCAGCGACTCGCAATGGTCTGACTATAACGAATATAAGGACATCAGCGCTCCGGGTGAAGGTATCTATTCAACCTTCAAGGGCGGCGGCTATACAGAGCTTGACGGCACCTCGATGGCATCGCCTCTCGTAGCCGGCATTGCCGCGTTGCTTTTCGCGGTGGTACCCGATGCGACGTCCGACGATGTTTACAATGCAATCAAAGAATCGGCTCAGGAAATGACGCATCAAGGAAATATTCGCAATGGTCGCACAGGTAGTGCCGGTGCGATTGATGCCGATGCGGCGCTGCGGCATCTGCTTGACCAATATGGCGCCAACAGGAGCTTACTGAAAGATTGCACCATCGAAGGTCCCGATGTCGCCATGTATACCGGAGAGGAAATACAACCCGAGGTCACGGTCAAAGATGCTGTGGGTAATGTTCTTCAGAAGGGCCAAGACTACGAACTCTCCTACGAGAACAATAAGAAGGTCGGTAGTGCACAAATTCTCGTAACGGGAAAAGGCAACTATGTCGGCACCGTGCGACATGCCTTCCGCATCTATTACGATCTGGTGGGCAAGGGTGCCATTGACCCGGTTGCGGATCAGTCTTACAACGATGGTGCCGAAATACGGCCGCTTCCAAAGGTGAGCTACGAGGATCAGATACTTCAGCCAGGGCGTGACTACAACATCGCCTATGAGGACAACTGTGAACCGGGGCGTGCCACGATCGTCGTCACGGGCTTTGGCGATTATTACGGCAAGCTGCGTCAATCGTTCGACATTGTCGTGGGAGAGGGTGAAGTGCCAATCCCCAATGCGATAGCGCTCACCTATAACGGGCAGGAACAGATAGGCGTTCCAGAATCTCCGAGTGGCAACTACACGATTGAAGGCAACAAGCAGGTGGATGCCGGCGATTACGTGGCAACGCTTCGGCTTGCGAGAGAAGGCTTAACCTGGCCTGATGGTACGAAAAACGAACAAACGATAAGCTGGAAGATCGAGCAGGCGATGCCGACGCTTATCGTTTCGCAAGAGAAGATATCGGTTGAGGCAAATGCCGCCGAAACGGAAATCGCAATATCTTATGGCGGAGACGGAACGCTTTCGGCGAGTTCCGATCAGCAAGACATGGTTCATGCGACGATCAATAATGAAAGGTCCACGGTGACGTTAAGGCCCGGCTCCAAGACCGGTAAGGCAACGGTTACGATCACCGCGCAAGCGAGCAAAAACTACCAAGCTACTGAGCAAACGATCGAAGTCACCGTGAGAGGGGCCAACCCGACCGCCCAGGCGACGCTTCCGCAAGCTGACATGCTGACGCTCAGCTATAACGGGCGCTCGCAAGCTGGTGTGCTCGATGGCGATGGCTATCGCCTTGAGGTTGCCGAAGGTTCGGCTCCGGGAGCGATGCTTGATACGAACGGCAACGTGGTGGCAAGTGCAGTCGGAACCTATCGCGTCAATGTGATCAAGGAATACGAAGGATATGCATGGGATCCTGCTGCCGCGGAAAAGCAGTCGCTCAATAAGACGGTGGCGCAGACCGTGACGTTTGAAATTGCGCCTATTGCAGCCGATCGTGTCATGATCGATCCGATTGATCCGCTTCCCTACACGGGGGGCGCGATCACTCCGAAGCTCAACATAACGTATAAGGGCAATATCTTAGTTCAGGGCACCGACTACGAGGTGACGTTCGATCAGAATGAAGAAATCGGCACCGCACAGGCCACGGTGGCGTTTAAAGGCAACTATACCGGGGAGCGTACTGTTTTCTTCACCATCACAGCGCCAAAACCGAGCACTGGCGGAGGCGGAGGAACGCCCGGTGGGGGCGCTGGCGGCGGAGCCGGCGGTGGTGCCCCTGGTGGGGCAACGACACCCGGCGAAGGTGAGCCTGGCGAAGGTGAGCCCGGTGATACCGATACGCCAAATCCGCCGTTTGTCGATGCCAGGCCTGGTGCATGGTATGCATCTTCTCTTGAGCGTATCTCAGAGCTTGGCATTATGAAAGGATACACTGATCCGGCGACAGGAAAGCCCTCGGGAGTGTTCGGCGTGGGCGAAACCTTAAAGCGCGAGGAAGCCGCGCAGATCCTTTACAACCTGTTTGCCAAGGGCGCAAAGCCAAAGGAAGCGCCCGCTTTCACCGATGTGGATCCTCGCAGCGGATATGCGGATCCGATCGCATGGTGCGCTGAGAACAATCTTATGAACGGATACGCGGGCAAATACAAAGGCCAGTTCGGTAAGGGCGAAGAGCTTACGCGCGAGCAGTTCGCGCTCATCTTGGCGCGTGCCGCCAAATACTATGACAAGGTGAACTATCTGTCTTCGCCGACCGCATCGCTTTCCGCATTTCCCGATGCAAGCCTTATCACCGACTCAGAGGCGCAGCATGCTTTTGCCTGGGCAGTGGATGCGGGCATCATCAAAGGATCGGGCGGGGAAGGCGATGTGCATTTCCTGTATTCCAAAAACGACACCGTGCGCGAAGAAGTGGCTACCATGCTTGTCCGTGCTATTGACGACGCTCACTTGTTTAGCGACTTCGTGGAGCAGTAAAACGATATTACGAGCTGCGGCGCCGAATAAGGAGACACGCCGATGACGATGAAAAGAACCAAGAGGCGGAAAGTTCCGGTGATAGCCGGCGTGCTCTCTGCGGCTATTGTCGTAGTAGCTGTTGTCTGCGGGGTTGTCTTTTCCACACAGGGCATTTCGAGTGTCAACATTTCGGAGCAAGGCGCTTCCGGAGAAGGGTTTGACTCCATGGATATTAATGATGCGGTGCCACAAAACGACGCCCTGTCATCGACCACTTCCGATGACCATGATGCGTTAAGGTCAGATACGGCAGGTTCTCCTTCCTATGGAGTGCAGGTGGATGACAAGGCGGCATCGACGGTACCGGGGGAAGTGCTTGTGCGCCTCAGCGCATCGTCTGAGAATGATGCGCTTACGCCGGGCATGTCACTTGGGGAAAGCGTGATCAAAGACGTCGAGGTGGTTTCTGAAGATGCCGATGGCGGCAAGATCGTCAAAGTGATTCTTGTCGATGGCTCTTCCACTGACGAGGCGATCGATGAGCTCAATTCTCTGGAAGGTGCCACTGCCCAGCACAACTTCGTCTACCGACTCATGGAGATGCCGAGTGAGGTCGGCGCGGTAAGCGTTGATACTGACCCTATTGAGGAAGCGGATGCGGTTACCCCCGAACATAAGACGAACGACTCCTACAATAGAGATAATTATCTCTATCATCTCTGGCCGTATGCCGGAGATGGCTTGCGTGGTGCCAATGTTGAGGCAGCCTGGGATCTTAACCGTTCGGAGGGCTCAGTCACCATCGCGGTCATCGACACAGGATGCACACCCGACCATCCTGATCTTAAGGGCAACATCGATACCGAGCACATGATTGACGTCTATAACAATACGGATCATCCAGGCACGATCTCCGATCGCCATGGGCATGGCACCCATGTAGCGGGTATCATCGCTGCAGTGGCAGACAACGAGATCGGAGTGGCGGGAACCAGCTATAACGCTAAGGTTTTGCCGGTCAAGATATTCCCTAACGATGGTAGCGGGTCCACCTCCACTGACAAAATGCTGCGTGCCTACGATTACCTCGATGATCTTATCGAGAAGGGTGAACTTACTGACCTCCATGTCATCAACATGAGCTTGGGCGGCTATTGGCAGGATCAGGAAGATCTCGCGATTGAGGAAAAAATCAATCACATGGCGAAAGCGCATAACGTTTTGACGGTATGCGCTGGTGGCAATGGTGATTCGAGCACCAACATGCCCTTTACCCAAAACTCGTATCCATCCGACTTCGAAGCTTGTCTTTCGGTGACATGTCTCACCGCAAAAGGCGATGATGCTCCGTGGTCTGACTATAACGAATGCAAAGACATCAGTGCTCCCGGCATCGATATCCTTTCCACCTACAATACGGGTGGTTATGTGCAGCTCTCCGGCACCTCAATGGCCTCTCCCCTAGTGGCAGGCGTGGCGGGTTTGCTTTTCGCGAGCGTGCCGAATCTCACGCCTGAAAAGGCAATCCAATACATTAAGGATACCGCCCAAACGATGCCATGGACGAGCAATCATGCCAAGCGAATGACCGACCCCGAGCACAAAACAGGAAGCACTGGTGCTCTTGATGCGGAGGCCGCTTTGAGAGAGGCGCTGCTCGATTCGGGAACCGTGAAATACTTCATCGAGGATGAGGATGTAAGTGTTCCTGCCACCATGGCCTATACGGGCCAGCCCCTTCAACCCGAGGTCACGGTCACGCACCTTGGTCAGACGCTTACGAAAGACCAAGACTACACGGTCGCCTACAAGAAGAACGTGAAGCCGGGGACCGGCACGGTGGTGGTGTGTGGCAAAGGCGATTATGGCGGATACATTGACAAAGAATTCACCATTACTATTGAAGAAGACCAGCAGATCGACATCAACGTCGCGACAGTCAGCGACATTGGCTCCTTCACCTATACCGGTTCTCCCATCACTCCCACGGTGACGGTTACCCAAGAAGGCCAGGAGCTTGTGATTGATGAGGACTACACCGTCTCTTATGAGAATAATGTCAATGCAGGTCAGGCCAAGGTTATCGTGGCGGGTAAGGGTCTCTATAAGAACCGTAAGGAGATTCCTTTCACCATCAATAAAGCTCAAGGATGGCTTCATCTCGATGAGAGATCGATGACGCTGGTTGGCAACGGAAGCCCTTATGAGGCACATATCTTCTGTTCACCGGACCTCACGTTCTCTACGCAAACCGATGACGAGCGCGTCGCCACGGTTAAGGTCGTGGAGGAGCACCAGAACGTCACGCACTCGACAACCTATACGTTCGTCGTTACGCCGCATGATGCTGGTACCACGACGGTTACCCTCGATGCGACAACAACGCAAAACTACACCGAAGTCGAACCGCTTAGGATCAAGGTGACGGTGCATGATGAGAAGAAAGATCTTTCCCACGCAACCGTTTCCGTTGAAGGGTATTTCGTGTATAACGGCAAGGCACAAAAGCCGGTGCCTACGGTCGTGCTTAATGGCAAGACCCTCAACTCCGAAACCGACTACACGCTTCAGTACTCGCAATGCATCAATGCGGGACAGGCTTTCGTGACCGCAACCGGCAGGGGAGAGTACAGTGGCAGGGCCACGGGGCGCTATACCATCGAGCAGGCTTTGCCGAATCTGACCTTTGGGTCTACGAAGCTCGAGCTTGCGCCGAACAGCTCAGGAGAAGTTTCGGTCTCCTATGACGATGTGGGCTTTCTGACCAGTGTAGAAAGCACCAACGACAGCGTGGCTCGTCCTACCTATGATCCCTATAACAAAGTCCTCACAGTCAGATCGGGCGAGGCAGGGGCCGCGGTCATAACCTTCACCATTGAAGGGAGCGCAAACTATCAGAAACGTTCTGTGATGCTTCCCGTGAGTGTGGGTGGTGAAACGCAAGCGGTTGTTTCGGTGGAACTCAACAAGACGCGCGCCGAGCTGAGCGTTGGCCAGACTACGACACTCATCGCCACCGTTCATCCCGATAATGCAACCCACCAGAATGTTCGCTGGTCTTCAACGGCAGACAACATCGCATCGGTCGATGATCGGGGATACGTCACTGCTCAATCGGCTGGCTCAGCTCACATTAAGGCCGAAGTTGCGGGAAAAAGTGCTGAGTGTGAAGTGGTCGTGACGAAGCTTCCCGATACCAATGACATCTCTTTTGCGACGGTGAGCGGTATCGACGAGAGCTACCTCTATTCGGGAAAGGAGATCGCTCCGGTACCGACCGTTGTCCTCAACGGCAAAACGCTCAGCGTTGGCGAGGACTACGAACTGGCTTACGAGGATAATACCGATGCGGGCACTGCCAGCATCGTGATCAAGGGGAGAGGCGCCTATACGGGCCAGACCCGTATCATGTTTACGATCGAGCGCAAGACGGCGCACCTCACGCTGACTGTGCGGTCGTTTACCTTGAACGAAGAGGAGTCAGCGGGCACCCAAGTTGCTTACGACGGCGATGGAGAGGTGTCGGTGCGAAGCGATAACTCTGCTATCGCAGATGCCATCTATAACGGAGAAAACCTCATTACGATCACCGCACATAAAGCTGGTTCGACCACCATTACGGTAGCGAGCGACAGCGAGAAGAACTTCACCACGCCCGACCCACTTACCATCAAGGTAGAGGTGGTTGCCAAGGCGACGCCGCCTGACCCCGGCACCCCCGGTGGTGGTACTGGTGGCGGAGGAGGAACCCCCGGTGGCGGAGGCGGAGGAACGCCCGGTGGGGGCGCTGGTGGCGGAGCCGGTGGTGGTGCCCCTGGTGGGGCAACGACACCCGGCGAAGGTGAGCCTGGCGAAGGTGAGCCCGGTGATACCGATACGCCAAATCCGCCGTTTGTCGATGCCAGGCCTGGTGCATGGTATGCATCTTCTCTTGAGCGTATCTCAGAGCTTGGCATTATGAAAGGATACACTGATCCGGCGACAGGAAAGCCCTCGGGAGTGTTCGGCGTGGGCGAAACCTTAAAGCGCGAGGAAGCCGCGCAGATCCTTTACAACCTGTTTGCCAAGGGCGCAAAGCCAAAGGAAGCGCCCGCTTTCACCGATGTGGATCCTCGCAGCGGATATGCGGATCCGATCGCATGGTGCGCTGAGAACAATCTTATGAACGGATACGCGGGCAAATACAAAGGCCAGTTCGGTAAGGGCGAAGAGCTTACGCGCGAGCAGTTCGCGCTCATCTTGGCGCGTGCCGCCAAATACTATGACAAGGTGAACTATCTGTCTTCGCCGACCGCATCGCTTTCCGCATTTCCCGATGCAAGCCTTATCACCGACTCAGAGGCGCAGCATGCTTTTGCCTGGGCAGTGGATGCGGGCATCATCAAAGGATCGGGCGGGGAAGGCGATGTGCATTTCCTGTATTCCAAAAACGACACCGTGCGCGAAGAAGTGGCTACCATGCTTGTCCGTGCTATTGACGACGCTCACTTGTTTAGTGACTTCGTGGAGGAGTAAAGGCAAAGGGATCTGATTCGGGGAATCAGAGGGGGTTAAACATGAAAAAAGTAATAATGGCGTTGATCACGGCGATCGCATTGGCTCTTATTATCGTGCCCGCTTCAGCTCTTTCCGAGGAGCGAGATGATGTGCAGCTGGCAAGTGAGCCGATAAGCGTGAGTGCGACGTACAATCAAGCGTCAAGTGCAAGTAAAGGCACGATGAACTATAACCTTGAGTACTCAATGACGGTCTCTCTGCCGAAAGATCAAAACTACAACGATTATAAAGCGAAGGTTTTCGCGCCCGGGAGCGGAGAGGGAGAGAACATCGCACAGCTAAATCCTATTTTGAAAATGGATAGCGATGATGAATACATCTCCAATGTGATGCGTTGGCAGTATCAACCATCCAAGAGCGGCGAATATACGATCAATGTTTATAAAACAGACGACTATGAGATGAATTCGCCGGTCTATCAGGCGAAGCTCATGCTTTATAAGATAACGTATAAAGGCAGTGAAAAAGCCACCCTTGGAGAGTCTACGAACCTTAAGCCAACAGATGGCGCCTACGAGGTCTTTTGCACCAACTATTCGTTTCTGACCCTTCTGCCCCGGCCGCAGGTTACCGTTTCGAGCAGCGATGGTGGAATGCTCGGATGGGTCCTCGTCACTGACAAGGACAAGGAGAATCTCACTGAAAGCGACGTGGTTACGCAGTTCAATGTGAACACCATTACCGGGAAGCTGGCTAGTAAACCAGAGGCGCAGGAGAAGTTGACGAATGACCATGAGCTTGAGCTCTATCCCGCGATCGGATTCGTTCCTGTTCGCATGACAAAGATCTTCAGCGAGAAGCCCGGAAATCCTCAGACTGCATCGGGATTAGAAGATCTCGCTGTGGATTTCGGAGAGCAGCCCGTGGGATATGCCGCCGACACGCTGAAGAAGACGCTTTATATCTATAATGCCGGAAACGTGCCGCTTACCATTTGGTCGGGAGACAATGCCGCATCGTTTGCCGCAACGTTCACGATCCCGGAAGAGGAGCGGGATAACGGCAATGCTTCCGTGCTTAAAGTGGGAGGATTTGCCGAGCTTACCATTCAGCCCGAACCGGGGCTCGGACTTGGCTCATACAATGAGATGTCCATCTTCGTGCGCGCTGATAAAACGAACCAAAGCCTTCAGTTTGTGAGGACTACGCTCGAGGTCACACCGCTTCCGGTTACGGTGACGCTCGAATCGCTATCAAAGGAATACGGCCAAACAAAGACCGTTGCCGATGTGCCCTATACGCTTTCAACGGACTCCTCAGCTCCCGGGATCTCGCTTACAAAAGATGATGGCACACCTGCCTATACGCTTGCGCAATTAGGCGTCACGCTGACAAGCGGCGGTTTCTCAAAGACCGCGAATGTACAAGACGAGGTATATCCCTACGAGGTTCAGGTAACGGAAAACGCCATGCCGAACTTCAAGGTGAGTGTCCCGGCGGACAAAGCGGGCGTTCAGGTAAGTAAGACCACGCCATGCATCGAAGAGATTAGCGCCTCGGGAATAAAGATCGGCAATCTTTTGAGCAAATCCACGATCGAAGGAGTCGCTAAAAACAAGCACACCCTCGAAGCAGTGCAAGGCGAATTCGCCTGGAAAAGCGGCTCTCAGACAATGGACAGCACGGGTTCATTCAATAAAGAATTCACCTTTACCCCCAAAGATCAAAGCAATTACAACTCGGTCGATGGGAATGCGACTGTGGTCGTGTCAGATAAACCAGCGACCAATATCCAGATAAACAGCGGTTCTCTCAACGAGGTCACCTATGATGGGGTACAGCATGCACTTGGGTTCACCGCGACGACTGAAGACGCAACAGATCGAACTTCTGAGATAACCGTCCAATACAGGGCAAGCAATAGCGAAGATTGGAGCGCTGCCGCACCGACAGAGGCTGGCATCTATCATGTGAAGGCATCGGTGCCAGAAAACGACGACTATGCCAGCGGTCAGGCCGATGCTCAGCTTACCATCCGCCCGAAGGTCTTAAACCTTACGATCGACGCGAATGCTGCTGACAATAAAACCTATGATGGAAAGACTTCTGCCACGGTGAATGTCACAAGCATCCACATCGTTGACAATGGTGTTGTTCATGGTGACGAGGTGGAGATCAGTCCCGACGTCTCCATTACGGCGTCGTTTGACAATGCGAATGCGGGAACCGAAAAGCCGGTGACGGTCACACTCGGCCCCGATTCGATCTTGCAAGGCGCGAAGGCCACCAACTATTCCGTCGGCAGTACGGAATTGCATACAACGGGCACGATCTCACCGTTTGCGATCACGCTTGAGCTGAACGAGGCAGCTACGGTGACCAAGGTATTTGGACAGACCATTGAGCTTCATGCCTCAGACTTTAGCGTCTCTGGAGACACCGTGCTTCCAAATGATGAGACCATTTCCCACATAGGACTTCAGGTCACATGCGATGGATTTACGCAAGAGGCGCATGTGGGCACCTATGACGTCATCCTAAAAACCAACGAAGGCAGCAATTATGCGGTCAATCAGACCCTGAGTAAGGCCTTTTCGGTAACGCAGGCGACCCCTCAGATCGCAGGTGTCGTCAGTGCGGGAAGCGGCAAAGTAAACAACCGGCTTGATACTGTCAACTTGAACGGAACGTTCCAGAACGAATACAGCGGCCTTGCGGTCGAGGGCAAGCTCGCATGGGATGAACCTGATACAACACTTCCAGGCGACGAGGGAACGAAATCATATGCATGGACCTTCACGCCGATCGATAGCAAGAACTATTCAACACTCACTGGGCAAGCAGAGGTCATGGTCACGTTGAAGGATCCGGCTCCGCTTGTGTTTGAGGGAGCTGAAACCGGTACCATCACGAGGACCTACAATGGCAGCACCCAGTCTGTCACGTTGGTCGAAGGTTTTGTTGCGGCGACGATCCAGTATCGGTCCTTAAGCGGCTCGACGGCTCAGACCGATCTTATGACTTCAAATTCAAGTGGTGTGCTTGATACGGAATTAGGTTGGAGCGAGACGCCGCCCACTCATGCGGGTACCTACGAAGTTCAGGCTGCTGCGCAAGAAACACCGGATTATGCGCCAAACGAAATCGTGGGAACCCTGATCATTAACCAGGCAGTGCCTGCCATATCTGGTCTTTCCGCATCAGAAGTTGAGAGAAATGGTCATTTGGCGGATTCGACATTAACAGGAACTGCGACAGGAGTCGGTTCTGATGGCCAGCTTCAAGGACACTTCATTTGGGACAACGTCGGAGGTGAAGCTCCCGGTTCGGTACCGGTTGTAAGCGGGACAGAGTATGCCTATCATTTTGTTCCCGACGCCATCAATGGCTATAACGACTATAGCTCGGCAACGGGTGTGATTGCGGTGACCATCATGGCCGACACGCGCACAGTTGGATCAGTCGTCGTTTACAATCTCCCGAATGAAAATGGGGATTATGCGCTGGTGACGATTCCCGAAATGAAGTTCTATAACGACGATTCGCTCATGTTCTATAAAGATAGCGCATGCTCACAACCGGTCAGTTCCAAGGTAGTGTTTGTAGGACCAGGTGAACTCACTGTTTTGCTCGATCCCGATGCGCTTGACGACGCCGGTGGGACCATCTATGTGAAAATCGACGGTACCACTGAAACCACGTCGGTCGCCTATCTTCCCGAGTTGGATTTCGCCCTACCTCAAGGGGTGAGCGTCTACACGGGTAAAACGGCATCGGTGAGCGCCCAGCTCTCAGATGCCTCATATCAAAGCCTCATGGGCGAAAGCGCGGTTCAGTGGGGCTTAGAGAGCGAGACCTGCGTAACGATCGAGGATAATGGCCTGAGCGCGACGCTGACTGGAGTTGCGCCTGGTTCGACTGCGCTCACGGTTACCATTACCTTTGCTCATCCCGATGCCGTGAACCATCCAGATGACCCCATTACGATAAGCAAAACGACGACGGTGACCGTCAGCAATGAAGTGATCCCGACGCCTGGTGGTGGTGGAGGCGGTGGTGTGCCCTCTGAGCCGAGCAGCGATAGCCCCTCAATTACCGTCGATGACGGCCAGGGCTCAACCGAAATCAAAGGTGGTTCTGTTGAGGTGACGACAGAACGTTCGGCAACGGAAGGTAAGACTACGGTCTCGGCGGCTCTTGTATCAGAGTCCGCCAAAAAGCCCGATTCGGTGACGGTTCTCGTCAACGGTCAGCCTACCGCTTTCATGACCGATGATGACGGCAATCTTGTTTTCGATGTCGACAATGATGATGTCGTTGAAATTATCCCTGTCTTTAAGGCAACAACGGCAGATCTGGGCACATTCGAAGATGTCAGCTCGGGAAAATGGTATGAAGAGGAAGTCTATCAGGCCTATAACTTAGGCTATATGGGCGGCTATGGAACTGGTAAACCTGGTGAAGCACCGCATGCCTTTGGACCTGAGGATACGCTGACGCGTGGTCAAGCGGCAATTGTTCTGTTTAATTTGACTGGAGCAAACTACATGATTTATGGTCGATACAATTCTGCCATGCTTAATTGGGCTAATACGTTTGACGATGTGAAGGACGACGTCACGAACGTATATCGGAATGCTATTGTTTGGGGCCATGCTTATGAGCTTATAACGGGATACGAAAACTCAGAAGACTTCGGAAGCGATGATTCTTTAACTCGCGAGCAGGTCTGTGCGCTGTTGGCTCGTTATGCGGCACTTGAAGCGACGCCGGGAGATTATGCAGAGCCTGATGAAGAGGCCATACGTGCTGAACTGGCAAAATATCCCGATGCAGCGTCGGTATCAGCGTGGGCGCAGCCGTATGTGGCATGGGCTTCTCAGCATAGGATTATCGGACAAGGCGGCCTTCTGAGCGGACGAGATGCTATTAGCCGCTCTGAGATGGCGACGATGATAACGCGTTATCAGCCCGAGGCTATTCACTTAACGCTGTATCCCACGATATAGCGCATTGCTATAACGCAGTTATGACCTCGGCAATTGATGTGGCAAAGACGGCGGAGACGCCCAGATTCACGCCCTCAAGAGCCGAGGTCTAACGGTGTCGATTATGCCGAGGTTGCAATGTCGGCAAAAGAGAGGGGAATGATACGGGCGAGGTCGGAGGGGTTCATCTTCACTTGGCAACCGATGCGCCCGCCCGAAAAATAAATCTCTCCAAAAAGCTCCGCAGTTTCATCGATAAAGGTTGGGAAGAGTTTTTTCATGCCGATTGGGCTGCAACCACCGTGCACATAGCCGGTCAATGGAAGCAAATCGCGTGAGTGGATCATCGCGATGGCCTTCTCGTTTGCTGCAGCCGCAGCTTTCTTTAAATCGAGCTCAAGCGCGACAGGAACCATGAAAACGTAGTAAGCACCCGATTTCGCCTGGGTAACGAGCGTTTTGAAAACCTGATCGGCATCGAGTCCGAGTATGTGTGCCACCTCGATGCCAGAAACCGCTTCCTCGGTTTCAAAGGTCATCCATTCAAATGGCACGCCGCTCGCCTCAATAACGCGAAGCGCGTTGGTCTTCTGGTTATTTCTCTCAGCTTTTGCCATAATGCGTCACCATGCCTATTGTTTCGCAACGGTGCGAAAAAGAAAAGGGCGTTCGGGAGGTTTCATGGCCTGACGCACCGCGATGGCGTGGCATCGTGGCTGCTCAACACGTCGCGATGGCGTAGCGCCCTTGGCAATCCTATGAGCCGCAATGCGCGCTGCCTCGTGGGGGTTTGCTGGAGAAGTGGACTCTCGGGGGCGATGCGATACAATTTTGGGGACAGGAAGAGCGCAGGGGTGGTTTCGAGGAGGGGCGGATTGGCAAACGGAGTGGAAGAACATGTTTGAACTCAGAACGTTGCGATATTTCTTCACGTTCATCGAAGAGGGGAGCATCACCCGCGCGGCTCAGGTGCTGCATATCACCGAACCGACCCTTTCCCGCCAGCTCGGCGCGCTTGAGCGCAATGTCGGAAAGCCGCTCTATCGGCGCGTGAACCGCCGTATCGTCCTCACCAAGGAAGGCGAAGCGCTCTTCAACTACGCCGAGAACATCTTGAGCCTTGCCGACCAGGCGCAGGAGGAGCTGCTGAGCGGCAGTTCGCGCGTTACCGGCTCGGTGTTCATCGGGGGAGGCAGCACGATAGGCATGGAAATCATCGCCGATGCGGTGAGCATCATGCGTCAGAGCAATCCTGAGATCCTCACGGAATTCATCTTCGCCGCTGGCACCGATCAAATCGCCGACCTCGCGAAGGGTCAGCTCGATTTCGTCGTCGAGGAGGAGATAACGAGGCGCGCTGGATTCGAGCGCTTGGAATTTCCCATTCGCGATCGCTGGGTGGCGTTCATGCGCGCCGACGATCCGCTTGCGAGGAAGAAGAGCGTGAAGCCGCAGGATTTCATCGGAAAGAACGTCATCGTTCCCCGCCGTGCGATGAATACGATATATATCCGCAATATGGCGGACAACGACAAAAACGATGCAATCACGCCGCTTCCCTCCAACGAGGGCGGCGTGCTGAGCTCGTGGTTCGGCGACTATTTGGGGCAGATCAACGTGATCGCCACGCAGAACATCTCGCTCTATGGCATGTTCTTCGTGAAGAACGGGCTGGCCTATTCGTTCGCCTATGAAGGGCTCTATGAGATCGAGGGTCTGGTGCGAAAACCGCTCACGCCCGAGTTGTCTGACAAAAACGGCCTCACGTGGAACAAGCGCCATCCGCTCTCGGAGCAGGCGCAGGTGTTTCTCGATTGTGTGCGGGAAGCCTGTGAGAAGAGGCGCGAGGAGGCGGAGAAATAGAGGGTGTCGGGGCATTGAGGCGGTGTGCGCGAGGAGGTGTGCCCGCGCGAATGCGTGCTCGCGATGACCGCGCCGAACGCCAGGGGAAACGGAAGAGGCTGCCCGATTTGAGCAGCCTCTTTATAAAAGATACTCGTTGTTTTCCTGTTTGCGGCGGTGGCTCTTACGGCCTCCCGCGGTTTTGGGCGCTTTGCCCAGCTTCTTCCGAAAGTTTCCCTTAACTGCCGTTTCGACGGTCATGGCGTCCTCCAAAAATGCTCGAGGCGGATTTGGAGGAAGTGCGATGGCTGACGCCCTGCGCTGCCATGTTGCCGGCGGTGGGGCTGGAGCTTCCTGCAACGTAGAAGAAGGGGACGTTTACTTTGCGGTGCTTCTTCTCGGTGCTGTTCGTGGTCTTCGTCACGCCTTGCGCAGAAAGGTTCACGGCTGATGGGCTCGAGGCGCCGGCGATGTAGCTGACGGGCACATGCAGTCTCACGTTGTTTTTCATAGTTCCTGTCCTTTCTTCCGTGCTTTTCAAGCATGTCCGCGCGAAGAAGAGGGCTGCTCGGAGGGGGTTTGCTTTCTTGCTTTTAAGAGCGCAGCCTGTGTGGCTGTTTGCCCTCTTCCCTTGCGGCGGCGACTATAATAAGGCCGCTGAGCTGGGGAAGTCCATGATGCGAAATGAAAGAAAAAACTTGCCTCAAAGGCATGGAAATTAGCGGTTAATCTCGATCTTCTCGCCGGTGGAGTGCCAGCTGTTCCAATCCATCACATCGCCTTGGATAACGAACTGCAGCCATTCCTGGTCGCTGTGCCCGTCGCTCGTCGTTTCCCAGTAATAGCGGTCGCGCGGGCCGTCTTCCACCTCGAAGACGGTGGGGCCATAGGCGCTCGAGTCCCCGCCAACGGCAGCGATCACCGTGGCGGCATAATCCAGATGCCCGGTTGGTACGTTTGAAATCTTCAAGGGCTCTGAGGCCTGTTGGGCGTCCTCAGCCGGTTTCACGAGCATGATGGGTGAGGTCGGCTCATTGATGAGCTCTTCGGTAAGGTACCAATAGCCATGGTCGGCGGTGACGATGATGGTCGATTGATCGTAGAGCCCCAGCTCCTTCAGTTGGCGCAAATACTCGGCGACGATCTTCAGCGTGCCTTCAGATTGGCGCAGCTGATCAGAATCGTTCTCGCTCACGCGGTTGCCGTTCTCGTCCATGAAGAAGGGATAGTGGGCGCCGAGCAGGTGGATGAACCGGAAGGTCTTGTCCGCTTCCTCCGAAACGCTGAGCCTTTCGGTCTTCAGCTTCTCGAAATAGGCAGGGTCGTCGATGAAGTAGGTCTCATCCTCGGAGTTCGAGTTCAGCTCGTCGGTATAGAACCAGAAGGGAGGCTTCAAAATCCACGGCATATCGCGATACATCGCCATCTTCTCAAGAGAAAGCCAAAGGGTCTTGTTGTCGAATGTGCGGCGCTCTCCGTAATAGACGTTTTCAACATAGGGCTCCACCTCGGACATATTGAAGGAATCGGAATACACCGTCGCTTCGAAGCCATTGTCGACGATATCCGCCAGGAAGGGGCTTGTCTGATAGCGCTCTTGAATGTACTGGTCGAATGTCTGGCCCGGTTGGGGCATATAGTTCGTGAGCAGGAAGGGCACGCCATAGCGCGTGGGAATGAGCGAGCCGGTGGAGTTGTGGAAATAGGTGAAGCCGGTAAATTCATCCAGCGCGTGCGGGTCGTCCTCAAGAATCATATCCATGATATCCGTATCAAAGGTGTCGAGCACGAAAACGGTGACGTTGGCCTCGCTGCCCACCTCGTTGATGCCGTAGGTGCTCATCATGATGGTCTCTTGCTCCTCACCGGCAGCAGACTCCTGAGCAAGCGTGTCGTTCACGATGCTTATCATCGAAACGCCCTGAACAGAGAAGAGGAGGATGCTTATGACGAGCACGAATGCCCGGCAGGCGGGCTTTTTCTTCGCGTTGAAGATCAGGAAGACGACAAGGATCGCTGCCCACACCACGGTGCTGATCGCCACCATGCGCTTATGGCCCATAAGATCGAGCGGGCGCCCGTCGGCAACAGGGAGCGACTCGTTCAGGAACAGGGCCTGGACATAGCAGCATATGCCGCACGCAACAACGATGGTGAGGATCACATCGAAGGCGCGGCCCGGGAAAAACGAGATCAGCAATGCCAGGAGAACCGTAATCGCCACACCCATGACAAGGAGGAGGTTGAGCACGTCGGAGAGGGTGAAAAGGAGGCTTCCCGTTCCGGCGGCTACCAAGTCGACGGGTGCGAACACGGCGACCGTCCACACGAGAAACGCGCAGCCGATGAGGGCGCGTATGAACCGTTTTGGCCACGAGAGCCGTTTGGCGGGCTTGCCGTGGGCGAGCGTCTCCCGCATCTTGATGGCCTCGTCATCGGCTTCGCGGCGCAGCCCCTCGCTTGCGCTGCCATGTTTGGAAACCGCGACGACATCGGGCTCAACGATCTTGTTCGCGTTCTCATCGATCTTGAAGAGGCGGAAGAGGAACCGGCGCGTACGGCGCAGCGCCACGCCAAGCACCGCCCCCAAGGCCACCGCCGCTCCGGCGACGGCCTGGATGGTGTAGGTCATGACCGACGGGTCGACGTAGGCGTAGGCGGGCTGAGGAAGGGCAGCAAGAACCACCAAGGAGCATATGAGCACCTCGGCTATCGCTGTGAGTTTTGGCTTTCTCCCCATCCGTTTCATCGAAGGATCATTATTGATTGATTGTTGCCGAAATGTAAAGGGAAAACTGCGGGGGTTCACGCTGATTCTAGAAAGCCTGCATGAATGAACTGTCGGCAGGGAAGGGGGTGAGGCCATCGTGGTTTGCCTGGGTTCCAACCGAAATCCTAGTGGTAGATGTCGATCGTCTCGCCCGTGAAATGCCAGCTCTTGATGTCGAGCGCGGGGCCTTGAACGAGGTATTCCCAAAGCTGATGCTCCATGTGCCCATCTGCCATCGTCTCCCAATAGATGCGCTCACGCGGGCCCTTCTTCACCTCGAAGACCGTCGGGCCATAGGCTGACGAATCTCCGCCGACGGCATCGATCACCGTCGCGGCGAAATCGAGGTGTCCGGTCGGCACTTCGGAGCGTTTCAGCGGCTTTGCCGCCTCCTTCGGCGTCTCGGGGGGTTTCACGAGAAGAAGGGGAGAGGCGGGATGCGTGAGCGGGGTGTCGGGTACGTTATAGTGTTCCCAGTTTCCGTGATCGGCCGTGACGATGATGGTGGATTGGTCGTAAAGTCCGAGCGCCTTCAGCTGGCGAAGGTATTCCTCCACGAGCTTCAGGCAGCCTTCCGATTGGATGAGCTGGTTGGTATCCGCCTCCTTCACGCGGTTTCCCTCGGCATCCATGAACCAAGGGTAATGCGAGCCGAGCAGATGGATGAAGCGGAACGTTTTGTCGGCTGTCTCCGAGACGCGGAGGCCCTCGTTCCTCAGGTTTTCACCATAGAGGATGTCGTCGATGAAGTAGGCGTCGTCAGTCGCATTCGCGTTCAGCTCGTCGGTGTAGAACCAGAAAGGCGGTTTGAGCAGCCACGGCATGTCGCGGAAGAGCGCCATCTTCTCGATCGAGAGCCAGAGTTTCGCGTTGTCGAACGTGCGATGATTGACGTAGGAGACATTCGCCGCGTAGGGCTCCACCTTCTCAAGGTTCGCTGAATCCGTATAGAGGGTGATCTCGTATCCCGTGCTCGCGATGTCGGCAAGAAGCGTTCCCTTGTCGAAGATCGTGCTTGTGTAGTCGTCGAACGACTCGCCATGTTCGGGCATGACGTTGGTGAGCAGATAGGGAACGGCGTAGCGCGTGGGGATGAGCGAGCCGGTGGAATTGTGGAAGTAGGTAAAGCCGGTGAACTCATCGAGGATATGGGGGTCGTTTTCAAGGAGGCTGTCCATGATCTGCGTCTCAAAGGTGTCAAGGACGAAAACCGTGACATTGCCCTTGCTACCCACCTCGTTGATACCGTAGTCGCCCATGACGATGGTCCCTTGGTTCTCGTTCTTCTTCGCAAGGTCCTCGCTCACCTCGCCCGCCACCGAAATGCCCTGCACCGCGATGAGCAGGACGCTCACGGTGAGGATGAGGGTGCGGCAGGCGGCCTTTCTCTTCGCATTGAAGAGCAGGAGCGCGGCAAAGACGGCCGCCCACACGATAGTGCTGATGACGGTTATGGCCATATGGTCTGCGAGGTCGAAGAAGCGCCCGTCGGCAACGGGAAGCGTCGTATTGAGGAAGAGCGCTTGCACGTAGCATCCGATGCCGCAGGCCACGATGATCGTGAGCACGACGTCGAAGGCGCGTCCCCGAATCGCCGATAGGGCGAAGGCGCTGGCGAGCGTGATGGCGAGGCCGACGCCAAGGATGAGTCCGATCACATCCGCAACGGTGAAAAGGAGGCTCCCCGAATCAGCCGCGACGATCTCGATGGGAGCGAACACGAGGGCGGTCCAAACGAGGAACGCGCAGCAGATGAGGGCTCGGATAAAGCGCTTCGGCCACGAGAGGCGCTTGGCGGGCCTGCCATGAGCAAGCGTTTGTTTGATGCTGTTGGCCTTTTCATCGGCATCCTCGCGCATTTCCGCTTGGTGCTCTTCGCTCCCCTCGACTGCCATCACGTCGGGATCGACGATCCTGTTCGCGTTCTCGTCGATCTTGAAGATGCGGAAGAGGAAACGGCGCGTGCGGCGAAGCGCCACGCCAAGCACCGCCCCCAAGGCCACCGCCGCTCCGGCGACAGCCTGGATGGTGTATGTCATGACCGAGGGATCCACATAGGCAAAGGCGGGAAGGGGCAGCGCCGCGAGGAGCAGCAAGGCGAAAAGAACCAGCGAGAAGAGGTCGAAGAAGGCGATGGCGAGCTTTTGGGGAACCGCGACAGACGGGAGGCGATACCTTGAGCCGGCTGAGCGCGTGCCATTTGCCTGTGCAAGCACATCGTCTAAGAGAGACACACGACCCTCCTGCCTGCTGACAATGCGTGCGGCATTCGCCCGCATGTCGCTTGGCAAAACCCTCTCTTTGGAAACCACTGGGCAGTGGTTTGTATGATTGTGTTCCATTCCCTCGCTTATGTCTTGAGCCGTTTCGGCATTTTTTTGCGTAGCAATACATTATCGGACGATTTTGCAAAGAAAGTAAGAGGGCAGCATGCTAATCCACAACCGTTCCGGCTTCACTGTTACAAACCAGTCGGCGTGCATTCATGTTCAACTAATGCAAAAACTCCAAAAAATTGAACACGAATCCTCGAGAAACCGCTATGATAGGGGACTGTTTGAACAGGATGGAAAAGAGGTTAGAGTGCTGACATCCGCTCAATTCGACGTCCTTGTCAACTGTTTGGAGGAAGGCAAGGGCATATCGCAGCGCGCCTTGGCAGAGAAGGCCGATCTCTCGCTCGGCACGGTGAACAGCACGCTCAAAGAGCTGCGCGTCGCCGGCCTTATCGATGAGGTGGGCGCCATCACCGAGGCGGGAAAACGTTCCTTGGGGCCCTATCGCGTCGACAACGCCGTCATTCTCGCGGCTGGCCTCTCCTCGCGCTTCGTGCCCATCTCCTACGAGAAGCCCAAGGGCGTCGTGAAGGTTAAGGGCGAGGTGCTCATCGAGCGCCAGATCCGCCAGCTTCGCGAGGCAGGCATCGAGGACATCGTCGTCGTGGTGGGCTATCGCAAGGAGGAGTTCTTCTATCTGGAAGATCGCTTCGGCGTGGAGCTCGTGGTGAACAACGAATACGCCGAGCGCAACAACAACTCCTCCATCAAAGTGGTGGCGAGCCGTCTCGGCAACACCTACATCTGCTCCTCGGACGACTATTTCACCGAGAACCCCTTTGAGCGCTATGTATATTGCTCCTACTACGCGGCGGAGTTCGAGGCGGGGGAGACGAGCGAATGGTGCATTACCACGAAGGGCAAGAACCGCCTGATCACGCGCGTTGACATCGGAGGCGCGGATGCGTGGGTGATGATGGGGCACGCCTATTGGGATCGTTCTTTCTCGAAGCGCTTCCTCGAGATCCTCGACGATGTGTACGACGACCCCGCGACGGCGGACAAGCTGTGGGAGCAGATCTATCGGGAGCACATCGCCGAGCTTCCCATGGTGATGCGTCCCTATCCGCCGGGTGCCATTTGGGAATTCGATTCGCTCGATGATGTGAGGCACTTCGACCCCGCGTTCATCGTGAACGTGAATTCGTCCATCATGGACAACATCTGCCGGGTGCTTCATTGCGAGCGCAACGACATCGAGAACATCATCGCCATCAAGCAGGGTTTGACGAACTTCTCCTTCCGCTTCTCCGTCGGCGACGATGAATATGTCTATCGTCATCCCGGTGAGGGCACCGACAAGATCATCAGCCGCGCGAGCGAGACCTTCACCCAAAGCGTTGCCTACGATCTCGGCATCGACCGCACCTATATCTATGAGGATGAAGTCGAGGGATGGAAGATCTCGCGTTTCATTCCCGACTGCGTTCCCTTCGAATATCACAACCCGAAACATGTGGAGCGTGCGATGGAGATGATTCGGGCGCTGCACAATTGCGGCGTGGTCTCGGAGTGGGATTTCGACATCCATACCGACACGCTCAAGCAGATCGCGCTCTTAAACGAGGGAAGGCGCACGTCGTTTGAGGATTTCGAAGAGCTGCTGGCGCTTGCGGAGAAGCTCAATGCGGTCGTGAAGGCCGATGGCCTCGCACCGGTTCTCTCGCACAACGATTTCTACGACGCGAACTTCCTCGTCCATGGCGACGACATGTATCTCATCGACTGGGAATATGCGGGGATGTCGGACTATGCGAGTGACCTCGCGGTTTTCATCTGCTGCAGCGACTACACCTACGACGAGGCGATGGAGGTGCTCGAAGTGTATTTCGAGCGTCCGCTTGAGCCTCAGGAGCTGCTACATTGCGTCGCCTATCTTTCGGTGGTGAGTTTCCACTGGTTCGTCTGGGCGCTGTATCGCGATATGTGCGGCGATCCGGTGGGGGAGTTTCTTTACCTGTGGTACAAGTACACAAAGCGCTACGGCCAGGCGGCCCTGCGCATGATTGAGGAGGCAAATTAACCTATGATCTGGGGTTTAGGCGCCGCGCTCACCTGGGCGCTCGACACGGTGATCTTAAGCATCGCACTGATGAGCTCGACGTTTTTCTCGACCGAGCTCGCTATTGCGCTCGCGGCGTTCACGAGCACGTTTCTCCATGACGCCACATCGGCGGTGTTCATGTTCATCTACATGGCGGTGCGGAAGAAGCTCAAGGCCACGTGGCAGCTGCTGAAGACGAAATACGGCTGGTGCATCGTCGCCGCGGCGGTGGTGGGCGCGCCGGTCGGCATGACGGGCTATGTGCTTGCGATAAACAACATCGGCGCCGCCTATACGGCCGCCATCTCGGCGTTCTTTCCGGCGTATGGCGCTTTGCTCGCGCATTTCTGCCTCAAAGAGGAGATGCGCTGGTACAACTGGGTCGGTTTGCTCGCATGCTTGGTCGGCGTCGCGGCGCTTTCGTGGGATCCTGCGCCGAACGTGCCGGGCGACTGGTTCTTAGGCGTCGTGGGAGCATTCGTCTGCGTGTTCGGATGGGGAACCGAGGCCGTTATCATCGCATGGGGACTCCGCAGCGCGAGCGTGGATGACGAGAACGCCCTTCAGATCCGCCAGACCACGTCTGCCATCGTGTACGCCTGCGTCATCCTCCCGATTCTCGGGGGCTGGGCACCGACGGTTGACGCCGCCCTTTCCGATGCGATGCCGGTGATCATCGCGGCCGCCGCGCTCGGCACCATTTCCTACCTGTGCTACTACAAGGCGATCGCCCGCATCGGCGCAGCGAAGTCCATGGCGCTCAACATCACCTACTCCGCGTGGGCAATTCCGTTCTCGCTCGTGCTGTTGGGAACGATTCCCGAGGCGTCGGGCATCTTCTGGGCCGTTGTGATCATCATCGGCGCCATCATGGCCGCGACGAACATCCGTGAGCTCTTCTCGAAGACGAAAGAAGTCGAGCACGTGGTGGAAGAACTCAACGAAGAGGGAGTTTAGAGTTTAGAGTTTAGGCCGAGCGAGGGAATGTAAACCGCGGGAGAGGGAGTTTAAGCTGCGGCGTTGTCTTCCCGATCGTTGTCGTATCGGAATTGAGGCTGCCGCGTCCTTTTCCCTCTTAGGCCGCAGCGCTCTCTTTCTGATCGACTTCACGCTCGGAATTCTGCTTCTCCAAGATGGCCTGCAGCAGGTAAACGCCGGCTGCTTCGCCGCCTTTTCCAAGGTTGAAGAAGAAGCTGGCGCGGATCTTCTCGATGCGATCGTGCCACTCGTCCATGTGCGCGAGCATGTCTTCCACGACCTCGGGAACTTTCTCCCTCACCTCGTTGAGGGGAACGGAAACGCCCACTTCGTCGCGCAACGTGATGTCGGTGCAGCTCGCGCCGTATTCTTGCCAATGCGGATTGTTCACCTTCATCGGCGTGTCGATGAGGATCGAGGGCTTCAACGTGGAGAAGGCGAACTCGCTAAAAGTCGATGACCAATCGGTGATGAGAATGTCCGAGGTGAGGATGGAATCGTTGGTGCTGAAGTCGCGCTCGAAATAAAGCTCGTCTTCGGGCACGTTCTCATAGCGCTTCTTGAGTGCCTCCCAGCGCGGCTTATAGCGCTTCGTGTATTCGGGGTGCGGGCGCACAACGACGCGGTAGCCCTTCCCGAGCAGCGGCTGCACCAAGTCGTCGAAGCAGCTGTCCAGCACGTTGTCCTCCTGCCAGCTCGGGGCGATGAGGATCGTCGGCCTCTCGTTTTTGCCCGCCTGCTTCGCGATGCGCTTCTCGTAGTCTTCGATCTCGCGATCGATGAGGTCATAGCCGCACGCCACGAGCTTCTTGTGCTTCAGCCCGCGATAGTCCTCGATGGCGCGCATCTCGGTGATCTGGTGCGGGCCGGTGCAGAGCAACGTGTCGTAGTTGTCGTACTCGCCCTCGGTGGAGGTCATGTTCACCGAGGTGGTGTGGTGGAACATGTACACGTATTCGATGTCGTTCTTTACATAGGAGCGCTTGATGTAGAAGTTGTCGAGATCGCCCAACGTGGTGACGACGACGTCGGCCTCCATCTTCATGAACATGGTGATCGCGCGCTTCTCGCTGATGTAGTAGGGGAGAAGGCGCGGGTTTTCCTTCGCGATCTCGAAGATCTGGTCGTTGGGATCGTTCGTCACGTAATGGACGATCGCGGTGGAGTTCTCGAGCAGATATTCGACGGCGCCGCGGAAATACTTGTAGAAACCGCTGCCCTCGGAATAGAAGACGATGTGCTTGCCGACGATGTTGAAGAAGCGCTTGTAGTCTTGTTTCTCGCGCTTGGCGAGCGGGCTCGGCTTCCACCATTTCGACTTCGAGCCTTGAAGGCTGTTCAGCCCCTCAACATCCTTGCGGCTTTCCTCAAGCGCGTCGTAGTCGATGTATTTCTTCGGATTGATGATGATGTTGCAGACCCATTGCACGATGATGGCCGTGACGTTTGAGCAGATCCAGTAGAACGCCATGCCGGCGGCCACGAAGATGCCGAGGCAGAGGGAAAGCGCGATCGAAAGGCCGTTCGTCATGTTCTTCTCGGCGCGCGATTGCTCGCGTTGGAGCGGGTTGATGCGGTTCTGCGCGAAGCCGAGCGCGACGGCCGAGAGGCCGGCGAGTGCGGGCATGATCCATGAGATGCCGCCGTCCTCCACGGGGACGAGCCCGAGGAACTCGGTGCCGGGCGCGCCGTTGTCGGTGATCATATGGATGACGTCCACGAGCCCGAAGAGGATGAGGATCTGCACGGCGAGCGGGATGAGGGAAAGCATGGGATGATAGTGCTTTTCCTTATAGAGGGCGTTCTGCTTTTCCCCGATGGTCTCGTTGTCGCCGTAATAGCGCACCTTGATGCGATTGATCTCGGGCATGATCTCCACCATGCGGATGCAGTTCTTCTGCACCCAGAGGGCGAGCGGCATGAGGATGATCTTCACGACGATCGTGAAAAGAAGGATGGTGATCCACCAGTTTTGCGTGAGGTCGTAGAACGGCCACATGATAAGGGAGAGCACCTGGGCAAGCGCTTCAAGCAACGAACGTACCCCTTTCCATTTGCGATACTGGGCTCTGAGAGCTCACCCATTCGAGTGGTTATTCGCCTGAGAGCGAGCTCATCCGAAAGCTAACCCACCATTGTGATGCTTCGCATTGAAAAGCGCACGTGTTTTTCTGTGTTTTCGCGGGAATAAACATGAACACACATGGTTGAGCGAGTCTGGGCAAGTTTGTGCAAACCGAGATGGCATTCAGCAGAGAATGCTTATATTCGCCAAGGGGTGGAAGTGGTATCGTGGATTTATGAAAGCCCGAAAGATTGTTTGAGAGGAGACGGCGTGAAGGTTTTGATTCTCAACGGAAGCCCGCGAAAAGACGGCAACACCGCCATTGGGATTCGCGAGATGGAGCAGGTGTTCGCGGAAAGCGGCGTCGAGGTGGAGACGATTCAGGTGGGCAACCAGGCGATACGCGGTTGCATGGCGTGCCAGGCATGCTCGAAGCTGAAAAGATGCGTCTATGACGACATCGTCAACGAGATCGCACCGAAGTTCGAGGAGGCGGACGGCCTTGTCCTCGCGAGCCCCGTCTATTACGCCTCCGCCAATGCGACGCTCATCGCGTTGCTCGACCGCCTGTTCTACAGCACGCGCTTCGATAAGAGCATGAAAGTGGGTGCCAGTGTGGTGTGTGCTCGCCGCGGCGGCTGCTCGGCAACTTTCGATGAGCTGAACAAGTATTTCACGATCAGCAATATGCCTGTCGCCCCGAGCCAGTATTGGAACTGCATCCATGGGCGCAACGTCGGCGAGGCCGAGCAGGACGAAGAGGGAAGGCAGACCATGCGTGTGCTTGCTCGCAACATGGTGTTTCTCATGAAGTCCATTGCACTGGGGAAAGAGCAGTTCGGCCTCCCCGAGACCGAAGAGCACGTCTGGACGCACTTCATCTAAGGGAATTGATCGAAATGAATTGATCGCCATGCGGCTTTGAATGAGAAGATAAACGCTAACTGAACTACCTCCCATTTTGAATACGAGAAATGGGAGGCTTCTTTACGTGCCGATTTTCCGAACTTTAACCCCTTAAATGCACTGCGATGGTGCAGAAATGAGCAATAAATGCACTCATACAGTGCATTTTGTCTCTAAAAATATTTGTCGGAGTATTAAACGAAAAAAGTTGCCGGGGGATTGCCCCCGGCGCTTGGAGGTAGCTTATTCAGCCACCAAATACTTTATAACATGAAGCCTTATATATATCAATCTGCTGCGAGAACCAGACGGCGCGTTTTGGCGAGTTTTGGGCTGCTGCACGATTGCTGGCCTCAGAGCGGCTATTCCACGGTGCCGTAGACCTGCCCCCACGCGTGCCCTGAGATGGCGGAATTCAACTGCGCGCAGAGGCGCGCGCGGGTGTAATCGCCGGGTGGGAGCAGGTTGACGATGCCTAAGAGTTCTTCGGGCAGATCTGCCGCCTCCGCGGCAAGCACCACGTCGAGGCGGCGCACTTTCGCGCCCACCGCCTCGGCAATGGTGGGGTCGAGGTCGCCGAAGGGCGCATACAGGGCGTCCACGATGTCTTGGAGCGCCCCGTAATACGCACTTTTCTCTCTGTTGGTGCCGCTATGGTCGCGGTTTCGGTTCATAAAGCCTCGTTACTTCCCGATGGGCTCGGAGAGCGAATAGGGCTGCAATCTTACGGCGATGGTGGCCGCCTCGGCGCGTGTCGTGGGGTTCTGCGGCGCGAGGACATATCCGCTGGCAGTCGACTTGCCGGTAACGACGCCGTTCGCCACGCACCATGCCACCGCATCGCGCGCCCAGCCGCTCACGCTTCCCCCGTCGGGGAACTTCGCGAGCTCGGCTTCGGCCTCGGAGGGCGAAAGCGCTGTGAAGTCGTCGCCCTCAAGCAGCTGCGCGTAGCGGTAGGCCATCGCCATCACCTGCTCGCGGGTGGCGTCGTCCTCCGGCGCGAAATATGCCCCCGAGGCCGTAGTGTGGCCGGTGACCACGCCGTTCGCGGCCGCCCACTCGACGGGCTCGTAGTAGGAGGCGCCCTCCGGCACATCCGGGAACGTCGGCGCGGCGCCCCCGAGCTCGGCGCTGACGCTATAGGTCTCCTCCGTCCAGCCGCTCATGTTGAAGAGGATGGTCGCTATCTGGGCGCGCGTCACGTTGTCGGCGGGCCCGAAGTAGAGGTCGCCCGGGGCGTATCCGTGGACGAAGCCGAGGCGCGTGGCGTCGGCCACCGATTGGCGGTACCACGCGTCGGCGGGCACGTCGAGGTAGCCGTACTCGCCGGGATAGGCGACAACATCGGTGATGGCCAGCTCGTAGTCGTAGTCGGGAACATCGAAGTAGAACTCAGACTGATTTCGGTATATTTGCGTGTCGGTGATCTCGGTTATGGTGTCATGGTTCGGCCAGTCCGCGAAGGCTGCCTCTGTCGCGATGTATTGCCCAAGATCGTTATACAAGATAAGGCAGAGCTCCTCGTCCTTGGGCAAAAGCCAGCAGGTATAGTTCGGCGCTCCCTCAACGTCTGCATAAAGCGCTGCCACATGGAGCCAGTCCTTTATGCTCGAAAGCCGGAGCCAAACAGCCGAATCACCCGAAGCGATGTTCTCGCCGAGAGCGCTCATGCGCCCGGCCTGCATCTGCTTGTTTGCCGCATATTGGGGCGAAGAGACCTCGAATGGCGCGATGATCAGGGGATCGTACAGATTGGCCGCGAGGTTCTCGAAGGTGGGAACGAGGCCCGCGGGATAGGACGGTTCCGGATAGATGAGCAGGTTGAGGACCATCGTGAGGGGCTCGTCGCTCGTCGCGCCCTCTGCGTTGGGAAACGGGATCGAGTCCTCGTTCTCCTCGGTTACCAGCGTCCAGTCGCTGTAGAGAGAGGGGATCTCTTCATTGCTCGCGTCAAGGTATTGGCCGAGCGTCGTCGGGCAATAGTACGTGCAAAGAGCCGTGGAGAAACCATCGACGATAAAGCTTGCGCCAAACCAATTGTTTTCGGTAATCGGCACTGAGGGTGCCACAAAATAGGTTCCGATGTTCGTTTGGATCAAAAGGCAGTAGCAGGTCTCTGTGCTCAGGTTGTTATCGTTGCCTATCCAAAAGACGTTGTGTCGACCATCCGGAAGCGCCCCCTCGGTTCCCGTCAATCCGGCAAGCTCGTTGTAGTCCGCCCCGGTTGCCGCATAGCCGATCCCGTAGATGGCGAGGTCCTGCCGAAGAGCATTGAATGTCTCATTCAGCGATGTCGTGCCGATCTCGTCGGCGGTAGCAAGCTCGTCTTGCGGCAGAAGGTCGAGCGGGTCGAAGCCTTGCGAATGCTTCACCGTCGGCTCGGTGATTCCTCCGAAAGAGGATGCCGCCCATGCGTGTGCGGGGGCAAGCGCAAGCGCCAAAGCCGCGCCGGCGAGCATCGTGAGACACGCGACGAGAAGCGCCTTGAGCTTCGTCGATGCGGCGTTTGCGGGTCTGAGTATCTGAGACGTGGCCATTCAGTTCTCCTTCCTTTTCCCATGATCGAACGCTTGGTCAGAAAGCGCCTCCATTATACGCGCTTCGAAGCCGCACGCGTGGGGAGCGGCGGCTGGGTGAATGGGGTGACAGTTGCTCTTGGGACGGGGAAGGGTGCACATTCAAGCGGGACGATGGGGGCGGAGCTTGCCCGTGCTCTTCTCTGCGCTTCGCAAGTGATAGAGCGGAAATTACCAGTGAAACACTTAGTTTCTCTTGATTCTTCGCTCAAAACGCGCTTACTATGACCATGCTGTTCTTTGCGAGCGATGCAACTGTGAAAGGATCTGAAACGATGGACGAGAACCTCAAGGCGTTTTATCAGAAGCTTTCCGAAGATGAAGACCTCGCAAGAGAATTTCAAGCTCTCATGGAGGATCTGCAGAACGATCGCGCGGAGGCCGTGATCGGCTTCGCTCAGGCTCATGGCATTGAGATTGGCGAAGAGGATTTCTCCAAACTTCAGAGCGGCGCGCTCTCCGATGATGATCTTGGTCACGTCACCGGAGGGGAGGGCATGGTTGACGGCGGGGGAGGTGCTTCGCCGCTGCCTGCAGCCCGCGACAACTGGCTCTTCTAGGGCTGCGTCGAATCTCTGCCGCGTTGCACAGAGAGAATCTTCGCCCCAACTGCGGGCTGTGATGCAACGCCCCGTTCTGTGTCGCAAGACCCGATGGCCCTCACCCAGCCCTTGAGATATTCCTCCGCCGTGTATTTGAGCGGATGGCAGGGGTGGTCCGTGCAGCATTTCCGCTCCCACTCGCAGGTTCCCTTGCAAAGGGGAAGCAGCGTGCAGGCCCGGCACGCGGGGTCGTCAAAGGGATAGAGAGGTGCCGTTTGCGCGGGGATGTCGCCTGTTTCGGCAACATTGTTCAGGTTGAAGAGGACGTTATCTGTTCTGCCCATCCGGCCGTCGCATTTGTACACATCGCCTCCGGCGTCGATGGCGTAGTAGCGCTCTTTCTGCCCACGGCAGAAAAGCGGAATCGGTTGCACGAGGTAGGCGAACTCTTGGGGCGTGTGCCCCTCTTCGCAAAAGCGCGCGCACTGCAGTCGCGTGAACTCCCGATGGTCCATGAGGGAGAACTCCGGCTCGCAGAAGCAGCCCTGCCCAAATGTGCCGTAATAGTCGTTGAGCTTCGCGCGCGCGGCGACGATCCCGAACCTCTCGTTCAGCAGCGCGCGCAGATCGTCGAGATACGGGTCGTTCACCTCATCGGCATTCATGAGGACCCGCACGGCAATGCCCTCATCGACCAAGCAGCCGATGCCGCCGAGAACGGCCTCATATGAATTGGATCCGTTCCGCATGGGCCTGCGCCTGTTATGCAGCTCTTCAGGCCCGTCGACCGTCACAACGACCTCGCTCACGCCGCTGCGCTTCAGCAGGGCGGCTTCCGAGGCGCCTATGAGCGTGGCGTTGGAGATCATATAGGCGTAAAACGCCACGTCGTGCTGCCTGCAGAAGCTGAGGAGCTCTGCTGAGATGCGCTCGATCGCCTCGGGCGCGAGCATGGGCTCGCCGCCATACCATTGGATCTCAAGGCGCTCGTATGGCGCGGCGTCAAAGGCGGTTTTGGCGAAATCGATGATCCTGCCCTGCGTTTCGCTGTCCATGATCGTGCCCGACGAATCGCGCCCATTTTCGTAGCAGTAGGGACATGCCAGATTGCAGGAATAGGTCGGCGCAATGCAGAGCGAGAGCACTGAGGGATCCTGTTGAAGCGCGCGATGGGAGGCTTCGATCTGAGCGAGCTCGTCGCAGCCGGCATCAACCAAAAAGCCCGCTTCCAGCAGCGAGGACAAGGCATCTTCGCCAAGGTGCATGCATGCGGCATCGTCAATTGGAAGGGCGTGCGACAAGAGAGCAGCTGCCTCTTCGCCCACAAGGGCCAGCGCGCCTGACGCTGTGTTGTAAACGATGGTCTGTCCCGCATCATCCGATGGCACCAGAAGGTTGTATGCAGAAGGCTTCAACTCCATGCGCCCATTATAGCGAAGCCGCAGGAGGCCCCGTCGGACAATCGCGGATGTTTTCCATGCGAAGCGAGCCGCGTTCACGCCGCCTGCGTGCACTGCGTCAACATGCTCTACAATGTTCACGGAAAGGGCCTTGGATGCAAGGAGGATCATGCGCAACCGACATTATGCCGTATTGCTCTTCAGCAAAGTTCCCGAGCCGGGGCTGGTGAAAACGCGGCTCACGCGATTGAAGGACGGTGTTTTCGAGCCGGATGTGGCCGCGGTTCTCTACCATTGCATGCTCTTCGACGTCGTGGAGATCATCATGGCGGCATTCGATGAGCTCGAGAAAGGGAACGCCAAAAGCGGGGGCGCCGACTCTGCAGGTGGGAACACGTATGAGCTTGTCATCTCGACCCCGGCCTCCCAAGGCGCCGACGCGATGCGTGAGCTGTTTGAATCCTCGGGCGTGTGGCCGCGTCCAATCACCTTCATCGGCGATGAGGGCGAAAGCTTCGATGAGCACTACAACCATGCGTTCAGGCAGGTGTGGGACCGCGGAGCCGATGCGATCTTGTCTATGGGCGCCGATATGCCCGCGCTGACGATCTTCGATGTCATTCTAGGGAAACGCTGATTATTGGGGGTCGTGCTTCCCCTTTTCGAATTCGCCATTGATTTTTTCAAGAAACTAGGG
>CANQRF010000018.1 GCA_947626195.1 uncultured Eggerthellaceae bacterium
AAGAGCACTTGGTTGGCTCTCATCTCGGTATCCGGTTTTCAAGGTGCTCGGCGGGCGTATCCCGCTTCGCGCGATGCCCGTTTTGATCGATGATTTCGGAAGAAATCGCAACCAAATCGGTGAAACGCGCGAGTTGCTATGATATGACCGCGCGGGGGTCATGTCAACGACTTTTTTGAAAGAAAAATAATTTTTTTCATAGAAGATGACCCCATGACGGCAAACGCAAGCTGGACACAGCAATGGCAATCAGGCCAATGTTGAAAGGGCTGTGCCAGTTTCGCTTTCTGACACAGCCCTCATCGTGTGAGTTTGGAAAATTCGCTACAAAAGAGCGTTGTCGACGGCGTTCTTCATGAATTGCGCCATCTGTGCACGGGTTACGCTTTCGCTCGGATTGATGTAGAAGTTTCCATCATCTTTCTCCACGCCGTTCATAACACCGTGCGACGTGGCCCAATCAACGCCTTCTTTCGCATAATTGGCCACCAAGCCAACGTCCGGCATGCCCTTGCTCACCGCATCGCTGGCGTCCTTCGCCGTCCCGTTAAAGTAAACCGACGCGCGACGCATGATCTCGCACATCTGCTGACGCGTGAGTGGATCGTTGACGCCAAATTCGCTCTTGTCCGAATATCCCACTATCAGGCCCTTTGAATAGGCCCAGTTCACCGCTTTGGTATACCATTTGCCGTCTTGCACGTCGGAAAGCCCCGTGATGTCGTGAACATCTGAGCTCGTCTCAATCGCGCCATCGGCAGCGAACCAGTTATAGAGAACTTGGGCCGCCTGCGCGCGGGTGAGCGCGTCGCCCACGCCAAAGACGTTCTGCCCCGTATAACCCGAGAAAACACCATTCGCATAGGCCCAGTTCACTGCGTCGTAGCTCCACGCATCCTTGCTCACGTCAGTGAAAACCTCATTCGCGGGGAGCTTTTCTTCGACCGCTTCATCCTTATTGGCAAGCGGGGCGATTTCCGCCTCTTCGACAAGGCCGCAGACCTCGCAAGTGTGCTGCCGCGTTCCAGCTGCCTCAGCGGTCGCGGGCTTCGTTTCCTTCCAAGCGCCCCAATCATGGTTATCCGTCGCTGGAATGGGCTCGCTGTCTTTCGTCACCTCGCAGTTAAGGCAATGGATGGACTTGCTGCCCGCTTCCTTGCAGGTGGCTTCCTTGTCGACGGTCTTCACCGAGGCCCACGTGTGCGAAGCCTGCGAAGCGTCGCTCGATTGCTCGGTGAATCCGCAGGTACGGCACGTCTGGATGATGGTGGTGCCGCTGCAGGACTTCAACGTTTTCACCTCCATGTTATGACCGAGCGCCGGTACGATGGTGTCTCGTTCATGGAGGCCGCAGGAGATGCACCACCGCTCGGTGCACCCTTCCTCCGTGCAGTTCGGATTGGTGGTGTGGTAGGTGAACCGATGACCGTTCTTTTCCCAAGTAGTATAGCGCTTCGTGTTGCATGTGGAACAGAACGTGTAGCCCTCGCCGTTCTCTGTGCAGGTGGGGTACTTCGTCACGATAATGTTTCCATCGAAGGAGTGCGCAACGGTGACCGTCGCGGAGGCGGTATGCACCTTTCCGGCACTGTCGGTGACTGCCGCCTTCACCACCGCCGTACCTTCGGAACCATTCGCACGGACGAGACATTTCGTCATATTCTCGCCCATTGGCGTAAGAGAAACGACATTGTTGTTTACCGACCATTTTACGGTCTTGCCGGTGCTGAACTGGTTGGAAGAGGTAATCGCAGCGTACAGCTCGCCGGAGCTGCTCTGCGGATCCGGATCGATGCTGAGGCTTGAGGGGCCCACGTTAATGGCAAGGACGTCGCCTGCGGCATTCTTGACATAGCCCTGATTGTGGCTGCCGTCAGCTCCGTGCCAAATCATATAGACTTCCATGTTCTTCGTCACCGGCGCATTCACATTAAACGGCGTGCCGTCGGCCTCGGCCCAACCATCAAGCGTGTGGCCTTCCCAAGACGTAACAACACCGGTTACGCTCGTGCCGTAATCACGGGTAGCAATCAGGGGAGTGTATTTGCCCTGCCAGCCATTCCAGTACAGTTTGACCGTTATCTTAGTAGGAACATAGGCGGCATAAAGATCTGTGACGGTTTCGGGCACGGTTGCGCCGCTTGCCACTTTCTCGCCATTTGTTCCGACAAGATGGGATCAGTAATCACTTCCCGAAAAGCTGTTTCCCGTTCTCACATTGGTAAGCGATTCAAAACCGGCTGGAAGTTTGAGATTTCCGCTTTTATCCCAGGGATTATGGTCATTGAGTTGCCACCACGTGGTTTTCACGGCACCGGTGTACCAACCCTTGAACGTCCATCCCTCGGGGGCGGTCGGCGTGGGAAGCGTTCCCAACTGTCCGTTCGTCACCTCCACGGTGGCCTGATCGACGCTCCCTCCGGAAAGACCGCTCATCGACGCATGGAGCTCGACCTGCCGCGTTTCGTCTTCGGCCTGCGCTGCCGTGGGCAAAATCAACACCGCCAAAATTGCGACGACGCATGCCGCCGCGATGCAAAGCCATGCTGATTTCATCGTGCGCTGCATAAGGCACCTCCTTTACCACCTCTCGCATTGCATGGCGAAAGCCCTGCCAGCAACGCTCGCTTTTTCTTTTCCTCTCATCCCGTGAGAAAAGCCTCTCCTTTCGAAGAGGCCAGTATTATACATGAGCACGTGGTTCAAATTGCCCGAAAAGCGCACTCTGATTTGGAAAAACATGATTCGCGAAACGTGTTTCGAGAACATGTTTCGAGAGCATGTTTCGGCGGCAGGTGCTTCCCGTAGCGCACGCCGGCCTTTCATCGGCGCGTATATGCAAAGGCAGAAAGCGTGGCATCATGTCGCATCTTCACACCGTGCCGGTTACACAAGATGCACGAACTTGCGCTTCCCCACCTGAATCGTCGCGCCCTCTAAGAGCTGCGGCTCCACGTTGTAGGCTTTTGCGGGAAGCGGATTGCCATTCACTTTCACGCCGCCGCCGTCGATCAGCCGACGCACTTCGCCCACACTCGAGGCAAGCCCCGCATCGCAGATGATGCGCGCCACATACACCTTGCCCTCATCGTTCGGCGTGAGGTCGGCGTGGAAATCGGGAACGTCGTCGGGCACCTCGTGCGCTTTGAACACCCGATTGAAGGCTTCCTCCGCCTCCTCTGCCGTGGCCTCGTCGTAATACGACGCCACGATGTTGCGCGCGAGCGCACGCTTCACCACGTTCGGATGCAGCTCGTCGGCGGCAAGCCCCGCCTCGATCTTATCGATTTCCGCCACCGGCACCGTGGAGGCGAGGCGGTAGTATTTCACCATCAGCTCATCGGGGATCGACATGATCTTGCCGAACATGTCGTTCGGAGCGTCGGTGAGGCCGACGTAGTTGCCATATGACTTCGACATCTTCTTCACGCCATCGGTGCCCTCGAGCAACGGAAGCGTGAGGCACACCTGCGGCTCCATCCCCATCTTCTCCATGAGCTCGCGCCCCGCAAGCAGATTGAAGAGCTGATCGGTGCCGCCGAGCTCCACATCGGCCTTGATGACCACCGAGTCATACGCCTGCATGACCGGATAGAGGAACTCATGAAGGCTGATCGGCAGGTTTTTGGAATAGCGGTTGTGGAAATCGTCGCGCTCAAGGATGCGCGCCACCGTGAAGTTGCTCGTGATCTTGAGGAGATCCTCCATCCTGAGCGCAAGGATCCATTCGGAGTTGTAGCGCAGGGTGGTCTTCTCGGGATCGAGAATCTTAAACGCCTGATCGACGTAGGTCTGGGCGTTCGCGTGGATCTGGTCGTAGGAGAGCTGCGGGCGCGTGGAATTGCGGCCGGAGGGGTCGCCGATGAGGGCCGTGCCGTCGCCGATGATCAGCGTGACGTGATGGCCGAGGTCTTGGAATTGGCGGAGCTTGCGCAGGGGAACCGCGTGGCCGAGGTGGATGTCGGGCGCCGTCGGGTCGACGCCGAGCTTGACGTTGAGCGGCACGTCGCGCTTCAGCTTATCGAGAAGAGCCTGTTCGGGGACGATTTGCGACGTGCCCGACGCGATGATATGCAGCTGTTCTTGGGGACGTTCCATGGCCTTGCGATCCTTCGTTCTCATAGGGTTTTCCACAGGCCGGGCATCCCCGGCCTGTCGTTCGCTTGCTTTGCGCGCGACCGCCCTTGCGCCCATGGGGCGACGCATCGCGCGAACAGCCATTCTAGCATAGCGCGGGTGGGCGGAAACGATGAAGGAGCGCTCTCGTCAGGCGACGCTGCGGAACAAATGCCCCGACGTGGTGTTCGGGCGCTTTGCCACGCCCTCTGCGCCCGCCTGCGCCCTTTCGAGCGCATCGCGAATGCGCTTGACCGCCTTGCCGGCCTCGACGGGGGTCATGAGCGTCGTGTCGGCGAGAAACGCGCCGATGCCGGCTGAGAGCAGGTCTTTGATGGCGAACGACGTATCGAGGGGCACGGCGTTATAGAGATGGCTTCGCCCGAATGCATCGGTGCGGATGGGGAACTCATATCCCTTACGGTCTTTAAGCGCATGGGGGATACGGCGGCGCTTGCAGGTGGCGCACGCCTCGTCACAGGGGCCTTCGGCCATAAGCAGGCAGTGCTCGGTGACCATGAGCTCTTGGGCGCCTGCCACGGTGATGCCGAAAGCGGGAGCATGTTCTTTCGTGGACGAGGCGCTATCACCAATCAGATCGCGAATCTGCGCGAGCGTGAGCTCGGAAGACAGCCACAGGCGCTTTGCGCCCCATGATTGCGCGAGCGCGACAGACCATGCGTTCGTAAGCGGCAAGTGGGGGCCGATCTCGAAAGCCGCGCCATGTTCCCGTGCCAAAAACACCCCGCCGATGCTTTCTGCGAGCACCATGCCGGCACATTCTGTTTCACCTTCAGCGGAGTCTGGCCACCCAATCGCCGCTGTTTCCCCATTTGGATGCGCGGCAGGCCCTCTGTTGACGAGAGGGAGCGCGGGAATGCACCCTGCCGGATAGGCCGACCACGCGAAACCGTCTTCCATCCGCGCCTGAGTGCTCACGTAGATGAGCCCAGCGCCGGCCTTTTTCGCGGCGAAAGCGTTCGCGGGATTGGCGACAAGGGCGGCGATGAGAGGGGTGTTGTTCACGGTGTGCGCTTTCGGCTCTTTCGCACCCTTCGCAATGCGTGCGCCCTTTCCGCGCTTCTCGCACTTGGCAATGCGCGCGCCTTCCTGCAGAGGTTCGCCTTCATGATTGCTCGCTGGCAAGCTTGCGGCAGCATCGCCGCCCACTTCGCGCTCCCCATACGGCGCAAGTATGGCCTGCGTGAGCGCCTCGAGCGCCTCGTTGCGCAAACGATGGAGCGCCGAAAACCCGATGCCCACATTCTGATCAAGCTCCACCTCGAGTCCAGCGAGTTCGAACGGCGTCGATCCGAACCTGCCGATATGCTCGCGAACCTCTTCGGCGCTCACCGCTTTCGTCCGCGCCGCCTCGACGACCTCGCCGGCCACTTCAGCAGCGAACGCATCGCCTCCCTGCTTGAGCGCGGCATCGTGAAGCGCGCACGCAATGCGCCGTTGCACCGCACCACCGGCCATCAACGAATCAGGCGACGCCACGCTCATACGCAGCTTCGCCGCCTCTCCGATGCGCAGACGAATGCTTGCCAGCACCGGAACGCGCGGCTCCTTCGGATCGTCGCGGAAAGCCAGTTCGGCGCTTCGCACGCGAAACACGCGATCGCCCGCTCGCACCCCGCGCAGCTGAGCCGCGTCGGTGAGCCGTGTGCGGGACGGGCCCATTTTCTCGAAATTGTTCGCCAGCACGGAGGTGACGTTGCCCTTGTTCGTCCAAATTTCCAACACATCGCCTTCTGCGAGCGCCCGCGTGTTCGCAATCACGACACCCTCGCGGTTCGCCTCGGCAACCCGTCCGATCGCCGTGCCGCGATTGTTCGGGCGGCGATAGCTCATGAGATCGTTTCCGCGCACGCCCGAAAGATAGCCCTCCGTGAATCCGCGGGAGAACGCCTCCTCCAACCGACGACGGTCGGCTTCCGTTGCACGATGGGCCTCGTCATCGAGCACGCGACGATAGCTCCTCACCACCGCCGCCACATAGTCGCTCGACTTCATGCGCCCCTCGATCTTGAGCGATGCCACACCGGCTCGCACGAGCTGCGGGATCATATCGATCATCGAAAGGTCGCGCGGAGAGAGAAGATGCTCCCCTTCCGTCGAAACATCGCGATCCTCCTTCGCCTTGCGTTTCAGGTCGTAGGACATGCGGCAGGCTTGGGCGCACATGCCGCGGTTCGCCGAGCGCCCGCCGACCGCAGACGAAAAGTAGCACTGTCCCGAATAGCACACACAGAGTGCGCCGTGCGCGAACACCTCCACCTGAAGCCCCTCTTCACGGGCTGCTTCCGCAAGGTTCTCCACTTCGGGAAGGGAGAGCTCACGTGCCAAGGTCACCCGCTTCGCGCCCAGCGATTTCGCGGCGAGAATGCCCGCCTTGTCGTGGATGTTCATCTGCGTCGAGCAATGCAGGCCGACCTCGGGGAAACTCTTCACGAGAACGGAGGCCAGGCCCACGTCTTGGACGATGAACGCATCCACGCCAGCATGCGCCGCCTCATCGGCAAGCGCAAGCGCGCGCTTTTCCTCCTTTGGCAAAACGATGGTATTGAGTGTCAGATAGACGGAAACGCCCCGAAGGTGCGCATAATCGCAGGCTTCACGAAGCGTCTCTGCCGTGAAATTATCCGCTCCGCGACGTGCGTTCATCTCGCCGAGTCCCAGATACACGGCATCGGCGCCGGAGCTCACCGCCGCATGGAGCGCCTCAGCGCTGCCCGCCGGCGCGAGCAGTTCGGGAATCGATGGCTGCTGATTCATCGGTCTCCCCTCTCTGCAGAGGGGCTTTGCTTGATTGTCCTCATGCGTCAGGAGAGCTCGGTGGCCGCCGTGTCGGCCTCTTCAAGCTTCGAGATGCCCTCGTTGTAGCTTTCCTGGATGGCAGCGATGCGGTCCTCGTAGGTCGAGAAGTCAAAGCTTCCCGACGATGCCTCGATCTCCGTATAGAGATCGACATAGGATTCGAGCGCCTCCTTCAGCGAGGAGCATCCATCCACATACATGTCTTTGATGTCGGAGAGCACCTCGGGGGCCTCGAGGTTTTCCAAGCTGTCGAGCGAGCTCATAGCGTTCTCCAGCTGCGTTTTCATCGTCACCGTGTCGCCCCGCGAAACCGCGTCGTCGAATTGATCGAGCTTGCTTGCGAGCTCGTCCATGATCTGATTGGCCTTCGCCATATACGTGCGGTTGGTCGTCTGATCTTCCGCCTCGGAGACGTTCTCGGTGCTCACGCACCCGCCGAGCACCGTAGCCGCCAGCGCGATCGCGCTTACCAACGCCGTCAATCGTGCACTCAACCGCATATTACCTCGTCTTCCCGCGAACAAAACGCCGCTCTTTTGTCAATCTTTGTGGCATCATCAGATTTTATCGTGCATCCAAGCATAAACCTAGAGAACCTGCTCCTCGCCGCCGGCTGGCGGATCAGGTTCGATCGGCGTGCTTGGCAGATCAGGCTGGATCGGCGTTGGCGGAGTGTCCGGAAGAGACGGATCGACGCCGGAAGAACCGCCGCTGTTCGTGTTGGTTCCGCCATCGGGCAGCGAGCCGTCAACGTTTTCATCGGCGCTTTCGTTCGTGCTGGCACCCGAGCCCTTATTCGCCGACCCGTAATAGCCGCCGATGTGGTTATCGGGATCGGAATAGCCGCTCACGTATTGCGGGCGATTCGCCGTCGGGAAATGCTCGATGGACTTCCCCTCGAGCGCGCGCATCATGAAGTCGCGGAAGGTGCTCGCCGCCGTTGTGCCGCCGACCGGACGCGCGCTGGAGTAATCGTCGCGGTCGCCCAGCCAGATCGCCACGGAGAGCTGCGGCGTCACACCGCAGAACCAGCTGTCCATATAGTCGTCGGACGTGCCGGTTTTGCCGGCGGCCTCTTGGCCGTTCCAAAGCGCTGCGGCTGTGCCTGTGCCGCCCGTGACGACGCCCTCCATCACCTGAAGCGCCGCAGCGGCGACCTCGGTGGAGATGACGCGTTCGCCCTCGGGGACGGTGTTGTCGACGATCGTGTTGCCCTTCGAGTCGATGATCTTCGTGATGCATTCCGGCTCATAGTGCGTGCCGCCGTTGGCGATCGTGGCATACGCCTCGGCCATTTCAAGCGGCGTCACCGAGCCGGTGCCCAGCGTGACGGAGCCGGTCTGCGGAAGGTCGGAATCGATGCCGAGCCGGTGCGCCATCTCGGCAACCTTTGCAGGGCCGAGCGACATGCACAGACGCGCAAACGCCGTGTTCGAGGACACCGCAAAGGCGCTCGCGATGGAACGCGTGCCGTAGTTCGCATGGTTGATGTTCGAAACGGTCCACCCGGGATATTCCACCGTCGTGGAGGCGTCGATCATCGTTTCGGGATTGATGCCGGCCTCAATGGCGGCGACCAGCGTGAACGTCTTGAACGAGGAACCCGCCTGGCGTCCGGTGCCCCCTTCGCCCGTGGCCATGTTCACCTGCGTGGCGTTGTAGTCCTTGCCGCCCACCATGGCCTTGATGTAGCCATTGTCGGGATCGATGGCGACCATCGAGACCTCATAGTCGCTGCCGGCCTCGGCCTCTTTGTTCGCTGCCGCCGCCTCGGCGTCGGCCTGAAGCTCCAGATCGAGCGTGGTGTACACTGTCAGACCACCTTTGAAGATCTCCGCCGCCGAATAGGCGTAGCGGCCATCGGGATCGGTGAGCTGATTGCGCACGTAGCTGGTGAAATAGGGATTGGAGATAATGCCCGTCGAAGAGGGAACTGTCTCGTTCAGCGTGATCGGTTCGGCCTTTGCCGCATCGGCCTCTTCCTGCGTGATGACGCCGTTTTTCACCATGCGGTCTAACACGACGTTGCGGCGGGCGAGGCACTGGTCGGGATTGTCGATCGGATTGTTATAGGTGGGCGATTGCGGGATGCCGATCAGCGTCGCCGCCTCGTTCAGCGTAAGATCGATCGCATTCTTCGAGAAATAGCGCTTCGCGGCCGCCTCGATGCCATAGGCGCCGGAACCGTAGTTGATCGTATTGAGATACATGAGGAGGATCTCGTCTTTGTCGTAGACCTTCTCGACCTCGCGCGCGATGTACATCTCGCGCACCTTGCGCTCGAACGTGATGTCCCTCATTTCGGATTGCATGATGGTATTGCGAACGAACTGCTGGGTAATCGTGGAGGCGCCTTCGATCGCACCGCCGGTGAGATTGTTGATGAGGGCGCGCCCGACGCCGATGATGTCGACGCCGTCATGCTCGTAGAAGCGCTCGTCCTCGGTCGCCACGGTGCCCTTTTTCACGTAGTCGTTGATCTGATCGAGCGTCACCGGCTCACGTTGCTCAAGATAGAACTCCGCAAGCACCGTGGTGCCGTCGGCGGCGTAGACAACCGTCGGCCTCGCGTAATCGAACTCATCGAGGTTCTGATAGTCGGGCAAGTCACGCAACCATGTGTTGACGAGGGTCGTCATCGCGATGACGCCCGCGACGATAATGGCGAGGATGATGGCGAGCACCATCAATATAACGGCACGGGTGTTTGTCTTCTTGGTCCCCTGCCGGCTTTTCATTGCACGCGAACTCATACCTACCTCCCGATAAGCCAGCGCTCATTGTAGCATCGCGGGATTTTTCACGCGAAAACGGGCCTCCCAACGAGGCAAAATGCCACAGAAGCTGCGCAGGCTCACCATTGCCCGACCACAATTTGCGCATCGAAGCACCACAGTTTCTCAGGCTCTCGAGCGGAAAGCCCCGCTCTGCGATGGCACTAGGAAAGCAGCGCGCCCAGACGTTCGATGAGGATGTCGATTTCGGCGTTGGTGCAGATGAGCGGAGGAAGGAAACGCAGCGTGTGCGGTCCTGTCGCGTTCAGCAGCAGCCCCGCATCGAGCCCGCGAACGGCAAGGCCGAAGGCGTCGATTTCAGGATTCACCACATCGGCACCTACCATGAGTCCATAGCCACGTACATTCGCCAGCCCATCGAGCGAAGCAAGGCGCTGCCTGAAATATTCGCCCGTCGCGCACACCGCGTCCGCGAAACCTTCGGCAGAAAGCTCGGCAAGCGTCGCCTTCGCGCACGCGATCGCGAGGTTCGATCCGCCGAACGTCGTCCCATGATCCCCGGGACGGAAGGCATCCGCCACATGGCCAAGCGCCGCACAGGCGCCCATCGGAAAGCCCGATGCGATACCCTTCGCCATGCTGACGATGTCGGGCGTGATGCCGAAGTTCTGGAAGCCGAAGGGCTTGCCCGTGCGGAAGATGCCCGTTTGCACTTCGTCGCAGATGAGAAGCGCGCCGCGTTCTTCGGTGAGCGCCCGAACCTCGCGGAGAAACTCCGCCGTGCAGGGATGCACGCCGCTCTCGCCTTGGATGCACTCCACCATCACGGCGCACACACGCTCGCCATACTCCTCAAACTTGGCACGCAGCGCCTCGATGTCGTTGATCGGCGAGAAATCGAAGCCCGCGGGAAGGGGCTGGAAGACCTCCTGCTTGGTGAGCTGGGCCGTCGCCGCGAGGGTCGCGAGCGTGCGCCCGTGGAAGCTGTGGAGCAGCGTGATGATGACCGGGGCCTCGTCGGCCGAGGGCGTGACGCCCTTTGCCTCCGCCTTGCGCCGTGCGTAGAGGCGCGCGAGCTTGATGGCGCATTCGTTGGACTCGGCGCCGGAATTCGTGAAAAACACCTTCCACGCCTCGGGAGCGCCATGGGGAGCGGCGCCCTGTGCGCTTTCACCGGCGGAGACGCCCTCTTCCGCCTTGCCCGCGGAAGCATTGAGAAGCGACGAGAGCATCTGCGCAACTTCGCCGCGGTTCTCGATGTAATAGTAGTTGCCCACATGGATGAGCTTGTGCGCCTGCTCCTCGAGCGCCCGCACCACCGATGGATGGCAATGCCCGAGGCTGTCGCATCCGATGCCTGCGATGAAATCGAGATATTCTCTGCCTTCATCGTCGTAGATCCTCATGCCCTCGCCCCGCACGAGCTCGACCGGCTTGCGGGCGAACGTCGGCATGACGTAGGTTTGTTCAAGTGCTTGTTCTGTTTGCAGGCTCATAGCGTTCCTTTCCCTGCATTATTCTTCCGGCTCGGTGGCGATGAGCTTCGCCGCGAAATGCCCTGTCGGCTGCTCGTTGAAGCTCTCGACGTCATGTGGCTGCACGACGGTCGTTCCCACGCCGAGGTTGGTCAGCAGCTCAAGAAGAAGCGAGTGCGGCGTCTTCCCATTGATGATGTGCGCGCGTTTCACACCTGCATCCAGCGCGCGGACGCACGATTCCAGCTTCGGAATCATGCCGGTGGAGATGTTTCCGCTTTGAAGCAGCGCCCGCGCCTCGTCCACATCCATATACGAGATGAGGCTCTGCGGGTCGGGATAGTTCTCATAGAGCCCGTCCACGTCGGTGAGGAACATGATCTTATGCGCCCCGATGGCAGCTGCCACATAGCCGGCGGCCACATCGGCGTTGATCGAATAGGCCCCACCGTCCTCCCCGATGGCGATCGGCGCGATCACGGGGATGTAGTCGTTCGAGATGAGGTCTTCAATGAGCGCGTCGTTGATGCGCGTGATCTTGCCCACGCGGCCCATTTCCTCGCTGAGCTGCTCGGCGACGATGAGCCCCGCGTCGGTGCCGCTCACGCCGACGGCGATGTTGCCATGCGCGTTCATCGCCTCCACGAGCTCTTGGTTCACCTGACCCGTGAGCACCATGCGCACCACGCCCATCGCCGCATCGTCGGTCACGCGCTGGCCGTCGATGAACTTCACGGGAAGCTCGAAGCGGTTCATCACCTCGGTGATGGCGTTGCCGCCGCCGTGCACGATCACGATGTTCACGCCGATGATCTTCAGCAGAACGAGATCCGACATCACGGCTGCGCGCAGCTTCTCGTCAACCATCGCCGAGCCGCCGTATTTGATGACGACGGTCTTGCCGGTGACGCTCTTGATCCACGGAATTGCCTCCGTGAGCACTTCGCCGATGCTGCTGTCTACCCCTTCAGGGCGATACCAATAATCATATTTCATGAGCGGTAATCTCCATTGATCGAAACGTATTCATGCGTGAGGTCGCAGGTCCACACGGTGGTTGCGCACTCTCCCGCGCCCAAGTCGACGTCGATTGCGATTTCGTGGTGCTCGAAGAGCGCGCTCGCCTCGTCCTCATCGAATTCAAGCGGCAGCCCGTTGAGCAGAACCGGAAGCCCCATGAGCACGATGGCGACGTCTTCTTGACGAAACTCCGCGCCCGATTTGCCGAGCGCCGCCGCGATGCGGCCCCAATTGGCGTCGCGCCCGGCAATCGCCGTCTTCACGAGCGGGGAGTTCGCCACGGCACGCGCCGCGAGATCGGCGTCTTCCGGCGTGGCCGCACCATGGACGTTCACCGTCACCAAGCGCGAGGCGCCCTCGCCATCCGAGGCCATCGCGCGGGCAAGCGTCACACACACCTGCTCGAGCGCCTGCTGGAACATCTCCATCGCCGGCGAATCCGACTGGAAGGTTTTTTGCCCTGCGGCATATTCGGCTGGCGCGGCGACGTTTTCTCCTTTGGAGGCGGCACCGCTTGCGAACAGGATGCAGGTGTCGTTGGTCGAGGTGTCGGAGTCCACCGTCACCTTGTTGAAGCTCTTCCCCACCGCCTTCACCAGCGCTTTGTGGAGATCGGCGGGCGCGAGGGGAGCGTCGGTCGTCAGCACGGCGATCATCGTGGCCATGTTCGGCATGATCATGCCCGCGCCCTTCGCCATACCGCCGACGGTGAAGGTGCAGCCATCCCAGCCGCAATCGTTGCCCGAGAACGTGACGGCGCACTCCTTCGGATGGGTGTCGGTGGTCATGATCGCGCAGGCGGCGTCCGAACCACCGTCGCGGGAAAGCTCCTCGAGGGCAACGGGCAATCCCTCCTCGAAAGGACCTAAGGGCAGCTCGACGCCGATCAAGCCCGTGGAAGCCACGAGCACCTCGGCCTCTTCGCAGCCGACGACCTCAGCGGTCATCGCGGCGACGGTCTCCGCCGCCTCCTTGCCCGCAGTGCCAGTCGCGGCGTTCGCTATTCCCGAATTGATGACGACGGCACGCGCCGTGCCATAGGAAGCGCCGATGCTCCCTTCGTCCGTCGCTCCCAAATGCTCGCGGCACACCTGAACGGGCGCCGCGCAAAACTTGTTTTTCGTGAAAACCCCCGCGCAGGAGCACGCTTCATCGGCAACGACGAGCGCCATATCGAGCCTGCCCGGATTCTCGCGAAAACCGGCGTGGATGCCGCAGGCACGAAAGCCTTGGGCGCTTGCGACTCCTCCGTTTTCCCGATAGTAAAACCCGTACTGCTCGGCGCAGGCGTCTGCGGTTATGCTCACTCTTTCCTCCTCAAATCCTTCGCTCGTTTCCTCATGCGCCAAACCTCGCGTTTTCGCTGTTCGGCGCGGTTTTCTTTTCGTTAAAACGGCAGCGGCGTCAGGCGAAGGCCCGCATCCTCCGCAAGCCCGCAGACGATGTTTGCGCATTGGATGGCCTGCGTGGCCGCGCCCTTTCCGAGGTTGTCGATGGCGCCGAGCGCGATGATGCTGCGTGTGTCCGCATGGGCGACCACCGAAACGTGCGCCTCGTTCGTCCCGACGACGCTCGCGGTTTTTGCGAGAACGCCCTCGTCAAGCACGTGGACGAAGGGCGACGTACGATAGAACGCACGATATGTTTCCACCAGCTCGGCCGTCGTGGGCATGGGGCGGTCAGGCGCCACAGCCATGGTGACGGTGGAGAGGAGCCCGCGGTTAAAGGGCGCCAGATGCGGGGTGAACACCACGCGTCCCTGCGCGCTGAGTATCTGCTCGATCTCCGGCGTGTGACGGTGGCTTCCCACGCTGTAGGCTTCGGCGTTCTCGTCGGCGAAGCAGAAGTGCGTGCGCTCGGTCGCCTTCCTTCCTGCCCCGCTGACTCCTGAGATGGCGTCGACGACGATGCGCGAACCCTGTTCCACGAGCCCTTCCCGCAAGGCGGGCGCCGCCGCGAGCGACGTCGCCGTCGGGTAGCATCCGGCGCAGGCAACGAGCACCGCTTCGCCCTGCGCGTAACGCGCCGCAGCTTCGGAAAGCTCGTCGCGCGTCAGCTCGGGAAGCCCGAAAGCCGCTTTCGCAAGAAGCTCGGGAGAGGTATGCGGCGTTTGATACCATTTCTCGAAGAGCGCGGGGTCTTTCAGGCGGTAGTCGGCCGAAAGGTCAACGACCGTCACGTTCGCCTCAAGCAACGTGGGCGTCAGGGCAAGAGACGCCGTGTGCGGCACCGCCAGAAAAACGACATCGCAAGCGCGGAGCTTTTTGAGAGCGCTTTGCTGAGATTCAAACACCAGCTCGGTCTTGCCGGTGAGCGCCGGATAGGCGGAAGAGACCGGCTTTCCCGCCAGAGAATCCGAAACCACGCATTCCACATGAAATTCGGGGTGGTCGAGCAGCACCCGCACAAGCTCGATGCCCGCGAACCCCGAAGCTCCAACTATTCCAACTTTCTTCGCCATGCTCTGTCCTCTGCCTTCGCGTTATACGTCCTGCGCCTACGCATTCAGGGGAGCCAAGCAAAACGTGCTCCCCATGCGCTCATGCGCCCTTGTTGTCACAAACCCAACAATATGCCGCCCATCAACGGCGTGTCGAGATTTTGGGTTAAATATTCATTGTATACAAATGACCGGCTAAAATCAGGAAAAACACCGGTAGAGAGAGAAGGAGGCCCTCTGAGATCATGGGGCCTCGCCATTGAGGAGCAGAGATGTATCCCGAAAAGACCAACCTCATTCCCGCGAACCAGCCGGAGACGAAGGCGAAAGACGACCAACCGGCGCGCGCGGAAAACATCGCGGCAATCGTTTCCTATTTCGAAAGCGGCATCAAAGACACCTGCTGCGAGCTGGGAATCGAGCTGGAACACACCATCGTGACGGACGACCTGCAGCCTGTTTCCTATAACGGCGAGCACGGCGTGCAGTGGATTCTGAGCGAGCTGGCCGCTGCCTATCCTGAAGAAACGCGCGATGCGGAAGGCGACTTGCTGGGGGTTTCGCGCCCCCGCGAGTCGGTGACGCTTGAGCCTGCCGCCCAGCTGGAGCTTTCCGCCGGCCCGTTCTCAAGCCTTGCGGATGCCGAAGAGACCTTCAAGGGCTTCGAGCAAGCTCTCGCGACCATCCTTGGCCCCGTGGGCGAAAAGGCGCTCACCATCGGTTATCACCCCACCGCAAAGGCACGGGAATTGAAGCTGATACCGAAGCGCCGCTACCAACTGATGAATATGTATCTGGGCGAAGTGGACACCTACGGCGTGAACATGATGCGCGGCAGCGCCTCCACGCAAGTTTCCATCGACTACCACAGCGCCGAGGATTGCCTGCGCAAGCTGCGGCTCTCCTCCGCCCTCGTGCCGGTGTTCTCGCTGATCTGCGACAATGCACCCGTGTTCGAGGGTACGCCGCGCCCCCACCCGCTCGTGCGCACCGACATTTGGAACCACACCGACAAGGCGCGCTGCGGCATCGTCCCCGACCTCATGGACCCCGATTTCACCTTCGCGGATTATGCTGCCTACATTCTCGACACGCCGGCCATCGTGGTGCCCTGCTCGCGCGAGCAATGGTGCTACGCCACGCGCACCTTCGGCGAGGTGTATTCGCACTCCCCCATGACGCGAGACGACGTGATACACGCCGTCTCAATGTTCTTCACCGACGTCCGCCTGAAGACCTACGTGGAGATCCGTCCTGCCGACGCCATGCCCATCCCCTACGTGATCGCCTATGCCGCGCTCATCAAGGGGTTGTTCTATCCCGAGAAGAGCCTTGACGCGCTCGACGAGATGCTGGGCGGCGTCCGCAACGATGACATCGCCGACGCGAAGACCGCCCTGATGGAAGCGGGGTATAATGCGCAGGTATACGGGAGGCCGGTCGCGGAGATCGCCGACGCCCTGATGCAGCTTGCGCATGAGGGGCTTGAAGAAGACGAACGGCACTATCTGGAGCCGCTCGCGAGTTTGGTGGCGAAGCGGACGACGTTGGCGGATGCCGGCCTTGGGCAATAAGGTGTTGCCCCCATACGCGACACGGACCCCAAAGAGATGATGCAGCTGAGACCATGACCATATCGGCGGCAAGCGATAAAGGAGCTTGAAATGAGCAACGAAGGCAAAAAGGTGAAGATCCACTACAACGGAACCCTCGACAACGGCGAGAAGTTCGATTCATCATACGACCGCGGCGAGCCGATCGAATTCGTCTGCATGGCCGGCACCGTGATCCCCGGCTTCGACCAAGGCGTGAAGGACATGAAGGTCGGCGAGAAGAAGACCGTCCACATCGAGCCGGCGAACGCCTACGGCGAATACAACCAAGCCGCCGTTCAGGTGATTCCCGCAACCGCCATCCCGAATGCCGACAAGCTCCCCGTGGGTGAGATGGTCTATATGACGGGCCCCGGCGGCATGCCTATGCCCGTCAAAGTGGTGAGCGTGGAAGACGGCAAGGTGACGCTCGACTTCAACCATCCCCTCGCCGGCAAAGCGCTCAACTTCGAACTCGAGCTTGTCAGCGTCGAAGAATAGTCTTGCTTCCCGATAAGGCTCATAAGGGGCGTCGGGCGCGCAGTCGCTCGGCAGTCCTGAGCTCGTGATTTTTCAAATTTTAAGTTTCTGCAAAACAATCCACTGGATTGTTTTGTGTGCGGAACTCGCTTTGTGCGCATCCCGACGCCCCTTATAAAACTTGAAACTTATATCGCACAGGTTCGCAAATGGAAAAGCGGTACTTTAAGCGCGAACACCTGCCATGAAAAATAGGGTTTCTCTCGTGCCGTAGATTGCTCCGCCGCGCAGCCGAGTTGGCTTCGTCCAACGAAGCGCTGCGCACAAGGGGCAAGATCAGGCACGAGAGGAAGCCTAGACGTTTTTGAGCATGACTGTGCTCATAACATCCGCCACATGCTCGCAGGCGTCTGAGCAGCTCTCCATGCGCTCGAAGAGGCGCGACCAGACCTGAACGTAGAGCGGATCGTCGGTATTGTCGACGTGGAGCCCGCGAATCACTTGGATGAAGAGCTGGTCGGCCTCTTCCTCGCAGTCGTTCACATCGACGATGAGCTGCTTGAACTTCTTCGACTTCTTGAAGTTGCGGAAATCCTCCATCGCCTTGTCAAGCGCCTTGCAGCCCTTGCGGATGAGCTGGGCGAACGCGAGGGCATCTTGGGGCATCTCCTTGACGTTGTACATGTAGAACCGCTGGATGACGGACTCGATGCCGTCGATCACATCATCGAGCGACTGCGCCAGATCGATGACGTCCTCGCGATCGATCGGCGGCATGAAATCGATTGCGACGTTCTTGAAAATGTCGTGGTTGATTTGGTCGCCATCGTGCTCGATCTCGTGGGCGCGCCCGAGGATGTCGTCAAGCGCCTTCCCCGATTGGTAGTTCTCAATCGTCTCGATCAGCACATCCGATTCACCCAACGCCAAATCGGCGAGCTGCTTATACGCATCGAAGTAGTCGAAGCGGTTTTTTTTCGCCATGATCTCACTCCTTACATGACAAGTAGAAACAGATGCGCCATGACAAACCCGAGCAAGCCGCACCCCGGGAATGTCAGAATCCACGTTTTCACCATGTCGATGGCTATCGACCATTTTACCGCTTTCGGATTATGCGCGGCACCCACGCCCATGATCGCCGTCGTGTTCGTGTGCGTCGTGGAGACCGGCAAGCCGCCGAACGTCGCGACGACGAGGCTCACGAGAGTCGAGAGGCTGGCCGCGAAGCCTTGGAAGGGCTCGAGCTTCACCATATCGACGCCGACACTTTTGATGATGCGCTCGCCGCCGACCGCCGTGCCGATGCCCATGCTGAGCGCGCAGAGAAGCATGAGCCACACTGGCAGCAGCACGTTGTCGATGCTCATCCCGAGACCCGCGGCCATGAAGATGCCGAGCAAGAAGATGCTCATGAACTTCTGCCCGTCCTGCGCACCGTGCATGAAGGCGACGCCGGCGCCGGTGAACACCTGCGCACCGCGGAAGAACTTCGTCGTTTTCAAACGATCCATGTTTCGGCACATTCGCCCGATCGCCTTGAAATTGAGCCAGCCCAAGCCAAAGCCCATGAGCGTGGAGAGCAGGATGCCGTAGATGACCTTCACCCATTCGGCCCAGTTGATCGCGTCGAAGCCGCCTTGGATGGCGATCGCGGCGCCGGTCAACCCGGCAATGAGCGAATGCGATTGCGAGGTGGGAATGCCGAAATACCACGCGACAGCGCCCCAGACGATGATGGCGACCATGGCCGCCATGAGCGACGTGAGCGCCTGCTGGGGATTGTCGCCGAAATCCACCATGCGGAAGATCGTGTCGGCGACGGCGGTCGACACAAGCGAGATGAGCAAAAGCCCGATGAAGTTGCAAGCCGCTGCCATCAGAATAGCCGCCTTCGGCTTCATCCCCCGCGTGGAGACGACCGTCGCTATCGCGTTCGGCGCATCGGTCGCGCCGTTTACGATGATGACGCCGATGTTCAGCAGCGCAACGACAAGAAAAACGGGGTTGGTGAAGAGCTCGGAGAGGAAGAGCGTCCATTCAACTTCCACGGCACTTACGCCTCCCTGTCCCCGTATGCCGCGAACACCCGACGCCGTTCGGCGCCAATGGTCGTAAAGCCCTCATGCCCCGGCAAAACCACCGTGTCATCGGGAAGCATCGCGAGCTTTTTGAGCGACGCGCGCATCTCGGCGAGACTGCCGCCCTCGAAATCGGTGCGGCCGATCGTTCCCTCGAAAAGCGTGTCGCCGGAAAGGAGCACCGGCATGCCGTCGGCATGGCTCCCAAACTGCGGGATGATGAAAAGGCACATCCCGCCCACCGTGTGCCCCGGCGTGTGGATGACCTTCCATTCCATCTTGCCGATCTTGATAACATCGCCGTTCGTCACCGTGCGGTCGACGCGGATCGAGCCATCGATGGGCACGGGCCTTCCCGTCAAGCGGTCGATTTCGTCAAGGTGCTCCCCCTCGTAGGTGTAGACGAGGGCGCCCGTTGCCTTCTGAAGCGGCGCCACCGCTCCGATATGGTCGTGATGCCCATGCGTTATGACGATCGCGTCGAGCTTGGCGCCGTCGAGCGCCTCGAGAATCGCCTCGGGCTCCTGCGTCGGATCGACGACGAACGTGCCGAAGCCGTCGCTGACAAGATAGACATTGTTGTCGATCGGACCCATGATGAGGCATTTCACATCCACGCAGAGACCCTCAAGGCTCAAAGTCCGCTTCGGCATCTTTCCTATCCTTTCTTCTTGGAACCCTGACCCGGCACCATGCGATGGGCCTCGAAAACGCCGGAGACCTCGTTCAAGCGCTGGATGATCATATCGATGACGGCGAGATCGGAAACTTGGAAAAGGAAACGCATCTCCACCGTGGAATCGCGGTGCGTCGTCGTGGTGCAGGAAAGCACGTTGGCGCCCATCTCGGAAAGCACGCTCGACACATCGACGAGCAGGTTCATGCGGTCGAGCGCCGCGATGTAGACCTCCACCTTATAGGTGGCGGCGCGGGTGGCCTCGTCGGCCCACGACACGTTGATGATGCGCTCGGGGTTCTTCTGCAGATCGGCGGCGTTCGGGCAATCGGCCCGATGGACGGAAACGCCGCGCCCGCGCGTGACGAACCCGATGATCTGATCGCCCGGCACCGGATTGCAGCAGCGGGAAAGCCGAACGAGCACGTCGTCAATGCCCTTGACGACAATGCCGTTGTTCGAATGGGTCTCGTGGTGCTTGGGCCGCCGCACGCTCGTGATCATCGGCGCCATGATGCCCGTCGATGAAGAAGATTCGCCGAAGCCGGGCTTGCTCGCATCTTCGGTTCCCCGATCGACAAGGATCTTCAACAGGCGGTTCGCGACGTGCTGGGCGCTTTCCTTGCCCGCCCCGATCGCGACGAGCATATCGTCGGAATCGCCGAAGCCGAGGTTTTCCGCAACGGTCTTGAGCGCCCTCATCGATTGCGTGCTCGAGATCCCCAGACCGTGTTTGCGCATCTCACGCGTGAGGCGCTCGCGTCCGGCCAAAAGATCGTCGGAACGGCTCGCCCGCGAGAAGTACGCGCGGATCTTGCTGCGCGCCGAAGGCGTCTTCACCATCGTGAGCCAGTCGCGTGACGGCGTGGCGCTCTTCTGAGTGAGGATCTCGACGCGATCCCCCACCTGAAGCTCGTAGGTGAGCGGCACGATCGAGCCGTTCACCTTCGCCCCCACGCAATGGTTGCCCACCTCGGTGTGGATGGCATAGGCGAAATCCACCGGCGTCGACCCCGCACGCAAGCTCATGACCTCGCCCTTCGGCGTAAAGACGAACACCTCGGAGGGTGCGAGGTCCACCTTGAGCGATTTGAGGAACTCGCGCGAATCCTGCGTCTCGTCCTGCCAGTCGATCATCTGGCGCAGCCAAGCGAGCTGCTGATCGAGCGCATCGGCCCGCCGCTTGCTGCCGCCGGCGCTCTCCTTGTAGCGCCAATGCGCCGCCACGCCGTATTCGCTCGTGCGATGCATCTCCTCGGTGCGGATCTGCACCTCGAGCGGACGGCCCGCCGGCCCCATGACCGTCGTGTGCAGCGACTGGTACATGTTGTATTTCGGCGTCGCGATGTAGTCTTTGAAGCGCCCCGGCATCGGGTGCCACAGCGTGTGCACCGCGCCGAGCGCCGAATAGCAGTCCTTGATGGTCTTCACGATGATGCGCACGGCGATGAGGTCGTATATCTCGGAGAAGCCCTTGCCCTTCGTCGTCATCTTCTGATAGATCGAATAGAGGTGCTTCGGGCGGCCGACGATCTGGGCGAAGACCCCCACCTTCTCCATCTCGCCACGGAGGATGTCGATCACGTTCGCGAGGTAGCTCTCACGTTCGTGGCGCGTCTCGGCGACCATGCGCGAGACCTGCTTGTATTTGTTCGGCTCCAGATAGAAGAACGAGAGATCCTCGAGCTCCCACTTGATCGAATTGATTCCCAGACGATGCGCGATCGGCGCGTAGATGTCGAGCGTTTCGCGCGCCTTGAATATGCGCCGGTCCTCCGAGAGCGCTCCAAGGGTGCGCATGTTGTGCAGGCGGTCCGCCAGCTTGATCACGATGACGCGGATGTCCTTGCTCATCGCGACGAACATCTTGCGAATGGTCGCCGCCTGCTCGTCTGAGAGGCTCTCCACCTCGATGCGCGAGATCTTCGTGACGCCCTCGACGAGCTGGGCGACCGCTTCGCCGAAGTTCTCCTGCACCTCTTCGATCGTCGCCTTCGTGTCCTCCACCGTGTCGTGGAGCAGGGCCGCGCAGATCGCCTCGGCGTCCATGCGGAGGTCGGAGAGGATGATGGCGACCTCGATCGGATGCGCGATGAACGGCTCTCCCGATTTCCGGCACTGCCCCGCATGGGCGGCGTCGGCGAATTCGTAGGCGTGCTCGACCGAAGCGATGTCGTCTTCAGAAAGGTATTGCCGCAAAAGCTCCTCAAGCTCCGCGAATCGTTCGTGGGGAGTGAGTTGCTCGCGACCTTCGTTTCTCGTGAAGGAATCCCGCGCAAGATTGTTCTCGGCGACATGGACCCTCCCGAGCATCTCGAGCGGTTCGCTGATTATGGCGTTCGTTGTTGTCGGTTCGTGCATCGGTTCTATCTGTCTTACCTTTATCGCCTCATTTTGCAACATGCAAAGTTTAGCGCAATACGCCCAGTCATGTGCCGGCAGTCGAATTCTGCCGCCCGCGCCTCGGTTATTCGTTCAGCCAGATGCGTGGGACGATGGGGTGGATCACCCGATCGAGGATCCGATCCGACGTCGCGCGCAGCACCCAGTCGCAGAAAGCCTCGAAGCTCTCACGCTCGGCGATGCCCTCGCGATAGCGGGCGCTGTCGGTGAGCTCCACCTTCGCGGCGTCCTCCACGACCCGCACCCACTGGATGCTCTCATTGCCCTCGTTCGTCGTCTTCGTCTCAATGAGACCGAGCTCGCGGAACACGGCGACGCTGCAGCCGGCGCTCAGAGCGCTCAACGGATGGCGCTCGTCGCTCACCATCGCCGCGAGCATGCGGTTCCCGATCGCGAAGAAGCCCTCCGCGTTCTTCCTCTGAAGGGTCCTGAGGCGACGATAGAGCCGCGCCATCATTTCGCGATTCGGCGCCAACTCGGCAAGCAGGCTCTCGTTCACCAGGCGGTCTTCGCGCCCGAAGAGCAGGTGTATTTGAGACGGAAGGCCGTCGCGCCCCGCACGCCCTGCCATCTGATTCAGCTCCACCTCGTTGAACGGCAGATGGTAGAGCACGACATGGCGAATGTCGGGGATGTCGATCCCCTCTCCGAAGGCCGAGGTGGCCACGAGCACCTCGAGGGTTCCACGGCGGAACATCCCCTCGATGGTCTGCCGCTCCTCACGGGTGAGCCCCGCATGGTAAAAGCCGATGAGGGGCGACATCTGGGGAACGCGGCGCCTCAGCGTGCGGGCGAGCGACATCGCGTATTCGCGCGAGTTCACGTAGATGACGCTCTTCTCACCTGCGGCGATGAGGTTCGCGAGGTATTCGTCGCGAGATGCGATGTTGCGCCGATCGTCAAGACAGAGGTTTTCCCGCGAGGTCTCATCGATCACGCCCTCCTCGAGCTTTAAGACGCCGTCGATTTGCTCCGCCACCATGTCGGGAGCGGTCGCCGTGACCGCGAGCACGCGTGGATCGCCAAGGCGCGCCATGATGTCTCCGAGCTCACGGTAGGCGGGTCGATTGGTCGTTGACGATTGGCCGACATGGTGGGCCTCATCGATGGCGACGAAGCCGATGCGACCGCAGGCCGCGAGCTCTTCGGCATGGAAGGCGAGAAACTCAGGCGTCGTGAGCACGATGTCGCAGCTTCCGTCGGCAAGCGACGAGAACACCTCCTTGCGCTCATCGGGCGAAGCCTCGCCGGTCAGCACCTTCACCGTGATTCCAAAGGGGGCAAGGGCGAGCGAGAGATGGAAAGCCTGATCGGCGATCAGGGCGCGCAGGGGATACACGAACACGCTCGCCTCGTGGTTTGCGAGCGCGCGCCATGTCGCATAGGTCTGGAAAGCGAGCGTCTTGCCCCTGCCTGTGGCCATGACGCCAAGAATCGAGGAGCCCTCGGCGAGCCTCTCGAGGATGAGCTTTTGGGAAGCATGCGGCAGGCGCGATCCGAGTATCTGCTCGAGGATCGCGGGGATGAGCGCGGCGCCCTCCTCTTTCGCACGCGCCTCCCAAACGGCACGCGGCGATTTCGCGCCGTTTGCAATCGCTGGACCTTCGGGAGCACCTTCCCTTTTCACCGCACCGGCGGCGTCGGGAAACGCATTGCTCTCGCTGCACTGATAGAGCCCGTCCACCATGCAGAGATCATCCGAAGCGAGGCAGGCGGCAAGCGCGCCGCAGCCCCTTGCAGGGCAGAGCGCCTCGAGCATCGCCTTCACGCTCTTCCTCCCCCGCCACTCGTCAATCTGAGCTGTGAAAACCGCATCGACCACCGTCTCGGTTTGCAGCAGCGTCTCAATATTTTTGCAGTGGAACATGATCGCCGAAACACTCGCGTGGCCGTTGGTGAGCACGCAGGAGAAATGGTTTTTATCCGCCCCGACCGCGCGCATCGCGCGGAGGGAGACATTGCGCGCCACGTAAAGCGGCTGGGGATTTTCCTGCCCGAACGGCGCAAGCATGTCCAAGAGCCCAACCGAGGGGATCGTCAGCTCCGCGAGATCGACGACCGCATCGGCCACAAGGCTCGCATGGAAGTCGTCGGCGGGAAGCTTGTCCATGAAGGCGCAAAGACGTTCGCGAAACGCCTCGAGGTTTGCCACGGGAAGCGTCACCCCGACCGCCGCCTCGTGTCCTCCGAAACGAGTCGTCAAATCGGCTGCGCTCTCCACGGCAGCGAACAGATTCACATCGCCGAAGCTGCGTCCCGAGCCGCGCGCCTCGTCGCCGCTTATGGTGAAAAGCAGGGTGGGAACCCCATAGGCGTTAGCGAGGCGGCTCGCGACGATGCCCTTAACCCCCTCATGCCATCCCTCGCCCGCCACGACGAGAACCCTCTCGCCATGATAGATTTCCCTCGCCTGCTCCTCCGCCAGCTCGGAAAGCTCAAGCTCAATGGAGCGGCGCTCGTCGTTGACCGCCTCGAGCTTTTCGGCGAGCTCATGCGCCTCGGCAAAGCTGTCGCACAGCAGAAGCTGCAAAGCCAGCTCCGCATCCCCCATACGCCCCGCCGCATTGAGGCGCGGTATGAGGGAAAAGCTCAGGTTTGTCGCCGTGAGGGACTTGTCGGCGATTCCCGCCACATCGAGCAGGGCCGCGATGCAGGGGCGCGGGCTCTCGTTCATACGCTCAAGGCCATCGGCGACAAGCGCACGGTTCTCGCCGATCATCGGCATCAAATCGGCGACGGTGCCGAGGGCGGCGAAGTCGGTGTAGGAGCGCCAAAGATGGGGAAAGCCCCTGCGCGAGCCGATTGCCTGGACCACCTTCAACGCAACGCCCACGCCTGCGAGCACCGTGCTTTCACAGGTGCTTTCAAGCTTCGGATCGGCAACCGGCACGCCCGTCGGCACGAGATCGGCCGCTTCATGGTGATCGGTCACCGCCACCTCGATGCCGAGATCGCAGAGCTTTCTCACCTCGTCTTTGCTCGCGATGCCGCAATCGACCGTCACGATGAAATCGGGCTTTTCCTGCAAGAGCCGCTCGATGGCCGCATCGCTCACCCCATAGCCCTCCTCGAACCTGCGGGGGATGAAGGGAATGGCGAAGGCGCCGAGCGCACGGAGGCCACGCGTGAGAACCGTCGTGGCGGATATGCCGTCGAGATCGAAGTCGCCATAGACCATGATGCGCTTCTTCGCAGCTATGGCCGCCTCGAGCGCATCGACAACGCCGGCAAGTCCGGGTATGTCGTAGGGATTGCCCCAATCGATCTCAAGCGAAGGGTTGAGGAAGGCCCGTGCCTGCTCGGGAGTTCGGTGCCCGCGACCATACAACGTCGCGGCGACGAAATGCGGAAGCCCCAGCTCAGCTTCGAGCAGAGCCACGCCAACGTCGTCGATATGACGAAGTGAGAATGGTGCCGGCATACGCAATCGACCTTACCATGAAGTTGTGTCGTTTATCTTGCCTATTGTTGCATAAACCGCCTGCTCTGTGGGGTGGAAGTTTCAGATTCACCGAACATCAACGGTGCCAAAGTGTTCCTTTCGCAGGCTGCCGGAGGTGCTAAAGTTGTGGCATTGAGTAAAACGTCCCTTCTGGGAGGAGAAGAACATGGCAAATTGTCTCGTTGCCCAATCCGGCGGTCCGACCGCAGTCATCAACGCCTCGCTTGCAGGCGTCATCAGAGCGAATCAGCTCAACCCCGTCTACGACCATGTGTACGGCGGCATTCACGGAATAGAGGGCGTGCTCGACGACAAGCTCTACGACCTCACGCATCTTTCCGGACGCGAGGTGGAGATACTCAAGCAGACCCCGTCCTCGGCGCTGGGCACCTGCCGTTATAAGCTCAAGCGCGGCAACGACACCGACTTCAACAAGCTCGTCTCCATCATGGAGAAACACAATATCGAGACGATGTTCTACATCGGCGGAAACGATTCGATGGATACGGTGGACGCCCTTTCCGAATGGGCGGCCGCGCACGGCGCCCCGCAGCGCTTCGTCGGCATCCCGAAGACCGTCGACAACGACCTCGTGCCCGTCGACCACTGCCCCGGCTTCCCCTCAGCGGCGAAATTCGCCTGCAAGGTCGTCCACGCCACGCGCCTCGACTACGACGCCTACACGCGCCCCGAGGTGTTCGTGCTCGAGACGATGGGGCGCGACGCCGGCTGGCTCGCCGCGAGCTGCTGCACCACGGGCGACGTCGACCTGCTGCTGCTTCCCGAGGTCGCCTTCGACAAGGAGCTCTTCCTTTCGCAGGTGGAGAAGAAGATGGCCGAGACCGGCGAATGCTACATCGTCGTCTCCGAGGGCGCACGCTATGCTGACGGCAGCTACCTCTCCGCTGGCGAGACCGCCCATGACGGATTCGCGCACGCCGTCTTGGGCGGGGCCGCCCAAACGCTGAAGCAGATGATCGTGGATGCGGGAATCGCTCCGCGCGGCGTGGTGCAGGATCTTTCGCGCGCCGCACGCTCAAGCAACTTCGCCCAGAGCCTCGTCGATGTCACCGAAGCCTATGAGCTGGGACTTTCCGCCCACATGCGCAGCGCCGACCCCGCGTTCACGGGACAAGTGGTGGGTGTTCGCCGCGAGACGATCGGCGGCCAATACAACGCGCTCTACTTCGCCGGACCGGCAAGCGAGTTCGCCAACTACGTGAAGCAGTTCCCCGAGGACTGGATCTTGCCCGACTATCAAGGCATCACGCACGAGGCGATCGACTACTTCGCGCCGCTCATCGAAGGTGAGCCGAAGCTCGTCTACGAAAACGGCATCCCCGCAACGATTAAACCTTTTAACAAGCGGTAATTTTGTTCCGCTGTTCTGACGAACGCCCCCTTATCCCGCTCGGGTGAGGGGGCGTTTTCTTGAATTACCTTTCGAGCATGTTGATGATTTGCTGGATGCGCTGCTTGGTGAGCTCGGCGCCGGTTGAAGCGCCGGCGAAAGACGCGTGGATGCCTTGCTCCGCCTCCCCCATGGCCGCATCGATTGCCTCTTGGCGGCTTTCCTCCCAAGCGGTCTGATCGGCAAGGAAAGCCTCAAGCGTTTGCTCGGATGAAACCGCCGTGATACCGGAGATCAAGTCGTCGAGCATCACGTTGAGATTGTCGTAGAACTCCATCATGGCGAGGGTCTTTTCCTGCTCGCTGCCCTGCGTGAGGCTCCCCGACTCTTCATTCGATTTAAGGAAGCCATCGAACCAATCCTGCCAATTCGCGGCCGTCGCCGTGCTGACAAGCCCGGGGATCGCGCCTTCCTGTGGCTCGTCAGGGAGCATATCGCCCTCTTCGCCTTGTATCGGCTGCTGCTCTTGCTCAGGTGCGGGCGGCAGTATAAGCGGATATGTCTTCTCAATCCACCCGTCCACATCGTGCCACACCCACTTCGCCAACGACGAGGTGTTTTGACGATAGAGGGTCTTTCCCGAACACACCGTGGCCTCAATTCCGGTCGTTGACCACAACGCCTTCAGCACAGGATCCGCCTCGAGGAAAACGGCGTCGAGCGAATAACTCGGCAAATCGGTGGACGAATGGAGCGGCCCCGACCACACCGCGTAGCTGAAGCTCGCCATCTCATCAATCGGCCCGCCGCCGACCAGCACATAGCTGGGCAGGTAGGGCTTGAGGTTCTTGTACCACACGGGGCCGACGTGTTTCACATAGGACATCTCCATGGTAACGGAAAGCGTCGGCGGAAGCTCGGGCCCTCCCAGCTGAGCAGACACAATGTAGCCGTTCATGTCGCAAACATACGAGCTGAAGCCGTTTGTCTGCATAGGCAAGCCGTCTTCATCGAAGGTGGTGGAGAAGGCAACCGACGATGCAGCATCCGCGACGCTTATCGAGAGCTCAAACGACGCGGCGTCGAAGGTCGTCACAGAATCTCCGGCGGGTCCTTTGCTCTCAATTTGCGCGAGTCGATAGTCGCTATAAGAGAAAGACGAGGTCAAATCGACGGGAGCTTCCGATTCAGTGCCAAACGCGGAGTTTTCGCTGATCGTCTCGCGCACCCCTATGGGATAGACGCTTGTCAGGCTTGAAGCCGTTTCGGCTGAGGCGTTGTCAGAAGCAGTGTTGTCTGGTGCAGTATTGTCAGAACCGCTCGCCACGTTCGTGCCGTCAGCCGAATCAGCAGCCTCATTCGCGCTGTTCCCCTCAGCAGTGGTTTCGGCCTTTCCGGCGCTGCCTTCGTAGGCAAAGTCCAACGTGGCACGATAGGCGCTTGTCCCACGCCCCGCAATCGGTGAGGCGAGGCTCGCACGTTCAAGCAGGCCGTCCGCGCGAAACGTCAGATTCGACACCATGTCGGCATCTTCAATATCTTCTCCAGCAAAGACGCGCGACATACCGCTCACCGCGCCATCCTCTGTCTGCCAAGTATAGGTGCGGTCGAAGCGCCCGATCCCCGGGTCGTCCTCACCGGCTGCGCTGTCCGTCGCGGCGCCGGCGGAGCTTCCACTCACGAGGCTCTGCGCGAGCCGCCCCTCTTCATCGTAGTAGTAGCTGCGATTGCCCGCCTGATAGAGCCGCCCGAAACCATCGTAGTTGAGGGAAAGCTCCGCTGAGTTTGAGTGGCCCGAAATGCTCGCGGTTTCCTCCACGGTCACGGGGAGCTCCTCGCAGAACATCCCCGCATTCTCGAGTCCGGAAATCTGCACCGTCGGGTCGCAAAACAGGCTTTGCAGCTTTGTGTTCGCCGAGATGTCGAGTTCGAGGATTTCGTTATCGCGGCAATCGACGAACTCGAGATAGGGGAACTGCCCGAGATTAAGCCAAGTCACGCCGACGCCGACACACTCAAGGCTTCTGAGGTTCGGGAAATACTCAATACCCGAAAGACTCTGAACGGTGCTGATCGCACTGCCAGAGCCGCCCCCATCGCCCTCACCGGCTGCTTCTTCTCCGTCACCTTCGCCATCAGAGCTGTCGACAGAGCCATCGCCGCTTTCGGCACCACCTTCGTCCGCCGAAAGCCCAGCCGCCTCCGCCCCAACCGAAGCGCCAACGACGTAAAGGGGACCCTGCTCGGGACTAGTGGCAAGAATCTCGGGCGTGGCTTCTTTTTCCGCCGGATTGCTGAACGAGATCGCCGTGACTGCGTCCTTTTCCGAAAAATCGATGACGCCGTCGTGGTTCACATCGATGTACTCGGAAACGAAAGCGCGGAACCCATCGTCGGGAAACGCCTGCTCGTTCACGAAGACAAGTCCGAAAAAGGTGGGGAGAAACGCACGCGCGATAAAGAATCCGGCAATTGCGACGACGATTGCCGCCACCAAACACCCTGCAACGATGGTTATTGCCCTTTTTCGCATGACCCTCCCCGCAATGCAAAGCATGCCGCATAAGCGGCATGTGGACTTTTCGATCGGGCTGGCAGGACTTCTTGCCTGCGGCATTTGCGCAGACGCCTAAGACTTTCCACCCCACGTGTAGCTTCGCTCATCGCACCTGAATATGCTACCTGATGAACCCTCATTTGTCATTACGCAAACCGCGCGAGCAGTTGCGGCAATTTCAAGCAATTTGCGGGGGTGTCCTATACCACGACCATCCGTGCCGTCGCGGAGGGGATATGCTTCCGTCAGTCACGAGAGATTGCTAGGTGAAGATGACATATGGGAACAAGGAACTGACCAATGAAGCGATGAATGAGCGGCTTGCGGACGGCGCGCTGCTCGGCGAACTGCTTGCAGGCGACGCGCTCTTCGCAGACGGCGAACCGTTTGCGGGCGGCAAGTTACTGGCGGACAACAGGCTCACCCGCTTCAAGAACGACCATCTGGTGGAGGTATTTCGCATCTGGGATTGCTACGCGCAGGATTGGATCGCCAACTCGCCCACCCTCTTGCGATTTGAATCGGATGATGCGGTGGTGCACGTGGACACTGACGGTGCGATTGATGTGATAGTGGGGCCCGTGGACACCATGAGCGCCATCACCTTTGACGCAGAGGGCAGCACCGCCCTTGATGCAGCGGGCAACATCGCAGTGAATGAGGGGAGTGCAGCGAACACGGCGAAAAGCGCCATCGCAGGGGGTGCCACAGCACTAGCTACTTTGGAAGCCCCAGAAGACGTTTGCCTTTGTTGGCTGCGAGTTAATGACAGCAAAGCGCCCTTCTGCCACACTAATAGCTGGTCGCAAGCGGCAGCAGAAAGCAAAGCGCCTCGGAAAGGATGATCACATGAGCAGCAGCTCGAGCGGCGTAAACATTATTTGCAACATCGTTTGGATTTTGCTCGGCGGCATATGGACGGCACTTGCGTGGGCGATTTCCGGCATCGTTTTCTACGTGACGATCGTCGGCATTCCGCTTGGCAGGCAATCGTTCAAAATGGCGGCGCTGACGCTTGCGCCGTTCGGCAAAACCATCACCTACGGCGGTGGCGCACCCTCGTTTATCGCCAACGTGTTTTGGGTGGTGCTTATCGGCATCTGGGAAGCGGCATACTATGCCGTCGCGGGCCTGCTGTTTTGCATCACCGTGATCGGCATCCCCTTTGGGCTGCAGCTCTTCAAGATGGCGAAGCTGTCTCTCCTCCCCTTCGGCGCCACTGTGGGCTAACGCCTTTTGTTTGTCCCTATTCCGCCATCATGGTTCAACGGCCTAAGCAGAAGCGGCTTGTGCACTTTGGCACTGTAGGCTTTGCAGTCGTTACTATACTCACTAATACGCGAATAAACGCCCTTACGCACTGTTTTAACGTCCTCATTTGCATGGAACCGTTCAACATCTAAACCTTCTTCGATGCAGTCATACTTAAAGGTCAGAAGCGACATTGCGGTATCGAAGGGCCTATGCATGGAAACACCGGTTACAATGAACCATTCAGTACCTGTCTCAGAGAAGTCAAGATTGCCCGATTCATCAATGTATAGATAAAGAACGATTTCTTTCGTATTTTTACCCTCGAGCGTGCCATGCATATAAAAAACGAAGAATCAACGCGTAAGCGCCTAGGCAGCATCAGGCAGGTATGTTATAGCAGAAGAAAGCCTGCCCCTTCTGCATCACCAGAGCACAGAACATTTAACAGCAAACCACAGAATTAGCATTCGTGAATCATGTTTAGCGCAACTAGCGCCCCCCTTGCGTGGAGCGACGCATCATCGAAGGCAGAATCCCAGCAGACAAGGTATTTCAACCCGCGCTCCCCATGCGGGGAGCGACACTTCCGCCTGATCGTCCTTCCCGGCACAACCGAGATTTCAACCCGCGCTCCCCTTGCGGGGAGCGACTTGGCACGCGGCCAATACGGCATGCTCGACAACCTATTTCAACCCGCGCTCCCCTTGCGGGAAGCGACCGTCGTGGGTGCATTTCGGGTCTTGGCTGTGCGTATTTCAACCCGCGCTCCCCTTGCGGGGAGCGACAGAGATGCGTTTTGGTCGAGCATACTTATGTCAAATTTCAACCCGCGCCCCCCTTGCGGGGAGCGACCGCGAGCACCTGAAGACGAAGCTCTGGCAGTTAATTTCAACCCGCGCTCCCCATGCGGGGAGCGACGCATCGACCTGATCGTCACCTCGATACCGTTCTCATTTCAACCCGCGCTCCCCTTGCGGGGAGCGACGCTCTATGTCGCGAATACGCAGATCGTCAATACCGATTTCAACCCGCGCTCCCCATGCGGGGAGCGACGGCAACTGCCACCACTTGGTTTTCCGCATGGATATTTCAACCCGCGCTCCCCATGCGGGGAGCGACCGCGCCCGTTGCGTTCGATGCGCCCGTGATGGAATTTCAACCCGCGCTCCCCATGCGGGGAGCGAACTAAACGAATAGCGCGAAAACAGGGCACAGGACAATTTCAACCCGCGCTCCCCATGCGGGGAGCGACTTCGACGTGTCGGCAGCCAGCATACCGGCTGACCCATTTCAACCCGCGCTCCCCATGCGGGGAGCGACAACACCGCTTGAATATTGCCAAAAACATAAAAATCCTCCTCGTATATTCTTTCTGCCACTGTTTTTGGGTGTGGCACCCACCGCTTCCAACGCAGCGGCAGCGTCTCTTTACCTCAAGCATCGAATATGGGATAAAGGACGCACCATGGGCGGAGGGCGCAGTTTCACTCCTAGAGTACGGCTCTGTCGCAAAGGATTGCGCCTCCGGCCCGCGGCTTGACGCGAATAGGGCTGGATGACCGCAGGGGTCGCATTTCCAACGAGGCTGCGTGCCGCGGGCACGGGAGGAGGACCTTCGCCCCATGCCCCGTATCCGAGCGAAGGGAGATGCGCCTTGCAATACATCGGAATCGACATCGCCAAAAACGCCCACGTCGCGGCCGCAAGGCTTGCCGACGGCACTCCCCACGGCAAGGCCTTCGAGTTCACGAACGACGAGCGGGGGTTCGCCTCCTTGCTCAAGCGCTTCTGCGAGCTTGAGGCCGACCCCGACGACTGCATCATCGCCATGGAGTCCACCGGCCACTACTGGCTGGCGCTCTGGTCGTTTTTAGACGACCGCGGATGGCCGGTGGCAGTCGTGAACCCCGTGATGACCGATGCGTTCCGCAAGGCGGATTCGGTGCGCAAGACAAAGACCGACACAATCGACGCGCTCATCATCGCGGAGTATGCCCGCTTCAAGAACCTCAGGCCGACGGCGGTGGCCCCCGAGGTGGCCGAGAGCGCGAAGATCCTCACCCGCTACAGGGCGCACCTCGTCTCCGAGCGCACATCGCTCAAAAACCGCGCCACCGCCGCCGCAGACCGGGTCTTTCCCGAGCTCGAGGGCTGCTTCGGCTCCAGGCACTCCGCGACCAGCCGCGCCATACTGCAGAGGTTCGGGTCTCCTGAGCGCATCGCCGGAACCGACATCCGCACGCTGACCAAGGTGGTGTCGGAGGCGAGCCGCGGGCACTATGGGCGGAAGAAGGCCGAGGAAGTCAAAAGGGCCGCCAGGTCATCGGTGGGGGCCCGCCTCGGGGCAGGTGCCCTTGCCTTCGAGCTCTCCCACATCGCCTCGCTGATAGATATGATGGACGCAGAGATCGCCAAGGTGGACGCAGAGATCGCCAAGGTCGTAGACGGCGAGATGGCGAAGGCGCTCAG
>CANQRF010000019.1 GCA_947626195.1 uncultured Eggerthellaceae bacterium
TTATCCCATATTCATCTGTCAAAGTACTATCTAAAAATGCCTCGGAAGCCCCTTGACATCATTTAGCTGGTCTTTGCTTTTTGATGACACGATTTCTCTTCTTCCTGAAACCGTTTGAAGAGGATTCATGCAACTTCAGACGGTTCCAACGGTGCTCACCCTATCAGTGATCGCATAACCACAAACGGGTGATTTTGCCTTATACTGCGTACAGAAAGGAGATTTATGCGTTCCGCTCCAGCGAAAACCACCCTCCCCGCGTCTTCGAGTACCGCAATAGGAACCTTTAAGGACTGTCTGAACCTGAGGACGCTTGGTTTTGCATTCTTTTCGGTGTGGCAAAACGCCGCTTTTGCCTTCTTATTCCCAAGCTCCTCCGGACAGATTGTGTCGCCGGTTTTTATTGGGCATCTCGGCGCTGCGTTCTTACTGGCGTTCTGTTGGCTCAGCTACACACGCGACCGCGCAACATTTTCTCCGGCATGGTGCATTGGGCTTTCATTCATAGCCACCATCGCCGCCGTCATAGCCGATGTTCTCGTAGCGCAATCATTGCTTCCTCTATGGGGCATCTATCTTGCATCGGGAGTTATGGGATTCTCCACCGCAACGGTGCTTTATGTGTGGGCGACAGCGTTTCAAGGCCTTTCAACGCAAACCACGCTTATGTCGGTGGGTTTGGCCTTTTTCGTCGCCAGCGTTCTTGATCTTGCCGCCATGAATTCGGGATATTTTACCATCCCTGTACTCATTAGCATCTATGGAACCGGGTCATGGTTGTGCTATCTTCTATCAATGCGCTCAGCCAATCTCGATTCGAAGCCTATTTTGGTGCGCCCTCAACACACACGTGAATTCATCAAGATGGGCATCGGTGTAGTGCTCTCCGCTTTCGCATTAGGCATTGTAGCCGGCACGACGGCTGACGTTTGCACCGAAGAATCGATGCGCGTACTCAACCAGAATATTGGCATAGCATCGATTTCGGTATCTTTCATATTGTTAGTTTCGCTTTACTTGGGCAACACTTTTAGTAGGAGGCACATTGAAGCACTCACTCTTTTGCGAGTATTTGCACCGTGCTTGGTAGTTGTCATTTTGCTGAACATCGTATTTCTCAACCTCGCTGATCTTTGGCTTTGTCTCACCATCTTTTCATGGTCGCTTTTAAGGCTTTGTATCTTTCTGATTCTTTTGGAAATAGACCGCCATCACATAGTCTCACTGCCGCTTGCATTTCCTTCAGCATGGGCAATCTTGTCATGCGGCTATGCAGCAGGGATTTTTACCGGTCAGAACATTGTTCCTTTAGCAGGAGACGGCTCACAACAGCTAATGAACACAATTGTTCTCGTGGCGGTTTTGGTGGTCGTGGGTGCCATGCTCTTGCTGAGCAATCGGGTTGTGCTAAGCCTTGAAGATAGCGGCGATCCGGTTGATGTCGACAGCAATAATACCGATGCGAATGTTGCCGGTAAAGAAAACCAAGTCGTTGATCAGTTCAAGAAGAATGCGTCATCAGCTGAGCCAGTGCGAACGCTTGAAGAGCGTTGCCAGCAAATAGCAACGCGCAACAAACTTTCAGCACGCGAGTCGGAAGTGTTTTTCTATCTCGCACAAGGCCATACGCGAGCAAGTATTGCCAAGCGGCTTTTTGTTTCTGAAAACACCGTTCGTGAGCACGTGAAAAGCATCTATCGGAAATTGCATATCCATTCAAAGCAGCAGCTCATCGATCTCGTCGACGCGAGAAGCTAACGCAAAAAACAACATCTCTACTTCTGCGGCACTTTGCTAATTGTTCATTGCGTTATAACGTGTTAAACTTTGCCCGTCGAAAGGGTGCCGTATGACCACAACCACTCTTACCAAAGTTGGCAATAGCATGGCAGTGTTGCTTCCCAAAACTTTACGAGAGCAAGCCTGCCTAGGTAGCGACTCCATTGTTCGCCTTGCCTCTCCTCGCAAAGGCGTTGTCACCATCACCGCTTATGTTGATGAATGCGAAGATAGGCTATCGAGGCTTGAATCAGCTGAACGTCGAATCGCCTCTCGCGCGGCACTTAACCGCTGGCCAGAGGGAATGACAGCAGAAGAGCTTATCAAAACCGGAAAAGATGCACAAACAGATGGCATCGTTTCTCTTTGACACAAATGCGCTGGTGTATTGGGTCTACAAAGATGCGCCAGAGCACGAGAGCATCACACACTTGCTACGCGAGGCCTTCTTGCAAAACGCCTCGGTGTATGCCCTCACCTCTTCTCTAAACGACGTGTATTATTCTTTGCGACGCCACTACACCTCCGAGAAGATCGCACGCGCTTCGGTTCGCGACATTGCCGAAGTCTTCGATTTGGTGGACTTAACGGGGCCTTTTGTCTTTGAATCGCTTAACTCCTCCGAGCCCGATTATGAGGACGGTCTCATTCGTGCGGCTGCCGAGGCCCTTCAGGTGGATGCGATCATCTCCTACGACATAAAGGCTTTCGAGCGCTCGTTCATTCCGAAAATGACAGCACGGGAAGCACTTGACACAGTGGTCGACAGGTAATCCCGATAGCAGCATTGACGGTTGAATGGCGGAAACCGACATCGGGAATAGCCATTTTATGGCGGAAACCGATATCGGTATTGACCATGGCGCGGCGGAAACCGAAGACCAAATGCGACGAGAATCCGCTACGACGCGTTACATTCGCGGTATGAGCGCCTTCGAGAGCTTACTTCGCCGAATCAAGCGCCTCCGCGTTTACGCAGTTCTCGGGCTTTCTACCCAGCACCACATCGATGGCATTTTGCGTCGCACGGGTGCGCAGCTCGATGGCCGATTCCTCAGACCAATAGGCGGCATGCGGCGTCAATACCATATGCGGTGCCTTGCATATCGGCGCATTGGGGTCAACCGGCTCGTCTTCAAACACATCGATGCCCGCGCCCCACAGCTTATTCGCGCGCAGCGCCTCTGCCACGGCGTCAGTGTCAACCACCGCGCCGCGCGAAGTGTTAATCACCACAGCGGTGGGCTTCATCATGCTGAGGCGGTTCGCATCCAGCAGATGATGCGTCTCGGGCGTGAGCGCCGTGTGGAAGCTCACGACGTCTGATTCCGCGAAAAGATCGTCGAGGCTCACGTAGGCAAATCCCTCGGGCGTGCTGCGCCCCGGCTTGCCCGAACGATCCTAGACAACCACCCGAAATCCGAGGCCGTTGGCCTTTCGCGCCACCGCGCGACCGATATGGCCGTAGCCCACGACGCCGAACGTTCTCCCCCGCACCTGCCCAAGCGGCCGGCACTTCTGAAAATTCCATATTCCGTTACGCATATCGGAATCCATCTCGTTTATGCGACGCAAAACGCAGAGCGCGAGCGTTATCGCATGATCGGAGACGACCTCCGTCCCATAGCCGGGCACATTGCAGACCATCGTGCCGTTTTTCGTGGCAGCCCCCACATCGATATTATCGACGCCCGTCCCCGTCTTGCTGACGACTTTCAGATTGGGCAATGCGGCGAACACCGCAGCGTCATAGTCCCCATACGAGGTGATGGCCCCATCGGCATCACGGAGGTTCTCGATGAGCTCTTCTGGCTTTCTATCGCCTTCGCAATTGATGGCCTCAAAGTCAATGCCTGCCGCCTCTACCATCTTCTTCTCGAACAGCGAATCACCGAAATCCGTGTCGCTCACAACAATTTTTGCCATAGGGTGCTCCTTGTTCTTTTCAATCGCTTCGTCAGCGCGCAGAAAACCGAAAACATCGCGTAGCGACAAGGTTCTCTCCTTATATGGCTTCATGATAGGCAATATCCAACGAGCGAGCACTCACGAAGCGCACGACGTATCCATCTTGATAAAAGCGACGCCGGCATCGTTCAGGCAGAGTTATTCCCCCAAGAAGGTCACTTCGCCACTTGCGAGGTCGTAAATCCCGCCCACGATCGCAATGGCGTCCTGATCCTCAAGCTCGCGCAGCAGCTCACTCGAACGGATGCGCGCCATGCTGTTCAGCACGTTGAGGCGTTCGGCTTCCGCGGCACCGCAGCTTTCCGGAAGGCAAGCGCGAATCTCATCGGTGATCGTTTTTGTGAAACCATGCGCTCCCCCGCCAAGCGCCGCCTCGACGGCACCGCAGCCCGTATGGCCCAACACGATGATGAGGTTGGATTTCAAATGGTCGACGGAATATTCGATGCTGCCGAGCTCGAAATCCCCGACAACGTTGCCAGCCGTGCGAATGACGAAGAGCTCTCCGATGCCCGCATGGAAGATGTGCTCAGGTGGCACGCGCGAATCGGAGCAGGTGACGATGACCGCATAGGGATTCTGCCCATGTTTGGCGGTTTTCAGGCGCGTGTCACGCGAGAGATCGCCTTGATGAACATCACCGGCTGCATACCCCGCATTGCGCCGGTGCAGATGTTCGAGAATCTGCGCATGATGATGGCTCGCCAACGCACTCTCAATAGCCTCATAGGCATCTTCCTCGATAGCGTCCTGCTCAGGTTCTTGTTCAGGAGCGGACATGCCGCCACTTTCCTCAAGATGAGCCTTTGATGTTTGATCGTCGAAAACCTCATGCGACATGTTCAATGCTCCTTCTCTCGCATATCTTTGCTTATGATACGTCATCTCGCAAACGCGGTTCTTCGCACTTCCCTGTTCTTGGGTGATCCCTCTGCCAGTTTTCGGACAAACTTTCGCAAACTCCCCCTTGCCGTTTCCGATCTGCTGGTTACAGCGACGTTGGCACAGCCGAAGAATCGGCTAAGATACGCTCGATGAAAATATATCCGAGTGTTTGACCAGCGTTAACCCAGTCCGAAAGGTGAAAGATCATGAAACCGCTGCTGTTTGTATGCTATCCCCGTTGCACAACGTGCCATAAGGCGCAGAAATGGCTCGATGAGCATTCGATCCCCTATACGTTCCGCGATATCTCGCAGGAAAATCCCACCGAAGACGAACTCGAAGAGTGGCATGCCGTAAGCGGGCTGCCCATTCGGAGGCTCTTCAACACAAGCGGCATGAAATATCGCGAGCTTGATGTGAAAGCCCAGCTGGATGCCGGCATGAGCGATGGGGATTGTTATCGGCTGCTGTCTACCGACGGCATGCTCGTCAAGCGACCCGTCTTGGTCGGCGTAAATGCCCAAGGTGAGCCAATTGCCTTCTTCGGCTTCAAAGAGCCCGAGTGGGAAAGGGCGCTCCTCGGCTAACGCCTACATGTTAAGCCAACGCCTTGCTCGATGCGGCTTGGGCGTCGTGATGACGGTTGATGAAGTAGAGGACGATGCACACAGCCACCATCGCGATATTGATCACATAGAGGGCGAGCGTATAGGACAGCGTCTCTTCGAGAAGCTTGGCGATAATGCCGAACACATAGCCCATGAATATGAGGACAAGAAAGCCGAGGCTCACCCCTCGGGCTGTCCTTGAGCGCACCGCTTTCACGATATTGATCGGCCACGAAACCCCGAAGCAAATGAGGAACAGCATTTCGAAGAAATTTGAGTCCAGAAAATCCATCGTTCTATCAGCTCCTTTGAAAACGGCGGGGACATCTTAGCAGCATGAATCCCGGAAATCGCACATGGGAGGCCTAAGAACAAGAAACGGCCATTTGGGGAAACTCTCGACATGGCACAAGCCAAGTGCTCGACAAAAAATAAATGGAGCGTTTCGTTCGTTCATGTTCGACTACAACATGGATATGCATGTTACGGTATCAAGCAAATGCACGCGGCTTTTCCAATGCCGATGCAATCGATCAGATTCTTGAGAATATCGTTTTCGTTGAGCTTCTGCGAAGAGGTTACCGCGTATCAGTTCAGTCGGAAAGGTCGATGATCGTGGAATTGATTTATTGCGGAAAAAGCTGGCGAGCGGGAATACTACCAAGTAGCATACTTGCTTGCATCGGATGCTATGATTGAAAGAAGGTTTTCCACCTTGGAAATGGCCAACGACAACTATCCGAAATTCGCTCTTTCACTCGATGAGTTCCAGCGAAAGAGAAACGGGATTCGCGGCATTAACCTTATCGGCTGGCTTCTTGGTGAAATGGCTTAATGTTCTTTTAATTTATCGTGAGTCTTCTTTGACGGAGCGGGGAGCGTAAAGTCAAGAATGTATTCAAAAGTTGTTCCCATCGTTATATAACTGCTCGGCCAACCGAATATTCCAATTCTGTTCACCAGATTGCGTCGATCCCAAATAATAGTGTTTCTAAATTCATACCCTGCAGCACACATCGCATTGATGATATTGATATGTAAAGGTACCCGTTTTCCATCAATCCAAGCATCGGTGATATTTATAAGGATGTGTGCTTTTTCTTGGAAAACGGGCATCATATCCCGAAAAATCTGGTTCCATGATTATGCCCTGTACGTGCATCAAAATCTACGTAAATCGCTCCAGCCTCGATAAGGTCCAGAAATCTCTCCAGAGTGGGATCAACATGGGTTTCGATTTCGTTATACTTGAAGCATTCATGGCCAGAAATATGCCGTGTCTCAGCTATCACATACATAAGATTCTTGATTTTTGTGCTCAACTTTTGAGAAATGTCAGCAAAGGTCCAATAGGGATTCGGATCAATATCGCCTGTACCCACACCTTCCCTTATAAATCTGCGCCACTCATCATGGCGATCATCAATCATGTGATAGTCAAAGGAAATAAAAATACGTTCAGCGTTCCGATCAACATTGACCCTAAATCCGCGGTCGCTACAAGAGATGGCGTTTATGGTTTGGCGAAAACTTTTTTCGTTTATAGTATAAAGAGTCCCCGCATCTTGATGTGGCCACCCATAAAGTGGAAGAAGAATCTGTGAAACTATTCGTGCATTACGAGGCTTTGGTTCACTATGGAATAATGTCAATAATGATCCTGTCTCGGCTCGCCGACTTTTCAACTCCCAATCACCAAAATCCGGTAACTGAAGGTTGTTTTCTGCAACATCAAGAAGATCCTCTAGTGTATTGCCTACACCACCGGCGTTACCGGGACGTTGATTTCTGACCAGGCCCATTTCTTTAATTTCTTGTAATCTGATTTTAAGCAACTCTAGGTCGCGCTCTTTCATTTTATTACCCCCTGCATGATGTTCTCAACACTGCCGAACAAGTTGTTAGTTTTTATAATAAAAGCCCAATTCTCTTTTCACGCGTTCTTGCGACGGAGTTTGTACATGCTTAATGAACCAGACAGTACCACAGATCTCGCGGTTATGAGTGTCAGAATAAATCGATCCTGCCGACAAGGAAATCTTCGAGCGATTTGCTTGCATCGCCAATGACCAGCATACGGCTCTTGGGAAACTTATTGACGAACGCATCCAACCCGCTCAACGAATTGAGATTGTATTGCTGATAGCTCGCTAACACCCTCTTCTATCGAGCAAATTTGTTCAATAGGTAAGACTTTTCGGGTAATCCTCAGCGATAGGAAAAGCCGATCTCAAAATCAGCACTGATAGCAACTGCTCGTAATTCGGCACTTACAAGTGCCGAATTGATTTGATGAGAAAGCGCAGATCGGTTGTTGAGCGACCTGCGCTGACAACTGATTCGGCCTTTTTCCCAAACTCCGAGAGCAACTGCCGGAACAGTTGCTTTCTAGAAGATATGAGAGCGTGAGGCCTCTAAGCACTTGCTTACTGGAACACGATCGTTCCTGATTGGCTGAAAGCTACTTCAACGCTCTCGACCGCTTCGGGGTCGACCAGACGATTGAACGCACAGCCCCACAGCCCTCGTCCGTCAGACGACGCTTGCTCCCCCTCGACCCCGAGTGCATACATCGCGTTGTTCACCTTGGCCCATGTGCCCTCGACATCAGCGTCCTCCGACGAGCCATCGCTGCCCCAGACGCGATAGCTGCTCCCGTCTTTGTAATGCACCGTCAGGTTGTCGATGTCTTCAAATTGCCCTTCGCATCCCACCGTGAGCCCGATTGGCGAGATCTGCATCTGGGCACCGCTTTCGGATGCGAATGTCTTCGCTGGCACGACACGGGGCGTTGTGAGCGAGATGGTCGCGGTCTGATAGCTTTCCCTGTCCGTGCCCTCATACCAGGCTGCGGTCAGCATCACGTCTTCGCCCCCGGGGATGCCCTCGGGAAACACGAGGTAGTCATAGCAATAAAGCTTCGTGTCTGTGCTCTGCTCGGGATCGATGTAGATAGCGTGGCCGATGTGGGTTCCGGAGAGGCCACCTGGCTGACCTTTGGGCAGATAGCCGGAGTTTGGCGACGTTTCAAAGGAAGAATCGACAGCTCCCCCAGTGGTCGAATAGAAGAAGGTCATCGTCGCATCGTCGGCGAACCAGACCCCCTTGGTGTAGTCGCGCTCGTCGCTTTGGAACGTCGGGTGCTCCGGGTCGTCTTTGAGGGTGAACGCCACCGCCATCTGGTTCTCCGACCGGACGACCGACGTGACGGTGAGCTCATGGGCACCGGCCTGAATGGTCTGCGGCGTGTCGGAGAGGGCGTCGCCGAGCAGCAGCTCCGCCGTCTGCGGATCGACGTCGGCGAACTCGCGGACGGGAACGATGCCAGCGTGCTCGGTTCCGTCCCCCTTCTCGAAGGCATACGTTTGCGCGGGATGGTCCTCTCGCGTGCCGTTTCCGAACATGCCGTCGAAGATGGCCTCGTGGTTGGCTATCGCATACCCCGCGACCGGCATGGCGATGCACAGGACGGCAACCGCGGCGGCGACCCTGATGGGAGCATGGCGCAATGCAGGGAGGCGGGATTTCACCGACCATTGCGCGCTCAGCTTTCTCCTCGCATTTGCGCTCGTGCTCGCACGCGCCTGCTCGTTTTTGGCCACCTCGGCGATGAGCGCCCTCTTCCGCTGCTCATACGCTCGCGAAAACTGGTGCACTTCAGGCGTTGCGCCGCCTCCTTGGCCGTTAGCTGCAATATTGGGGTTCATATCCATCTCCTCTCGTTCCATTCCGACGTAACATGTCGAGTGCGCGCTGCTGGCGCTTCCGCACGTTCGCCTCGCTGATGCCGAGATGCTCGGCTGTCTCTCGGGTCGTGCGCTCCTCAACGAATCGATCATGGAGCACGTCTCGATAGGGCATGGGCAGCTCGGCGATCATCTCATCTGCGGTGGTGGAGCTCGCGACTCCCGCCCCCAGCGCATCGGCATCCATCATTGAGCTTTCCGACCGCTGCTGATCGGCTAGGGCCTCGGCATCGGGAAGCATCGAGACACGTTCGCGCTCCTTCGCGTTCTTCCGGTAGATGTCGATCGCGCATTGGCGCACCATGACGGTGAGCAGATGCTGGGCATTGGCAGAATAAGGGTTGCGGGGAATCCCCTTTTGGCGGACGATGCGCTCGAAGGCGGCCATCACGGCGTCTTCCGCCTGACCTTCGTCCTTCAAGATGGCGAAGGCGATGCGATACATCTGCTGCTCACAGAGCGCGAACAGGCGCTCAACGACTTCACCTTGCGTTCCACAAGACAAGGGCATACCTCCTTTCATCGAAATTCCGATGAATCGCGATTCACCCTATATAACGAAATCCAACTTCGATTTGTGACAAGAATCTTGCATTCTGAAATCGGAGCAACAAGCTTAGGCAAACAAAAAATGCACCTTGCCTATCAGGCAACCTCGAAACGATCGCCGATCTGAGCTGCCGCTTCTTCTTTTGGGAGCCCTGCCGCTGCTCTCGCAATGCTCTAAAGCTCGCGATAATCTCGTTATGGCAGCGCCGGGCCCGAGGCGCTACTCCCCCTTTTCGCGACAAATTTTGAGAGATTATACTCCCATCTTGCGACAATTTTCGGAACTTTTAAGCACTGTCCTGCGACATGTTTTTCGCAGGACCACGGCACATAACAAAAAAGCCACCGGATTCGGCAGCTTTGAAGTTTCGATGGCGGGATGTACGAGACTTGAACTCGCGACCTCCGACGTGACAGGCCGGCGCTCTAACCAACTGAGCTAACACCCCGTTTCGCAGCCTGCTTAGTATAGCAAACCCAACGCTTTAGGCAAGCGTTTGATTGTGGCTTCCTTATGCAATTTATCGAATTTGCACGGCACACGCTCATAATCGGCCTTGAACGGCGAACGATGGAGGGCATCATGGAGCAACGGGAAATCGGCTGCATGGAAATCTCTTACCTCGGCATGGGAAACATGCGGCTTCCGCAAACGGGCCGCATCGGCAAGCTCGGGTTCTCCGCGCACTGCAACACGCAAAACCTCAGAACCTTCGCCGACCACCACGCATGGGATTTCGGGCAGCTGCAAATCAACTACTTCGATTGGGTGGCGAAAAGCGCCAAAGAGCAGTACGAGGCGCTGACGCACCGCGGCATTCCCGTCATCGTGATGGAGCCGCTGCGCGGTGGAAAGCTCATGAATGCGAAATCGGGGCCGAGCGATTGCATCGCATGCGGGGCGTGTGCCAAGCGCTGTCCCCAGAGCATCGACATCCCTGCCGCGATGGCATCTATGAAATAACGGAAGCTTTTCCGAAAAGCTCGATCGATGGGCGTCAGTGGTCGTCAATGGACGAGCCGAGCCGTTTGCGCAACGCGCGTGAGACCCATAAGCGCCGTTTCATCCAAGCCGCTTTCCGCAAGGCAGGCATTGATGAGCACATCGGGCCGAAGCGAGCCGTCCTCTTTCGCTTGCAGTGTGAAGCGCACCGCGTAACCGGCTCCCGTCGTCTCACACGTTGGGCCATCCGCGAGAAAGTCCGCCACGATAAGCTCCTTTTCCTTTTTCTTGCGCCTCACCGTTACCGTACGAGGAACGGCAAGCGCTGTGACGCGCACGGAAAGCTCTGCTTCATACGTGGAATAGGGAAATGCCACCGACGCCGCAGGGGCACGCGGTGAGATGAGCTTCGCCGCCGTTGGGTAGAGCTCTTCCACGCTGGCGCTTTGAAGCGCATCGAGCACATCGGCGGGGTTCACATTGCGCGCGAGGAATATGTCGAAGATCTCCGCCACGCCGCCGACGCCGACAGGCAATGCCGAGCCGAACGCGATGCGCATATGGGGCGAGAAGCCCTGTGTGACGGCGAAGGGCAGTCCGGCTCGGCGCACCGCGCGCTCGAGGGCATGCGTGATCTCGAGATGGGAGAGCAGGGCGAGCCGTCCGGTTTTGCCGTAGGTCACACGCAAGCGGAAAAGAAGCGGATCAGCCATGGTTCGCTCCTCGGGGCGCAGCCAACATGTTCGCCACGTCGCCTTTGCACACGCCGCATCCCGTGCAGCGCTCAAAGGTGCAATCGGGCATCGTCACACCTTCCTCGGCGCGCTTTCGTTCACGTGCGAGGAACGCCTGCGAGACGCCGGAGGATATGTGCGACCACGGCATGATGTAGCCCACGTCGTAGGTCGTCTGGGCGCATGCTTCGGGATCGACGCCCTGCTCTGCTGAAGCATCGCGCCACGCCTGCTCGTTGAAGTGTTCCGTCCATGCATCGAAGCGCGCGCCGCGCCGCCACGCGCCCTCTACAACAGCTGCCACCTCCCTGCCGCCGCGGCTCATCACCGCCTCGACGAAGGAGGTCTTCGGATCGTGCCAATGCACATCGATCGCCTTGTATTTGATGGAATGGCTCAGGAGGTTCACGCGTCGAAGCGCCTCTTCAGGGCCGATTTGCCCGTCCCATTGGAAGGGCGTCTGCGCCTTCGGCACGAAGACGGCACACGATATGCTCACCTTCACGCTTCCCCGCGCCTCAGGCCCCGCCGCGGCCCACGCACGATCGTAGGCGCGCTGCGCGAGCGAGGCGATGCCCTTCACGTCCTCATCGGTTTCGGTGGGAAGGCCGATCATGAAATAGAGCTTGCATCGGCGCCATCCCGCCGCGAACGCCGCGTCGATCGCGCCGAAGAGATCGTCTTCCGTCACATTCTTATTGATCACGTCGCGCAGGCGCTGCGTTCCCGCTTCGGGTGCAAACGTGAGTCCGCCCTTCTTCTGCCCCGCGACGAGCTCGGCCATCGAAACGCCGAAGGAATCGAGGCGCTGCGAGGGGATGGACACCCGCACGCCGGTTCCCGCCAGCGCGGCGTTCAAGCGCGAAAGGATCTCGGCTATTTGCGAATGATCGGTTGACGAGAGCGAGGTGAGGCTCACCTCATCGTAGCCCGTCTCGGCAAGCCCGCGCAAAACGCTGTTCACGATATTGTCGGCCGACCGCTCACGCACCGGACGGTAGATCATCCCCGCTTGGCAGAAACGGCACCCGCGGGCACAGCCCCGCAGAATCTCAACATTCAATCGGTCGTGCACGGCCTCGGTAAAGGGGACGACCGCCGGCTCCCACGCGCTGCTTTCGGCGAAGCCCTCGAAGATGCGCTTTTCAATCCTCGTCGGAAGCCCCTCATAGAGCGGCTCGATCCATGAGCCACGCTCCTGCGCCTCCCCTTCGCATCGCCAGCGATAGAGCGAGGGCACATAGCTTCCCGTAAGCTTCGCCGCTTCGCGAAGTATTTTCTGCCGGTTCGCGCCCGCTCGCCTCATCCGGCGAATCACGCAGAGCAGCTCCGGCGTGGCCTCCTCTCCTTCGCCGACGGAGATGACGTCGAAAAAGGGCGCATAGGGCTCGGGGTTGTAGGCACAGGGGCCTCCGCCGATGACGAAAGGATCGTCTTCTGCGCGCTCGCTGGCATGCAGCGGAATCCCCGCAAGGTCGAGCACCTCCAGCACGTTGGTGGCCGCGAGCTCATGGGGCAGCGTGATGCCGATGGCGTCGAAGGACGAAAGCGGAGCGCAGCTTTCCACGGAGAAAAGCGGCAGGCCCTCTTCCCTCATGAGCTCGATGAGATCTACTGCTGGAAGGAACGCCCGCTCGGCGGCGAGGCCCTCTGTCGCATTCACCGCGTTGACGAGGATGCGAAGCGCCTGATTCGGCTGCCCGAGCTCGTAGGTGTCGGGATAGACCATGCAAAAGTGGAAGTCGGCGTCGGATTTGCGCACGCTTCCCCATTCATGGTCGATATAGCGCGAGGGACGCTCGATGCGCCGCAAGAGCGGCTCGAGTTTGTTCCAAACGCTGGGGAGCGCCGTTGAGAGCGCCTTCTTCTGCGCAGCCAAGAAAACGCCTTGCCTTCTATTGCCCAAGACGCGCCGACGCCGCGTTCTTCGCCGACGACGCCGCCTGGCTCATGGCATTTTTCACCGAGCCGACGATCCGCTGGCCGAGGGGCGATTTTTCCGCCTCCGCGGCCTTCTCGATCACCTCGTCGCGTGCGCGCTCCACCACATGGGCAAACCCCGTGATGTCGCCGCCCGCCTCGAAGTATTCGATGGCGGCATGGCCCATCGCCTGGGTGCCGCCGTAGCCGACCGCCGCCTTGATCGCCCAGCCGAGCGCCGGCACGATGGCGACCGCTTGCCGTGCCACCGCACGGCAGGCGAAGGCCCCGCCCACCACGCAGGCGAGCTCCTTCGCCCGCGCGACGCCCATGGGCTCACCATAGCCCGCGGCGATCTGCAGCAGCATCTTCATCTGGTTGAGCGTCATGATGGGGAGATCGGCGCCGGGGATGAACGTCACAAAGCCGATGGCGGCGTTCTCCGCCGAAGTCGTATTCACCGAATCGAGCGCCAACGGCTTCCGGACGAAGGGAAAAGCGAGCGAGAAGGCGAGCTTCTTCTTCGCGCAGGTGGCGATGACCCACTGCCCCATGCGCAGCTCAAGGGCCTGCGCACGCTCTTCGTCTAAGGCGAAGGGCTCCTCCTCCGGCACAGCGCTGTTTTCCTCCGCCGCCTTCGCATTTGAGGCGTCGCCTTTCCTCCCCACGTTCGCCAAAGCGCCGTTGATCTTCTCGCCCACTTGCTTCGCGGTCTTTTGGATAAACGAGGGAACGGCCACCGGCGTCACGAGATCGCCATCGGGAATCGGATTGCCGAACGCCTCTGCCATATCGGAGACAAGCGACGGCAGCGTGGTGACGATCATCACCGGCACGCCCGCCGCGCGCAACGCCGCCGCCTGAGCGCCGATGTTTTCGCGAAGACCCGCGACGATGACCGCCATGTCGTCGCCCTCATGGGCGCGCAGGGGGCCCTCGCCGAGGTATTCCACCGTCATACGCACCTGAGCGCCCTTGCTCGCGAAAGCGGCGCGCACAAGGCCCACCACGTCGCCCGGAGCGCTCTCGTCAAGGTAGACGCTCACCGCGATAGGCGTCTCGAGCGCCGCATTGATGTCGGTTGCCGCCTTCAAGACCTTCGGAATATCAACGGGGAGTTGCATATCCGCCCTTCTTTCCTGTCATCGCGCTTTGCGCCCACACTGACCCGATTAAACCGAGCATGATGAAGTTTACTATCATAAACGACGATCCGTAGCTCACAAACGGCAACGGTATGCCGGTGATTGGCATGAGCCCCACTGTCATCCCGATGTTCTCAAGAATCTGGAAGAGCCACATGCCGATGATCGCCGACACGATGAGCGTGCCGAAAAGATCCACCGAGCGGCGGGCGATGCGAAAGATCACGACCATGAGCGCGATGTAGAGGCCGATGAGGACCATCGAGCCCACAAAGCCGAGTTCCTCCGCAAGAATGCAGAACACGAAGTCCGTCGGCGCCTCGGGTAGATGGTAGGCCGACTGCGTGCCGTTCATCAGCCCTTTGCCGAACAGCCCACCCGAGCCGATGGCGATCTTCGCCTGCGCGAGGTTATAGCCGTCGCCCGCGAGATCGGCCTCGGGGTCGAGGAACACCAGCAGGCGGTCACGCTGGTACTGCTTGAGAATGCGATACTCCCAATCGCCTGAAGCCGTCTGATACTTCAGGAAGAACTCGTCAATGAAGAGAAGCAGGGCCACGAGCCCGATGCCGGCGAGGAGGGTCCCCACCAGATAGCGCGCCTTCGCGCCTCCCACGATCAGCACCGACGCGGCGATGATGAGATACACGAGCCCCGTTCCCAAGTCGGGCTGCGTCATGATGCAGAGAAACGGGATGACGAGCAGCACGAGGCACTTCAAATATTCGCGCACATCATCCAGCACGCCGCCATAGCGCGCCACGAGGCTCGCGGCAAATATGACGAGCGTCACCTTCGCGAACTCGCCCGGCTGCAACTGCATGCCCACGTTGATCCACGATTGGGCGCCCATGCGCTCGACCCCGATGACGGGCAAATGCGGTGAGAGGATGAGCACGACCGTGACGATGAGAAACGGCATATGCATATTGGCAAGGCGCTGGTAGTCGAAATGCCACATGGCCACCATGATGACGGCCCCCGCGGCCACACAGAGGGCCTGACGGGAGAAGCTGTAATCGGGATCGCTCGTCGTCGCCGACCAGCAGATGAGCAGGCCATAGGCCGCCAAGAGCGCCACGACGACGAAAAGCACCGGATTGAAACGGAAACGGCGACGGCCGCGCGGCTGCGTCGATTGGATCGAATGGGCAGCGCGAAGCGTTGTTATCTGGGGAAGCTCGGACATGCTTGACAGTGCCCCAATCGGTCAGTCATCGCGCGCGGAGGCCGATTGATAGGAGAGCGGAACCGATTTGCCCGTGGAGCCGGGGAGCTTCGCGGGCGTCGTATCGAGCGTACCCGCCTCGGCCTTGATCGCCGCGTTCAGTATCTGCACCGCGAGCGGCGCCGCCACCGCCGAACCGCCGCCGCCCTCCTCAATGACGCAGGCCACAACATAGTGCGGATCGTCGAAGGGCGCATAGGTGACGAACCAGGCGTTGTCGTTGTGCCCATAGTTCTCAGCGGTTCCCGATTTACCCGCCGCATCGATTCCGAAGCCGTCTACCATGCTGGCGATCGAGCTGTTTGCCCGCACCATGCCATGAAGCGCATCGCGCACATATTCGAGATACTCGGGTTTCACGTCGGGCTCGGAGACGACCTCGGGCTCAACGGTCACCACCACCTCGCCCTCGGCGTTGTGAACCTCCTTCAGCAGATGGGGCTTCATCAGCTTGCCCGTCGCCACCGCGCCGTAGGCAACGGCCACCTGCAAGGGCGTGACGAGCACGTCGCCTTGGCCGATGATCATGTTCGTGTAATCACCGCCGCGCCATTGGGCCTCCGAGGGCACGTTGCGCCAATGCTCGGCCTTCCATTCGGGCGTGGGAACGCGCCCTGCGCTCTCCCCCATCAGATCGATGCCCGTCTTGCTTCCGAAGCCGAACTTCTCTATCTGCTCCTGAAGGGCCGTCGCGCTGATCTCGCCCGTGCCGTCAGGGCCGTGATCGAAAAACGCCTTCGCGATCTCGTAGAACACGACGTCGCAGGAGTTCACGATGCCGCCATGGAGATCGAGTGTGCCGTGGCCGGTATGCAGATGGCATCGCTGCACATCTCCCGTGCCGAATCCGTCCCAGCTTCCCGAGCACACCCAGGTGCTCTGAAAATCCGCGAAGCCCTCCTCCAATCCGGCGAGCGAGGTGAACGCCTTGAACGTGGATGCGGCTGCGTATTGGCCGTTGATGGCACGGTTGTTGAGCGGAGCGAACGCCTCGTCGGTCTGATAGAGCTCCCAAATGTCCGTGGGTATCGATCCCGTGAAATATGAGGGATCGAAGGTGGGATAGCTGCTCATGGCCACGATCGAGCCATCGCGCACGTCGAGCACGACGATCGAGCCGGCCACGCCCCTTCCTTGGCCGATCGTCCCGTTGGGGGCGATCGTCTGGGCGAGAAGGGCATCCGCCGCATATTGGACGCGCGCATCGATCGTGAGCGTGATGTCGCAGCCCTGTGTCGACTTGATGTCGTCCATCACATCGAGCACATTGCCGGACGCATCCACCATCACGCGGCGCTGGCCGCGATCTCCCGCCAACACGGAGTCGTAATACACCTCGATGCCCGCTTGGCCGACCACGTCGGTGGATTCGATCGTGCGGCCTTCGGCCTGCTGCGCAAGCTGCTCCTCGGTCGGCTGTGCCGTATATCCGAGAACGTGCGCCGCCAGAGCGCCATAGGGGTATTCGCGCATCGTGCGGCTTTCGATGGAGACGCCGGGGAACGACTCGGCATGCTCGGCGATGTAGGCGACGTCGCGCATGCGCGCCTCGCTCGACACCACCCGTTGGCTCTGAGCACCCGCAGAGGTGTCTTTGATGCGCTTTTTGACGATGTTCACCGGAAGCCCGAGGATCGCCGCGAGCTTTCTCGTGACATCGTTGTCATCGGCGACGTCGCTGTCGGCGAGCACCGTTTGGCACACCTTGTTCTTCACGAGCGGCAGCCCGTTCACGTCCGAGATGATGCCGCGGGCCGCGGGCGTCGTGACGGTCGTGTAGAGGTTCTGCTCGGCCTGCGAGGCATAGGCTTCGTTCGACATGATCTGCATGTTCCAGAGCTTCGCACCAAGGGCGGCGAACACGACGGCGGCAAAGCCCCCGAGGATCGCAATGCGCCCGCGCAGGCCATCGCTCGGCTTCATCTTCGCGGTGCCGTCATCGACGACCACGCCCCCGTTTCGCACATTGCTTGCGACGGAAGGGTTGTCGAACGGCGTCGTGCCGACGACGGTCTTGAATTGATTCATATCGCGGTTCAGATGGATATGCTTATTTGAGCGCTTCTGGCGATATATCGCGATCGCCGCGATGATGCCCACCACGGCGACTGCGGCGCAAATCGCTGCCAAAACGGCAAAAAGCACGTTTCCCTCCTTAGCGGAGCTGCGTCAGATGAGGACTCCGCTCCGGCCTTCCGTATATCCGCAGCGCGATCACATACGTTATGGCGCTGACGACGAAGTCGTAGAGCGCACAGGGCAACGCACGGTAGATCAGCGCATCCCCCACCGATGCCGAAACCGACGTCCCCACCATGAGAAGCCCATAGCACACCTCGATGAGCAAGACGGCGACGCCGATAAACACCAGCGGCATGAATAGCGTATCGTTATTGAAGGCAAGATACACACGCGTCACGAAAAAAGCAGCGAGGAGCAGCAAAAACGCCATAGCTCCCAAAGGCCCTTGCCCCAAAAGCCCGTCGATCATGCCGAGGACGAATGCGAGGATAGGGGCAGGCGTCGAGCGAGCGAGGCAGACGGCGACCACATAGCCGACGATGAAGTCGGGCACCGCCGGGCCCATGGCGATGTAGGGCGCGACGACGATTTGCAGCACGACGACGATCACCGCACCGACGATGGTCTCAAGGAGATCGTTCCGGTTTCCCATCATTCACCACCGCCTTCGCCGGTGTTCGAACCCTCTCCTCCATCCGCGCCGTTGCCGCTGGAGGGTTGTCCGTTCCCGTCGTTTTGATCGCTGCCGTTTCCGGCGGAGCCTCCGTCGCCGTTCGAGTTGTCTCTCAAGATGGCATTTCCCGTCGTCGCATCGAAGACCACGACGGCCTCCTCCATGAGATTCGCCCGCCCGTTCGGCGACACGATGATACGCCGCGTTGCGGAGCCCACTTGGCCGTCCACGCGGACAACCTCGCCGATAAGGAGGCCGCGCACATAGCTTCCGCCGAGGCCGCTCGTCAAAACGACGTCGCCGACGTTGACGACGACATCGGCCTCCACATTCTCCAGATAAAGCAGGCCGTCGAGCGAGCCGCGGACGATTCCTTCAGCGCGATTCGACTGGATGAGCGCCGCAGCGCCCGACTGCGGATCGGTGAGAAGGCGCACGACCGACGTTTGCGGCGTAACGGAGACCACCTGCCCGATGACGCCGGCGCCGCCCATCACCGTGAGCCCCGTCTTGACGCCCGCGTCGCTTCCCACGCTGAGCGTGACCGTTTGGTTCCACGCATCGGAGGAGCGCCCGATCACCTCGCCGATCACGCCCTCGATGTCGTACATGTCGATGAGACCGATCGTCTCACGGAGGCGCTCGTTCTCCAAGCGATATTCCTCTGCCTCGACAAGCGCTTCGGTGAGCTGGGCTATTTGCTCGCGCAGCTCAGCGACCGTCGCATCGTCGGCCGTGGCATTATCAATCGCCTCGCCGGCGCTATCCGCGACCGCGCCCGCACGTGCGCCAAGCGACCCGATCGGCGCGAACAACGATTGCACGTTGGTTTGAAGCGCATGGAGTGCGCCGTTTGAGCCCTCGCGAACGTAAAGCGTCGTGACGATGATGGAGATAATGAGCAATACGATGAAAAGCACCCGCGAAAGGGGCGCTTGGGAAGTTTGTTTACTCGGGAACGGCATGAGAGCTGATAGGCGCCCTTTACTTCGAGCGCATGAGCGTTTGCTTGAGCGCCGTCGGCGTTTCGAGTACCTTCAAGCAGCCGGTCACCACGTTCGTGAGCGCCGTCTCGCTCACCCACACCGGAATCTCGAGCTGCTCGGTCAAAAAGCGATCGAGCCCCGAGAGCAAACCGCCGCCGCCGGTCAGCAAGATGCCGTTTTGGATGATGTCGGAGGCGAGATCGGGGTTTGTCTTCTTGAACGTGTCCTTGATATGGACGACCATTTCCGCGATGGGAGCCTGAACGGCAGCGCGGACGTCTTCCGATTGGATGGTGACCTCGCGCGGTTGCTCGGTCTGCACGTCCTGTCCCGAAATGATCATGTCGCGCTCGCGCCCGTCCTCGAAGGGGATGACCGAGCCGATCTTGATCTTGATGACCTCGGCGGTGCGCTCGCCGATCTTGATGCCCAAAAGATCGCAGAGATGCCCCGCAATCGCCTCGTCGATGCGATTGCCCGCGAGACGCAGCGACGATGACGTCACGATGCCGCCGAGAGAGATGACCGCCACCTCGGTGGTGCCGCCGCCGATGTCGATGACCATCGAGCCCGTCGGCTCCGTCACGGGAAGGTCGGCTCCCATCGCAGCCGCCATGGGCTCTTCGATCAAATAAGCCTGGCGAGCGCCGGCCTGGATCGCCGCTTCGAAAACCGCGCGCTTTTCCACCGACGTCGCCCCGCAGGGAATGCAGATCACGATGCGCGGCTTCGGTTGCCACGGATATTTGCGCTCCGACGCCTTGTTGATGAAGGCCGAGAGCATGGCCTCGGTCACATCGTAGTCGGCGATCACGCCGTCTTTCAGCGGATGCTCCGCCGAAAATGCATCAGGCGTGTGGTTGATCATGTTCTTCGCCTCGTGACCTACCGCGAGCACACGATGCGTGCTCTTCTCGATCGCGACGACGGAAGGCTCGTTGATGACGATGCCTTCGCCGGTGATCGCCACCAGCGTATTTGCCGTTCCCAGGTCAATTGCCATATCGGCGCCCATTTGACCTGACAATCCTGAGAACCAATCCGAAAAACCCATAGAGGTTGCCCCTCAAGTAACTCGTTAACTCTGTCTTCTTACCTATATCTTCATAAGCTCAAACCTGAATTGTAACACAGGCGCATTTTCCCTTGAGCGCCTGCACAGGCGCTTTCCCGTGCCGCGCTATGCACCGAAGAAGACGCCGATCTCACGAGCGGCGGACTCGGGAGAATCGGAGCCATGGATGACGTTTTGGTCGACCGTGAGGCCGAAATCTCCGCGGATGGTTCCCGGCGCGGCCTCAGCGCAGTTCGTCGGACCCATCAGCGAGCGGCATTTCGCCACGGCACCTTCGCCGGAGATGACCATCTTGACGACGGGGCCCGATGTGATATAGCTGATCAGACCCTCATAAAACGGCTTGCCCTCATGCTCAGCGTAATTGGCCTTCGCCTGCTCCGGCGTCACCATGGAAAGCTCCATGCGCTCGATGGTAAGCCCCGCGCGCTCAAACCGCGCGATAATGTCGCCGATATGGCCGTTCTTCACGCCGTCGGGTTTAATCATTGAATAGGTCTTCTCGATTGCCATGGAATGGCTCCTCTCTTAGTCGTGCGATACCATTGAAACAAAACGATTTAGCTCGACATGCTCGGGAAGAAGAGCTCCACCTGAGAGACCTTCCACCCGATGAAGTCGCGCACCATCGACACTTTATAGTTGACGGTGCCGCCCTCAGGCGTCTGCGCCTGCACATAGACGGTCGACGTGGTCATCGACTTATCGATGCCCTCGATCGTGATGTTGGAGTCCTCAACGACGGGGTCGAGCATCGTCGCGATGGTCGACTCATCGAGATTGCTCGCGAAAACGGTGCTCTTGGCTACCGCAGGATCGGCGAACAGCTCCTCTGTCATCTGCTGTTGGGTCGGATACCCATAGCCCTGCGTATAGGCGAACACCGCCGCCGCGAGAGCAAGCAGCAGGATGACGATGAATACCACGAGGATCTTCAACCCAACGTTGCGGCGCTTGCGATCCTGACGGGCAAGACCTTTCGCCACCTCCTGAATCTCCTCGTCGCTCGCCGTGAAGAAAAGGTCTTCGTTTCCCTGCGCAGCGCCGATGTAACCAGGGTAGTTCGCCTCGTCATAGGGCTCATCGTAGTAATAGGACGACGGATCCTGGCCGTAGCCCACATCGTTCGTCATCGGAGAGCCGTCGGCCGCCACATCGAGCCCCGAGGTGTCCGCAAGGGGAAGAACGGGGGGGATTTCGGCAGTACCCGTGGAAACCGCCCCTATGGCGCGCTGATAGTCGACACTCGCGGAATCGGAGAGAAAGTAGGTCTTGTCGCGCAGGGCCTCCTCAAAGGCCGCCACCGCCTCATGCATCTGACCGCTCGCCACATACGCCTGCCCCATCGACGCATAGAGGCGGTTCTTCGTCTGGGCTTCCATCGGAAACTGCAACGCGCACTCATAGGAGGCGACGGCATCGGCCGGCCGGTTGAGTGACATGAAGCAAACACCGAGGTTGAGCAGGGCCTTCGTGGGGTCGGGATTGCCCTCGTCAAGCGCCGCCTCGCGAAACGCCACGCCCGCCTCCGCGGTCTTTCCCAGCTTCATGAGAGCATTACCCATGCCCATGTAGGCTTTGTACGGCGTCTCGCCCGTATCGTCGGCAACGGCAGCATCGAAGCAGCGGATGGCATTTTCGTAATCGTGCAGCGACGCGTAGGCCATGCCGAGATTGGTGTAGACCGTCGGCACGCCCTCGTACTCTTTGTCTGCGGTCGCCTGCGTATAGGCGTAGATCGCCTCGTTGGGGTTCTTCAGCTTGACGAGGCAGTTTCCTATCATGTGATAGAGCCGCGCCCGCTCGCTTGGACGAATCGTCGTGCTCACATCGCGGAGGCAGTCGGTAAACACCCCCAATGCCCCTTGATAGTCACCTGCCTCGTAAAGGGAGGTAGCACGTTGATAAAGATCGTTATTCATCGACACCCTTTGCTCCCATGCCTTGCAAACTCAGCCCCTCAAGGAGGTTTCAGCGGGACTCCCCTTCGATCTCGATCGATTCGATTTCATCGCCCACCCGCAGGCTGCCGATGACGTCCAGGCCGTCGATCGTTTGGCCGAACACCGTGTAGTTCGGGTCAAGGAAATGCTGCTCGCCAAGGCAGAAGTAGAACTGAGAGCCAGCGGAGTCCGGATTCTGCGAACGCGCCATGGCCAGGGTGCCATCTTCGTGGGAGTTGTTCGGGTTTGTGGTGAACTCCTCTTTGATCGTGTAGCCTGGGCCGCCCGTCCCCAAGCGGCTCATCGGCATATTGGCCATGCGCGCCACCTCCTCTTGGGAGAAGTCGCGGGTCTGCGGATCTCCTCCTTGGATGACGAAGCCGGGAACGTAGCGATGGAACTTGATGCCGTTGTAGAACCCTTTATCGGCCAATTCGACGAAATTGCCGACGTGGATAGGCGCTCCCTCCCCGTCGAGCTTGACGCGGATGACGCCTTTGCTCGTCGTGATGACCGCGACTTCGTTGCCATTCGGCTGATAAGTTGGTGTATACATTGCCATAGCGGGTGTCACTCTCCATCTTTGCTCTTGGGCAAAACTTCGACTGCCAATCGCCTCGTTTTGCCTCTTTTGTTCGGTGATAACTATACCAACCTCCTATTCTACCAGCTTACACGTGCCTATACGTTAAAACCTTCGCATCTTCATGGCAGATAGAGGCTACGCCTTCAATCGTGGGGCATTTTTTGGAGAAAAAGGAGAGATGGTGCCCCCAACGAGAATCGAACTCGTGTCTCAGCCTTGAAAGGGCCGCGTCCTGACCTCTAGACTATGGGGACATTCCGGCAAACCAGCTTTGGTATTATGGCAAAATGGCTCCTTCATTGCAAGAAGGATTGCATTTTTTCCTCACGATAGGCTTCGAATGGCTTGCAACGCAAAAAGAAAAATCTCACAATACAGATGGCTTAAAAAACCGAGATATACAGAAAGGCCCATGAAGCATCTTATCCAACAAATAATCAAATTCAGCATGGTCGGCGTCACGGCGTTTTTCATCGACTATGGCTTGATGGTGCTTCTGACCGAGGTCTTCTCGGTCGATTATCTGCTCAGCGCCACGATTTCCTTCACGGTTTCCGTCATCTTCAACTACGTGGCCTCCATGCGCTATGTGTTTCGGCACAAGGAGGGTCTTTCACGCAAAAAGGAATTCACCATTTTCGTCGTGTTGTCGGTGATCGGTCTGGTGATCAACGATGCCTGCATGTGGTTGCTGACAGACACCCTCTTCATCGATTATCGTATATCGAAGCTTGTCGCAACCTTCATCGTCTCCGTTTGGAATTTCGTCACGCGCAAGGTCTTTCTTGATGCGGGCGAGACAAATGAGGAAGCGGCTCTCGAAGAAGAGCCGGAACTTAGCGTATAATACGCCATCGTGCCCTTGTAGCTCAGGGGATAGAGCGTCTGCCTCCGGAGCAGAAAGCCGCAGGTTCGAATCCTGTCAAGGGCACCATCTTTTAGGTTGAATTATTCTTAATCCTTGACAGGATTCGAACCGTGAGGTCGAAACATGCCAGTGGCATGTTTCGCCCGAGGCGCGTGCGCCGAGGGGGCTGAGCGTTACGCGAAGCGTGACGCGGGAATCCTGTCAAGGGCACCATTTTTTACGCCGTTCTGGCGAACGGCGCGGTTTAAAAGGCTGCGGCTTCCTTTCGCACATCATCTTTCCCCTTTCGTGTTTACCCTCATGTACCAAAGTACATTCGGTCACACGACGGGGAAATCTGAAGCACGAAAGAAACCCTCGCACTAACCTACTTGTTGTGACAAAGGGACACTCCAAATGTCACGTTCAAAAGCACCATGAGGGCATGGCGAGAATGTAACATCAGGGGTGTCCCTTTGTCACGAAGACTCAATCGAAAACTCTTTGCAAGTTTGAAGATAGCAAAATGATTCGTCACGGGAGTCGGCGTCGCCGTTCGCCTCCGGTCCTTTTCGTTCCGACATCTCATTAAAGTTGAGAAGCTTCGCGTAACTCCTCGCCCACTAAGGGTTGCTTCGATGGGTCTAGTCGGCTCCGTCCTATTCAAGCGATGAGAATCAAGCGGATACGATTTCCTCAACAAACCAGCATGGGTTTTCGTACCAGAGATGCATGGTAACCTCTCCGATGCTGATGGTATGGCGGATGCCGACACCTCCGGCATCGAGGGAAGCGACCTACCGGAAGTCCTCTACTTCGTCAATCTCGAAGGTATGCCCATCGGTCTCCTTGATTGAAAGCGGCGTTATGTGATCATGCTCGTCAAAGTGAGCATCGACTAAGACGTAGGTCTTCTTTCGAATAGCTGTGGTATGATCTGACGTATTGTGCACCGCCGTTATCGCCTATCGATTTTGTCGACCCCATGATGATTATCGCTCATATAGTACGCCTGTAAGTAGAATCGACAGCGAAACACCATGACGTATTCTGTGTGACTGGAGAGTTTATGAATGATTGGGGTCACAGAGACGTTGAATGCCATGGAAGGAATTTCGCTCTGCTATATTGATTGACGCAAAAGAACGGAAACTTTGAGACGTGGTTATACCCTTAGAGCAAGATGACAAATGGCATGAGTACGCAGCTAGTAAGCGATGTGACACATCGAAGAATGCTCGGGGACGTGAGGAGCAACACGATTCCCGAGAGAAGGCCAGGAGGATTCTCAGGAAAATAGGATACCCCGGTTATAGGCTCGATTGGAAGAAAACGCCGGGTCGACCGGATATCGCTTATCCCGGAAAGAAAAATTGCCATATTCGTCAACGGATGCTTTTGGCATAGCTATCCAACATGCAATAAGGGGATTACGAAAACCAATGAGGAGTTCTGGGAAGCGAAATTTCAAAAGACCAAGGAAAGGGACGAAAGAAACCGCAGAGAGCTCGAGGAGCTTGGCTGGAAGGTGATCGTCATCTGGGAGCATCAACTGAAAGATGACCAGATCGACGGCATCGAACGCTACCTATACGCAACGATATCGAAATTTTACTGAGCCGAAGGACAGAGCCCCAAGAGTGATGGTTGCATTGGAGAGCCCTATGGAACATCGAAGACCCATTGCGATTGATTTGTTTGCCGGTGCCGGCGGGTTGTCGCTCGGCTTTGAACAGGCAGGGTTTGACGTCGTGGCAGCAGTCGAGTTCGATCCCGTTCATGCGGCCGTGCACGAATACAACTTCCCCCTCTGCAACGTCATATGCTCGGACATTAACGACGTAAATGGCACTATTCTACGCGATAAGGCCGAAATCGGAGATCGCGATATCGACGTTGTGATCGGTGGACCCCCGTGTCAAGGGTTCTCGATGATTGGCAAGCGCATCTTAAGCGATCCACGCAACGACCTGATAGAGCAATTTATTCGCATCGTGGGCGAATTGAGACCCAAGTATTTCGTGATGGAAAACGTGGCCGGTTTAACGGTTGGCGACCACGGGAAGATACTTGAAAACGCCATAAACGCCTTTAACGAGATGGGATACGACACTAACGAACCAAGAATCCTCCAAGCGATGGAATATGGCGTTCCTCAATCGAGGCGGCGACTGTTCCTTATCGGAGCACGAGAAGGACTGGACGTTCCGGAATATCCGCAACCCATTACAACTGGAAGATCGTTTACGGGCGAACTTGAAAACGAAAAGCTTCCGCCGTGCCCATCGGTCGAAGATGCCATCGGCGACTTGCCCGATGTCGACGAATTCGAATCCCTCGTCAAACGAGACTGGGTTAGAACGAAGCGATTTGGCGAACCCTCAAAATATGCTCGTGCAATGCGGGAAATGGAAGATTCCGAAGAGATACATTCGCGTCCTAGAACCTACGATCCCAACGTACTGACGTCGTCAATGCGAACGAAGCACACCAAGGCGAGTATTGATCGATTCAAGAAGACCAATCCCGGCGAAACCGAGAAGGTCAGCAGGTTCAAGAAGCTACACCCTGACGGTGTTTCGAACACGCTAAGGGCCGGAACGGCATCAGACCATGGAGCCTATACGGCACCACGTCCGATACATCCGAAGTACCCGCGCGTGATTACCGTGCGAGAAGCGGCTAGACTACACGGCTATCCCGATTGGTTCCGTTTCCATGCGACGAAGTGGAATGGATTTCGAGAAGTCGGAAACAGCGTGCCACCACCATTGGCAAAAGCGGTGGGATCCTCGATATTCGATAAGCTCGGAGCTAGACACGAAACGGAAGAGCCCATCGAACTCGGCAATCCCGAACTGCTTTACTTCACGCAACAGGAGGCAGAACGATATTATGGGATTAAGGAAAGGGTGATACCTCAGAGAACTCGGAAGAAGGACGATCAATGAAGGGGAATTACTACTATCAAATAATCGAGTGGGTCTTCCTCGAGAATTACGAGGATGGCAGCGATACCGTTCCGTTCGATCGCGAAGACTTTGATCGAGCTTCCGACGAGCTTAGACTGCCGAGAATAAAGAATCTGGGCGATATCGTCTATTCGTTCCGATACCGAAGACCGTTGCCCGAAGCGATAACGAGCCTAGCCCCGACGAACAAAGAGTGGATTATCAGGGGAGCCGGGAGATCGAAATACGTATTCGCTCTTGTTGATATGGTGCGAATACGGCCTAACGAAAGCCTTTGCACGATTAAGATACCCAATTCAACGCCGGAAATAATCAACGCTTCCGCACTAGGAGACGAACAGGCGCTTTTGGCGCTTGTCCGCTATAACCGTCTCATTGATCTGTTTTTAGGTTTTACTGCCTATTCCCTACAAAACCACTTGAGAACTACCGCTTCGGGAATCGGACAAGTTGAGATAGACGAGATATACGTAGCTGTCGATAAGTATGGTCAGGAATACGTCATACCCGTTCAGGCAAAGGCGCATAACGACGAAATAGGCGTTACTCAGCCTGAGCAGGATTTAGCCGTGTGCGCCGAAAAGTGGCCCGAAATGACGGCGATGCCCGTAGCAGTGCAATTCATGGAGGACGGCGTTGTAGCGTTGTTTTTGCTCACAATGCAAGACGGACAAATCAGAGTGGCGCGGGAGGCCCACTATCGCCTTGTGCCCTACGATCAGATAAGCGAAGACGATAAGAGGCTGTATAAAACCTTGGCAGCGGGCGAAGCCCAGTAACGCATTCCTGTTTGTGACAACCCTGTAGCCTGCATCCATAGGTTGGGTTCAGGCTTTTTCGTTTGACCTGTCGGATGGAAGGTCGAGCAAATGGGCGCCGAAGCGAATGGCAAGGGGGCTCACGGTCGAAGCGACCGAATCCTGGCTCTTCGAATCCAATACTTGAATCTCAAATTCTCGCAGGTTCGTGCGAGGGTTTTCCTAGGGAAACGCTGATTATTGGGGGTCGTGCTTCCCCTTTTCGAATTCGCCATTGATTTTTTCAAGAAACTAGGG
>CANQRF010000020.1 GCA_947626195.1 uncultured Eggerthellaceae bacterium
GAGGAGGCCATCGCCGAGGCAGAGCGCTGCGACGGCTACTACCTCATCGTCACCTCCGAGACAGGCTGGGACGCCGGCCCACATAGAGGCGCACTTCCTCACCTGCTATATCGCCCTTGTGATACTTCGCCTCTTGCAGCTTGCAACCGGCCTTTCGCCCTCTGCGATACGCGGGGAGATAGCGGCCATGAACTGCACCAACGTCGACGCGAACTGGTGGGTGTGCGGCCACCGCACCGATAAGTCGGACCTACTCGCAGAGACATTCGGCTTGGAAGAGCTCAAACTCAAGAACCTGCGCACCCTAGATGCGAAAAAGATCTTGGCGAAAGCCGCAAAAGGCGAAATACCACACGCAAAATGATCATCGGAATCGGGCCGTATCCGCAGGCCAGGTGCCCCTTTTTCTAAAATTTACTGCGGAAAAAAGGTTTTAAGAGGAGGCGCACAAAGCAGCGACACTTCAACAATCACTCTTGGTCGTGCGCAAACGCTTCAGGTGCTTGTTGTCGTTTCGGCAGTGTTTGCTATTGGCTGCAGCGGCTTCGTCTTCCTTGCCGGCTATGGGGACGTTCTTTTCCCTTCGGGGATCAACATGATGGTTCTCTTCGAGGTGCTTGCTGTTGCTTTGATGGTTGGCTTGTGCAAAATAATGCAGAACTTCTCTTCAAATAGAAGAAGAACTTCGCAACGCCTTTCCATAGCCATCACGTTCTTTTCCTGTGTGATTCCGACTTTCCTTGTCGGAGCAGTAATGGGAGGCTTTGGCATTCCGGGTTACTCGCCCGATGCACTTTGGGAAGCAAATATCTGGGTGCTCATCATTGCGATTTTTGCATACGATATTCGCTATTCGCTCTATGCTGTCAAAGGCCTCGCGGTCGGCGTGATGTTTGAATCTATGTGTATAGGGCAAATCCTTGTACGCGTACTTGTTTTCACCGAAGAGCCTTGGCTATCGGTAATATCGATCATCCTCATCAGCGTCTATTTTGTCGCAACGCTTTGGCAATTCGCACATCCGAACAAACCTCTTGCGAAAACCGCCGTTGTCTCCTATCCAACGGCGATCGACCCTATGAGGCAAAGGCAGGATTTCCACGAAAGCATGCCCTCTCCAGAAGAAGCGAAACCTGAACCGGATTACGCTGTTCATAACCTCTCAAAGAATGAGCCATTAGATGGACAGCGCGCACAGAAGACGCTCTCTTTTTCTGACTTGAATGATGTCCGGCTTCCGTCTGATTTGATGCGCTATTGCCAAAATCTGGCTGCCGAATATCAACTTACCCCACGTGAGGCGGAAATCCTTGAGTTCCTCGCTTTGGGGAGAAGCGCGAAATACATCTCCGATGAATTACTCATCTCGTACAACACGGCACGCACTCATATTAAGCACGTATACGAGAAGCTTAACATCCACTCGAAACAAGAGCTCATCGACACCGTGCTCTACGGCGCTGGCCTCATGTGAGGATAGTGCTAAGCAGAATATGGCAATCAATCAATCGAACCCCAAACCCAATTTGGGAAGCAGGGAGAAGAAAAGGCGCCTAGCCGGATGACTAAGCGCCTTGAGAATTATTGTCGTTCAGGTTCGCTAGAACAGCGGAATTAGGCCGTCGGGTCAGGTTTCTTGTGGCCGAACACCACGCGTGCGCCACGCCACGCCAAGATGACTGCAAGGACAAGCAGCAGGATGGCGATAGGCAGCTGCACCCAATTGGTGAGCGCAGCGGTTCCCGCCGAAATGGCAAGAATGTGGTTATACGACGTAATGCAAAGCGAGGTGAGCGTGACCGCCAGCATGAAGATCATCGGGATGTAGAACATCTTGTTGTTACGTCCCGCATTGCCGAGCCATGCGCACACCGCAAGCAGACCAAGTGCGGCAAGCAGCTGGTTCGCCGCGCCGAACAGCGGCCAAATCAACTGGTATCCGGTCATGCCAAGACCCACGCCGAGCACCACCGCGATGATGGTGGCGACCCATGGGTTCGTGAGCACCTTGCGCCATCCGGTAAGCTCGTCCGGAGTCTTTCCCGCAGGAGTGAAGAGCTCTTGGAACATATAGCGCGCCAAACGGGTCGCGGTGTCGAGCGAGGTAAGGCAGAAGGCAGACACCGCCAAGATGAGCAGCGAGTAGGCGATCGGTTGGAAACCGCTCAAGCCGGGGATGACGCCCATCATGCCGGAGAGGCCGGCGGCGAACACCTGCGTCGGCGAGGTGTAGGTGCCGTCCATGTAGCCCGTGAAGACAAAGGCAACCGCGCACAGAGAGATGATGGCAACGAGGCATTCGATGAGCATGCCGCCATAGCCGATCAAGCGCGCTTCGCCCTCGTGGTTGAGCTGCTTCGATGTGGTGCCCGAGGCAACGAGGCTATGGAAGCCGGAGATGGCGCCGCAGGCGATCGTGATGAACAGCGCAGGGAACAAGAAGCCCGAAGTGGCCACCTTCGAAGTTCCCGCCGCCACCTGGAATCCGGTAAACGCCGGGATCTGAGCCATATCGGCGAGATCCTCAGGGCTGCCGACAATGGAGGACCCGATGATGCCGAACAGCGCGAGAATGATCATGCCGTAAAGCAGATAGCTCGAAAGGTAGTCGCGCGGTTGGAGGAGAATCCACACCGGCGCAACCGAGGCGATGAGGATGTAAACGCCCAAGATGATCATCCATGTCGTCGTGTCGAGCTGGATGAGCGGGAAATTGAATCCAATGGCGACAACGGCAACGATGATGACGATGGCGCACACCACGCTCACCGCACCAGGCACCTTGCGCCCGCGCGTTGCAAGACCGAAGATCACCGCGACGACGATGAAGAGAACCGAGATCATCGCGGTCTGCGCGTTGGCGAGATTCGTTTCGGGCGTCGCCGTCGGCAGAACGGCGAACGTGCCGGCCACGATGGAGGCGAAGGCGGCGACCACGAGGATCAGCGTCAGATACGCGAAAATGCAGAAGAGCTTCTTCGCGGTGTCATCGATATTTGCCGCAATTACCGTGGCGAGCGTCTTGCCCTTGTGGCGAATGGAGGCGAACAGCGCGCCGAAGTCGTGCATGGCGCCGAAGAAGATGCCGCCGATGAGAACCCAGAGGACAACGGGCACCCAACCGAAAATCGCCGCCTGAATCGGGCCATTGATCGGACCCGCGCCAGCGATCGATGAGAAGTGGTGGCCAAGCACCACATAGGCTGGCGCCGGAACATAATCGACGCCGTCTTCGAGCTCATGGGCAGGTGTCGGCCGATTGGGATCAACGCCCCATGCGCGGGAAAGATACCCGCCATAGAGTACGTAACCGGCGATCAAAACAACGATCGCGATTACCAGAACCAATAGTGCATTCACGGTTTCTTTTCTCCTTTCCTCGCTCCCCCATCCATCATGCGGCTACCTGTTGCGCGAAAACGCGTTCGCCTCCAACGTTTGGCGCAACGGCTTGCCCATGGCATTGGTGATTACTCGTTTGCCAGCAAGATCGACAATTGCAAGGCGGAGATCGGCCCATCCCCCAAAGCCAAGTTTGAAGTTCTTGCGGAACCTCGTCTTCTTCGCCTGGTGGGCAGCGGCCTCGTCAACGTTGCTCGCGATCACAACCAGCGACAGATAGCTGGTCATGTGGTCGGGAGAAAGTTGCACCTTTCCTAAGCCCTGCGTCGTGACAAACGACACCTCGCGTTCCAAGAGATCGACGCTCAAATGATCGACGATCTCAAAGAACAGGTACTCATGGGAGCTTACTTCCCACAACTTCGCACGCTTAATCAACACATATTGCGAAGTTGATGAATGGAATTCAGCATACCCGTCGAAAACGCGACCGCCAAACTCATGGTCGCGAGAGGTATCAAAATAGGCTTGATGGGCATACAGAAGACGCGTGAGAACGTCCTCGGGGTTCACCCGCGACCCATCAAGAGCGCCATTCGCATGCACATGGTCATTGGCGAGAGCGTCAGCTGAATCCGAAACCCCTTCGACAAGCGCTTCATTCTCATCATTCATACCATTTCCCCCAGAAAAAACTCTGGGCCTCAGATCGTATCTGAAGCCCAGATTCTTGAGCTTGCTGCTATATTCGCCAACTCAAAAGCGAGCGGCGCTTTCCCGAAGCTTAGTCGATCGCGAAGTCCTCTTCGCCCTCGAACACCTTCATCGCGTCCTCGACGCTGTAATCGCCGAGCGTGATTGCGCTGATCGCCTTGGTCAGGCGCACGGCCTCATCGAGCGAGCGCTGATGGATGTTGCGTCCGGTCGCGTTGCCGCACGCACCGCCGATGTGAATTTGATCGTAGAGCTGCGTGAGGAAGGTCTTCGCATCCACCGTGGAGCCACCGGCGCACACCAAGCCGGTACGGCCTGCGGCGGCAGAGGCGACAGCCAACGCCTCGGCAGGGGTGCGCGTGTCGTCGCCCTCGGGCTTCGGCGGGTTCACCTTCACGAAGTCGGCGCCGAGACAGAGGGCCACGCCAGCCGCGCCCGCGATGAGGTCGGGGTCTTTCTCGGCGGTGACGGCCTTGCCGCGCGGATAGATCCACAGCACGACAAGCAGCCCGTTCGCGTGGGCCTGGGCGATCAGCTCGCCCGCCTCAGCCATCATCGTGGCCTCATACTCGCTGCCGAGGTAGATCGTGTAGCCGAGGCCCACGATGTTCACGCCGTTGTCGCGCATCGCGAGCACGCACTCGAGGTCGGTGAGCTGGGGCGAATAGGGGTCGTCTTGCTTCACGCCGACGAGGTTGGTCTTGGAGTTCATCTTCACGAGATAGTTGATCTCGGGATAATCGCGCGCATAGCGGGCAATCAGGCCACGCTGGCCTGCGACAACGCCGCAGACGCCCTGCGAACCGATCTTGAACAGATGCTCGGGGTCGAGATCGTCGGGATGCACGTCTTTCCCATAGAAGTCCTTGTTCAGGTGCTCGATCTTCTGATCGCAGGCGAAAAGCATCAAACGTCCGGTGCCGCGCGTCGCCTTCATATAGTTCTCAACATAGGTGTCATGGGATTCGGGCGCCACGTCGACCGGCACCAAAACCTCATCGCGCGTAATTTTTGGCATTGCGTTCTCCTTTCAAATGAACCTGCTCTTCAAGCCACAAGTGGCAACTTTCTCGCAACCCTGTATTGTATGCGCAAAACGGCAAATCGGAACGGTTAATCGCGTCTTGTGCGGAAGATATTTCAACTTTGTTGATTAACCTCGATAAATTTCGCTTGAAATCCGCTCCTTGGAAGCCTTCCCCTCGAATTCGTCTCCCTTTCACCCAAATCCGTCTCTTGAAAATCCCGCTCACCCCTTCTCCGCGCTCTCGATTCCCGCCGCGCGCTCAGGATGGTGTTTTTTCTCATAGCGAGCATATCCAAGAAGACCTATGATGGCCAACACGGCGGCAATCACGAAGATGATGATGCTCGACACATAGTCGCCCTCGATGAATTGGGATGCCGCATACGTGGAGACGACGATGCCGGGGATCCGCCCGACATTGGCAAGCAGCAGAAACGTTCCCATGCGCATGTCGGTGAGCGGAACGAGGTAGGTGAAGACGTCTTTCGGCAAGCCGGGGATGAGGAAGAGGATGAACACGACGACGTTCAGCCGCCCCGATTCTTCAAAATGGCGGAATTTTTCCATCGCATCGGCGGGCACCATGTCGCGCACGAACGGCGCGCCGAGCTTATGCACGAGCACAAAGATAAACGCGCTCGAAATCACACAGCCCACGAGGACGATGAGGGCGCCGAACCATGGCCCGAACATCATGCCGGCGGCGATTTGAACGACCTCGCCCGGAATGAACGCGACCACGATCTGGAGAAACTGTATCGCAAGGAGAATCGCGACGCCAAGAGGCCCCGCGTTTTGCACGTCTTGGATCACGCGCTCAACGCCACCTGGCTCGAATATCTCGGAAACGAGCGGCCACAAAAGCACGCACACAAAGACCATGACGGCGATGAACACCAGAAGCCCGACGAACTTGACGATGTCCGCCGTCGAGAAACGCTTCGGCTTTTGATCAGTCATCTTTGCGTGCCTTGTTGAACTCATCTTTGAACGCGGTGAACATGCCTTTTGTCTTCGCGAGCTGCTTTCCCGTCATATAGGCGCCTTTGTTGATGGCCTTCCCCGCCGCCTGCACGAGCTCGTCGGTATGGGGCTTCACCTTCTCGGTTGCCTTTTCCTTCGCCGTCTGAACGGCGTCTTTCGCCTTCTTGCTGACGACAGCGGTCGCACGCCCCGCCTTTGCCGCCAAACCGCCCTCAACGGAAAGGTCGGCGGCCTCGTCGGCCACAAGGATGGCGCCAAGCTCGTTTTCCTCACCACCCTGAGCGCGAATGGAAAGCTCCGTGCCCACACCACGGCGGAAGCCCTTGATGTATTCGGCGGGAATCTGACGTTTGCCCAAAAGCGCATTTGACGTTGCGCCGTTCGTCGTTTCCAGATAGTTCACCTTGCCGGTTTGCGGATTGAACACCACCGAGCCGACGAGCCCGAGATTCTCGCCCGACTTCGTCAGCACCGGAAGCCCCACCCACAGCACGCATTCGTCGTAGTCGATGCCAAGGTCTTTGCACGCGCCACGGTTCACGGCGCTCGCCTCGTCGTGGACGACGATGCGTCCGTCCACGATGTCGTAGCCGTGGATTGAAACGAACACATCCTTCCGGCGGAACATGAGCAGGAAGTCGGGCCGCTTTACGATGAACCCCACGCAACGGGCATCTTTCGGATGAAACACGCAGGCGCGCACCTTTCCGATGCGCTTTGTGCCGTTCTTTCCGCCAAAGGCGCGTACGCCGATCAGCTCGGACGTGCTCATTTGGGTTCTCGCCATATTCGCCCACCTTGACCTTTTGATGTGTTGTTCTGCCTCATTGTCCCGCACAACAAATACGACCGGCAAGCCCCTGGCCAGCCGATCGCATCATCTTTACAGAAGGCCGACCATCAGATGGCCGCCTCATCATGTTGAAACAAGATCCGGAAGCGCTATTCTTCCGGCGCCTTTTCCTGAACTTCGTCCACGGCTTTCTCTGCCGCATCTGCAGCGGCATCGACGGCTGCCTCCGCCTTATCTGCAGCCGCGTCAGCTGCAGCTTCGGCCTTCTCGGCAACAGCGGGAATCGCCTCGTCGGCGGCGTTCTGGGCCTCCTGCGCGTTCTTGAGGACCTGTGCGGCGATGCGCTCGCGCGCAGCCTCGATCTTCTCGCGCAGCTGGTCGCTTTGGTCGGCGATAGCGGGCTTCGCGCCCTGAGCCGCTTGCTTCACCTTGTCGGCTGCGGTGTTGTACATCTGCTGGCCGCGAGCTGCGGCATTCTGCGCAAAGGTCTGGGCACCGGCAAGCACCTCTTGGCCCTTCGCCGTCGCCTGCTGGTAAACCTGCTGGAGATTACCCTGGGCCTGAGTTCCCCAATCTTGGGCCTGTCCCCATGCCTCGTTCGCCTTCTCGGCTACCATGGCGCGCGTTTCCGCGCCGGTGCGAGGAGCATAAAGCAGCGCGATGATGGCGCCTACCGCGCCGCCAAACAGAAATGGCACGAGCTTATTTCCCATTACTGCCTCCTTTTCTTCATGTCGATTGGGTCATTATAGGCCAGCACCCCAAACGAAAAGCGTAAAAACCGCAGATTGTCAATTTTGAAACCTGTCAGATACTTTTTGCCCTATTCGCACGAGAGTTTGCCCTACACGCAGGCAAGTGAACGAGGGTGTTTCCGGTGCTTTAAAACGCCGGAAAAATTCCCCGGCCGCGGTTGCGCGCACAATTGCTCACCAGCCCATCGAGCACGCCTGCGAGCGAAAGCCCCGCCGCCTCGCACGCCATGGGGAAAAGCGAGTGCTCGGCCATGCCGGGCGAGACATTGGTCTCCACCACACGGACCGAGCCGCCGTCCCACACGCAGTCGATGCGCGCAAGGTCAAGCAGATTATAGGCCCGATACACCTCGAGCACCGCTCGCTCGACCTCGCTGCTGATGGCCTGCGCATCGCCCTCGTCCGGCGCGAGGGAGGCAGTGCGCACCGGTGCGTAGTATTCGGCTTGCGAAATGTTGATGCGCGCGTCGGTGTCGTAGAACTTTCCCTTCGGAACGATCTCGACAGGCGGAAGCACGAAGGCGTCCTCGCCGTTGCCAATCACCGAAACGGCCAGCTCCACGCCCTCGATCCATTGCTCGATAACCACCTCGTCATCGTAGGAGAGCGCGTCGAGGATCGCCTCGCCCAGCTCGTCGATGCCGTCCACCCGATGCACGCCGAGCGCCGAACCGCCGTGCGCCGGCTTCACCGCCACGGGATAGCCCCCGATCACGCGTTTCTCAACGAGGTCGAGCGCCGTCGCGGCACCCATGTCCTTGAAGGCGTCGCGAGCGATGCAAATGCCCTGCGGCCATGAGGCAACCGGCTCCTCGCCGGTGATGGCGTGATAGGCCGCCATGGTCATATGGAGCGAGTCCTTGTTCCACGTGGAATGGCACACCTCGACGCCCGACCCCACAAAGGGGATGTCGAGAAATTCGAGCAAGCTTTGGATGGTGCCGTCCTCGCCGTGCTTGCCGTGCAGGGCGATATAGGCGGCGTCGGGCTTTTCGCTGCGAAGCGTCGGCACGAGCGAGCTCGTCGTGTCGAGCGGCAGCGGCCGGTGGCCGGCCTCCTCAAGAGCGCGGCATACGTTTTTGCCACTGGCGAGGGAAAACTCGCGCTCGAACGAGCTTCCTCCCATCAATACGGCTATCTTCATCGATTGTCCTTTCTCGGTTATACGAAGTGTCGGCTTCTCTCTTCGCCAGCACGCGACTTTATGCCTTGATGGCTCCCGCCTGGATGAAGGCGCGATACAGTTCGAGGCGTTCCTCTATCACCTCCGCCAGCCGTCGGATGGCCTCGGTGATGTTTTCGGGGGTCTCATAGCAAAACGCGATGCGCATGCAGTTGCGCCCGCGCACGCCGTCGGGGAAAAACCCGTCGCCCGGCGTATAGGTGACCCCGTGTTCAAGCGCGGCGCCGAGCATCGAGGAGGTGTCCACATAGGCGGGAAGCGTCACCCACACGAAGAAGCCCCCTTGCGGATGCGTCCAAGACGCCTCGGCCGGAAAGTGCTCCTCGAGTGCCGCCAGCATGGCGTCGCGGCGCTGCCGATAGGTTTTGACGAATCGCTGCAACGTGCGCTGCCACGGCGTGTCAGTGAAATAGTGCTCGACCACCACCTGATCGAACATGCTGCCGCACAGATCGGTGCCCTGCTTGGCGAGGTTGAGCTTGCCGATCACGCCATGGGGCGCAGCGACCCAGCCGCAGCGCAGGCCCGGCGCCAAGGTCTTCGACACCGTGCCCAAATAAACCACCTGGTCAGACAGGGCCTTCATGGGGAGCACATGACCGCCCTCGTAGCGCAACCGTCCATAGGGATCGTCCTCGACCACCATGAACCCGTAATCCTCGGAGAGTTCAAGCAGGCGCTTGCGCCGCGCCGGCACCATCGTGACGCCCCCGGGATTTTGGAAGTTCGGGATGGTGTAGCAGAACTTCAGGCGCGGATTGTTCTTTCCGATAGACGCGAGCTCTTCCTCCAGCAGATCGATGCGCATACCCTCCTCATCGAAGGGAATGCAGCGGATGTCGGGCTGATATGCCGAGAACGCCTGCAGGGCGCCGAGGTAGGTGGGGCCCTCGGTGATGATGATGTCGCCCTCGTTGATGAAGGTCTTCCCCAGCAGATCGAGGGCCTCCTGCGCTCCCGACGTGATGAGCACCTCGTCAGGTTTCACGCGAATGCCCAGGTCACGCATCAAATCGCAAAATACGCGCTTGGTCTCGACGCGCCCGTCGGTGGAGCCGTACTGAAGCGCCACCGCCTGCTGGCTGTCGTAAACCGAGCGCGTGGCCTTACGGATCGCGGATGAGGGCAGCAACGAGACGTCGGGCATGCCGCCGGAAAGCGAGATGATGTCGGGACGCGTAGCCGCCGCGAACAGATCGCGCACAGCCGAGGAACGCATCATCCGTACGCGGTCGGCGACTTTGTCGCCGTAGATGTCGAAGGTCAAATGTGCAGAGGTCATCGTTGTGAAGTTTCACGCTCCTTCCTGCAGGGCTTCCTTGAGAAAGCCGGCTGCCTCGCGCAAAGCGCTCAATGCAACCAAATCGTCGGTATAGTTTATCTCAACGCGCCAGAGACCGCGTTTCTCGTCAACGGGCTCGGTGGTTCCGCAAAACCCCGCGACCGAAGGCGATTTCGCGCGGCACGTTTCGGCAAGACCGTCTTCGGAAAGACGCGTCTCGGCGAGGCCCTCGCGTTCGATCTCGATTGCCAGATGCTCGAAAAGATGCGCCATATTCGTCTCGAAACCTTCGTCGGAAAAGGCGCAGCCCTCGTCGTTCACGCAATGATGATCGCCCATATGCGGATAGCACGACAAGGCGAGCCGCTTTGCCCGCATGCATGCTTCGGAGGAAAGCGTCGGGCTCACCCGCACGAGACAGCGAATGCGATCGCACCGCACCTCAATGCGCTCGAGAACGAAAGCCGCAGGCTCTCGCCCAAGCGAATCATCTGGCTTCGCAGCATGAGTGTGCGCTTGGGCGTTTTCCTCGCGGCGAAAACTTCTCAATCGGCTCGGCCCTCGTTTCGCTTCCCAGGCCTGTACTTTCCACGCCTGTGCTTTCTGCGCTTGTGCTTTCTGCGTATGTGCTTCCCGCGCGTGTGCTTCTCGCGCTAACGTTTCCCAGGCCAACGCTTCCCGCGCTAACGCGATTCGGTCTCGATGACATCGCAGCCCATATAGCCGCGAAGCACCTCGGGCACCACAACCGTGCCATCGGGCTGCTGGTAGTTCTCGATGATCGCCGCCATCGTGCGTCCGACGGCAAGCCCCGAGCCGTTGAGGGTATACACGTATCGGCTTCCCTTGAAGTTCGCGGGATCCCTGTATTTGATGTTCGCGCGCCGCGCTTGGAAATCGGTGCAGCAGCTACACGACGAGATTTCCTTATACGCGTTGTAGCAGGGCAGCCACACCTCAAGGTCGTAGGTCTTCGCAGATGAGAATCCGAGGTCGCCCGTGCACAGGGTGATCACGCGATAGGGCAAGCCGAGCAGCTGCAGGATGTTCTCCGCGTCCTCCACCATCGCCTCCAGCTCGTTGAAGCCCTCTTCCGGCGTCGCGATCTTCACCATCTCCACCTTGCTGAACTGATGAACGCGAATGATGCCGCGCGTGTCGCGGCCGGCGCTGCCCGCTTCCTCGCGGAAACACGGCGTGAAGGCGCAGTAGTGCTTGGGAAGTTCGCTGATGTCGAGCGTTTCCCCTGCATGGAGGTTTGTCAGCGGCACCTCGGCGGTCGGGATCAGATAAAGCCCGCCTGTCGTCTTGAAGAGGTCTTCCTCGAATTTCGGCAGCTGCGCCGTTCCGGTCAGCGTCTCTTTGTTCGCCAGCGCGGGGCACCACCATTCCTTGTACCCGCGCGAGGTGTGCGTGTCGGCCATGAAGTTGATGAGCGAACGCTCGAGGCGCGCGCCCTTGCCGCCGAGGACATAGAAGCGGCTCTCGGCGAGCTTCACGCCGCGATCGAAATCGATGATGCCGAGTTCGGGGCCAAGATCCCAGTGCGCCTTCGGCTCGAAATCGAAGGTGCGCGGCGTTCCCCATCGGCGCACTTCCACGTTTTCGCTTTCATCTTTTCCGATGGGCGTGGAGGCATCGGCGATGTTCGGCACCGAGAGCATGAGCGCGGTAAGTTCCTCTTCCGCCACGTTGCGCTCGGCCGCCGCCTGTGCGAGGTTCTCATTGATCGCTCGCACCTGCTCCTTCGCCTCGTTTGCGGCTTCGACGTCGCCTTTCGCCATCAGCCCACCGATGCTTTTCGAGAGCGTGTTGCGCTGTGCTTGGAGCGCCTCCTCTTGGGCTATTGCCGCACGACGGCGCTCGTCTAGCGCGGTGAAACGCTCGGAATCCCATGCGGCATTGCGCGCGCGCATCGCCTCGGCTACCTCATCTAAGTGCTCGCGAACATATTTGACGTCAAGCATTGCCCATCCTCCATAACCATGCCATCGAGGTTTTCCCTTAACCAGAGCGCTTCTCGCGATCATGCCTCACGAACATGCGCTTCACGTTCACTCGATAATCATAACTACGTCTATCATACCCGTTGGCGATGGTTTTTTGCTATAGCCACAAAAGAAGCGTTTCATCAAACGCGAAAACGGCTCATACTGGCGCTGCTATAATAACTTCACATGCCATCCATATGTTTGGCACGCGAGATGAGGACGTTCATGGATATTTACGAGATCTACCATTTTCTTTTCGAGACGATGCCGGGCATCGGCTGCCTGATCGGAGGCGGCTTGGTGATCAGCATCATCGTATGCATAATCCTTGAGCGGAAAACGCGCAAGCTGTATATTAACCATGAACCGGAAGAGGACGAATGGTTCGATGATTCCGAAGATGAGGAAGAAGACGATTGACATGGAGCTGTTTGGACAAGCATCAACCGCTGCAACTAACGTCGCGTTATATACGCGCGATGGGGCCTATATCCCCCGCGTAGCCGCCGTGCACGACCTCTGCGGCTATGGCAAATGCTCGCTCGGCGTCGCGATTCCCGTGCTCTCCGCCGCGGGCTGCGATGTGTGCCCCGTACCGACGGGGCTGTTCTCCTCGCACACCGCCTTCCCCGGCTGGTACATGCACGACACCACCCCCATCCTGAAAGACTACCTCGCTGCATGGAAGAACATCGGCGTTGAGATCGACGCCATCTATTCGGGCTTTTTGGGCGCCCCTGAGCAGGTGGACATCATCGGCGAGCTGTATGAAACCTATCCGAACGCCCTGCGCGTCGTCGACCCCGTGATGGCCGACCATGGAAAGGTGTATCCCACCTACACCCCCGAGCTCTGCGATGCGATGGCTCAGCTTGCGAAAAAGGCCGACATCCTTACGCCGAACCTCACCGAGGCGGCGATCATCTTAGGGCGCGAATGGCACGGCACCGACATCAGCGACGAGGAAGCCGCCGAGATGGTGGGAGAGCTCATCGCGGCCGGCGCGAAGAACGTGGTGCTGAAGGGCATCCTGCGCGAAGGGGAAAATGTCATTCGCAACTTCGTCGGCGGAGTCGATTTGCCGGTGGCAGAGGTTTCCAACGAATACCTTCCCTACATGCTGCACGGCACGGGCGACGTCTATTGCTCGTGCTTGCTCGCGGGAATCATGGCAGGGAAAGACCTTGTGAGCTCGGCGGCATTCGCCGGCGATTTCGTGCACGATGCGATGATTGTCTCGGCGAAACAGCCCGACTTCAAGGATCGCGGCGTCAGCTTCGAACCCCTGCTCTACCAAGTGTGTGATTTGCTGAGATAATTAGATCGATACGCATCAGGGATGTCGAGGCAGGCGGCGACAATCGCTGCAATGCCGGGGATGACGGCGCCAACGACGACGAGGGCGGTCGGCGTCATGCCGATGAGCGAGGCTCCGAACGGCATCATCGCGCAGCAAATTATTACACCAGCGATAACACAGGCAGCGCCCGCAAGCCCTCCAAGGATGTCGAAGGTGCGCGTTCCGCGAACGCAGCAGGCCGAGAAGAGCGCCGCCGCGGCAAGCCAGCTTGCGGCGATGACCCATGTTTCCGGCAGCCCCAGCACGAAGAGCAAGTAACGATCAAGCGCTCCGAGATGCATGATGAAATGCTCGGGCATGCCCCAGCCGGTGAGAACTCCCGAGCCCATCGATGCAAACGTCACGGCGACAATTAGGCAAAACGCCGTATTGCCGAGCGCCTGCTTCACGGGAAGGAAACATCCGCTTGCAAGCGGCGCGAACGCGGCGCAACCCACCGCACCGCCGAGCGGTTGCATGAGCGCGCTCACCGCCGCGGCACTTTCGTGCCTTCCCAAAAACCACCACCACACCACAGTCGCCACAAGAAGCACAGCACCGCATACGATGCCACCGTTCATCGCGACGGCGATGGCAAACGCACTAAAGCCCGCGAGCGCACCGAGGTGCGGCCGCAAGATAGCGGCAAGCGCAAAGGCGATGACGATCGCCCAGAACAGAGGCGTGAAATCGCTTGCCAGGCCGAACGCAGAGGCTTCCTGCAAGTGAATGTTCACGCCGGCGACTGCCGCCAGAAGCGCCGACGACACCGCCGCGATCGCGCGCCCGATCACCACCCCGCCAGCATACCCCACGCGATCGACAAGCGGCAGACGTTCACGGGGACTAGCCGCCTCGTACGCATCTTCCCCATCTTCGTTTTCCCCACCGCGCTTCACCACGGCAGCAAGCTCGCGTTTGCCCTTTTTCGCGTCTCCAAGGTAAGGTGCCAACGCCTGTGCGAACTCCTTTATTGATGAGAAGCGGCCATCGGGTTCGGGGTTCAGAGCCTCGAAGATGACGTCATCCAGCTCAGGGTTCATATCATCGAAGCAAAGTGATGGCAGAAGAAGCTCTGCGTTCTCGATCACACGCTCGGCCCCCGCGAGGTCATCCGCCAAAAACGGATTCTCGCCGACCATCATCTCGTAGGTAAGGCTCGCGAGCGCCCATTCATCCGTCCGCACATCCAAGGGCTGAAGCCGCATCTGCTCGAGCGGCATATAGCCGATGGTTCCCCCGCCGGTAAAGCCGAGCCCCGAGGCGTCCATCAGCGTCGCCAAGCCGAAGTCCGTCACCTTCACGACACCGCTTTTGGTGATGATCACGTTGTCGGGCTTGATGTCAAGGTGGAGGACGTCGCCGTCGTGCGCCACCTCGAGCGCATGGGAGACGGATTCGAACACCTCGGCGATGACGTCGAGATCGATCTCGTCACCGAGCTCTTCAAGCACTGCCGTAAGCGTCTTCCCTTCGATGTATTCCATGATGATGTAGGCGGTGGAACTCGAAAGCACGCAGTCGAACACCGTCACGATGTGGCTGTCGATAAGCTGCGCAGCCGTCTGCGCTTCCTCGAGGCCAGGGATGACGTCTCGGACGTTTTCATCATCGAAGGAAAAGGTGCGCCCGTTGTGAGGAAGTTCGCCTTCAAGGTCTTCCGAGGCGCCATCATCACCGTAAACGCCATAATCGGCGTAATCAGCGTAGTCGCGGCAATCGCCGTCGACGTCGTTATCGCCCAAACCGCCAAAACCGCCGACGCTGTTCTCCCCCTTCACGCGCTCTTCGATCGTCTGCAGATGGATGCGCGCCACCTCGGAATCTGAGAGCTCGATGCATTTGATCGCCACATGGCGCTTCAAGCGCGTGTCGTAGGCGTGGTAAACCGGCGCATAGCCACCTTCCCCCGCCATATCGATGATGCGATAGCGATCGAGCAAAAAAGCGGGCGGAGCGCTCGTCTGCGGGGGATCTGAGAGAAACTGGACCATAGGGGCGCGGGCCTTTCGAGTTCGTTTTTGTCGCGTTTCAGGCGCTTCTTTAAGCGGTCTTTGTACGTTTCAGGTCGTTGTGCTTCGTTTTCGCTATGCTACCATAAGAAATCCGCCTTGCGAAACGGAGGGCGCTTCGCTATCATAATTGACGCTCTTTTTTAGCTCGCAAGAGCACTTTGATGTGCGGGTGTGGCGGAATTGGCAGACGCGTACGGTTCAGGTCCGTATGAGGGCAACTTCGTGAAGGTTCAAGTCCTTTCACCCGCACCATTCTTTCTTTGCGCTGTTCTTCCGAACAGCGCCTGCCATAGAGGCTGCGGCTTTCCTTGGCACATCCTTGCCTCCTTCTCCCCCGATACTTTGCGCATTGCCGCAGTTTGAACACTTTCGCACTTTGCGCATTGACGCACTTGAGGCGTTTTCGGAAGACCAGGGCGTGGCAAAAGTTCCCGCCTATATGTGGTTTTGCGTTCTAGAAAACGAACTTCAATAAAATCAGCCAAGGAGAGCCTATCGCCTTCATGCGCGCGTTAATGAGTAGGCAAGCGCTATGCATTCCGAATGACCAACGATGCCGAAACGGTAATTTACGTTATCCTTAGACAACCTGATAGTTTGACGGAGAAAAGGTTCTCATGGAGAAGAACACGGTACCCACCCTGCCAGACGGGCACAACTTTGCCGACCTCTTGAATAACGAAGAATTCACGGCGATGCTCGAATCGAATATCGCGCCTTTCCAAAGGCTCATGACGTATTACGAATGCGCGATAATGGAGGTGGAGACCAAATTCCGCGTGCTCGCTTCCGAGTTCAGCTTGCGCCATGATCGCCTTCCCATCGAATCGATCCAGACGCGGATAAAGAGCACGGACAGCCTTGTGCGAAAAATGGTCCGTAAGGGCTTTCCCATCACCCTTGAATCTATCGAGCAGAATATTTTCGACGTGGCGGGCGTGCGGGTGATCTGCTCGTTCCCGAGCGACATATTCGCCCTCGCAGAATCGCTGCTCGCGCAAGACGATGTTACCCTCATTGAGCGCCGCGACTACATCGCCAACCCCAAGCCGAGCGGATACCGAAGCCTCCATCTCATAATCGAAGTCCCGATTTTCTTGCAGCATGAAAAACGACCGGTAAAAGTCGAAGTGCAGCTGCGTACGATCTCGATGAATTTCTGGGCAGCGCTCGAACACCAACTGCGCTATAAGAAAAGCCACACCGAGGATGAGATCGCCCTCTTGTCAAACGAGCTTCTTGCGCTTTCCGAAGAAGCCGCCAATCTCGACAGCCGGATGCAGCATCTCTTCGATCGTCTTGGGGCGGGAGGCGAATCTCTCTAGCGCCCACCTCAGTGCCTTAAAAGCCCATCTCATCGATGAGCGCTTCGCGATGGGCGTTCAGATACTGAGCCATATAGGGAACGACGAAATTGACCTCGCCCCTAACGCGCGATTCGATGACATTTTCCTTAATAAGCCGGCTTCGATCAGTTCGTCAACTTACCGCCTTAGCTCTTAGCCAAACAACATGCCACGCACACGAACGGGGCATTCCCGCTATAATCCTCATCCATGGCAGAACCTACTGGAAGAATCATCATTGAGCCGGGGCTCAACGTCTGGCCGCATGAGCTGAAGACAGCGGAAGCCCTTGCAGCTGCTGGCCGTACTGTCGAGTTCATCCGCAAGAGCGACAGCCCGCATGTGCGGACAGCCGACGTGGTGATGAATGGCGAGCGCTGGGAGTTCAAAGCGCCGACGTCGGACAAGGTTGCGATGATCCAGAAGAATATTCGGCGCGCGCTTCACCAGTCGCCCTTCGTCGTCTTCGATTCCCGTCGCATGAAGAGGCTTCCGAACACCGCAATTGAACGGGAGGTTCGTCTTAGATCAGCGGAACTTAAGTCCTTGAAGAAACTGATCTACATCAATCGCAATGGTGAAATCGTGATCGTCAAGTAAACATGGTAAACTATAGGGGCTTAAGCGCTCGAACGGTGCGTATTGTACCTTCCTCGAGCGCTTGACTTTGCAAAACGCCAGAAGGGTACGAGCTACCTGCTCGGGCGTTTTTGTTCGTACGATGGTCGTTTATGTATCTCAATCCTATCTGAAGCAGGACGTTGTTTCATGCCCTAATCGTGCCCTAATGGGTGCTTATACGCAGGGGTACGTAAGCACACGAACATGTACGTTTATTCCGCATTAGGGCACGTAAATGTACGTCTGATCAGGTAATATGGTAATCGTGAAGGTTCAAGTCCTTTCACCCGCACCATTCTTTCTTTGCGCTGTTCTTCCGAACAGCGCCTGCCATAGAGGCTGCGGCTTTCCTTGGCACATCCTTGCCTCCTTCTCCCCCGATACTTTGCGCATTGCCGCAGTTTGAACACTTTCGCACTTTGCGCATTGACGCACTTGAGGCGTTTTCGGAAGACCAGGGCGTGGCAAAAGTTCCCGCCTATATGTGGTTTTGCGTTCTAGAAAACGAACTTCAATAAAATCAGCCAAGGAGAGCCTATCGCCTTCATGCGCGCGTTAATGAGTAGGCAAGCGCTATGCATTCCGAATGACCAACGATGCCGAAACGGTAATTTACGTTATCCTTAGACAACCTGATAGTTTGACGGAGAAAAGGTTCTCATGGAGAAGAACACGGTACCCACCCTGCCAGACGGGCACAACTTTGCCGACCTCTTGAATAACGAAGAATTCACGGCGATGCTCGAATCGAATATCGCGCCTTTCCAAAGGCTCATGACGTATTACGAATGCGCGATAATGGAGGTGGAGACCAAATTCCGCGTGCTCGCTTCCGAGTTCAGCTTGCGCCATGATCGCCTTCCCATCGAATCGATCCAGACGCGGATAAAGAGCACGGACAGCCTTGTGCGAAAAATGGTCCGTAAGGGCTTTCCCATCACCCTTGAATCTATCGAGCAGAATATTTTCGACGTGGCGGGCGTGCGGGTGATCTGCTCGTTCCCGAGCGACATATTCGCCCTCGCAGAATCGCTGCTCGCGCAAGACGATGTTACCCTCATTGAGCGCCGCGACTACATCGCCAACCCCAAGCCGAGCGGATACCGAAGCCTCCATCTCATAATCGAAGTCCCGATTTTCTTGCAGCATGAAAAACGACCGGTAAAAGTCGAAGTGCAGCTGCGTACGATCTCGATGAATTTCTGGGCAGCGCTCGAACACCAACTGCGCTATAAGAAAAGCCACACCGAGGATGAGATCGCCCTCTTGTCAAACGAGCTTCTTGCGCTTTCCGAAGAAGCCGCCAATCTCGACAGCCGGATGCAGCATCTCTTCGATCGTCTTGGGGCGGGAGGCGAATCTCTCTAGCGCCCACCTCAGTGCCTTAAAATCCCCTAAGGTAGGCTTAAAAGGATCACCAAGCGCACCCTACCTGCGCGGGTGCTCTCGGCGTCCTTACACCTTGTACATGAATTGGAAGAGGTCTTCGCGCTGGATGATGATCTGAACGCCCAGCTCCTCGCCAGCTGCCGTCAGGCGCTCCTGCACGGCATTGAAGTCCGCGACTTCGGGATTTAGCGTGGTAAGCATCGTCATCGAGAACAGGGCGCCATCGCCCAAAATCGTCTGCGATATGTCATCGATATTCGCCCCGCACTCCGTGAGTATCGTCGCCACGGCGGCGACGATTCCCGTCCGATCCTTCCCCAACACCGAAACAACGCACTTCACGATGCTCTCCTTCTTCTTCCGTCAGCGCTTCCCACGCCTTGCCGTGCCTTTGCCATCAGCCTTCGACTTTCAGCCTCACGCCTTATCGCCCTCAGGCTTCGCGCTTCCCAACCCTCACAAATCAATATCGATCCCCACCGGGCAATGGTCGCTTCCATGCACTTCGTTGAAAATGCTCGCAGACTCCAGCTTGCCGCGCAAGACGTCGCTTATCAAAAAATAGTCAATTCGCCATCCGGCGTTGTTGGCACGCGCGTTGAAACGATACGACCACCAGCTGTAGGCGCCTATCTCGTCGGGGTGCAAGAACCGGAACGTGTCGGTGAACCCCGCGTCCAAAAGCTCAGCGAACTTGCCGCGTTCCTCGTCGGAAAAGCCCGCGTTGCCGCGGTTCGACTTCGGGTTCTTGAGATCGATCTCCTCGTGGGCCACGTTGAAATCGCCGCACATGATCACCGGTTTCGGCGCACACTTCCCGCCGTCGGGCAATGTGCCAACTTCCAACCCCTTGCAGAAATCGCGGAAAGCGTCGTCCCACTGCATGCGATGATCGATGCGCTTGAGGCCATCCTGCGCGTTCGGCGTGTACACGTCCACAAACCAGAACTTCTCGAACTCCAGCGCCACGATGCGCCCCTCGTTATCGAGATACGCATCGCCCAGCCCATGAAGCACCTGCAACGGCTCCTGCTTTGAAAACACCGCTGTGCCCGAATAGCCCTTCCGCTCGGCATAGCTCCAAAACTGCTGGTAGCCATCGAGGGAAAGATCCACCTGCCCCTCTTGAAGCTTCGTCTCCTGAAGCGCGAACACATCGGCATCGAGAACGGCGAACGTCTCCCGAAAGCCCTTGTTGAGCACGGCACGCAAGCCGTTCACGTTCCACGAAATAAGGCGCATGGCGCTCCCTTCTCTTCCAAGCCATCGCTTCGCACCAGATGGGGACATAAATCGTTGTGAGGGCATCATATCGCTTCGCGACGACGGAGCGTGGAGTTTTCCGCAGAGCACATCCCGATCACGCATTTTTGGTATGATGAAAGCCGCATCGGGAACCAAACGACGTATCGCCTTGGGAACAGAGCAGCGCGGCACCGCGGAAAGAGCGCAATATGGCGTATCATTTCTCGCCGATGCAATGAAAAGACGAAAGAGCGGCCATGGCTTCTTCAAATAACAACCAACCGAACCAAACGTCCAAACAGCAGCGGCGAGCGCAGGCTGAGGCGGATGAGAAACGACGGAAGAACCGCCGAAGCCTCATCCTTCTCATCGTGCTCATCGTCGTCGCGGCCGTCATCGCCGTCGTCATGAACCTTGGCGGGAACATCTTCGACCTTTCCACCGACATGATGGGAAACCCCATCGCCGATAGGCAATAGGACATGGGGCTGCGTGGCGGCAAACGACAACAACATCTGACGAACGGCATCAATGACACAAACGGCTGAGAAACAATAGGTCATTTTTATGAAACAGCAACTCGCGCAAACAACCGGAAAGGCCCTCACGTGGGGCCTGCGACATATTGCCGGCCGACCAGCGGGAAACCTGCCCGGCAAGGTAGCGCTGAAGATCGACCCCCAGCTCATCACGCACCTCATGGGCCGCATCCACTGCGGCACCCTCATGGTGGTCGGAACCAACGGGAAAACCTCCACGAACAACCTCATTGCCGATGCTTTCGAGCGCGCCGGCTTCTCCGTGGTCTGCAACCGTGGGGGCGATAACCTCGCCACCGGCATCGCCTCAACACTCGTCCAAAGCGAAGGCGGCGATTGGGGCGTGTTTGAAAGCGACGAGCTGTGGCTTGCGCGTTCGCTTCCCCAGATCAAGCCCGACTACGTGCTGCTCCTCAATCTCTTCCGCGACCAGCTGGATCGTTGCGGGGAGATCGACCGCATCCAAACGAGCATCGCCTCGGCGCTCGAACAGTCGCCCGAGACGACACTCATCTTCAATGCGGATGACCCGCAGTGCGCCTCGATAGCGCTTTCCGTACCGAACCCGCGCGTTGCCTTCGGCACGCAGGTGGACATGGGGCTCTCGCAAAACACCGTCGCCGATGCGCAGATGTGCCAGCGATGCGAGCATATGGTGCGCTACCGCTTCCGCCAATATGGCCAGCTCGGCGACTATCAGTGCGAGAGCTGCGGTTTCAAACGCCCGCCGCTTGATTTCGCGGTCACGGCGGTGGATTTCGGGGGCGCGGCGCAAACGGCAGGCGGTGCCGAAGGATCGCCTGACGATGGCACGACGATGATGACGATGGAGGTTCGCGACTGCCGCGAAGAAGCGAACGGAACGCCGATGGTGCTGCATAGCCCCTCTTCAAGCCCCTATCTGGTGTATAACCTTCTCGCGGCGTTCGCCGCCTGCCGCCTCGTCGGCATCAGCGACGCAGTGCTCCAAGGGGCCATCACCGCATTTGATCCGAAGAACGGCCGCCTCCAGCGCTACGAGATCGCAGGCCGTCCGGTGCTTTTGAACCTCGCAAAAAATCCGACGGGCTTCAACCTCAACCTGCGCATCATAGAGCGCGACCATGGCCCAAAGGCCGTCGGGTTCTTCATAAACGACAAAGTGGCCGACGGCCACGACATCTCATGGATTTGGGACATCGACTTCGAAGAGCTCGCCGCTTCGCCCGACGCGGTGGTTTTCGCCGGCGGCACCCGAAAAAACGATGTGCAGGTGCGCCTGAAATATGCGGGCATTGCCTCCGAGCTCGTCGATTCCGCCGAGGATATGTTCACGCACCTTTCGCGCAATACGCAGCTGCCGAAGGATGCGGGCGTCTATGTGATTGCGAACTACACCGCCTTGCCCGCCGTCCACGAAAGTCTCGATGCGCTTGCCGCGAGAGCCTCGACGGAGAGCCTCCAACACGACGCCGCCACAGACAGCAAACCGGCTGCTGTGAAAGAAAGCGCGGGAGCTGCTCCCACGGCGTCAAACACGGTAGCAAACGACGGGCCGACGGTCGTCGACGCGAGCGCAAGCTCTTCCAAAGCAGCCCATGCTCCCGCCACCCGCACACCCGACGCTTCGCCCCTCGTGATCGCGCATATGTTCCCCGACCTGCTCAATCTCTATGGCGATGGCGGCAACGTACGCATCCTCACCAAACGTCTCGAATGGCGCAGCCTCCCGTATAAGCTTCAGCGCGTCCAATATGGCGACAGCGTCGACTTCACCGAGGTAGACCTCGTCTTTCTCGGCGGAGGTCCCGACCGCGAGCAAAAGCTCGCTGGCGAAGAGCTCATGCGCCTGAAAGACAGCCTCACCGCCTACGTGGAAGACGACGGCGTGCTGCTTGCCATCTGCGGAGGCTACCAAATCCTCGGCAAAACGTGGCTCCTCGGCAACGACGAGCTGGAGGGCCTCGGCATTCTCAACATGGAGACACGCCGCCCCGGCACGTCGGCGGATCGCCTCACCGAGAACATGGTGCTCTCGTCGCCTCTCGCGAAGCAGCCGATTGTCGGCTACGAAAACCATGCGGGCCGCACCTACCTCGGACCCGACCAGCAGCCATTCGGCAAGGTAATATCGACGATGGGTCACGGCAACAACGAGGAGAGCAACGCGGACGGCATCATCTACCGCCATGTCGTGGGATCGTATTCGCACGGGCCGCTTCTTTCGAAGAACCCCGAAATCGCCGACTATCTGCTTCAAAAGGCATTCGAGCGGCACGCGAGACGAACGAGCTCGCCCGTGACGCAGCTCATTCCCTTGCCCGACGAGGAAGAGCTTGACGCCAATAAGGTCATGTTAAGGCGTTTGGGTGTTTTATGAAGCAGATGAAGTGGCCTTATGGCCTTTTGCGAGAGAAAGCAAAGAAAACTTGATTTGCACCACCGCACCCATAAAATATTGAAATATGAATAAGAGCTCTGCCCAAAATAGCAACAACCTCTCCCCACAAGGAGATTCTTACCATACAGCGCCCCCGACGGGATCGGGAAGACATTCGGCTCCGATCGATCAGCTTCCCACGACGGGAAATCCGTATTCACGTAGCAGCGGAGCGCCGTCACAGTATTCCGAGACGACGCGGAAGCGCCGGAGAAGAAGGCACGTTCTCATTGCCTGCCTGTGCGCCGTCGCCGCTCTGTTGGTGTTTGGAACGGTGGGAGCCTTCGCTTACATGGGCCGCATTCAAAATAACCTCACGGAAAATGTGAACCAAGACCTCATCGACGTCCTCGATGAAACCTATGTGGGCGAACCCTTCTACATGCTGCTTCTCGGCGTCGACCGCTCGCAATGGCGCGAGAACTCGGAGGAATACGCGGGCGACAACTTCCGCTCGGACAGCATGATCCTCGCACGCATCGACCCGAAAAAGCAAATCGTGACCTTGGTGTCGCTGCATCGCGACACGCTCATCGACATGGGCGAATATGGCAAGAACAAACTCAACGCCGCCCATGCGCTCGGCGGTCCGGCGCTTGCCGTCGAAGTGGTCTCCAAATTCGCGGGCGTTCCCATCTCCCACTATGCCGAGATCGATTTCGACGGGTTCTCGGCAGTCGTCGATGCGCTCGGCGGGGTCGAGGTGGACGTCGCGATGGAGATCGATGACGTGGAGGCCGGTGGTCATGTGGATGCGGGTCTACAGACCCTCGATGGAAACGAAGCGCTCATTCTCTGCCGTTCGCGCCATTCCTACGACGATTATGGCGATGGCGACCGCTATCGTGCCGCCAACCAGCGTCTCGTCATTGGGGCGATTGCCGACAAGCTGCTCGCATCCGATCCGGTGACGATCGCCTCGACGGTCGAGACGCTCTCCCAATACGTCACCACCACGATGTCGATTCCCGAGATCATCAATCTCGCCCAGAACTTCAAGGGCATGGATGTTGAGAACAACTTCTATACGGCCATGGAGCCCACCGAGTCGTTCTATGAGAACGAAACGTGGTATGAGGAAGTGGACAAGGCGGCTTGGCGCGAGATGATGAACCGCGTCAACCAGGGCCTTCCGCCGACGACCGAAGACGAGATCGACGAGCGCAACGGCGCGATCCTCTCGTCGACGGGTGGGTCTAACAATGCGTCCTCCAACGCCAACGCCAATCGCAATGCGAACACCGCTGCCACAAACACTTCCGCTCCCACCGTCATGCGTTCAGGCACCGTGACCGTGAAAAACGGCATGGGCGTGGCGGGCGTCGGCGATGCGGCTGCCAACAAAGTCAAAACGCTCGGTTACAGCGCCACGGCAAGCAATGCGCAGAGCTTCGATTACGCGATGAGCGTCGTTGTCTATCGCGATCCGAGCCAGGCGCAGGCTGCGCAGGAGATCGCCGACCTGCTTGGCGTCGATGTTGTCACGATGAACGAGAACAACAACTATGTGTTCGAAGGCGACTTCCTCGTGCTGATCGGCGCCGATTGGCAAAGCTCGACATAGCGGCCTCGGTTCGTGCACCTGAAGCGATCGCTCTTCCCTTATGAAGATCACCGTCATCGCCGTTGGAAAGCTGAAAGAGCGTTTTTGGGAAAGCGCCTGCGCCGAATACCTGAAGCGGCTTCGTGCCTATGCTGCGGTGGAGATCCGCGAACTTCCCGACATCGACCCTCACCGCGTCGGCGGCGACCTTCAGGCGCGTGAGCGCGAAAGTGCTTCCATCTTGCAGGCAATCGACAGCCTCCCCGCGAAAACACACACGGTGCTTCTGTCGATTGACGGCACGACTCGAACAAGCGAACAGATTGCCGCGCGCCTTGAAGAGCTACGTCTCGAAGGCGTAAGCGACTTCGCTTTCATCATCGGAGGATCATACGGGGTAGACACGAGCGTCGCCGCGCGGGCTGACGAAACGCTCTCATTCGGCGCCATCACGCTTCCGCACAACCTCGCGCGCGTCGTCTTATTCGAGCAACTCTATCGCGCTTTCAAGATACTCAGGCGCGAGCCCTATCACAAATAGCCTTATAGGGAGCCTTTGCTTTCGCGCCCCGAAGCGGAATTGATTCGTAGCCGCGAGATTGCGTAAAATGACGTTCGTACCGCACTTCATCTTTGCCAATCCGCGTGAAAGGACACTGCCATGCTTGTCGACGACAAAATCTGGGTAGCCCAAGGCGAGAATCCCTGCTATCTGCTTCTCAATCAAGCAAACCGCCATGGCCTGATCGCGGGTGCATCGGGAACCGGCAAAACCGTCACGTTAAAGACCGTTGCCGAGGGCTTTTCCCAAGCCGGCGTCCCCGTGTTCATGGCTGACGTCAAGGGAGACGTCACGGGCATGTGCCAAGAGGGAGAAGACAGCGAGAAGCTCCGCGCACGTGAGAAAGAACTCGGGTTCGACACCTGGGAGCCAAAAGCCTGCCCCGTCCGCTTCTGGGATATGCTCGGCGGAAACGGCATCCCTGTGCGTGTCACGGTTTCCCAGATGGGCCCCGCCATCCTCTCACGTCTGCTTGGCTTGACCGACGCCCAGGAAGGCGTTTTGAACATCGTCTTCCGCGTCGCCGACGACGAGCAGTTGCTGCTCATCGACCTCAAAGATCTCAAGGCGATGCTGAATTTCGTGGCGGAAAACGCCAGCCAATATCAAACAGAATACGGCAACGTCGCCAAACAATCCGTCGGAGCTATCCAGCGTGCGCTGATTGCCCTCGAAGATCAAGGTGGCGACATTTTTTTCGGCGAGCCGGCGATCGACCTCAATGACTGGTTCGCCTGCGACCAAAACGGGCACGGCTACGTGAACATTCTCAACGCGGCAAAACTGATCAACAGCCCGCAGATTTACGCGATGTTTCTCCTCTGGATGCTCTCCGACCTCTTCGAGAACCTTCCTGAGGTGGGAGACCCCGGTAAGCCGAAATTCGTCTTCTTCTTCGATGAGGCGCATCTGCTTTTCGACGATATGCCGAAAGAGCTCACAAGCAAGATCATCCAGGTGGTGAAGCTCATCCGCTCGAAGGGCGTGGGGGTCTATTTCATCACGCAATCACCTTCCGACATCCCCGACGAGGTGCTCGCCCAGCTCTCGAACCGCATCCAGCACGGGTTGCGCGCCTATACGCCAGCTGAGCGCAAAAGCATCAAGGCCGCGGCGGAGTCGTTCCGCGAAAATCCCGCCTTCAAGGCAGAAGAAGCTCTTGAGGAGCTCGGCACCGGCGAGGCGCTCGTGTCGTTTTTAAACGCTGACGGACGACCCGAAATAGTCGAGCGCGCCAAGGTTCTCGCTCCCGAGTGCCTCATGGCAGCAGCCGACGAGATGCACATCAACGCGGCCATCGGCGCTCAGATGCAGCTCATGCAGAAATATGGCACCGCGGTCGATAACGAAAGCGCATACGAGAAGTGACCTGTATTGTTTTTTCGGACACAACTACTCATAGAAAAGACATGGGCTACCGTCGACTACACTGTGTTCGAGA
>CANQRF010000021.1 GCA_947626195.1 uncultured Eggerthellaceae bacterium
TTTGTCCGCATGATTTATAATTCAATTTAGGTGGTCAAATGGTGGTCACACAGGTGGTCATTAGGTGGTCACATGATATTGCAGATGTTTGCGATAGGCGATTTTGACAACAAAAGTGCAGGTCAGACCGGTATTTCAATGATTTGATCAGCGAAGGAAAGTGGTGGGCCGTGAGGGAATCGAACCCGCGACCTTGGGATTAAAAGTCCCCTGCTCTACCAACTGAGCTAACGGCCCACATAAACGCATCCAGCTATCTCCGCAAATGCATCCGCATGAATGCGTCCACACAAATGCATCCACGTATCCACGCAAACGCGCTCGCGCAGATGCTCACGAATGCATCCACACAGACCCATCCGCATGAAAACACCCGTAGAATGCAAGGAGATATTCTAACGGCGCGCCTCGGCAAGGTCAATGATTTTGCATTTGCGCTTGCGTAAAATCTCGGAAATTTGCTATTATCTTTGGTTGCTGTTTTAAGACAATTTGTGTTGAGGAGCGCATTTGGCGAAGGAAGACGTCATCGAGCTCGAGGGCAAGGTTTTGGAAGCCTTGCCGAACGCTATGTTTAGGGTTGAGCTCGAGAACGGCCACAAGATATTGGCTCATATCTCGGGGAAGATGAGGATGCACTACATCAAGATTCTTCCCGGGGATCGCGTGACGGTTGAGCTTTCCGTCTATGATTTGAATCGTGGCCGCATAACCTATCGTTTCAAATAGTGCGGGGCAAGATGCATAGTTTATGGTGATTCTGTGCATTTTGCTTTTGTGGCTTCGCGCCCTGAAACACCTCTGCGGCTTGATTCAGGAAAACGACGTCTGCGGCTGGACGTAGATATAGAAGTAAACGCATACCGAAAGGAAATGATTATGAAGGTACGCCCTTCAGTCAAGAAGATGTGCGATAAGTGCAAGATCATCCGACGTCACGGCAAGGTGCTCGTCATTTGCGAGAATCCGCGCCATAAGCAGCGTCAGGGCTAAAGAGAAAGGATTGGTAGCGAATGGCTCGTCTTGTTGGCGTCGATCTCCCACGCAATAAGCGCATTGAAATCGGCTTGACCTACATCTACGGAATTGGTCTTACCACATCGAAGCAAGTATTGGCAGCAACGGGAATCAATCCCGACACGCGCACTGATGATCTCACCGAAGAAGAGCTGGTGAAGCTGCGCGACTACATTCAGGCAAACCTCACCGTCGAGGGCGACTTGCATCGCGAGGTCTCCCAGAACGTGAAACGGCTCATGGAGATCGGCTGCTATCGCGGCCTTCGCCATCGTCGCGGCCTGCCTGTCCGTGGACAGCGCACCCACACCAATGCGCGCACCCGCAAAGGTCCGCGTAAGCAAATCGGCGGAAAGAAGAAGTAAGGGAGCATCAAGTGGCAAAGAAACGAGTTACCACGCGCGTAAAGCGCTCGGAACGTAAAAACATTGCTGTGGGTGCTGCCCACATCAAATCCACCTTCAACAACACCATCGTGAGCATCACCGACCCGCAGGGAAACGTCATCTCGTGGCAATCCGCGGGCACGGTCGGCTTCAAGGGCTCGCGCAAATCCACTCCCTTCGCAGCGCAGATGGCTGCTGAGGCGGCGGCGAAAACCGCCATGGAGCACGGGCTTCGCAAGGTCTCGGTGTTCGTGAAAGGCCCCGGCTCCGGCCGCGAGACCGCCATCAGATCGCTTCAGGCGGCTGGTCTCGAGATCGCAAGTATTCAAGATTGCACCCCCATTCCGCACAACGGTTGCCGTCCGCGCAAGCGTCGTCGCGTGTAACTGAAAGGATTACGTCATATGGCTCGTTATACAGGAGCGGACTGCAGACTGTGCCGCCGCGAAGGTGCGAAGCTGTTCTTGAAGGGCGACCGCTGCTACACGGAGAAATGCGCCCTGCAGCGTCGCGATTATGCACCGGGCGATGCCGGCCGTCGCCGTCCCCGCGAAAGCGAATATCGTACTCAGCTTCGTGAGAAGCAGAAGACCAAGCGTATTTACGGCGTCTTGGAGAAGCAGTTCCGTCATTACTATGAACTCGCTAACCGTCAGCAGGGCATCACCGGCGAGAACCTCCTGCGTATGCTGGAGTGCCGTCTCGACAACGTGGTCTATCGCCTCGGATTCGCCAAATCGCGCGCCGAAGCGCGTCAGCAGGTGCGCCATGGCCACATTCAGGTGAACGGTCGCCGCGTCGACATTCCGTCATTCCGCGTGCGCCCCGGCGATCTTGTCGCGGTTGCCCCGAAGGCCCGCGAGATGCTCGTCATCAAGAGCGCTCTCATTTCGAACGAACGCGTACAGGTCCCTGCATGGCTTGAAGTGGACATCGAGAAGCTGCAAGGCAGCGTGCTTGCCTATCCGCAGCGCGACCAAATCGATGCCGACATCCGCGAGCAGCTCATCGTGGAACTTTACTCGAAGTAATCGCTGTAATCGCAGACAAGTAAGGAGGCTATTGCAACATGACGGAGTTCATGAGGCCGACTGTTACGATAGAAGAAGTGAACGACACCGTGGCGCGTTACATCGTCGAGCCGCTCGAGCGTGGCTATGGCAACACGCTGGGCAATTCGATGCGCCGTGTGCTTTTGTCGTCCCTTGACGGCGCGAAGGCGACTGCTATCCAAATCGAGGGCGTGCAGCATGAGTTCACGACAGCTGAAGGCGTCATTGAAGATATCACCGACATCGTGCTCAATGTGAAGGGGCTCGTGTTCTCGGCGCTGAACGACGAGGTCGAAGAGGCGACGGCGCACGTTTCAGTTGAAGGCCCCTGCACGGTGACCGGCTCCGACCTCGAGATTCCCGCGGAGTTCACGCTGATCAACCCCGAGCACGTGATCGCGACGGTTGCCGACGGCGGTCAGTTCGACATGACGATGCGCATCGGCATCGGCCGTGGCTACGTTTCCGCAGAGCGCAACAAGCGCACCGAGGATCCGATCGGCGTCATCCATGTGGACTCGCTGTTCTCGCCGGTCCGTCGTTGCACGATGAACGTGACCGACACGCGCGTCGGTCAGCGCACCGACTACGACAAGCTGATTCTCGAGGTGGAGACGGACGGCTCGATCACGCCGACCGAGGCCGTGTGCCAGGCAGCGAACATCATCAACCAATATATGAGCGCCTTCCTGAACCTCTCCGAATTGCATGACGAAGAGGGCGAGGAGGCCCCTTCGATCTTCGCGCCCGAGGGGCAGGAGAGCAACGCTGAGCTGGACAAGCAGATCGAGGACCTCGACCTGTCCGTGCGCTCGTACAACTGCCTGAAGCGCGCCGGCATCCACTCGGTGCGCCAGTTGGTCGAGTTCTCGGAGAACGACCTTCTCAATATCCGCAATTTCGGCGCGAAGTCTATTGAGGAAGTCAAGGACAAGCTCATTTCGATGGATCTCAATTTGAAGCCATAGGAGATATAGATCATGAGACACAACATGAAGGGTCGTAAGCTCGGCACCGACAAGAGCCACACCAAGGCGATGAAGAAAAGCCTTGTCGGTGCGCTGTTTTTGAACGACCGCATCAAGACCATTGAGTCGCGTGCGAAGGAAATCCGCCCCGACGTCGACAAGATCATCACGTGGGCGAAACGCGGCGACCTGCATTCCCGCCGCCTCGCCATCGCGGCGCTCGGCGACAAAGAGCTCGTGCGCGAGGTGTTCGAGAAGGTGGCGCAGGGGCAGTTCCAAGATCGTCAGGGCGGCTACACCCGCATCATGAAGCTCGGGCCGCGCAAGGGCGACAACGCCCCGATGGTCATCATGGAGCTGGTGACCGAGCCCGTCCGCAAGAAGAAGGACGAATCGAGCGCCGCGCCGAAGAAGGCGACGCCGCGCCGCTTGGGCAAGAAAGCCGCCGAGAAGAAGGCGGAAGAGACGCTCGCGAACGCCGTCGAGGCCACCGATGAGGCTTCCGCAGCTGCTGCCGAGGAGCAGGAGAAATGGGAAGTCGCCGCGGCTGAGGACGAAGTGAACGAAGTGGTTTCCGAGGGCTATCCGGTGAAGGAAGACGTCGTCGAGGTCGCCGAGGAGCTCGAGGAAGGCGCGGAGGCCGGCGAGGCGGAGGAGAAGCCTGCCGCGAAGGAGGCGTCCACGCAGAGCAAGGCAGATGAGGCGGAGGCGGCGAAGGAGGCCGAGGCAGCGAAGGAGTCTGCCGAGAAGGCCGAGGCCGCCAAGGCGAAGAACATCGAGGCAGCCGAAGCGCAAACCGCGTTGGCGGGTGAAAAGCATAAGTAACGACGAGACGCTGAGGGCGGCGTGAGAGCCGAGAGGACGGGCCGGAGAGGGCTCCCCCGCACGGCTCCGATCGTCGCCCTCAGCGCTCAACAAGGGTAAAGCCCGTGGATTTCGCACAGTTTTGGCAAAATCTCATCTCGGCGCCGGAGTTCGCAGTACCCACCGGCGTCGAGCATTTTTTTGTCATGGTCGGTGTGCTGATGGGCGCGGTGTACGCCTGCGAGCACAAGCTCGACATCATCGGCACCATCGCGATGGGCCTGCTGGCGGGCTACGGCGGCGGCATCATCCGCGACATCCTCCTGCAGAACCACGGGGTCTATTTCATGGAGCACGCGGGGCTCATCCTCATCTGCGTGCTCGTCTGCGTTTTCGTGTTCTATTTCCACCGCCTTCTCAAGAACACGAGCGCCCTCACCTTTTTCCTCGACGTGCTCTCGGTGGCGCTGTTCGCCATCGCCGGTGTGCAGAAGGCCGATGATTGCGGCCTCGGCGTGGTGTATGCCGTCATGCTCGGCGTGATCACCGCGGTCGGCGGCGGCGCGTTGCGCGACGTCGCCTCGGGCGAGACCCCCTCGGTCTTTCGCGGCGGAAATTTCTACGCCGTGGCGGCGCTCTGCGGCACGCTCGTGTTCGTCATCCTTGGCAAGCTCGGTTGTCCGCAGATGATTGCCGGCATCCTCTGCGTTGTCGTGGTGGTGGCCATCCGCTATCTGAGCGTGTATTACAACTGGCGGACGAAGACGGCCGACGAGGTGGAGAAGCGCAAGACGGCGAGAGCCGAGGGCGAGGACAAGGACCACGCGCAGGGGAAGCAGGGCGAGGACCGCACGCAGAGAGGGCAGGGCGAGCGAGGCAGGCGGCAGAATCCGCTGCTCACGCTGCTCTCGGTCTTCACGCATGCGCGGCTCCATAGCTCCGATCATTATCGGGGGTTCTTCCGCGTGCGCGAAGGCGAAGGTGCGCAAGATGAGGAGAAGCCGTCGCTATCGCCGTCGCCGGAGCCGCCGAGCGAAACCAACGCGAAGTAGCCGAAACCGCATGACGCCGCCAACCGCTTTGCCGCAGATAAGTCGAGCGAAGCCAACGCGAAGTGAATTGAAACCATCCCGTTGCCCGTCCGTGGTAGTCGTTTGGCCTGATACTTCCTACAATAGGCGCGTACGGCATTTGTTGAAAGGAGTGGCATCATGACTGATGAGAAGACCATTGAGGCAATCGAGGATCTTGAGGCCGTAGAGGAAGAGGCGCTGGAAGAGGCCGAGGCGTCGGTCGCTGCCGACGATGCGGTAGGCGACGAGCAGGCAGCCGCAGAAGCTGCCGAGACGGCCGCCGAATTTGAAGAAGCCGAGATCGCTGCCGAAGAAGAGCTGTAGCACGAAAGTCCTGCGCACGGGTTTATCGATCGTTCGGTGTCATTTCGTTTCACAACCTACGTGCCAGGCACATCTTGCGTTCACCGACTAGACGCCCGCGTGAAGATCGCTTTGCTGGGCGTCTATTCGTTGGTGCTCATCTTCTTGGATTCATGGTTGGCGCTCGCGGTTGCGGCGGCGCTGCTCGTCGTGGCATGGGCGCTTTCACATATCCCGCTTACAGGCGCCTTGAAGTTTGCGATCCCCGTCTACGTGATCGTGGGCATCTCGATCCTCGTCAACAGCTTCGTCTTCGATGGCGGCTTCACCTTCACGCTTGCGGGGTTTCTGCGCGGGCTCTTCTTCGCCGTGCGTATCCTGCTTCTGGTGTTCGCCGTCTTTCTCGTGTGCTTTTCCACGACCGCAACCGACGTCATGCGTGCCCTCACGTCGTTTTTCTCCCCGCTCCGCGCGCTGCGCGTGCCCGTTGACGACATCGTGATGGTGCTCTCCCTCACCCTGCGCTTCATGCCGCTCGTCGCGGAAGAGTTCATCCAAGTGCGCGACGCCCAATGGGCGCGGGGCGCGCCGTTCTCCGAGGGCTCGTTCGGCGTGCGCATCAAAGCATGGACGGCGACGCTCCTGCCGGTGCTCGCGGGAATGTTTCGCCGGGCCGACCGATTGGCCTACGCGCTCGATGCGCGTTGCTATGGCGCGGTGCCGTCGCGCACCTCGCTCCATGACAAACATATCGGCGCTGCGTCGCTGGCGGCTCTTGTCGGCGGTTTGGCGCTTTGCGCGGGGCTTGTCCTTCTCAGCGCGCTATAATTGCGGCATATGCGGCGAATTGCATTGAGGTCGCATGGTTGTCCGAAAGTTCACGAACAGTTGGAGGCTAACATGAGCGTAATCATCGATGTCCATGGGCGAGAGATTCTTGATTCGCGGGGAAACCCCACCGTCGAGGTGGAAGTGGTCTTGAGCGACGGCTCGTATGGCCGTGCGGCGGTGCCCTCGGGGGCTTCGACGGGCGCTTTCGAGGCCGTTGAGCTGCGCGATGGCGACAAAGATCGTTATATGGGGAAAGGCACGCTCAACGCGGTCGAGCACGTGAACGAGGACATCGCCGATCTGCTTTTGGAAGTGGAAGCGGAGGATCAGCGCCTCGTCGATAGGGCGATGATCGATCTCGATGGCACCGACAACAAGGGCAAGCTCGGCGCGAACGCGATTCTCGGCGTGTCGCTCGCGGTGGCGAAGGCTGCCGCCGATTCTGCCGAGCTGCCGCTCTACCGCTATGTCGGCGGAGCGAACGCTCATCTGCTTCCCACGCCGATGATGAACATCTTGAACGGCGGCGTGCATGCCGACAACAACGTGGACTTCCAAGAGTTCATGATCATGCCGGTGGGTGCTCCCACCTTTGCGGAGGCGCTGCGCTGGTGCGCCGAGATCTACCACACGCTCAAGAAGGTGCTCCATGAGGCGGGCCTTGGCGGCGGCGTCGGCGATGAGGGCGGCTTCGCACCGAACTTCACCACGAACGAGGAGCCGCTGCAATATATCGTGAAAGCCTGCGAGGCGGCGGGATACACTCCGGGAACCGACATCATGTTCGCGATGGATCCGGCTTCCACGGAATTCTACAACGCCGAGACGGGCAAATACGTTTTGGCTGGCGAGGGTCGCGAGCTCACGAGCGCCGAGATGGTGGATTACTGGGCGGACCTCGTTGAGAAATACCCCATCATCTCGCTGGAAGACGGCATGGCCGAGGAGGACTGGGAAGGCTGGAAGGCGCTCACCGAGCGCATCGGCGACAAGGTGCAGCTCGTCGGCGACGACCTGTTCGTCACGAACTCCAAGCGCCTTGCCAAGGGCATCGAGCTCGGCTGCGCGAACGCCATCCTCATCAAGGTGAACCAAATCGGCTCGCTCACCGAGACGCTTGAGGCCATCGAGCTGGCGAAGACCCATGGCTATGCCTGCGTGATGAGCCATCGCTCGGGCGAGACGGAGGACACGACGATTGCCGACCTTGCCGTGGCGACGAATGTCGGCCAGATCAAGACGGGCGCGCCCTGCCGCAGCGACCGCGTGGCGAAGTACAACCAGCTCATGCGCATCGAGGAAGAGCTTGGCGATCAGGCGCAATACGCGGGCATCAACGCGTTTTACAACATCAAGCGCGCGTAGGCTCCGCTGAGAGGTCGCGATCGTAAGTTGCACAGGTTTGCCAATGTTTGAAGAATTGCCGAACGGTTTCACCGGCATGCCGCGGCGTGGGCGCACGACAGCGGGCAATCCGTGGGTTCCCACGCCGGCATCGGCGCAGGCGGACACAGCCGGCGGCGCGCGCTCTTCAGCCGGCGGCGCGCGCTCTTCCGCTGCCCGTTCCGCAACCGGACGCTCCGCTGCCGGTAAGGCGCCGAGCGATAACCCGTGGGGCTCGTCGGGTTGGAGCGCGAGCGTGAACGCGTCCGCGAGCGCGGCGCAGGGATCGTTCGCCTTGGGCTACGCGCGGGAGAGGGATGCCGCTGCCGATTCCGGCGAAGACGGCCCCCTCTCGTTCGACCCCGACAAGCTCCGGATGATTCCCGCGGCGGATCGCCGCTGGACATGGAGCGAGATCGACCTTTCCGCCATCCGCTACAACGCGCAGACGCTAAAGGCGCGCCTGCGCCCCGGCGTCGCGATGATGGCGGTGGTGAAGGCCGACGCCTATGGGCACGGGGCGGTGCGCTGTGCGAAGACGGCGCTCAATGCGGGGGCGGACTATTTGGGCGTCGCCACCGTGGAAGAGGCCATTGCGCTCCGCGAGGGGCTGGTCAACGCGCCGATCCTCGTTCTCTCCGAGCCGCCGATCTCCGCGATTCCGCTTCTGCTCGGCTATAAGGTGATGCCGTCGGTCTATTCGGTGGAGTTCGCCATCCAATACGGCGAGGCCGCCGACGCCTTCTCGATGAAGGCGCCCTACCATCTGGCGGTGAACACGGGCATGAACCGCATCGGCGTCGCCTACGATCAGGTGGTCGAGTTCCTCCGTCAGGTGAATTTCCATCGCGCGCTCGAGCTGCGCGGCACATTCACGCACTTCGCGACGGCCGACGCCGTGCAATCGCTTGACTTCGAGCGCCAGCAGAACCGTTTCGAGGCAGCGCTTGCCGCCATGCATGCGGCGCGGTTCGACCCGGGCATCGTCCACGCGGCGAACTCGGCGTCCATCATCCGTTTTCCGCAGGTGCACTACGACATGGTGCGCCTCGGCATCGCGCTCTATGGCCTGCAGCCCGCCGACGTCACGCGGCCGATGGTGGAGCTGCGCCCCGCCATGAGCGTGAAGGCGCGCATCACCGACACGCGGTTCCTCCCCATGAGCGAAGGGGTGAGCTACGGCCTTTCCTATCGTTCGCCGGGGAGCGTGAAGATCTGCACGGTACCCATCGGCTATGCCGACGGCCTGCGCCGTGGACTTTCGGGTCGCACCGATTTCATCGTCGGCGGTCAGCGCATGCATCAGGTGGGCGCGATCTGCATGGATCAGTGCATGTTCGAGGCAGACATGCGCACCTATGGCACGCGGCGCCGCATCGACCCGCAGGTGGGCGACGAGGTGACCATCGTCGGGCGCGAGGGGCAGTCGATCGTCACGCTCGACGACATGGCGCGCACGCTCGACACCATCACCCATGAGCTCGCGATCGGCTTCGGCTGCTCGCGTATGACGCGGCTGTTCGTATAGGCTGCAGGACACGAGGTACAGGTCGCAAGGTGCAAGGCGAGAGACGCGAAGGACGAGGCGAGGGCGGCGATGCGAAATATAATGCGAAAGGCGATGCGATAATGCCTGAGGGAACAAAGCCCAAGCACCCGAAGATCCCGCTTGAGGAGCTGGCGGCCGAAGTGGCGCAATGCCGTAAATGCCCGCTTGCCGAGGGGCGCACGCACACGGTGTTCGGCGTGGGAAACCCGCATGCCCGTGTGCTGTTCGTGGGCGAGGCACCCGGGAAGAACGAAGACCTCCAAGGAGAGCCCTTCGTCGGGGCGGCGGGGAAGTATCTCAACGAGCTGCTCGCCATCGCGGGGCTTCGCCGCGAAGACATCTACATCGCGAACGTGCTTAAATGCCGACCTCCCGGGAACCGCGATCCGCGGCCGGAGGAGATCGCCATTTGCACTCCCTACCTGCGCGAGCAGACGCGCACGATCGATCCCGAGTTCATCGTGACCTTGGGAAACTTCTCCACGAAGTTCATCTTGAAAACCGAGAGGGGAATCACGCGCCTGCATGGAGAACTTCTGCATGCAGGACGGTTTAAGGTGTTTCCCGTCTTTCATCCGGCGGCGGCGCTTTATGATGTGCGGAAGCGCGAGGCGCTCGAGAACGACTTTTTCACGCTGGGAGAACTCTTGAAAGGGCAGAGGGAATAACGGCATGTATCCAATAGTTAGCGTTGAGGCACTGAACTCCGAAGTAACCCGCATGGAGATATTCGCCCCCCAAGTGGCGAAGAAGATTCGTCCGGGGCAGTTCATCATGCTGCGCATCGATGAGAAGGGCGAGCGGATTCCGCTCACGATGAACGACTGCGATCCCGTCGCGGGCACCGTGACGATCATCTTCCAACAGGTGGGGGCGACGACCATCCGCCTCGCTTCGATGTTGCCCGGGCAGGCGATCCAAGATTTCGTCGGCCCGCTGGGCAACCCCACCGAGCTCGATGGCGTGAAGCGCGCATGCGTGATAGGCGGCGGCTTGGGCACGGCGATCGCGTATCCGCAGGCGAAATGGCTGCACGACCACGGCGCCGAGGTGGATGTGATCACGGGCTTCCGCACGAAGGACCTCGTCATCTTGGAGAAGGAGATCGCGGAGGTCGCCGCGTGGCACAAGGTGATGACCGACGACGGCTCGAACGGCAACAAAGGCGTGGTCACCGCGCCGCTGCAGGAGCGCATCGACGCCGGCGCGGGCTATGAGCTCGTGAGCGCGGTCGGGCCGATCATCATGATGAAGTTCGTCGCCCTCACGACGAAGGCCGCCGGCATCAAGACGCTCGTCTCGATGAATCCTTTGATGGTGGACGGCACGGGCATGTGCGGCGGCTGCCGCGTGAAGGTGGGCGACCAGTATCTGCATGCCTGCGTCGACGGCCCCGACTTCGATGGCCATCTGGTGGATTATGACGACGCGATGCGCCGCGGCGTCGCCTACCGCAAATTCGAGAATGCCGCGCGTGAGCGCTGCCTCTGGGCCGCGAAGGCCGAGAAGATCGAGGAGCAGCAGGAGGCGCACGACCGCCTTGCGGAAACCGAACTTGAGGGAAAGGTGGGTGAGTAGCATGCCGCGCCTTGAGTTCAATCGTCAAGAGGCGAAGACCCCCATGCCGGAGCTCGACCCCGTCGAGCGCGCGACGTGCTTTTCCGAGGTGGCGCTCGGCTATTCCGCCGACGACGCCGTGAACGAGGCGAAGCGCTGCATCCAATGCAAAAACAAGCCCTGCGTGAAGGGCTGCCCCGTGGGCGTGCCGATCCCCGAGTTCATCGCGCTCGTCGCCGAGGGTGATTTCGCCGAAGCCTACGCCTATGTGAAAGACGCGAACGCCCTTCCCGCCATCTGCGGGCGCGTGTGCCCGCAGGAAACGCAGTGCGAGGGCGTGTGCACGCGCGGGCGCAGGGGCGAACCGGTGGGAATCGGGCGCTTGGAGCGCTTTGTGGCCGATTGGGCCTTTGAGCATCCGGAGGAGGCCGCGGCGGCGCTGGCTGAGAAGCTCGCGGTAGATGACGAGGTGAAGTCCGAGCTTTCCCTCGACGATTCGCCTGCTGACAATTCGGAGCTGCTTGAAGAGGGGAGCGTGCCTGTCATCCCGAGCGACGTGGATCTCACGGGCCATCGCGTGGCGATGGTCGGCTCGGGGCCGGCGGCGCTCACTTGCGCGGGCGAGCTAGCGAAGCACGGCTGCGACGTGGTGGTTTTCGAGGCGCTGCACAAGGTCGGCGGCGTGCTCACCTACGGCATCCCCGAGTTCCGCCTTCCGAAAGACTTGGTTGCGCGAGAGATTTCCTCGCTCGAAGAGGCGGGCGTCACCTTCGAGCCGAACAGTGTGATCGGCAAGCTCTACGACATCGAGGAGCTTATGAACGAAGAGGGCTTTGAGGCCGTCTTCGTGGGCACGGGAGCGGGTCTTCCCACCTATTTGAACATCGAGGGCGAGGGCTTGAACGGCGTTTCGGTGGCGAATGAGCTGCTGACGCGCGTGAACCTTATGAAAGCCTATGACCACCCGAATTTCGACACGCCGGTGTTTGCCGGCGAGCGGTGCATCGTCGTTGGCGGAGGCAACGTCGCGATGGATGCTGCCCGCACGGCCAAGCGCCTCGGTGCCGATGTGACGGTGGTGTACCGCCGCGGGCTTGAGGAGATGCCGGCCCGTGCCGAGGAAATCCACCACGCGCAGGAGGAAGGCATCACGTTCGAACTCTTGACGAATCCCGTGCGTCTCATCGGAAACGATGAGGGCTGGATCGAAGGTGCCGAAGTTGTCTCGATGGAGCTTGGCGAGCCCGATGCGAGCGGAAGGCGCCGCCCCGTTGAGATAGCGGGAAGCGAGCACGTGATCCCCTGCGACATGTTCATCATCGCCGTGGGTTCGAAGACCAATCCGCTCATCGCCAAGACCACGCCCGGGCTTGAGGTGACGTCGCGCAATCTCATCATCGCCGACGAGCAGACAGGCGCCACGTCGATCCCCGGCGTGTTCGCCGGAGGGGATGCGGTCATCGGCGCTGCCACGGTCATCCTCGCGATGGGCGCCGGCAAACGTGCCGCCTACGGAATCTCGGAGTACTTGTTGCGCTGTTCTGGCGAACAGCATTAAAAAAGGCTGCGGCTTTACGTGGCACCCATCCTTGCCCCTTTCACACTTGCCTTCATTGGCCAAAGCCAACTCAGCCGTGTGACGGGGCAATTATGGGCACCACGTAAACCCTCGCACTGACCCAGTAGTTTGTAAATTCTTATAAAAAGCGCCCGAGCTGTGTCCGGGCGCCTCGCATAAACTTTTGAGAAGTCTGCTTATTTCTTCGCCACAAGGTCGTCGACGTAGACGACAAGCTCGCCGACGTTCGTGAGCCCTTCGGGTTCGCCGAAGTCGATGCCAAGCTCGTCTTCAAGGGCGCAGATCAACTCCACCATGTCGAGCGAATCGATGCTCAACGACTCGAACGTCGTCTCCTCGGTCACCGTCTCGGGGTCGACGTCGAGGTTGTCGTGCAGAATGGTGCGAACGGTGTCGATGGTCGCCATAGGGCTTAATCCTCCTTTTGCATGAGCAGGCCGTAGCCGCCGCCCTCGCGCCGGTACAGCACGCAGAACCGATTGCTGTCGCGGTCAATGTACGCGAAAAAGTCGTGGCCGAGAAGATCGATTTCGACAAGCGCCTCTTCTTCGGTCATCGGAGCGAGGTCGATCTCCTTTGTGCGGACGATCTCGTCGTTTGAAAGCTCATCCATCAGGCGGTCGAGGTCGAGATTGGTCTCGGGATGGGCCTCCGCATGCTCGGCGCCGATGGCGCGCTCATTTGAGCGGATCTTCTTGTCGATGACGCGTGTCTTGTATTTGCGCAGCTGGCGGACCACCTTCGCCGCGGCGACGTCGATGGCGGTGTGGAGGTCCTCCTCGCTCTCCTCCACGCGGATGATGTGGCCCTTCGTGCGAAGCGTGACCTCGCAGACGGCGGGACGCGGATTCGAGGGGTTCTGCTCGCGATAGACAACGACCTCCGCATCGAGCGGGCTGATGTCCATGACCTTCATGGAAGCGCCGATTTTGTCTTGCACGTATTCGCGTAACGAGTCGGAGACTTGCATTCTGCGTCCGATTACGGTTATGCCCATTGCATTCACCTCTTAACGTTGAGCCTGCAGTTACAGTGCCTTGCGCGCCGCGCAATCTAGCGGCATATCGTATGCCATTGTGGCAGCTTTCCCCGCGTTCGGCGGCGCAAAGCGATGAAATTAGCATAAGCGGAGCCGAAAACCCCGATGGCCGCTTCGCCAAATTGGTTTCTGAACGGTTTTCTTTCAGCTTCCTTGGCGTCCCTTTCTCCAAAGGGGGCATCGGATAGGATAGGCGCACGGGTTTTTGAAGGAAACCGCAGGCGAGGCGAGGAGCTTTCATGTCTGAGAAACGAAATACGGGAGCGGAGATGCTTCCCGACACACCGCCGTCTTCGCGCGATCATGAGCGTCCGATTTTCATCGACGAGGTTCAGGGGCACGACCGCCGGCTCACGCGCCTGCTCGAATTCACGCATTCCTCCACGAAAGCGGCGGCGGTGATGCTTCTCGCGGCCGTGGTGGCGCTCATCATCGCCAACGTTGGGGCGCATGAGCCATTCTTGGAATTTTGGCATCAGGAGTTCGGCTTTGTGCTCGACGGCCACGAGGCGTCGCTTTCGCTTGCCCACATCATCAACGACATCTTCATGGCCATCTTCTTCCTGCTCGTCGGGCTCGAGATCAAATACGAGATGACGGTGGGCGAGCTCACCAACATCCGGCAAGCGCTGCTCCCCGTGGTGGCGGCGGTCGGCGGCGTGCTCGTGCCGATCGTCTTCTACCTTATCTTCAACGGCGCGAACCCCGACGCCGCGATGGGGTGGGGCGTCCCGACGGCCACCGACATCGCGTTCGCGCTCGGCATCATGGCGCTCTTGGGCGATCGCGTGCCGAGCGGCGTGCGGGTGTTCCTCTCGACGCTCGCCGTTGCCGACGACATTATCGCTATCCTCGTGATCGCCATCTTCTACGGCCATGCGCCCTCGGCGTTCTGGCTCGCGATGGCGGGCGCGGTGATGGTGGTGCTCATCGTGATGAACCGCGTGCATATCTATAGCCTGCCGGCATATCTGCTGGTGGGTGTGGTGCTGTGGTACTGCGTGTTCAGCTCGGGCGTGCATTCGACGATCGCCGGCGTGCTGCTGGCGTTCACCATTCCCACGACCTCGCGCGTGAATCTGAAGAGCTTCATCTCGTGGTCGAACGAGCGAATTTCGGAGGCTGAGGGCTCGTTCAGCCAAGAGAGGCCCGTCTCGGCCCAGCATGCCTACCTCTCCACGGTGCGCAACCTCGGCAACGTGGCGAAGCAGGTGGTGCCGCCCGCCACACGGCTCGAGAAGGCGCTCTATCCGTGGGTGTATTTCGCGATTTTGCCGCTTTTCGCCCTGACGAATGCCGACGTGGCGCTCGGCGGCGATGTTGGCGCGGTGTTCTCGAATCCGGTGATGTGGGGCGTGTTCACGGGCCTGCTGCTCGGCAAGCCCATCGGCATCCTGCTCTTCAGCTTCATCATCGTGAAGACGAAAGTCGCGAGCCTTCCGGAGCAATCGAGCTGGCTGCACATGATCGGCGCCGGCGTTTTGGGCGGCGTCGGCTTCACCATGGCGATCTTCGTCGCGAACCTCGCGTTCGCCGACGCGGCACTGGTGACGGCCGCGAAGGTGGGAATCCTCTGCGCGAGTGCGCTCGCGGGCGTGCTCGGGCTTGTCATTCTCATGATCGCGGGACGCAGCGGCAAGCACTATCCGCAGATGGATGCGCACGACGAGTTCGCCGACCCGTTGACGTCGCTCTAACGCTGGCTTGCATGCGGCTCATGCGGGTTCATATGGGCGCGCGTTTGGTATGATACGGCGCTCATCGCCATCACCGCCGCTCTTTGTGTACTAACTGCCTACTCTTTTCTCTGATCAACCGCGCTTTCTAAGGAAGTCGGTATCGGGTTGCTCGAGCGCGCCCTATTCGCAGCAAAGCGCCTTTTTCAATGAGAGAAGCGGCGATGCGCATGGTGCTGGCGCGTGACAGCCCCATGCCCTCTTCAAGCTCGGCACCTGACAGCTCAAGGCCAACAGAAAACATATCGTTTAATCGTTTGATAAGATTTTAGAATCGTATCAATATTTATGAGAAGATTTGAAAAATCGTATCACGATGCAACTATGCAACTATGATGAAATCCTTGAGGAATGGAAGCGCATCACGGTTGGTATGGGGAGGCAAGCAGCCGGGTGCCGACGCAACCGACGAAAAACCGACGAAAAAATTTCCGTCGGCTTTTCGTCGGCTCTGTAGTAAGCTACGGACGATATGTATCGAACGTCTTCATAAGGGGGCCTCGTTGGGAAGAAGAGAATCACATAATCGCGAACTCAAGCAGGAAATTTCCGATTCTTTCCTCAAGACCGTGAGCGCGTTTGCCAACTACGATGGCGGGAGGATACTGTTCGGCGTTGCAGATGACGGAACAGACGTGGGCCTTGAAGACCCCGAGAAGGCCGCGCTTGCGATCGAGCACAAGATAAACGACTGCATCGACCCTCAGCCCGACTACCTCATCACCATTGCCGACAATGGGGTCATCACCCTCGATGTCCGCAAGGGCACCCAGAAGCCCTATCTCTACCGCTCGAAGGCATACAAGCGAAACGGCACTTCGACCATTCAGGTCGATTCAGTCGAACTGAGGCGCTTGGCGCTCGAAGGGGAGAACCTCACCTTCGATGCGCTGCCCTGCCCGGAAACCTCCCTGAGCTTCAATGCGCTCAGCCGCTGGCTTAACGAAAAGCTCCACATCGGCGATGTGACAGACGACATCCTCAAAACGCTCGGGCTCCTGACGTTGTCGAACAGGTACACCAACGCCGGGGCATTGCTCGCCGACGAGAACAGGTTCCCCGGCATCGACGCCGTGCGGTTCGGCGCCAATATCAACCGCATCTTCGAGCGGGAGAGGGTCGAACGAGTTTCCATCCTGACGCTCTATGAGGCCGCCTTGAGCATCTATCGTCGGTATTATCAATATGAGGAGATAGTCGGCGCTGAGCGCGTGCGCCGCGAGAGGGTTCCCGAGACCGCATTTCGCGAGGCGATTGCAAACGGGCTCGTGCACCGGACATGGGACGTGGCCGCCCAGATTCGCATCGAGATGTACGAGGATCGCGTCGAGATAGTTTCCCCCGGAGATCTTCCCACCGGTGTGTCGGATTCTGACTATCTCGAGGGGGAGCTCTCGCTTCTGCGTAACCCCCTCATCGGCAATGTGTTCTTCCGTCTGGGCATCATCGAGCAGTTCGGAACCGGTGTGAGGCGCATCAGGGAGTCCTATGGGCCCTACGATTCATCCCCTGAATTTCATATATCGGAGCAGTCCATCCGAATCGTGCTCCCTGTGACCGATAGAAGAATCGTCCTCACCGGCGATGAGGAGCAGGTGATCGCCTTGCTTTCAGATTATCGGGCGCTTCCGAGCCGAGAGATTGCAGACCGCCTCGGCTTCGGCAAAGACAAGGCGCTTAAGATTTTGAAGGCGCTTGCAGATAATCGGCTGGTAGAGATCCAGGGCTCTGGCCGTTCTACGCGCTATCGGCTTTTTTCGCATTGAGATGTTTGACCAACAGAGGATGAGCTGCAAAGGCCGGGCCGCAGAGCCAGAGCCTTTGGTGCGACAATTGATTACTCGTAGGTGCCAGTGGCCGCAAGAAATAGGTGAATGAGCGCGTGGTCATCGGGCGCTCCCGTGCAGGGAATCGAGGTAGGAGTCCATGTCGAATTCGCTGCGATCCTCGCGGGGCCGGACGCCGCGGCTTAAGGAGAGGTCCCAGTTGGCCGCGTTGAGCACCCGCTGGATGGTGCCCAGCGAGACGCTCTCCGCGCCTCCGGCCTCTATGCGGGCGATGGTGGGGCGGCTCACCCCGGCCTCTTTTGCCAGCTCTGCCTAGGTGAGCCCCCATTCGGCCCTGCCCATCCGCACGCGCTCCGCTATGTCGGCCTCGTATACCATGGAACCTCCGATGAGTGAATCCACCTATGCAAGCGCAATAAGCTCGTTTTCGATGGCTCGACGAACGAACTCCGACCGAGACATGCCGGCCTCTTGAGCTATGCGGTTTACCGCCGTTACGCGTGAGCGCGGGATTTTAAGCGAGATCGTCACCAGCGGTTCAGGTTCCAATGGCCGCCCTTCGATAATCCTCGAGTCATCGAAATCCGAGAGGTCGCCAGATTCAACCTTGGCAACAATCCGCTCAACGTCATCAAGGCTTAACCCGAACTCTCCTGCAAGTTGCTTATCGTTCATGATTTTCTCCTGTTGAATCCGAGCGCCTTCCTGATACTTTCTTGCGGCGGCGTCTGCGCATGAATCACGAGCCAAAGACCGCCTTCTTTTCTCACGACGACTAGCTCTATCAACCTGCCCTTGTTGTCCGCCCCTATGGCCAAATACCTATCGGGATCGCCTTGGAAAGCCGGCATGCACCTGATGCAGTTGTTCCACGCATCTGCTGCATCTTTCTTCGATACGTCAGGATGGCGCTTCGGCACCCTGTCAAGCACTACGACTCTTTCCAATGCAGTATCCGTTCTTGTTAGCACTATGAGGTATTATCCAATAGTATCATTTCGTTGTCTATTTTGCCATTATCTGTCACATTTCGCCCAAGTATCACCCTCCGGTCCAATGCCTGAAAGAGATCCGGCGCTGCTAAGTGGGCAACAGGCAGCGATGGCAAACTGCTCTATTACTTGAAGGCGAGGGAGTTCTGACGAAAACCCATGAATGAACCCTTCCCGCGCTCCCATACCAGCGACAAGAGCAAGCCCGCGCCCGCAACGAAGACCTCGAGGCTGCGCAGCGATGGGCTGTGTGGCGCTCTCGGGGTCATCGGGCGCTCCCGTACAGGGAATCGAGGTAGGAGTCCATGTCGAAGTCGCTGCGATCCTCGCGGGGTCGGACGCCGCGGCTTAAGGAGAGGTCCCAGTTGGCCGCGTTGAGCACCCGCTGGATGGTGCCCAGCGAGACGCTTCCCGCGCCTCCGGCCTCTATGCGGGCGATGGTGGGACGGCTCACCCCGGCCTCTTTGGCCAGCTCCGTCTGGGTGAGCCCCCGTTCGGCCCTGCCCATCCGCACGCGCTCCGCTATGTCGGCCTCGTATACCATGGAACCTCCAATGAATTAAATATGATACATAGTATCATACGGAACGAGAGTAAAAATAGGATAAATCGCAGAATTTAA
>CANQRF010000022.1 GCA_947626195.1 uncultured Eggerthellaceae bacterium
CCCTAGTTTCTTGAAAAAATCAATGGCGAATTCGAAAAGGGGAAGCACGACCCCCAATAATCAGCGTTTCCCTAGAAAACGGAATGATGCTACTCTATGCGCCTCAGTCGTTGAAGGATGTGTTCTACCTGCTTTCGCGAACGCTCAAAAAGCTGCATGGGGAAGGATCCCTCACTGAGCAATTCGCTCTCAGCTGCCAAGAGACAGCTTGGGCGTGCGTCGAGAATATGGCCTCAATCGCAACCTGTGCTCCTGTCGATGAGGGAACTGCTTGGATAGCGCGGCATCTGAGAGGCGTCCACGCTGATTTGGAAGACAACATGATCCTCGCATGCCTCGAAAACAAGGCCGTTGAGTGCTTTGTCACAAACGATGCGTCTCTTTTGGGGAAATGCGCCAAGCCGGCATTTACGCCCGAAACGTTTCTCGAATACATCCGCCGGTAGAAGATTCCAACCGCCCTGCGCTCCTACCAACTTGTCCCTTGAAGTCTTGCAATCCCGCATTCTCGCAATGGGGAGCTTATCATTCGCACTCTATTGAGTAAAATTACTCAATATGTTGAGTAAATTTACTCAATAGAACGATCTCCGCAGAAGGGAGAAGCATGTTCGAGCGTTCGCAAGTCTCCGTCATAGCCCACCGTATGGGCGAAACAAAGAACCCTTTCATGCAAGTGCTGGTGGGCCCGCGCCAGACGGGAAAATCGACCATGCTCAAACAGGCACTCGCCCATATCGAGCTTCCCTACCGCTTCGCGAGCGCCGATGACACCATTTTCAAAAGCCCTGAATGGCTGCAAAACGAATGGCAGCAAGCGCGCGGACAGGCTCTTTCCACCAATACCCAAGTCGTACTCGTCGTTGATGAGATCCAGAAAATCCCGCACTGGCCTGATGTTGTCAAAGGGCTTTACGACGCCGACCGACGAAACGACGTTCCCGTAAAACCTATCCTGTCGGGTTCTTCATCGTTGCTGCTCCATAAGGGGCTTGATGACTCCCTTATGGGGCGTTTCGAGCTCATTCGCAGCCCCCATTGGTCCTTCGCCGAATGCCAGGAAGCCTTTGGCTATTCCCTCGATGATTTCCTTTTCCATGGCGGCTACCCTGCGAGTTCCGTCTTCGTCGGCGATGAAGCGCGTTGGCGCCGTTACATGATCAATTCAGTCGTTGAACCGACGATCTCCCAAGATGTGCTTGAGCTTGAGCCAGTGAGAAAGCCGACGCTCATGAGGGATCTCTTCTTCCTCGGTGCAACGTATTCAAGCCAAGAGCTCTCCTACAACAAGATGCTCGGCCAGCTGCAAGAGGCGGGAAACACGACGACGCTTTCCCATTACCTTACCCTTCTCGGGCAGGCGCACATACTCACGGGGCTGCGGAAATACCACCCCAAGGAACTTGAGAGGCGAAGCAGCTCGCCTCGCCTCGCCGTCTATGACACCTCGTTGATGACCGCAACGCTCCAGCTATCAAAAGAGCTGCTCATGACCCATCCTGCCGAGCGGGACCATGTGGTGGAATCTGCTGTCGGGGCCTACCTCTTGGCCCGCGCCGATGAGGAGGGCTTCGAGGTCTGCTGGTGGCGAGAAGGCAGCGCCGAAGTGGACTTCGTGCTGACACAAGGCAGCAAAGTGTCTGCCATAGAGGTGAAGGGCGGACACGAATCTCGGCAAAGCGGCATGGCTCGATTCCTCAGCGAGTATCCGCAAGCGAAGCGCATCGTCGTCGGTGGCTCGTCGAGCGGATCGTGTTCGGTTGAGGCTTTCCTCTTAGGCCAGATTCCGCTTTTCTGGTAACCGTCTCCTTCCTCAAAGGCAAAGAAGCTTATGATTATCATGAACCAAGGACAAAAACGACCGAACGCCTATTGGGCAAAGGGTTAGACTCACGGGTTGCGTGGGAAAGCAACGGAGGGCGACATCTTATGGCGAACTTCTTTGGCAGGTTTCAGGAGCGTTTCAATGAAGCGATGCAGGGCCGAAACGGCATGGACACCCTTGCGCGCTTCTCATTCTACGTGGGGTTCATCCTTGTGATAATCGACCTGTTCGTCGGCAGCCTGCTGCTCTCCACGCCGGCGCTCGTCTTGCTGATCTATTCGATCTTTCGCAGCTATTCCCGCAACATCGCCGCCCGTGAGCGTGAAAATGCAAGCTTCGAAGGGTTCCTCGCCAAGATCCACTTCCCCTTCGGCGGCCGCTCACGACAGGCAGGCAACAACCGCACCGGCAATCAAACGGGGCAATCGTCGGCCACTTCGAGTCAAACCTCAGAGAAACAGGCCCCCGGCGACAAAGGCGCCCCCCAGATTCCCGACGAGGTCAACACGATCTATTTCACCTGCTCGAACTGCGGGCAGAAGCTCTCCGTGCCGCGCGGAAAAGGCACCTTACGCGTCACCTGCCCTCATTGCCATCTCGTCACCACGGTGAAGTCTTAAAGCACGGGAGACGGAGTTTGTTCGGATTTGTCATCGCCAGCCTCCCGAGCCTCAGCGACGAGGAGAAGGAGCGCTACCACGAGGTGTACTGCGGGCTCTGCCGCGCGCTGAAAACGCGCTATGGCAATGTGAGCCGCGCGACGCTCAGCTACGATCTCACGTTTTACATCCTTCTCGCAAGCTCGCTTCAGGAGCCTCCCGAGACGCATGAGGAAGGGCACTGCCCCGCCCACCCGAAGAAGCTCCAGCGCTCTTCACGCAACCGCTACAGCGACTACGCCGCCGACCTCACGCTCTCCCTCGCCTACCATAAATGCCTCGACGATTGGAACGACGAGCGCAAAATGCGGGCGCGGATGGGAGAAAAGCTTCTCGCGGGAGCCTACGAGAAGGCGAAGGAGCGCATTCCCGACCAATGCCGTTCCATCGAGGAGTCGCTTGCGCGTATCAGCGAGCTTGAGCAGAGTCCCATGACCGAGTCCGATGACGCGGCGCGCGCATTCGGCAAGATGCTCGGCGTTCTTTTCGGTTTCGATCAGGGCATTTGGAAAAGCCCCATGACAGAGTTCGGGGATTATCTCGGACGCTTCGTCTATCTCATGGATGCGGCGGTCGATTTTGAGGACGACGTAAAGACGGGAAACTACAATCCCTTCGTCCGACTCGAGACGCCGCCCGACCAGATGCGCGCGATCCTTTCGCATTACATCGCCAATGCGTCGCGCGTCTTTGAAAAGCTCCCGCTCGAGCAAGATCTCCACCTCATGCGAAGTGTTCTTTATGAAGGAGTCTGGCAGCGCTTCAATGAGAAGTACAATAACGATGAGATGAACGAGAAGCACAAAAAGAACGAGAAGACAGGCGCAACGCGCAAGCGCGCCATGCAGAGGGCCCGCTCATGACCGAGAACCCCTATGACATCCTCGGCGTTTCTCCCGACGCCTCAAAAGACGAGGTGAAAAAGGCGTACCGCAAAAAGGCCCGCGAGAACCATCCCGACCTGAATCCCGGCGATGAGGCGGCGGCTGCACGGATGAACAAAATCAACGAGGCGTACGATCGCATCATGAATCCCGAGAAATACGCGCGCGAGGACGCCCGTAAAAATTACGGCTATGGCGCTCCCTATGCCCCCGGTCAGGGCGGCTACGGCGGATATGGCGGCACAGGAGCAGGCGGCGCAGGCTCGAGCGGAGCCGGGCAAGGCTCCTCGGGCAATCCTTACCAAAATCCTTTCGGCGGGCCGGCTGGCTCGCCCTATGGAAGCCCGTACGGCCAACCAGGTCAAGGCGGCACGTATCAGTGGGTCGAATTCAATTGGGACGACATCTTCGGATACGGCGCAACGCCCCAATCCATCCACCCCGAGCCGTCGGCGGCGGACAGCCCGCAGATCCGCCAGGCCATCTCATATATCAACTCGTCGCGATATAACGAAGCGGTGGACATCCTTTCCAACATTGCCTCCTATCATCGCGACGCACGGTGGTATTACCTGAGCGCGCTGGCGAACCACGGCGCAGGAAACACGCTCACCGCACACGAGCAGATCAACCGCGCCCTGAAGATGGACCCTCAAAACCCCGACTATCGCGCCGCGCAACGTGTCGTCAGCCAAACGTCAACCGAATATGAGGCGCAGGGGGCAGGCCAAGGCTTTACCATGAATATGTGCGACCCATCGCAGTATTTATGCTGCTTCTGCCTTGCACCGATGATGTGCCAGCCGTGGATGTTCTGCTTCTAGCGACGGCACAAGGACAACGAGAGAAAGCGGGTGTTACATGGCGGTTTTAGGAATCGACCTCGGCACGACGAACAGCTGCATGGCGGTGGTCGAAGGCAGCCAGCCTGAAGTCATACCCAACGCCGAAGGCGAGCGCACGACCCCTTCGGTTGTCGCATTCTCAAAAGACGGCGAACGCCTCGTCGGCACTATTGCCATCCGTCAGGCGGCGATGAACCCCGACCGCACGATCTTCTCCGTGAAGCGCCACATGGGCTCCAGTTGGCGCGCGACAATCGACGGCAAAGCGTTCTCTCCTCAGGAGATCTCCGCGATCATCCTGCGCAAGCTTCGCAGCGATGCCGAGAAGTTCCTCGGCCAGACCATCACGGACGCCGTCATCACCGTGCCCGCCTATTTCAACGACAGCCAGCGCCAGGCGACGAAAGACGCTGGCACCATCGCGGGGCTGAATGTGCTGCGGATCATCAACGAGCCGACGGCCGCCGCGCTCGCCTACGGCCTCGACAACGGTCAAGCCCAGATGGTGATGGTCTACGACCTGGGCGGCGGAACGTTCGACGTCTCGATCATCGAGATCGGCGACAACGTGATCGAAGTGCTCGCGACCGCCGGCAACAACCATCTCGGCGGAGACGATTTCGACATGCGCATCGTGGACTACCTCGCCGACAATTTCAAACGCAAGACGGGCTTCGACGCTCGCCGCGACCAGGCCGCCCTGCAGCGCCTGCGCGAAGCGGCGACCACCGCGAAGAAGGAGCTCTCCTCACTTGACACCACGACGATCAATCTGCCCTATTTCGGCCATAATGCGCAAGGGCCGCTCCATCTTGAGGAGACGCTTTCGCGCACGACCTTCAACCAGCTCACCGCCGACCTTGTGGAGCAGACAACCGGCCCCGTGCGCCAAGCGCTCAACGATGCGGGCATTGCGGCATCGGAGCTCGGGCAGGTGCTCCTCGTCGGTGGATCGACGCGCATCCCTGCCGTTCAGGAGCACGTGAGGAAACTCACGGGGAAAACGCCGTCCTCTTCCATCAACCCCGACGAATGCGTGGCCTGCGGCGCCGCCATTCAGGGTGCTACCTTGAGCAATGCGGCCGGCGCCATCGTGCCGCGCGGCGGCGAGCTCTTGCTTCTGGACGTGGTGCCGATCTCATTCGCCATCGAGACCGTCGGCGGCGTGGCGACGCGCGTGATCGAGCGCAACTCCACCTTGCCGATCCACTATTCGCAGATCTTCACGACGGCGTCGAACTTCCAAACGAAAGTGGAAATCCACGTGCTCCAAGGCGAACGCCCCATGGCACGCGACAACAAGACCATTGGGAAGTTCCAGCTGAAGGGCATTCGCCGCGCTCCCGCAGGCGTTCCGCAGATAGACGTGCACTTCGACATCGACACGAACGGCATCCTCACGGTGTCGGCGAAGGATCTTCAAACGGGCAACGAGCAATCGATCACCATCACCGATTCCGAACGGATGAGCGACGCCGAGATTCAGGCGGCAATCGCCGATGCCGAGCAGTACGCCGTCGAAGACAACGCACGGCGTGCGGCGTTTGAGGTTCGCGAGGAAGCCCAGCGCGCCATCAATGAAGCTGAGAACCTCATCAAAGAGCAGGGCAAATCAATGGACAAGCTGATAAAGAAGAACCTCCGCGCCCAAATAGCGCAGGTTCAACGGCTTCTCTCGAAGAAGGCCGCCAAGATGACCGATACCGATCGCGACGCGCTCGCTGCGGCAACCGCCGCGCTTACCGTGCAGACCCAGCAAGCGCGCTCAGCCACCCCATAGCGAACCCCCGAGCAAATCCCTCTAGCGAACAGGCGAAAGAAGGCAGCATACGATGTATGACGGCGAACCGCAGCCAGGGAGAAACGACCTCTGCTGGTGCGGAAGCGGAAAGAAATATAAGAAGTGCCATCTCGAGATAGACGAGCGTCTGCAGGAACTCTACGAGGCGGGAGAAGAGGTTCCCGTACGATCGCTTCTGAAAACACCTCAAGACATTGAGGGCGTGCGCCGAAGCGCCGAGGTGAACATCGGCGTCCTCGACTATGTGACGCCGCTCATTGCGCCGGGCATCACGACCGAGCAGATCGATCAGTGGGTCTACGAATACACCGTGGAGCATGGCGCAATCCCCGCGCCGCTCAACTATGAGGGCTTCCCCAAAAGCGTCTGCACCTCGGTGAACAACGAGGTGTGCCACGGCATCCCCAGCGCGCACGTCGTCTTGCACGAGGGCGACATCGTGAATGTCGATTGCTCAACGATCAAGGACGGCTACTTCTCGGACTCCTCGCGCATGTTTTGCGTCGGAGAAGTGAGTGACGAAGCACGCGAACTTGTCGAGGTGACGAAGCAGGCAATGGAAGCGGGGCTTCAGGCGGTTGTTCCGTGGGGACACCTCGGGGATGTGGCAGCTGCCGTGCAGGAAGTCACCGGCAAGCACGGTTTCAGCGTCGTGCGGGAATACGGTGGCCATGGCATCGGGCATGAGTTCCACGAGGATCCCTTTGTGAGCTTCGTCGCCGAGGCGGGCACCGGCATCATCATGGCGCCAGGGCTCATGTTCACCATCGAGCCCATGGTGAACAAGGGCGCAGCGGCCATCGACATGACCGATCCCAATGGCTGGACGGTACGCACCGCCGACGGCTCCCTTTCCGCGCAGTGGGAAATCCAAGTGGTTGTGACAGAAGATGGCCCGCTCGTCTTGAGCTGGTAGACGAGTTGGCTGAAAGACACGTTCGCTGTGAGGCAGATTTGCCGATCAGCAGGTTGGTAGGCTTTGCTATGCAAGAACCATTCGAGCATGACATTGAAACTCTCCGGCGCTGGATCGAGGAATGCCCACCTCAGGGCATGGTGTTCTTCGGAGGGGCCGGCGTTTCCACCGAAAGCGGCATTCCCGACTTTCGCGGAACGAAGGGAATCTACACGAAACCGGCGCCCAAGCAATACCCCTACCCTCCTGAGGTGATGATAAGCCGCAGCTTCTTCGACAAGCATCCCGATGTCTTCTTCGATTATTACTGCGACGAGATGCTGCGCCGCGACGCCCTGCCCAACGATGCGCACTTGAAGCTCGCCCAACTCGAGCGCGAGGGAAAGCTTGCCGCCGTTATCACGCAAAACGTCGACGGCCTTCATCAGGACGCCGGCAGCATCAACGTGCTGGAACTGCATGGGGGCATCCATCGCAATATTTGCATGGACTGCAGGAAAGAGTATTCGCTTGACGAGATGCTTGAGGCGCGCAAGCACTCGCCCGACGGTGTGCCCCGTTGTGAATGCGGCGGCATCATCAAGCCGGACATGGTGCTTTATGAGGAACCCCTCGACGGCTCGGTCATGCATGCCGCCATCGACGCCCTCGAAGCTGCCGATCTTCTCCTTGTGGCGGGCACTTCGCTTTCGGTGTATCCGGCAGCCGGACTGATCGACTACTTCCACGGAAACCATCTTGTGATCGTCAACCGCACGCCCACGCCATTCGACCGCCGCGCGGATCTCTGCATCGCGGCCTCCATCGGCGATGTTTTAAGTTCCGCCGTTCTAACGAACGGCGGAACGAGCTGACGCTGCGGGCGCCTCTCGTACCTGATCTTTCCCCTTTCGCCCTTACCCTCGTGTGCTAAGCACACTCAGCCGGGCAACGGGGAAATCTACGGCACGAGAGGCGCCCTCGCTAACTTACTACGCCCACCTGTACTACAAAAATTTTCAGATTGATAAGGGGTGTCGGGATCCCGGCGCCCCTTATAACATTCCACCCGAGTGGGATAAGGATTTTATGCCTTGCGTGCGGCAAGGTTCGCAGAGGCAACCGCCGCCTGAATATCCCATGGCTCAGCGCAGTCGCCAACGGTGTACACATCGCAGTCACCCTTCAGCTCATCGGCGAGCGACGTATCCGCCGCCATGTCGATGGCGTTCACGACGGCATCGCAGGGGATGGTCGTCGTCACGCCCGTGGCCTTCGAGGTGATGGACACCTCTCCATCGCCGATCTCGTCGATCTCACACTCAGGAAAGATGCGGCAACCGGTGGCGTACAGGCCGGGGAGCACGAACGAGAGCATGGCGCGCGATTGGCCCTTGCCCAAAGAGGCCTGCGGATCCGCCGCCACCATCGAGACGCGCTTTCCCTGCGCGGTAAGGTAGAGCGCCGTATCGAGCGCCTGCGCATTGAAGCCGGCAACGAGGATGTTGTCGCCCATATCGGTCGCCATGAAGTCGTCGATGCTCACAACCGGCGTAGCGGAGGTGCCCTCGACGCCCAAGTCTTGGCGCTGTCCGCCCGTGGCAATGAACACCACATCGGGGGACTGGCTGCGCACGAGGTCTGCGTCGGCCTCGGTTCCCGTTTCCACCTTCACACCATCTTGCTCGAGCGTGTGGGCGAACCAGTCGCAGAGCTGCGTTAGGTTCTCGTGCGGGCCTTTCACCATCGATGCGAAGGGCATCAGCCCGCCAAGGGCGCTCTTCTCGTAAAGCGTCACGTTGTAGCCGCGCTCGGCACATACGCGAGCCGCTTCCATGCCAGCAGGGCCGCCCCCGACAACCACGACGTTCTTCTCGCCGTCGCCGACGGGCAGCTCAACGCCCTCGGGCATCGCATCGGTGTAGGCGCGCTCTTTGCACGCGTTCACGCGGCAACCCTCCATCACGCCAATGTGGTTGATGAAGTCACCGGCGCAGTGCAGGCAGTGGCAGCAAGGACGGATGTCGTCGGGACGGTTCTCCGCCAGCTTGTTCGGATAGTCGTTATCGGCATTGGAGATCGGGCGGTTCATGAACAGGAAGTCAATCTCGCCGTTGGCGAGCGCATTTTCGAACATATCGGGGGCATGGGCAGGATCCATGTAGGTCACGGCGCCAACCGGAATGGAAACGGCCTCTTTGACGATCTTCGCCGCGCCGAGCATAAGGCCGCAGCCGCTTCTGCTACCATCGAGATGGCCACCGAAGTGACGCGAGAAATCGAAGAACCCGCCCGAGCTGTTCGAGCCCTCAATGCCATAACCGCCGAAGTAACCATCGTTCATGAACTGAGCGTCATGGTTTGCGAACACGCCGAGGCGCAGCTCGAGGCTGTCGGCACCCGCCGCCTCGAACGACTTGCATAGCTCAACGGCCTCTTCCACCGAAGTGGCCTCGCCGAGCGATCCAACCGGGCTGTCGTTCTCTTCGGCACCATTCAGAAGCACCTGCACCGGAAAGTCGTCACCGCACTTCTCTTTGATGCCGGCGATGATCTCGTTCACCAGGCGCGCGCGGTTCTCGATGGTTGCCGGGCCATAGGGGTCGCTCGCATCGCGGTCATTGCGTGCGCGGGAAAGGAACCAACCGGGCAGGTTGTCGCCGGCGGCGTTGATCTCGATGCCGTCGATGCCGATAGCCTTATAGCGCGCAGCTGCATCGGCAAAGTCCTGAATGAACATCTTGATGTTGGCTTCGGAAAGCTCGCTCGCCTGATGGTTGCTTCCCGTGGGCGGAAGGTTGTCCCACTTGTAATTCGGCACGCCACCCATCGTCTTAACCTGAGCAAAGCAGGGGCAGCCATAGGAATGGATCTCGTCGATAACGGCCTTCATGGGGCCATCTTCCAGCTCAACGCGGGTGTCCTCATCGATGCACATCTCGGGAGTGTCGAGCTGAGGGAAGATCTTCCAGCCACCCTCGATGAAGATGGCGCCGATGCCGCCCTTCGCGATATTGCCATAGAAGGGAACCATGAGCTTCTCGTCGGTGGTGGTACCTGAGGTGGCTGCCGGCTTGATCATGCGGTTGCGAATAGTCACGTTGCCGATGTTCAGCGGCGACATGAGCGTCGTGTTCGTCCAATCTGTGATCGAGTTGGTCATATAGTCGGTGCTCTGCGGGTTGATCTGCGACCAAGGCGAAGCGCCCGTTGTGCCGGTTGCCGTGCTCGTCGTCCCTTGGCTCACCGATGCCTCAGGGGCCTTCGTTGACGAATCAGACGACGGCTGCGAGCTGCACCCTGCCAGCATGCCCGTTCCCAGCACGCCTGCACCGATGGCGGCTACGCTCGCGCCCTTGAAAAAGCTGCGGCGGCTCATCTTCCCGTTAAGCATGTTCTCTCCTGTCTTGTTGTTCATGAACTTCTCCTCAAACGTCTCTTTCCCCATTGCCTCGGCGCGGTTCGCACTCGCAGGCCTGCCCTCGCGGGCACAAGCGCGCCGCGCGAGCACACCCGCGCAAACACGCCCGCGCGAGACATAAGGACTGTACCAATCGCAAAGTATTTCCCAAATCGCTCCGGAGGAACGATCTTTTGGCAAAAACCGTCTCCCCCTCTTGGTACTATGGCGTTTGAACAGGCAAAATACAAAGGTGCAGAACAAGTTGCACTTCTCCCAGACAAGTGGCCGCGCCTCCTATGCGTTAGAATGAGCGCATGGGAAAGACCGAGGGAAAATCACGTCCGGCAATTGCGTTCCCCTGCGGAACGGGCTGCCTTTTCGCCTACCTTCTGCTCACCATGCTCACGCAGGTATCGTTTCCCAGCTTTGAGGAGGCCTTTTCGCAGCAGGTGCTGCTCACGCTCACCTTCGATGCCGGCGTGCTTATGGCGACCTTGCTTGCCCTCGCGCTCTTGCGCCGGTGGTTGAGCCAACCGCTCGCATCCACCATGCTGCTCATGGGATCGGGTGCCGTACTGGCTATCTCCACCCTTCTGAAAGGCGGCTACTTTGGCGGGGGCGTCGCCTCGTTGATTTGCGGGGACGTTCTCTCCGGCGCAGCGATCGTGCCCTGCGCGGCATTCGTTTGGATGCAGGCATTCGAGCTAGCGCCAAACGATCTTTTAAGGAACTTCCTTTTGGCGGGGGTTCTCGCCGTTGTGGCGTTCCTCGTCGTATTTGCCCTTCCCTCGCGAATAGAGCAACTGGCAATGTCGTTCATCCTGCCGATCGGCATCTGCGCAGGGCTCCTTCCCGGACTCAACGGCAATGCTGCACGAGCGGCTACGGAAAGCGACGAAACAAGCAATCCGGCAAGCGATGCGGCCTTGCCCGCCGCTTCATGGCGGTTCCAACACGCGCGCTTGCCACGGCTCATCATCGTCGTCATCTCGTTTTCATTCTTCGCCTGCGATCTGCTGATGGATCTGTTCCCCATAAGCCTGAACAACGAGCTACTCACGCTGACGTTTCCCATACCGGCGCTTTGGACGATCGGCATGCTGGCGCTGTTCCTTGCTGTGCTGTGGCTGTGGAGCCGCCATAAGCCGGTGTCGCTCAACTTCTTCTGCTTTCCGGCGTTTTTCCTGAGCGCCCTCGGCTACCTGACGTTTTCCTATCATCTGCCCGGAGGCGCATCGCTCGCAGCCGGCGAGACCGGACGCATCCTCGTCGGCGTGTTCATCGGCGTGATGCTGCTCCGCTATCTGCACAGGAACCGCAAGTCCGAGCCGATGGAGATCGCAGTGAAGGCGCTCCTTCAGGGTATGGCGGCAGCGTTTTGCGGGGCCTTGGCGGCGGATGCCATCATCGCTGTTCTCTACCTGATGCCGAATTTCGATTACCTCGATTTCACGGTGCGCTCGCTGTTCCAGAGCGTGGCGGTTGCCGTGCTCGTCGTTTTGATGCTGGGGCCTCTCCCCCGCGTGAACGCCGCGCTCGTTCCCGCGCCGGTGCTTGACGATATGGGAAACCCCATCGCCCCTCCCGAAGCCAATCAGCCCGACGCGGCGGCGGATGCCCTCACCGGCACCCTGCAAACGACGTGCAAGGCATTCGCCAAAAAGCACAGGCTGACCGACCGCGAATCAGACGTCCTTCTTCTTTTGGCAAGCGGGAGGGACGTTCCCTATATCGAACAGGAGCTCGTCTTAGCGAAAAGCACCGTGAAGACCCACATCAAACACATCTACGGCAAATGCGGCGTATCTTCGCGCCAAGACCTTCTCGATCTCCTTCACGGAAAACTCGATAGCTAACAGAAAGAAGCTTTTCGGAGACAACAAAAAGGGTCTTGGCTTCAACGCTAAGAATCGACAGGAAGATTTGCCAACACGTAAGAAGTGCTGCGACCAGAGATGGCTTCATCGCGCATGAGAATTCCTTTAACAATAAGATCATTGATATCGCGTAAGGCAGTGTCGCTGGATACCTTGCACATCTTGGCCCATTTGCCAGAAGTAAGTTTTCCTTCAAAATCACCGAGAAGGCGCTCAAGCATTTTTCGCTGTCGATCATTCAGAGAGATTCCTTCAGTAGCACGCCACCAAGCAGCCCGCTGAAGAACAGCATCGATGGCAGCAGTGCTCTCCTTTAGGGCACCCATCATCGCATTCAGAAACCAAACGAGCCACTCCGTCACATCGGAGGTACTCTTTTGAGCATGTTCCAAAGCGCCATAGTAAACTTCCCGGTGTTTTAGGATGTAGTCAGCCATGGAGTAAAAGCGACGCGAACTTTTATCACTGCGTGCAAGGAATAGCTCGGTGATCGCGCGGGCAATACGTCCGTTCCCGTCGTCAAAGGGGTGAATGGTCAAAAACCACAAATGGGCAAGCCCTGATTTAAGAAGTGGATCGATAGCGCTTTCATTTACCCAGACGAGAAACTCGTCCATGAGCATGGAAACTTTTGACGCATCGGGTGCAACATAATGGATCTTCTCGTGCCCAACGGGACCGCTCACTACGTTCATGGGAACGGTGCGGTACGCAGCCACGGTGATTTGATGCAGCCCACTGTATCCGGTTGGAAATAGACTGCCGTGCCATCCCACCAAGCGCTCAAAGGTAAGCGGCTCACGGCAGTTCCGGGTTGCGTCCATGAGGACGGCGACGGCACCATCGACGGAATGCGTGTCGAGAGCGGGATTATAGCTGCTCAGGCCAAGGTTGCGAGCCACTGAGGAACGAACTTGTTCTACATCAAGTGAAATGCCTTCAATTCGTGAAGAAGCGACGATCTCTTTGCAGACCGCCGAAACTTCAAGCTCTGATTCGAGGGAGAAACCGAGATCCTGCACTCGTCCGAGCAGTTTGCCTTGAGTAAAGCGCGTATCGCCCAGCAAAGGAAGAATGGCACTGTTATCCCACGTGAAATGCGTCCAATTTTGTTGCTCATGCAAGTACATAGCAGCATTGTAAGGATTCATGCGGCGAATATCAACATAATCGCCGCAAATTTTGCGGCGATTATTCTCAGACCTTTTACTGTCGTTCACTGTTTTAGAACTTTTTTACTGTCGTTTACTGTTGCTGCCAAGTGAATGCTACTGCTGTCGAACTTGATTTGTTTCCGTAAAAACGGCCTAAATTATGTTCTGTTTCCGTAAATGCCTGATCAATCTGGGTGTGCTTTTGAAGCTATATAGGCCGATGATTATTTTGAGCTCACCGCGCGTATGGATGCCAAGCTTATGGTAAATGTGACGTACGTGAGATTTCGCTGCCTCTTCTGGACTGGGCGTATGACCAAAGAAACTTTGAGGCGGTATTGGTGCTTGGTTTTCTTTCTTAGCTCGCAGCTAATGTTTTAGCATGCGAAACCCACTACCATTTCTCTCGAAAGCAGGAAAACTGCCCATCAGCCGAACGGAAAAATCGAGACCGAATGGAGGGGATCATGTCGCTGAGACTTATCACCATTGCTCTATCGTGCTGTGTTGCCGCCGCATTGTTTGCCGGCTGCTCGTCGGGAAGTTCTTCGGGAAGCTCGTCGTCGCAATCCGAATCGAATGCGACGAACGAGGTTCAGCAGGCCGAGCAAGCGCAACAGACCGAACAGGCAGCTGATGCGAAATACGCTGTCACCATCGACAACGCCACGGTCATGGCCGACTATAAAGATCAGCCGGCTCTCGTTGTCGATTACACCTTCACGAACAACTCCGACAAAGCCACGAGCTTCATGGTCGCCATCAGCGCGCAGGCGTTCCAAAACGGCGTGGAGCTGAAATCCGCCATAGGAGACGATTGGGATTCATCGAACACCATGAGCGACATCAAACCCGGGGCAACGGTGATCGTTCAGGAGGCGTATCTCCTCAACGATCAAAGCGATGTCACCGTGGAATGCACCGAGCTGATCAGCTTCGACGATACGATCCTCGCCGAAGCGACGTTTTCCGTCGCATAGGGCCTCGCTCAGCTCATGAGTGGCAATCGACAGGTAGAATAAGCACCATTCGAATGGCGTATCGTGCCGAGGAGACGAAAGAGACGTATGGAAGAACCTTTGACCGAGGAGCTTCTGAACCAGCTTCTGGAAGCGGCAGACCCGCAGACGTTCATCAAGGAAAACCACATCACGTCTCTTTCCCTCTCGCAATATCTTCAGCGGCTTCTTGCGGAAAAGGGTCTCAAGCGCATCGACGTGATACATGCGGCGGGACTCAATGAGACCTATGGCTATCAGCTCTTCATGGGAGAGAAGACGAATCCTTCGCGTGAGAAGCTGCTCGCTCTGACGTTCGCTCTCCGACTGAACCTTACCGAAGCGAATCGCCTTTTGAAGATCGGCGGGACAAACGAGCTCTATTGCAAGAACAGGCGCGACGCAATCATTATTTTCGGCCTCACCCACCAATGGGGCCTCGCCCACACCGAGGAAGAACTCTATCGCTTCGGGGAGCAGACAATCGGCTCTTAGTTTCGGGTAGCAGACTGCACAGTTCGTGGGCTTGAAGAGTATGAGCGACTCGTAAGTTACCACGATTCTGCTACCATAATCCCATGGAAGACGACAGCCTTATCTCATATCTTGAATCGCTTCGGCGCGACGATTGCTACGTTGTCGAGCAGGTGCTGAAAGAAGCCCCGCACGAGACGACGGAGCTCGTGTCGTTTGTCGGCACCAATGACACCAAACTCGGGCCGTTTGTGAGAAAACGCATCAAGATCGCTTCCGACATGGGCAATGTTTACGAGAGCGTTTGGCACAGCCAGCAGCAAGGCCGGCGCTTTCGCTATCTGCCGCGTATCTACGATTGCTATATCCGCGACGATGAGCGCATCGTCATTATGGAGTTCGTAACGGGGGAAACGCTTCAGGAAGTGGTCTACCAGCGCGACCCTTCCCCGTATCTTGCAGCCGAGCTCTTCCCCTCGCTCTGCGATGCCGTGATCGAGCTTCACGAGGGCTTCGACCCGCCGATCATCCACCGCGACCTCAAACCGAGCAATATCATATTGTCGCCGCAGGCGTTGACGATCGTCGATTTCGGCATTTCACGCGTCTATCGAGCGGGAGCCACCAACGATACGACGTTTTTCGGAACACGCGCCTATGCGCCGCCGGAGCAATTCGGCTTCGGGCAAACCGACACACGAAGCGACGTCTACGCCCTGGGCATGCTGCTTTACTATCTTCTGCGAGAGCAGACCCCCGATCCGAACCTTGCGGGCAGCCCTTTCGCCTTCGATGAGATTCCGGCACCTTTGCGTCCGGTTCTCACGCGGGCAACCGCTTTGCGGCCTGATGATCGCTTTCAAACGGTTCGCGCTCTGAAGCAGGCATTTCTCGCGGCAAATTCAGCAATCACGCCGATAGCGCAAAATGTTCGTGCCGTTGCATCCTGTGAAGCAAACGTTGCACCGTATAGCGCTAAGCCTCCCGCAGCCGCCTCTGCACCTGCGGCACCTGTGCCCTTCGCGGGAACAATTGCCGCCGGCACACCTTCGCCGCAGATCCCTCAATACATGCCGGCACCTTCGCAAACTGCGGCTCCGCAAAACGCACTCATCAAAGCTTCTGAAGTCGTCGGCCTCATATGGGATTGCATGCTTTTGCTCTTTTGGCTGCTCATGTTGTTGGCAAGCGTAGTTGCCGTCGTTGCGCCGCCCGAATCGGTGCAAAGCTATCCCGCATGGACGGTTGCCCTCATTTTCTTCGGGACCGTTATGTGCGGAATGACCGGCACCTTCTACCTCGTCAGCGACAAACGCTGGCTCAGCCGAATATCGAAGCTTTTCTGCCCTTCTCGAAAGAAGCTCTACCTGAGAATCGCCATTGGCCTCTTGATTGCCTCGGTCGTCTTCCTCATCATCTGCGCCCCTACCATCGCCACCATCCCTCACTAGAGATTCGCAGCAGTGCGCCAGCTATCATTTGACCGAATTGGTAAAGTATCTGAATCTGCAAACGTTTTCTCACCTTTCAAAAGATGTCTCCTCTAGAGTTGTGATAGAGCGACTTTCGTATTACCATATCGATATGACGAAAGGCAGTTTACTGTGGGAGTATATGTTCATCCGAGAGTGGTCAAACGTCATCCCGAACTCACGGAAGATGATGTTCTCTCGGCATGGAATAACGCCTTTGCCATGGCGATAAGATCGACATCAACTGGTGATCGTTATGTTGCAGCGGGGGCGGATATTCATGGGCGCCTTATCGAAATGGTCGCCGTGAAAGAGGCCGATGATTTTCTCATCTTTCACGCCATGACCCCACCTTCAAAGCGAACTATGATCGAACTTGAGCTACAAGGGAGATGACAATGGCTGAAAAGGATTTGGAAAAGTTTTTTGGCTATACCGAGACCGAGCTTAATGAGATGGCATGTCCTTTTGAAGAGGGTGAATGGCCGGAAGGTGTTACGAAATTGCTCGGTCGACCTCGACTTGCCAATGAGGAAATCAAGGTCGTGTCCACGAAAATTCCAGCGTCTGAATTGGAGCTTATCGACCGCAGGGCAAAAGCCGCCGGGATCACCCGTTCCCAATTCATACGCGACGCCTGCCGTAGTGCCGTCGCCCGTGCCCTCTAGCAGCGCTTATCGGGCAGCGGCCTATTTCAATATGTGTATGTTCTTGAACATCGCCGGAGATTCACCGCAAAACTCCGGTGATTATTTGACCAGATTGGGGAAATATCTAAAACTGCAAGAGATATCTAGACTAGCAAAAGGTAGTTCATGATCCCTGGGCTGAATCAAAATAATCCTTCTATATTTCCATATCGCAATAATTATTAAGCATTCAGTCCGTGTGTTCTGTTTCCGTAAATGCCTAATCAGACGGGGTACACTTTTGATGTTATAAGCCGATGATTATTTTGAGTTCGTCGCGTGTATGAATACCGAGTTTGTGATAGATGTGACGAACGTGAGATTTCACCGTCGCCTCAGAAATAAAAAGCTCTTCGCTTATGCGATGGGCGCTCCAGCCGAGCGCCAGATACTTGCATATCTCTGTTTCGCGCTTCGTGAATACATAATTTTCTGCAATTTCGTTGCAGCGCATATCCACGTGCTGCAGAAGAAGATCATAAGGATCAAGCTGCTCATCCTGAAGCTCCTCTGTCACGAGAAAGCTGCTTCCCTCTTCATTTGCAGGCACCGAGCCCTCATCAGTTGAAAACTGAGCGTATGACCAGAGAATCGTTGAGGCAATGATGGCAACGATAAGAACAAAAACGCTGACGTTCGTTCCATCAAACGAGAGAATAATGAAGTGAGAAGCGTTCTGTCCGAAGGATGATCCAAGGAAAATCCCTATCATAAGAATCGCGCGAACAATTCCCAAAGACCAGAGCGCAGGAATTCCAAAGCGATATGATTTGTCGGAAAGCAAGGCAACAAAAATCAATGTCATCAACGCATAGCCGGTATTCAGGAAAATTGACGGTAGCCGGAAAAGAATGCTCCCCAGAAGCACAAAAGCAACAAGGCCAAACACCACAAGCGGAAAAGCAATATTAAAGATGTGGTAGGTGCTGCTTTTCCTGCTATTGATAAAAAGCAAAGTAAAAACGATGAGTCCCGATATCCCAAACGATAGAGGATTATTCTCGCTATGGGT
>CANQRF010000023.1 GCA_947626195.1 uncultured Eggerthellaceae bacterium
CGCCATTTGCTCATCTCCAATTCCCATTTCCGCAGTTCAGGATGAGCGAGCTACCCGCACGCTCCTATACTCTCGGAAAAGATAAATAGTTTGTGTTATGTCTCATATGATCGATGGAGGCGCATTGGCACGTCAGAGCGCAGCAAAGTGGCGAGGGCTGATCGTGGAGGCGTACATAGATCTGCTTTATGAAAAGCCCTATTCGATGATAAAAGTGTCTGACATCTGTTCTCAAAGCAAGGTGCCTCGCTCTACGTTCTATACGATCTTCGCAAGTGCCGACGATTGCCTTGAGGGAATCGAGAAGACACTTCTCGGGATCCTGAGCCTCAAAAGCCAACCTGAGCAGCAAATCGATGGGTCTATCGGTTTGTCGATTCAAGCGATTTCGGAGTGGTTCGAGACTGCGTTCAAACATAAAAGAGCGCTTGCTGCCGTTACGGGGGTAAATGGAGATCCCTATTTCATCAGACGCCTTCATAATCAGCTCTCAAATGAGATGCTCGCCTTTTCCAAAGAGGATCTGGTGCCCCAGGATGATTTGCTTCCGTATGCGATTGAGAATCTTATCAGCTCATACACATCGTTGCTAACGTTTGCGTTGCACCTTCCAAATGGCGTGAAACCTATATCGTGCAAAGATCTAGCCTCTATTTGCACCCTTGCTCGCGTTGGTTATCATGCTATGGTCGCCGGGGCATCTTTCGTTTCTGACGAAAGGCTTATAGGAGATTTTCCGCTCTTTAAATCGAGTTCGCAAGAGCAGGAGGGCTGATTTGAAGAGTATCGAACCTCTATGGAGTTCGCATGCCTTGTCTCTCTCGCGGGATTATCGACTTGGACGTTTGCGGTTCAAATGTCCAGAGAGCGTGATTAGTGGACGTTTAGATCCAAAGAGCCCAGATCGGTATACATTGTCTTTGCTACATTCATGTCACCGAATCTCAATTAGAAAGAAGGTGGCGGCAATGCTAAAAGGACCCGCAGGCTTCGGCCTCATTATGAACGTAACGATGAATTTGATCCTTGGACTCGTATTGAGCGTGGTGGTGCTTACGATCATGCAAGGAGTTCCTGGCAATGAGGAAATTCCGATTTTCACCCCTATTTCTTATCTCGTTGCGGTAATTCAGGCAACTATCGTCGGTGTGTTCGTCGGCGACCTGCTCCCCGCATTGCAATGGGGTCAGAAACTTGCTGGATCGCTCCATGTTAAGAACAAGATAGGCGTACATTTCATCACCAGCTTTGTGCTGGCCTTTGTCATGGCGACGAGTATCACCTTCATTTGCATGTTCCTGAACAATTTCCAGACCGGTGGTATCGAGATGGTGGTTAGTGCTTGGTTCTTGATTTGGCTTCCAGCCCTGATCTGTGCATACCCGTTGGTTCTTATAACATTGCCCTTGATTATGAAAATGGCATCAAGCATCAGCGGGTTTAACCCTGCTGTCGACCATTCGCCGGAAATGCTGGGGGAATTTATTCCCGAGGCGTGAAGGAAACAGGTAAGCAATCGCATGGAAAACAATGGAGGATACTGATGGCAACGAGAACTGGACGATTTGTAATTACGCCGATTGTCGGAGCAGATTATGAGACCGTGACACATAGGGGACGTACAGGCGAGCACGGAGAGTTTCTCTACGAAGAAGGCGAATCCGTCACCTTTTCCATAGGTGAGTTTGTCTTGGGATCCACAATGGCCCAAGAGAAATTAACCCCCTCGAATCTCTCAAACGAATCAGCCGGAAAGCTTGATCGCATAGCGAACGATCGCGTCACAAACACGGCACGTGTTCTTCTTAGCCTTCGACGGAACGCCGAGAGAAGCACGGATGCACCCATTGTGATCGACGATAGCATTCGGGAGGCGTGCAGATACCTTGACCTTAAAAATCTTGTTCAGGATCCAAAATTCCTCGCAGATGACCCTCAGATCGTCAAGCTTTGCAATGCATTACACGTAAAGCTCGTTTCTCCTGCGTTTGCGCGCAACTGCCTACGTCGTGCCATGGAGGGAATCGTTATGCATAGCGATGTGAAGGTGCCCTTGCGCGATGGTGGCTATGTGCTCGCAGACATCTTCATGCCTGAAGCAGAGGGAAGCTATCCGGTAATCATGAGCTTTGCCGGATATGGTAAGGCGTTCTGGTACGGCATCATTCGCAATGATGAGGATTTTGAGAAGTTCCAGGACATGGAGGATGATTATTTCTCCGGAGTTCCGCATAAATATGATTTTATCAACCTGCATATCATGCTAGAGGGCGAAGAGCCCCTCCCTGAGGGAACGCCAGGCATTCCCCCACTTGGTAGCAAAGATAATGCTAATCTCGTTCATACGAGTGAGTATTTCGAACGTGCCAATACGAGGGATTGGGTTCCCCGTGGCTATGTCGTGATGAACGTAGAGAGCCGTGGGCTAGGAAATGTTCCTGGCGAAGCGCATCAGTTTGGCCGTCCCGAGGCTGATGATTATTACGATGCGATTGAATGGGCAGGGACTCAGCCATGGTCAAACGGCAAGGTTGGGCTCTATGGCGCGTCGTATTATGCAATGAACGCGTTCAATGTGGCTTCTTTGCAGCCCCCCCATCTTGCTGCAATGGTGGCGCCTGCGGGTGACATTGACCATTATCGTGACAATATGCATTTCGGCGGTCTTGCCTGTAGCTTCACATTCACCGTAAAAGCCAAAAACGGTGAATGGAGAGGCGTTGATCACAAGCAGATCCAGGATACCTACGAGTGGGACGATCCCGAAATCTTCGGGCACGATACTGCAACACCGATGGCTTCCGATGCAGCGCTCGTCAAGGTTCCCTTCTATACCGCTATCCCCCTTGAAACTCCGTTCATCCATACGCGTGGTACGAGCGAAATCTTCATTAACAGCACGACCCCGTTGGGCGAGAAGAGATTGGATGTGGTGTCGGAGACGGGAATCCACTACTGGATGTATGATCCTTACTTCCTGCGGAAGCATCAGCAGTTCTTCGATTATTGGCTTAAAGGTGAGGGCTCTGGAGTGACTGAGAAAGAGCCGGTGAGCCTGATGATCCGAACTGGCAAAGGCGGCTATTATGTGCAACGTGAAAATGAGTGGCCTGTCGCGCGGACGCAATACAAGAGGCTTTATCTTGGGGCGGTGCCTGCAAACCCGAACGACCCGTCTTCCCCGATGGTTCTTGCAGCTGAGCCTATTGAGGGAAGCGTGACCTATAACGCAGATCTGCCGGACGATTATCCACCCTATAAGCCCATGGGGGCTGTGTTCTGCACGGCGCCGCTCGAAGAGGATATGGTCATTGCAGGCTATTGCAAGGTTAAGCTCTTTGCCTCTTCGACAACTAATGACATGAAGGCTTTTGTGCACATCCTTGCGCTTGACGAAAACGATCAACAGGTTTCTTTCGGCATTGACACTCATTTCGACAAGGGCGGTGTTATCAGCGGCGGCGCTCTCAAGTTCTCACATAGGAAAGAGGATCCGGAAAAGACCACTGAGTATCGACCGTATCATACGCATAGAAGAGAAGATTGTCAGAAGCTTGTTCCAGGTGAGATAGTTGAGGCAACTATCGAGATGCCGCCTACGACGGCGCGGCTAAAGAGGGGATGGAAGCTCCTCCTCTCGGTTACGCCCGTGGGGGCGGAGATGTATGAGCCCCACAATGACTATGTGACGGGATCTGAGAATACTATCTATACCGGCCAGGAACATGATTCATATTTGCAGTTAGCATTGATCTAGGGAATCCGACAGATCGGAAACGGAGCTATAGGAAAGGCGGTGCCGGCATAAGCCAGCATCGTCTTTTCTTGGTCTGCAGGTCTATTTCATTCAAATGAGAATGGCTGCGGGAATATCCGGAATATAATGGGCAACAGAAGCGGTTGCGGTGCGTTAAAGAGAATGGAGAAAACCATGTTTGAGCTCGCTTCTCCGAGCGACCTTCCAGCATTCAAGATAGGCCATGCCCAAGACGAAGCCGCCGGCACGGGGTGCACGGTGGTCGTCGCGCCCCAAGGTGCGACGTGCGGCGTCGATGTGCGAGGCGGCGGGCCGGCCACACGGGAGACCGATCTTCTCAAGCCGCAGAACATGATAGAGAGCATCCACGCCGTCGTGCTCGCGGGCGGCTCGGCGTTTGGCCTCGAGGCTTCGTGTGGCGTCATGGACGAGCTTGCGTCACGCTCCATCGGGTTTTCACTCGGCTCGGCCGTCGTCCCTATTGTGGTGGGTGCCTGCCTGTTCGACCTTTTGGTGGGAGAGCCCTCCCATCCCGACAAGGCCATGGGGCAACGCGCCGCACAAGCCGCCTTTCATGGGGGCGATCTGGCTAAAGCAAGGGGAAACGTCGGTGCCGGCACCGGAGCCACGGTGGGCAAGATGGGTGCTCCCGAAAAGGCGATGAAATCGGGATTTGGCTGGTTCGGGCTTCGTATGGGTGAGCTCGTGGCGGTGGCCTTGGTCGCCGTGAACGCCTTGGGGCAAATTCAAAGTACAAAGGGAGAATGGATCGCCGGCCTGAGGGATGAGAAAAACAAAGTGCTCACACCTCAGCAGGCAATGGCCGCTGCCGCGTTGCTGGCAACGCAGGGGGCAAGCGCCGGCCAGCCCAGCTCGCAGCTCTGCGAGAACACGACGCTGGGCATCGTGCTCACCAACGGCGCACTTACCAAGGCGCAGGCGACCAAAGTTGCCTCGATGGTCCACGACGCCTATGCCCGCTGCATCAAGCCCGTCCATACGTCCAATGACGGCGACACTATCTTCTGCCTTGCATCAGGCGAAGTTCCCGCTTCGGTGGATATGGCGGGAATGCTCGCTGAAGAGGCGATGGAGCATGCCATAGAAGCAGCGGTGACCTCTGCCCAAGGTGCCTACGGCTTGCCCGCGCAAAGGGATTTGGTTTCATAGCACGGGTGCTGCATTGCCGCGAGAGAAAAAGGCGGTAGTCTTTGAAAAGATCCACCGAGTAGCCAATCAGGTTGGGACAGCGTGAGTTGATAAACTTCGTGGAACGCGTTTCGACTATTGGAATAAAGCGCGTTCCACGAGTCGAATATGAAGACATTGTTCCTGGTATCGGTTAGCTAAAGCGTTGAGCCGAATGAGCTTGTGGTTAATCCGTCCAGACCTGCTTGGCGAGGTTGAAGGTGGCCCAGGCCTTCGGCCAGCCAGCGTAAAACGCCGTGTTCGTGATGATCGCGGCGATCTCGCTCTTCGTCACGCCGGCGTTTTTCGCGTTCTGCAAGTGATAGGTGAGGGAAGAATCGGTGATTCCCGACGACACGAGCGCCACGACGGTGATGATGCAGCGCGTTTTGTGGTCGATGTCGCGGTTGTTCCAGTTCTCGCCGAACAGCACATCATCGTTGAAGTGCGCGAAATCCGGCGCGAACTCGCCGAGGGCGTCCCGCCCTGCTGTCTGCACGATCTTTTCCATCAATGCCTCCTACAATTAGTACCGTTACATTTTAATAGCTTCAATCGAACCGTTCGGAATGTGATGCATCAGCCGGCAAGGCAGTCGTGTCGCCATGTAGCCTTGGAAGCAGCTAATCGTTCGGGTTTACATCAGTTCGCGACCGGCATCCCAGGCTCCGCCGACCACTTCGCCGACAACGCGGTAGATGCGGCGCGTTGAGTCGTAGATAATCGGGCGCATCTTGTCGAAATCGACGTTGCCTTCCTCATCGAGCACGGATTCATCGACGCAGGTGTTCACGATCTCGCCGACGAAGCGCTTCTCGCCCTCCCAATCCTGCACTTCCTTCACGCGACATTCCATCGTGAGCGGAAACTCCTCGATCACCGGCGCATCGACGAATTCCGACTTGCGAAACGTCAGGCCCGATTTCTCGGCCTTGTTCGCCGAGCGCCCCGTGGCCATGCCGAAATAGTCGGCCTCGATCACGTGTGCGGCGTCGGCGGGAGCAACAGTGAAGGCGCCCTTCGCGATGATGTTGTCGGTCGTCTGATGATCGCCGATGTTGATGCAGATCTCGTTGCGCGTGCATTCGCCGCCCCACGCAACGTTCATCGCGTTCGGCGTGCCGTCCTCCGCATAGCTTGCCACGATGAACACCGATTGCGGGAAAAGTTCGCCAGCGGATCCAAGATTCTTCTTCATGAGGGCCTCCCTTATGTCTCGTCAACCTACCTATGTTTCCTCTTGCACGTGCCAATGATAGTCCATGCGCGCAAGCCGCGGCGGGGAAGTTGTAAAGGGAGGGCGGCGCCGTGCGGCAAGTTTTGCAAAGTTTTGCGAACTTCTTCACGTGATGCGTGCGAAACGGTCTTCCGCAGTGCGTGGAGCCATAGCGCGCCATAAACGTTACGGCTTAGCAGCAAACGGAAGCTGCGGCGAAAATCGGCAATTCATCCGCTAACCTGAACACATGGCTCTCTTTGAAGCGCAACATATCAAGGCTGTTTATCATCGTGATGGGAAGGTTTTCCATCCCTTCACGGATGTGAGCTTTTCCCTCGAACCGGCGAAGGTCTATGACCTCGTGGGGCCTTCGGGCTCGGGAAAATCGACGCTTCTGCGCGTATGCGCCCGCATGCTCAACAAAGATGGCGGCACCTTCCTCTTAGAGGGCAAACCCGAAAGCTCCTATGCACCCACCCAATGGCGCCGGCGTGTATGCCTCGTGCCTCAGCAATCGGTCCTCGTGAACGGCACGGTGCGCGACAACCTCGTGTATCCATGGAAGCTCAAGATCAACGAGAGCACGCAGCCGCCCGATGATAAGACGCTGAAGACGCTGCTTGAGATGGCGGACTTGCCCGACATCGAGCTCTCGCGCGACGCCTCGCAGCTTTCTGGTGGACAGCTCGCCCGTGTAGCGCTTTTGCGCGCATTCGCCACACGGCCCGTCGTGCTTCTGCTCGATGAGGTGGATGCCGCGCTCGACGCCGAGTCGGCGCATGCGATCGGCAAGCTCACCAAGGCGCTCGTCGATGAGAAGATGACGTGCCTGCGCGTGCGCCACCGTTCAGCCGACGGCTATGCATTCGGCACCTTCACGCTCGCTGACGGCGTTATGAGCTATGCGGACAACCCGCCGACGGATGAGAACGCTCCCAATAGGGAAGGCGGCAGCCTGTTCAATGCGCTCAAGGCGATTCCCGACACGGAGGACATCCTTCCCGAAGCGCATGTCGGCGTGGAAGAGGGCGAAGGGAAGCTCGAAGCACTCGGTGAAAAACTGCGCGAACGCGAGGAAAAGCTGAAAGGCACCCACCATGAGTGACGGCATCGTCAACATCGGCTATCCCGAGCTGTTTGCCGCGGCGCTTCTCATGCTCGTCGCGGGTGCCGTGTCGTGGAAGCTCGAGCTGGGCCAAACCAGAAACATCATCGTCTCGTCGGTGCGTGCGTTCATCCAGCTGCTCGCGATGGGCTTCATCCTCATCTACATCTTCCGCTATCAAACGTGGTGGCTCGTCCTCCTCGTGGTGATGATCATGCTGCTCGCCGCCACGCAGATCTCGGTCGGGCGCGTGAAAAACCAGATCCCGGGACTGTGGCTGAATGTGTTCATCTCGATGTTCGTCTCGTCGGTAGCCATCTCGCTCATTGTCATCGAGGGTATCATCCATGCCGACCCGTGGTACAACGCTCGCCAGTTCATTCCCATCTCGGGCATGGTGATCGGAAACACGCTCACGGCCGCCGCGGTGGCGATCGACCGCCTGTTCGCGGATATGGACAGCCGCTCGAACGAGATGTTCTCCATGATCGCACTGGGCGCCACGCCGAAAGAGGCAGCGTACCCTTCCATCAAGGCCGCCGTCGGCGCGGGCATGACGCCCGTTCTCGCATCGCTTTCCGCAGCGGGCATCGTCCGCATCCCCGGCATGATGTCGGGCCAGATCCTCGCGGGCGCCGACCCGATCATCGCGGCGAAGTACCAGATCGTCGTTCTTTTGATGTTCTCCGCCGCCACGACAATCGCCACGGTGATGATGTGCTTCCTCACCTATAAGAAGCGTTTCTCGCCCGATGGCTATTATCTCGATAAAGGCATCCGCGATCCGCAGCCCGCGCGCAAGAAGTTCTCGCTCTTCGAGAAGAAGCCGCCAAAGGCGAAGTAGGAGAAGTAGGCGAAGCGGGCGGCGAGGCAGGCGAAGGCGAAGTAGGCACGGGAATTTCCCCTATCCGAAAAAATTTCGAGGCCGATGGACAAAACGAGAGACCCATTCGTATTACAAGTAAGGCAAAAGGCTGAAGTTCAGCATGCCGTCTCATGCCTTAACTCGAGAGGGTCTTTTTCGTTAGGCCATTGGGCGGTTACAATGGTCGGGTAAGGGAAAAGAGGTTGGAGGCGGCATTTGCCAGGAACTTCACGACAGAGCAGGCTGCATCCTGATGCAGGCGGCTCGGGAAGCGAATATTTGACGCGCGTCTATCGGCGTCATGTGAAGATGGTGTATCGCCTCTGCTATTCGTATCTCGGGAACGCCTCCGATGCTGAGGATGCGACGCAGAGCGTCTTCATGAAGCTCATGCGCTCGCCGCGTCGTTTCGATGACGTGGAGCACGAGAAGGCGTGGCTGATCGTATGCGCCCAGAATCTCTGCCGTGATGTTCTGAAAAGCTCGTACCACGCAAAGACAAGCGTGGAGGGCGAGCAAAGCGTGTTTGACAAGGCGATAAGCGATTCGGGATTGCAGGAGAAAAGCGATGTGGAAGAGGCGATTCTCAGGCTTCCCGAAAAATACAAGACCTGCGTGTATATGTATTACTACGAAGGTTATCGGTCACATGAGATCGCACAGGTGCTCAATGTGCCCGACTCGACGGTGAGAGGATATTTGAGCGAGGCCAGGCGCCTCCTGAAAGAGTATTTAGGAAGTGGAGGAAGATGAGCGAAAGCCGCATGCAAATAAGCGATGCAGAGCTTTACACGGCGCTCTATGACGCCTATGACGACATGGGGCCGAGTGATGAGGCCATATCGCGCATGTTCGCGAACATCCAGCAGCAAACGTACCAGCAAACGAACCAACAAGCGCGCATCGTCAGCTATCAGAATGTGAAAAGAAGAAGCCGCATGAAGTGGCAGATCGTCGGCTCGGTGGCGGCGTGCCTCGTCGTGCTTGCCGGCGTGGGGGCCTTCGTGCTCACGCAATCGAGCTCAGCGCAGGGCGGCGATCCCTTCTCCAACGTGTTCTCGATCGTTGCGAACGACCTTGCGCAAGAGGAAGCAGCGAACGGCAACGGCAATGTGTCGGCTGACAATGCAAACGCCAACCAAGCGGCAAATGAGAACGCTGCCGAAGGGGCGAATGAGAACCAAGCGTCTGAGGGCAACGGCGATCAACCCGAGGGTTCCGACAATACGTCCACGACGAACACGGCTATCGTTGACACTGGAGCGGGGGAGTTCGAGCTGGTCGCGAAAGATGACGCTTCGCTGGCCCAGGCCGATCCGAGCCTCGTCGGCGATGAGATCGCCATCGGCGTCATCTCCCTTGCGCCGGTCGAGGATGTTGACACGGGCAGCGAGTGTAAGGTGTACAACTACAATGGCGCTGAAGCTGATTTTGCCGTCGAGGTGAATACGGACGGTGAGCTGAAGCTCTTCCTCGCTATTGAGAAGCCGGCTGAATCCTCCACCATCAACAGCTCCGAAGACAAGGGGTCGTATGGCGGGAAAGAGCCAATCCATGGCAAGGATGAAACAAAGACCACCTCGGCTGGCAGCGGTGAGGCAGCTCCGGTTTCCGAGACCGCATCCGAAGGGCTGGGTGCAGAGGGAAATGCCTCCGATCCTTCCGGCAATTCCGCTTCAGGCTCGCGGGAGTAGGCAGCCGTCGGCTTGATGGTTTGACAGATTCGAGCGGCGCAAACGCCGCCAGAGGGAAGGCAGGTCGTCTTATCGTGGAATAGGGCGGCCTGCTTTGCTTTCCGCCGCAGTTGGGCCGAAGGGAAGAGTGAAGGGAAGAGCAAGCGCCTCGCTTGTTGAGCCTCGCTTGCCCGATCCCTCTGCATCGTTCTTCCCGTGTCGGGGCCTTGCGGTATAATGGCGAAAACTTGAAACGGAACTTCGGCACGTTAAGGAACGTATGCGAGTCTTTCGATACCTTTTTGCGCATAAAGGCGCTTTGGTGCTTGTCGTGTGCCTGCTCATGGTGCAGGCATTCGCCGATCTCGCGCTGCCGAATCTCACCTCCCAGATCGTCGATGTGGGCATTCAGCAAGCGGGAATCGAGTCGGCCGCCGTCGATGAGATGAGCGCGACGACATATGGGCGCCTTGACGAGATGCTCTCCTCCGCCGATAAGGAGCTTCTCGAGAAGAGCTACGATGAGGAGGAAAGCGGGAACTACCGTTTGAACGGCTACGGGGCTGCGCATCGAAGCGAGCTGGAAAAAGCGCTCTCGGTGCCTCTCATCATCATCCACAATCCGGAGGCGACGCCCGAGCAGAACTGGCAGGAGCTCTTCTCCCGCTATGATAAGAACGAGATCACGCGCGACGATCTCATCCGCGAGGTGAATGCGGCCAACGAATACCTTCATGTGCACAACGATGAGGGAATCACGGAGCAGATGGCAGTCTCCGCCGCGCGAGCGGAATACGAGAGCCTCGGCTACGATCTGAGCGGCATGCAGACGGGCTTTTTCCTCCGCGTCGGAGGGGAGATGTGCGGGTTCGCGGCTTTGGTTATGGCCGCCTCGATCGCCGTGAGCTTCATCGCGAGCCGCACAGGCGCCCGCATCGGCTACGATCTGCGCAGAAAGCTCTTCACCAAGGTGGTTTCGTTCACAGAGCGCGAAATCGAGCGCTTCTCCGCGGCGTCGCTCATCACGCGCGGCACCAACGACATCCAGCTCATCCAGATGGTGTGCATCATGTTCATGCGCATGGTTCTCTATGCGCCCATCCTCGCCATCGGCGGCATCATCATGGTCATGGTGACGAACGCTTCTTTAGGCTGGATCGTCGTCATCGCGATCATCTGCGTCTTCATCCTCATCGGCGTGATATTCGCGGTCGCGACGCCGAAGTTCCGCATCATGCAAAAACTTATCGACCGCGTGAACCTTGTCGCGCGCGAGATGCTGAGCGGCATCATGGTGGTGCGCGCGTTTGGCCGTGAATCATATGAGCAGGAGCGCTTCGACGCCGCGTCCACGAAGCTCATGAGAACGCAGCTGTTCACGAACCGCACGATGACCTTCATGATGCCGTCGATGACGCTCATCATGAACCTCGTCTCGGTGGCGATCGTGTGGTTTGGCGGCCTTGCCGTGGACGAGGGCACGCTGCAGACGGGCGACCTCATCGCGTTCATCACCTATTCGATGGTCATCATCATGGGATTTCTCATGATCGGCATGATCGCGATCATGCTCCCGCGTGCCGATGTGGCGGCACGGCGCGTCGAGGAGGTGCTTGCCTGCGTGCCGAGCGTGCAGGATCCGCGGGAAGGGGAGGCCGCCTCGCAGGATACAGACGGCGAACACGGCGCGGAGGTCACGTTCGACCATGTCACCTTCGCCTACGACAACGACACCGAGCCCGTGATACACAACGTGAGCTTCACGGCGCCGGCTGGTTCCACGCTCGCCATCATCGGCGCGACCGGCACCGGCAAATCGACGATCCTCAAGCTCATCGAGCGCTTCCACGACGTCAACGAGGGCTCCATCTCCATCGACGGCGCCGACATCCGCGCCATCGATCAGACCACGTTGCGCGGTCAGATCGGCTATGTGCCGCAGAAGGCGTTCCTCTTCTCGGGAACTGTGCGCACGAACGTCTCCTATGGCGACGACGGACTCAGCGACGAGGACGTCTGGGAGGCGATACGCGCGGCGCAGGCGGCGGAGTTCGTTGAGGAACGTGACGAGGGCGTGAATTTCCCCGTCGCGCAAGGCGGCACGAACGTCTCGGGCGGGCAGCGGCAGCGCCTCGCGATTGCCCGCGCGTTGGCGATCAAGCCGAAAGTGCTGCTTCTCGACGATTGCCTCTCGGCGCTCGACTACAAGACCGATGCGGCGGTTCGGCGCAGCTTGAGCGAGCAGTATGCCGACGCGACGAAGATCATCGTGGCCCAGCGCGTTTCAACCATCATGGACGCCGACCAGATCGTCGTGCTTGATGAGGGCCATGTCGTCGGCTTGGGCACGCATGCGGAACTGCTGAGCGGTTGCGACGAATATCGCGAGATCGCCACCTCGCAGCTGAGCATGGAGGAGCTGATGGGGGGTGTGGTCTCATGAGCGACGATCGCGACAATCCCGTCATCTCGGCGCCGCGGCGCAGGAGAAGTCCCCATGGCGCCGGCCGTATGATGCCGGGTGAGAAGCCGCGCGACTTCAAGGGCACCGTCATGCGGCTCATCCGCTTCATGGGACGCTTCAAGGTGACGCTTGTCCTCGTGATGATCTTCTCGATCGCCTCGACGGTCTTCAACATCATCGGCCCGAAGGTGCTTTCCGAGGCGACGACGCTTCTCTTCAACGGAGCGGTCGCGAAGATCGCGGGCACGGGAACCATCGATTTCCCCTCAATCGCCACCATCATCCTCATCACGCTTGCGATCTATTGCTTCTCGGCCGTCTGCACGTTCATCGTCGGATGGATCATGAGCTACATCTCGCAGAAGACCTGCTACGATCTGCGTGAGGCGATTTCCAAGAAGATTGATCGGATTCCCTTCGGCTACTACGAGCGCACCTCCACCGGCGATGTGCTCTCCCGCATCACCAACGACGTCGACACGCTCGGCCAGAGCCTCAATCAGGGCATCACGCAGCTCATCACCTCGATTACGACGGTGGTCGGCGTGCTCGTGATGATGCTCATGATCAACTGGATCATGACGCTCATCGCACTGGTGATGATCCCCATCTCGCTCATTCTCGTGAGCGTTGTCGTGAAGCGTTCGCAGAAATACTTCTATGCGCAACAGGATCTCCTTGGCGCGATAAACGGCCAGGTGGAGGAGACGTTTTCCGGCCATACGGTCGTGAAGGCGTTCTGCCATGAGAAACGCAGCCTCGACGAGTACCTCGCGACGAACGAGAAGCTCTATGAGGCCGGCTGGAAGTCGCAGTTCCTTTCGGGCCTCATGCCGCCGATCATGGGCTTCGTCGGCAACCTCGGCTATGTTGCCGTGGCGTTCGTCGGCTCCATCTTCGCCGTCATGGGCACGATTACGGTGGGCGACATCCAGGCATTCATCCAATATGTGCGCAATTTCACGCAACCGATCACCCAGTTGGCGCAGGTTGCGAATGTGCTGCAGTCGATGGCAGCGGCGGCAGAGCGCATCTTCGGCTTCCTCGATTCGCCGGAGGAGGGCGAAGATACGGCAGCTGTCAAGCAGGACGCGGCGAAGGCAACCGCAGTGGAAGAAGCAGCGGCGAAAGGTGCCGTGGTGAAGGACGCTGAGGCGAAGGACGCAACCGAAAAGGACGCCGCCGCGAAAACGACGGGCTGCAGCGTCTGCTTCGACCATGTGCATTTCGGCTACGATCCCGAAAAGCCCATCATAAACGACTTCACGGCGTGCGTGGAAGAGGGGCAGACGGTGGCGATCGTCGGCCCGACGGGCGCCGGAAAGACCACGATGGTGAAGCTCCTCATGCGCTTCTACGATGTGCAGTCGGGCTCCATCACGATCGATGGCGTCGATATTCGCGACATGTCGCGCGACGAGGTGCGCTCCTCCTTCGGCATGGTGTTGCAGGATACGTGGCTCTTCAGCGGGAGCGTGCGGGAGAACATCCGCTACGGAAGGCTCGATGCCACCGATGAGGAGATCATCGATGCCGCGAAGCGCGTGCGTGCCCACCGCTTCATCACAACGCTTCCAGGTGGCTATGATTTCGAGATCAACGAGGATGCGAGCAATATCAGCGCAGGTCAGCGCCAGCTCATCACCATAGCCCGGGCGCTTTTGGCCGATCGCCGCATGCTCATCCTCGACGAGGCGACCTCATCGGTGGACACGCGGACCGAACAGCGCATCCAAGATGCCATGGATGCGCTCATGAAGGACCGCACGTCCTTCGTTATTGCGCATCGCCTTTCAACGATCCGCTCCGCCGATCTCATTCTCGTGATGAATCATGGTGATATTGTCGAACAGGGAACGCATGAGGAACTTCTTTCATTAGGCGGATTCTACGCTGACCTGTATAATTCACAATTTAGAGATACAGATGACGGAGAAACTTGCTGACATAATCGGACCATGGAGCGAGGGCGCGGCGGGGAAGCGCCAGATCGCAGTCTTCGATTTCGACGGAACGTGCATCAACGGCGATGCGCCCGTCGCGCTTTTCCGCTACCTCGGCGCGAAACGGATGCTCAAGCTCTCATCGCTCTTGAAAATATCGGTCTGGGGCGTCGGGTATAAGTTCAAGGTTCCGATGAACGAGGAGTGGGTGCGTTGCCTGCTCTTCGAGCCCTTCAGCGGCAGGCCCGTGGAAGAGGTGGACGAGTATTTCCGCTGGTTCTACGACGAATATATCGAGCCGCGCTTTCGCCCGCAGGTGGACGCGGCGATGCGCGCCCACATCGAGGCGGGGCATGCGGTCATCTGCGTCTCGGCGTCTTTCCAGCCGATGATCCTCGCGGCGATGGCCCATCATCCCATCCAATATCAAATCTCCACGGTGATGCAAATCGATGCGAACGGCAACTACACGAACAAGGTGAAGGGCGTGCCGGTTTCCGGACGTCAAAAGCCGATCGCGCTGCAGTATTTCGCCGACGGGCTGTTTGGGAAAGACCGCTGGGAACTCGGATTCGCCTACGGCGACCACCATACCGATCGCTTCCTTCTCGAACAGGCGCGCAATGTGTATGCGGTGACGCCCGACCAGCCGTTGAAGCGCTTGGCGAAGCGAAAGGGCTGGACGATCCTCGATTGGGACGCGAAGAAGGATAAAGATCATAGGGCGGAATGAGGGGAAAGGTTCGAGGCGGAACGGTCTGGCGTGGAGCGAGGTAAAGGGCCGTATAAGCGCGTGAACTACCTGGTTCTCACCCCGATTGCGTAGTCTTTTGTTGATTATCTTTGAGGGAAGCTCGTCGGGGGCCTCACGGCGTAAAGTTTTTGGGGGTTGCGGCGTAAGCCGCCCCGTTATTGAGGGTTGGCAACGCCAGCCCGAAATAACG
>CANQRF010000024.1 GCA_947626195.1 uncultured Eggerthellaceae bacterium
AAAATGATCATCGGAATCGGGCCGTATCCGCAGGCCAGGTGCCCCTTTTTCTAAAATTTACTGCGGAAAAAAGGTTATAGCATCCTATCAGGGCAAATATTAGGGGGGGGGACGAACTATTCTCAAAAAACACTATTTGAACTGGCAAAACGAAAGCGTCTCGTAATACACGGCAAAGACCCCTGTCGGCACATGCTGACAGGGGTGTTAAAGCCCATTATGCGGCAAGTGGAAGAACTGGCGCTTGTCTTCGAGAAGAACTCTCTTGAGAAGAACTCTTTCGAAAAGAACTCCCTCGAGAAGAACTCCCTCGAAAAGAATTCATCCTTCGCTATTCAAGCGGAAGCCCACCTGCTGCCTGGATGCCCGGAACGGCGGGAATCGTCGCAAATCCGGCTTCCAACTCCTCATCGGTTGGAATGTGATCCTCCATCCTACCCTCGTTATAAGCTTCATAGGCAGTCATATCGAAATAACCGGTGCCGGTGAGTCCGAAGAGGATGATCTTCCCCTCGCCCGTCTCGGCGCATTTGAGCGCCTCCTGCATCGCCTGATAGATGGCATGAGCGCTTTCTGGCGCAGGAAGGATGGTCTCATGCTTCGCGAATTGTTCAGCGGCTGCGAAGACATCGGTTTGCTTCACCGCTACCGCATCAAGATAGCCGTCGTGCTTGAGCTGGGAAATGATCGGCGCCATACCGTGGAAGCGCAGTCCGCCCGCATGATCGGGGCTCGGAATGAAACCGTTGCCCAAGGTATACATCTTGCAGAGCGGCGCCGTTTGGCCGGTGTCCGGGAAGTCGTACGCGAAACGTCCGCACGTCAGCGAGGGGCAGCTCGCCGGCTCCACCGCGATGAACTGCGTGTCGGGCTTTTCGCCCGTGAGCTTGTCGCGCATAAACGGCGCAATAAGGCCACCGAGGTTCGATCCGCCGCCCGCGCAGCCGATGACGATATCGGGATACGTACCGAGCTCCTTGAATGCCTCGTAGCTCTCCAAGCCGATGATCGATTGGTGCAGCAGCACCTGGTTCAAAACGCTGCCGAGCTGATAGCGACCCTTGTTCTCGGGAATGTGTAGCGCCCGCTCCACCGCCTCGGAGATGGCCGTGCCGAGCGAGCCCGTGCGGTTTTCCTCGTTTTGCAGCATCCGACGCCCCACCTCGGTGGTGTCGGAGGGAGAAGGCGTCACCTCGGCGCCGAAGGTCTGCATGACCGAGCGGCGGAACGGCTTCTGATCGTAGGATGCGCGCACCATGAACACATCGCAATCCAGGCCGTAGTGCGCGGCCGCCTCGGCGAGCGCGGTGCCCCACTGACCGGCGCCGGTTTCGGTGGTGATGGTGCTAAGCCCCTGCTCATGGGCGTAATATGCTTGTGCGAGCGCCGAATTGAGCTTGTGCGAGCCCGAGGTGTTGTTGCCCTCGTATTTATAGTAGATCTTCGCCGGCGTGTTCAGCTGTTTCTCAAGGTTGTAAGCGCGGCACAGGGGCGACGGGCGATAGACCTTGTACATCTCCAGCACACCAGCCGGAATGTCCACATAGCGTGTGTCGTCGTCGAGCTCTTGGCGGCAAAGCTCCTCGGCAAATACGGGCGCGATGTCCTGCACGGTCGCCGGAACGCCATTAGGCAGGCGCATCGGCTCGGGCTTGTTCGGCATATCGGCGCGAAGGTTGTACCACTGCATGGGAATTTGGTCTTCGCGGAGGTACACGCGGTAGGGATGCTCTTGTGTCATGGTTCTTCCTCTCCGCCTCTTGTGAGGCTCTTTCTTTCTGAGGAGGGCGCAAAAAAGCCCGTCCTCAATCCCTTACGATCAAGGACGGGCTTTGATATTCAAGCTCGCGGTGCCACCTTGATTCACGGAAAATCCGTGCCCTTGCGGAATGCCATCACATTCCCGACAACTCACGTATGTCACACGTCGCAGCCTACAGAGTTCGCGCTCGCAAACGATACATTCGCCTCTTCGCGCATTTCGTTCGCTTGCCCATCCTCGTTCGGTGCGCCCTCAGCGGCCCACTCAGCAACCCGCATTCCAATTCGGCTCCCACCGCCCCGAACTCGCTGTGTGTGCGTTGCTGCCTACTTCTCCGCTTCAACGGTTTCGCCGACTTTCGCCGACTTGGCTACTTTATCTGAACCTCCTCTTTTCCGCAAGAAGAAATTGCCGCATGCACCCCAAATCAATTTATAACAGCGACTAAGCGATTCTCATGCTTCGCGCATGCGCAAAAGTGCGCTGATGCCGCCCGGATAGCCTGTTGAGCGGCTGGCGATCTCACATGCAAAGCCCACCATTGCCGAAAGCTCATCACGCGAAAGCTCCTGAGCCCCTTTCCCCAACGCATACGGGGCTGCGAGCCTGCTCAGGAGGGCGCCGAGGAAAATATCCCCGGCGCCTGTCGTGTCGCGCACACGGGCCGTCGGCGATGCCGGCACCTCCGCCTCTGCAAAAGGCGTTGCGGCATAGGCCCCCTTTGCACCGAGCGTGATGATCGCGAGCTGGCACTTCTCCAGCTCGAGCAGCCGCCGCGCTGCCTCATGCGGAGTCGCGCGCAGAAGATACACCGCCTCCTCAGCGCTCATTTTGATGATGTTGCTTTGCTGCATGCCCCACTCGATCGCCTCGCGGGCGCAGCGCTCGTCTTGCCACAAAGATTCGCGGTAATTCGGATCGAAGCTGGCAAGGCATCCATGAGCATGCGCGGCATATACGGCCTGCCTTGTCGCAGTGCGCGCAGGCTCATCCGTCAAGCTCAACGATCCGAAATGAAAAATCCTCGCCTCCTCGATCAAGGAGTAGGCTATCTCGTCAGCACGAAGCCGTGTGTCCGCGCCCGGCTTGCGGGCAAAACCGAAGCTGCGCTCGCCCTTCTCATCAAGAGTGACGAAGGCGAGCGTGGTGAACGCATCCGGATCGGCGACAACGCCTTCGCAGCCGACGCCGCACGTGCCAAGCGTTGAGAGAAGCAGCCGACCAAACACATCGTCGCCGACCTTGCCGAGAAACGACGCCGAGCTTCCGCAGAAAGCCGCTGCTGCCGCAACGTTCGCCGGCGCCCCGCCTGGCTGCGCCTGCAGGCAAGGATAGCCATCCTCGCTCAGTCCGACCGTGGCAAAATCTATCAAGAGCTCCCCGAGGGCAACGACGTCGATCATGAGACCTCCCCAACGGCGCTTGGCCAACATTCAAGCCAAAATTCAAGCAATTGCACGATTCACCTAAGATGTTGCCACGAGGGAAGCGCCCAGCTCGTAAGCGCGTTGGCATTCCTCGGGGAACACGGTCTCGTGCCGCTGTTGCTTATGCACGGGATCGAACATGGTCCATGGCCAATCGGTCTTGCTGTAGTCCTTCAGCTGGAGCGTATCTCCGCTGACGAGCACCTCGGTCGGCCCAACAAAACGATCCATTGCCTGCTGGTAGTTCTCCAGAATATCCTCATAGCTGCCTTCCGGAGCGTTGCTCGTCATGATAAGCAGCACAGGAATACGCTTGCTGTTGCAGGTGGGCGTTTCTCTGTTGTAGGTGAGGTTCTGGAAGATGATCCTCTCATAAAGTGCGCGGAACGATGCCGTCATCTCGCTCAGATAGTTCGGCGAGCCGATGATCAGCCCATCCGATTCGCGAATGGCGTCCAAAACCTCCGTCAGCCCATCTCGGCATACACAGCGGCCCTTGTTCTTCTCGCGCTTGCATCCGAAGCAGGAAATGCAGCCCGTGTATTTCTCGAGGCGGAACAGGTGGAATCTCTCCACGTTGGCCCCGGCGTCTTCGGCGCCCTTTGCTGCTTGTGAGACCAAGGTGTCTGTATTCCAGCCCACTCTCGGCCCAGCATTGACTGCGATGATTCTTTTCATCATGCTCCTTCCGTCCTATAACTCACGAATCTCCATTCCCTGCCCTTTTATCAAACTGATCCCATAAGGGGCACCGACTTGCGTCAACACCCCTCAAACAAACACGATTACCATATAATTATCCAAGACGACGATTAACACACGGCGAAGTTCGGCGGAAAGGTCGTTTAGTTTCAGCCAAATGGAGAAATGGAATAGATGATGGCGGTCTATCATGTTTCAAACGAGGGAAAGATACCAGAAACCAAGCTCGTCTATTCGGTTGCAATCTCCGATGAAGAGATGAAACCCAGCCGAAAAGACCGAACTGTTCTACCTGCTCTCAGAAGAGGCAAATCGCAAAAAGGAAATCGACGGGTATTACAATCGCCGTATCGCACTTTCTGCCGAAAACCTCATCGACCATCTCCTAAGCGACGAGGTGATCAACAAGATCAGGCTCTCACTTAAGAAGAGCACGGGGCAGAATCTGAACAACTCCGAAATCGCAAACGCCATGATTTCGCGTTTATTCCGAGAAGACAAGATCACCGAAGACCACCGAAAGACTATCAAGAAGATGGAGCGTGCTGAAAAGCAACCAAGAAAGCCACCGAAACAAGCTGAATAAAGCAATAAGCCCCGCGCACATTAGTTGACGCTCCGCATGAGACTGCGTTTTGATCGTTTGACCTGCGGAAATAGCTGGTCGGGACGATAGGATTCGAACCTACGACATCCTGCTCCCAAAGCAGGCGCGCTACCAGACTGCGCCACGTCCCGACTCATTCTCTGATGCCGCATGAAGCGACGAAGGGCATCATTTTGTCGTACGCTTCGTGAGCCAAGCAGCACACCGGCCGCACACGACAAACAGCTCACGCATTATACGTCAGCCAAGCTCGCGCTTCAACGCACGAAGCGCATTTCCCCGATGCGAAATCGCGTTTTTCTCCGCCTGCGACACTTCCGCAAGCGTCTTCTCTCCATGAAACTCATCGGGATAGAAAAGCGGATCGTAGCCGAAACCCTCGCCTCCCCGCTCGTCATAGCCAATACGTCCCTCGATAGTGCCGCGCGCCACGTGCTTTGTGCCATTCTCCTCGATGAACACAAGCGTGCAGACAAAGCGCGCCGTGCGCTCATCGTCAGGCACATCAGCCATCTCGCGTAGCAGCTTTCGATTGTTCGCGGAATCGATGGGAAGCCCTTCGGCATTGAGGCCGGTGTGCGCATCGATCTCATCTTCGGCATAGCGCGCCGAATACACCCCGGGCGCTCCGCCGAGCGCATCCACCTCAAGGCCCGAGTCGTCCGCGAGCGCAGCGAGTCCGCCGCTCGCCTCGCGAGCCGCGCGCGCCTTGATGAGCGCATTCCCCTCAAAGGAATCGGCATCTTCCTCAGGCTCTGAGTGAATCCCCAGATCGCGTAAGGTCTTGAACTCCCAGCCCTCAAAATTGAGCGCCGTGGAAATCTCTGAAACCTTGTGGGCGTTGTTCGTCGCCAAGACGATGGTGCGTTTTTCCACCGCTTGTTGTTCCGCTATTCGCCTCTCAACTGCTTGCTGTTCCGCCATTGTTCCTCCCTAAACGGCGCATCAAGACGGCCCACGAAAAGGGCCATCGAGATCGACATGCGCCACACTCTCCATCTGCCGCCCTAAAACGCGACCGCCGAAGCGCGCAAACTCAGCAAGGTCGTTTCCCGTGGTGAAGAAACGATGGGAAGGATCGTCGGCCGCTGATGCCTCCCCTCGCCTCCCCAGCGTCTCGGCAACGTCGCGCGCGGTCTCCTTCGCCGACGAAATCAACGTGACCTCGCGCCCGACGGTCGAGCCGACGAGCGCCTTCAGAAGCGGATAGTGCGTGCAGCCCAACACGAGCGTGTCGATGCCGCAGCGCCGCAGCGGCTCGAGATATTCGCGCGCGATCTCCTCAAATTCCGGACGCACGTACACCTTCGAAGCCTCGGCCATGAAGCTCTCAAGCGGCCCTTCCGCCATGCGGACGCCCATCTCGGCGATCTCGACAAAGCGCGGCGCCGCCACCGAGAACACCGTGATTCCCGCATCGATGGCGCGGATGGCTTCCGAATAGGCGTTCGACGTGATCGTCGCGTTCGTTCCGATCACGCCGACGCGGCGGTTGCGCGTCGTGTAGGCGGCGGCTCGCGAGCCGGGTTCGACGACCCCGATCACCGGCACGTCGAAGGTCTGCTGCGCGTGGGCAAGCCCTGCCGCCGTCGCCGTGTTGCAGGCGATCACGATGAGCTTCGCACCCTGTGCGATCAGAAAACGGCAGATCTGCTGGACGAAACCATCCACTTCGGCCAAGTCGCGCGGCCCATAGGGGCAACGCGCCGTATCTCCCACATAGACGATGCTCTCATGGGGAAGGGCGCGCGTGACCTCGCGCAACACCGTGAGGCCACCGTAGCCTGAATCGAAAATGCCGATCGGTGCATCGGGATTCGGCTGGGGAGATTGGAGGGTTTCGTCGGTTGCCATAGCGAAGCGTGCCTGCCGTCTGCTTCCGTCTATCCTACCAATGCGTGACAACCACGTCGCCCACCTGGATGACGTTGTAAAGCTCCTGCGCCTTCGACGGCGGCAGGTTCACACAACCATGGCTTCCGCCAGAGGTGTAGTAATCAGTACCGAAACCGGAGGAGGGCTGCCAATCGGCGTCATGGAAGCCCACGGAATTGCCCTTGAAAGGCATCCACCATGTCACAGGCGTTTCGTAGTCCTTCTCGCCATTGGCCTTATAGCCGATGAGCTTCACGTTGTGACCTTTGTCGTTAATATCCCACACGCCCGTCGGAGTCGCACGATCGGCGGTGGGCTTTCCCGAGATAATGCCGCTTTCCCAGATGATGTTGCCGCTGTCATCGTAGAAACGGGCATACTGCGCACTCAGGTCCACATCTACGTAGCGGTTGCCCCAGTCTTTCGCGCCGTTGCCGCCAATGGTGCGCGCGGTGGAAAACGTCGGCACCGTGAGGGGCTCGGTATTTGCCGCCAAGACGGAATCGCGCACGGCGGTGAACAGGCCGTCGCTATCGATGCTCCATCCATAGTCGCCGCCCGAAACGGTGACTGCCTTGCCATCGGGGCGCGTGTAGGTGCGCTCCGAGCCGACCGAGTCGTAGGTGCCTTTGATGTTGTTCGCCCAGTCGTGGATCGCATTCTCATCCAAGGCGAACGTCAGGTCGTCGTTGACGCCGATCCACGGCCCCACCGTATCGGATGCAAGGTTGCAAAGCAGCGAATCGCCCATCCAAACCTCAGGGTTCGCCTTCGCCATGGTGTTCGCCTGGCCCTGGGCATCGATGAGCTTGGGATCGGTGGACACGATAGCGGGCACCATCAGCACGTCGTCGGTGAGGCGGATACGCGAGGGCATGCCGTCGGCAAGCGCCTCGGCGATCTGTTGCGTCACGCGACCGGCATCGAGCGCCGTGCCATACACTTCCGATTTGATCGCGAACTCATGGTTGGCGGCGTTGTAGGTGATCGTCGCATTTATCGGTGCGATGCTGTCTTGGTTGAACTCATCGACGCTCTCAGTTACCTTGGCCAAGAGCTGGTCCGCATCGACCTTCGTCTCAAGGCGTGCTGTTTCATCGTGCACTTGGAAAACTTGATAGGGCCATTCCCATGGATTGATGGAATCCATCATGCTTTGCGCGATTTCCGCGCCGTTCAGCCCGATGCCCGATTCCTTCGCGCGAAGCGTCATCTCAAGGCCCTGGCCGCTCACCGTGAAGGCATAGTCGTCCATCGTATCGTTGAGCATAAGTCCCACGTCGTCAGGCGTTTTCATCGAGACGTCGTAACCTGAAATCGTCGTGTTCGGGTAGAGATGGCCTCCGAAGAACGAGACGCCGATGCCGTAGACCACAAGGATGCACGCCGCCACAATACCGCAGGCGATCCCCGCCACCTTCAGCCCACGATGCTTCCCCGCCTTTTTGTAGCCAAGCGAGAATGCGGTCATGGTCGATGTGTTCGCAGGGTCGGTGAACATCGCCCGCGGCAAAGAGGAGGTCGTTGAGGGGCTTTGCGGAGACGACGACGTCTGGTGAGGGTCTTGACCGTCGTTTTGAAGCTGGGGAAAAGAGCCAGACAAAGCAGGCGAAGCCTGGTCGTTTCCCGTCTTGGTATGTTTCCCCTTATGTGCTGCCATTATTCTGCGTTACTCCGAAATCCCCGTTCGGTGTTTTCTTCGTTTCGCACATTTTACCCATTTGGGAGAGCTTCGTCTCCCAAGAATCGGCTTTCCACAAGAGCGGCTCGGAATCGTCAGGAAATATTCAAATTGCTGAACAGAACCTGAACGCCCTTCGATACCGCTCTGCGCAGATTTAAGAACTCCATGGGAGCTCGCGAGAGACAATGATTTCACGCCGCCAAAATGGAAAGACGAACACCCAAAAGAAAGGTGTTCGCCTAATTTACTCATGGTGGAGGCGCGGAGAATCGAACTCCGGTCCACACTAAATCTTTGATCAGGCTCTACAGGCTTAGCCGACGATCGAATCTCGAAGCGCCCGAAGTTCGCCGGCAGACGAAGACGCTTCCAGCCAGTTCAATCTTTTCCCAAACCATACCGGCTACGTGCTTGAGAGCATTCCCCTCAGATGATGCCGAATCCCAGGTCGGGGAAATCCTCGGTTCGACAGCGAGGCACTACTAAGCGGCCATCGCGAGCGCCGGAGCGCTCTGAGTGTTGTTTTTGCCAATTAATTTTGACAGTACCCCTGTTTAGCGTGGCGAGGAGACCACGGCCTGCTCCTCATCGCGGACTTACCATGTCGAAACCAGTCGCCCCCGATAATTTGCTTCTTTTGCCGATATGCCGCATTTTTGCTTTCGCGAAACGAACAGCTTTCGTCAAAAGGAGCTCCATTCTAACACCGTAGAGCAATCCGCTGTCAAGGGATGCGGCATCATTGTCACCGAAGGCTTTCATTTCAAACGAAAGCCTTCGCACCGTCTGTCGCCTAACGACGCCCCTTCTTCGGCTTCAGGAAGCTCAGCGTGTCGGAGATGTCGTCGAAAGCGTCCTTCAGCTCGCCGACAACTTCCGCCCCATCTTGGGCGATGGCCTTCAAATCGCCCGCGAATGCCTTCACCTCTTCCTTCGAGATACGCGTGCCATCGGCAGCGGCATCGGCCTTGGCGCCGGAAACCGCTTTGCCCATCTTGTCTTTATTGAGCGCGTGGGCGATCTCGTCCTCGTCCTCGTCGGCATAGTAGTATTCCACTTCGTTGCCGTCGTCATCGAGCACGACGAAGCCGATCTCGTTGCCATCTTCATCTTCAAGGTAGGCTTCGATGTCATCCTCGTCGATCTCCATCTCAACGACCTCGTCGCGCAAATCGTCGCGATCGATCACGTGGAATCCTTCGCCGCCCTCGGCCTCCGCAATCTCCTCGTCATCAAGCGCCTCTTCGGCGGTCTCCTCACGCCAGCCGTTGTAGTCCGACTCGTCGGAGGTCATGAAGTTCTCATAGGCATGCTCGTAATCCTCTTCGGTGGCGTCTTCATCGAAGAGCTGATCGTCGTCGCTCTCATAATCTTCGAGCTCAGACTCTTGATCGATCAGCTCAGCTTCCGTTTCGCCGCTTTCCTCGAGTTGTTCCAGCTCGTCGTCCAAGCCCATGGCGTTCCTTCCCTTCAGAAAATCGTCGTTGTTGCCGATGGCCGCCGTTTCACATCGTCGTTGCCGCTCGTCGCCGTTAACGATAGCGGCCGTTACCGATAGGTGCGCTCTTTCAGCGCCCGATCGATCTCGCGCTTCGTATCGCGTTCCTTCATCGCCGAGCGCTTATCGTAGAGCTTTTTGCCGCGTGCCACCGCAAGCTCCACCTTCACCAAGCCGTTCTCCTTGAAATACATACGAAGCGGCACGAGCGTCATGCCCTTTTCCGCCACCTTCTGCTGCAGGAAGCGGATTTGGTTTTTGTGGAGCAGCAGCTTACGTCGCCTGTCTGGATCCGCATTGTTGATGTTGCCCTGCGAAAACGGCGCGATATGCACGTTGTTCAGCCACACCTCGCCATCGCGAATGAGCGCGAAGCAGTCGGTGAGCTGGCAATGGTTCTCACGCAGCGACCGCACCTCCGTGCCCGTGAGCTCAATGCCCGCCTCAAAGGTCTCGAGAATCTCATACTCATGGAAGGCGCGACGGTTCTTCGCGATCGTTTTCTCTTCGCGCTTCAACGCTTCCCCTTCGCCCGCTCTCGCTTGCCCTTAAACTTCTTTGCCGATGCCGTCGATCTCGGTCTTCTCAAGCGCCTCGGCGGCCGGCTCGTAAACCGTCGTCACATCGTCCATGGCAAGGGCCTCTTTCTCAGCACCGGCGCTTGCATCCAGCCCGCGCTCTCCCGCTGCGACCATGCCGTCTTTCGTCGCCTGCTCATAGGCTTTGTCGTGCTTTTCCTGAACTTGCTGCTTGGAGGTTTCGGTCATGTTGATCACATCCTTTTCCTGAAAGTCCGACGACGTGCTCACGATGCCTGGCACAAAGCACGCGTTCTCGTCGAGATCGCTGACGAAACGCGCGATGAGCCGCACCGCGTTGTTCAAGTCGCTCAAGCAAACGACCTCGGTGGGTGTGTGCATATAGCGAAGCGGCACCGAGATGAGCCCGCACGGAATGCCGCCGCGCGTCACTTGAATCGCCCGAGCGTCGGTGCCCGTGACGCCGGGCTCTGCTTCGATCTGATAGGGAATCCCCTCGCGCTCTGCCGCGGCTACCAAGAGGTCGAAGACGACCGGATTGATATTTGGCCCACGTGCGATCACGGGGCCTCCGCCGCAGACGATGTTGCCGTATTTCGTTTTCTCGATGCCGGGATAATCTGTGGCATGGGTAACGTCGAAGGCAATCGCCACATCGGGGCACACGCTGTAAGCGCTCGTCATCGCCCCGCGCGTGCCGATTTCCTCCTGCGTGGTCGCCGCGATGATGAAGTCGCCCTTGTTCGCGCGGCCTTGAACGCGGGAAGATTTCGCAGCGCCTGCGCCACCCGCAGCACCCTTCGAGCCGCGCTTGCCCTTTGCGAGCTTTTCCATCACGCGCATGGCCACCCACACGCCGCATTTGTCGTCGAAAGCGCGCGAAACCGCCATATCGGCGCCGAACTCCTCAAAGCCCACGCCAAAGGTGATCTCGTCGCCGATGCGCACGAGCTTCTTCACCTCATCCGCCGGAAGACCCAGATCGATGACCATTTTGTCGAGCGGCGTCACCGTCTTGCGCTCGTCGGCGTCGATCAGATGAATGGGCTTGCGACCCACGACGCCGCGCAGGGTCTTGCTCTGCGTGTGGACATCCATGCGCATTCCCGGGAGGATGGCCGCATCTACACCGCCAACAGCCGAAACGCTTAAGAATCCGTCGTCGCTGATATAGGTGACCATGAGCCCGATCTCGTCCATGTGCGCGGCGAGCATCACGGCGGGTACGGCCTCGCGGTCAGAGCCGTTCAGGCGCACTTGTACCGACCCCATGGAGTCGGTGGCGATTTCGTCGGCGATCGGCGCCAGATGGCTTCTCACGATGTTGGCCGCAGCCATCTCGCAGCCGGTGGGCGAGGGCGCCTCGAGAAGCGCTTTGAGTAATGCTACGTGCTTTTGCTTCAAAAGCTCATCCTCCTTGCGTGGTTGTCCTTGTGTGGTTGCGGCCTTCCCGATGGCGGAAAGGCCGTAGCATGGTTCTCTTCTTTTGCGAATCCCGCATCATTATATGATTCGCCCCATATTAGATGATATTCACTCATTGGTGTTGACCGCATCGGTGACAACCGCATCCTCGTAGGCCGTGATCTCCGAATCGTAGGGCGTGATGGCCTCAGTGCCTCCATGACGCACGAACTCGCAGGTATCGACCGAAATCTGGCCAGGATAAGACGATGCGATTTGCGTGAACGTAGCCTTCACAATATCGCCAGGCTGCAGGTCGGAAAGTGGGATATTCTCGCCGTTTTCGCCGATGATCCCGTCGGCGATGTGCATGACGAGTATCTGGGGAACATCGCCAAGGGTGACGCCCCAGAGCGCGTTCTCCTCGAAAAGATCTTCCTCGCCGCCAATGCTGAGATACGAGAGCGGGATGTAGACGAGCTCATGCGTGTCGGCGTCTTCAGCGGCGGCATTGCCCGCATCTTCACCGGCGATGGCGCTTTGATTATCGGCCGCACCAGCATTGCCCTCGTTCGTGCAGCCCGCGAGCAGGAGCGCGCACAGCGCGAACGCAACGACCACGACGAAGGTGAACAGGCGAACGTGGAAGCTCACGGCCTTCTGAGCATCGGCAGCTGCAGCCTGCGCCTCAACATCGGCCATGGGATTGTAGGCGACATCGCGGCTAAAAGCCTCTTCAGCGGGCATTCTCAGCATATCGTTCGCTTTCATCGCGGATCCTTTCTCGCGAATCCTTCATGTGGTGTTCCCTATGGCGTCCCGTGAAACGTTCCATTTGGCGTTCTATCTGGCGCTCCATCTGGTGTTCGCAGTCTGCGAGATCCGGGCTCTGCCAGCGCTCGTCGGTGCGTTTCGCACCGTATTGCTCGTCATCACGTGCTTGCGCACGGCGGTCTCCAGCGGAGTCCTCGCAGCCTGCGAACTGATGAGCATGATACGCGCGATGGCTGTTTCACATGATCGCACGATCCATCTGTACCTAAGCTGTGAACCGAATGCGCTATGATGATGCCGAATCGAAAGAAAGAGGTTGAAATGGAAGCCTATAAACAAGAGTTCATCGAGTTCATGATCGAAAGTGACGTGCTGAAATTCGGAGAGTTCACGCTGAAGAGCGGGCGTATTTCGCCGTTTTTCATGAATGCGGGCGCCTATGTGACCGGCGATCAGCTCCATCGGCTGGGGCTCTACTATGCGCAGGCGATCAACGCGCAGTTCGGGCTCGATTTCGACGTCGTGTTTGGGCCGGCCTACAAGGGCATTCCGCTGGCAGTTATCACGACGATGGCACTCCATGAGCTGTATGGAAAGGAGGCGCGTTATTGCTCGAACCGCAAGGAAGCGAAAGACCATGGCGACACTGGCATCCTGCTCGGCAGCTCGCTCGCGGATGGCGACCGCGTGGTGATGGTGGAGGATGTGACGACCTCGGGCAAATCGATCGAAGAAACCTATCCGCTATTGCGCGCACAGGCCGATGTGGAAGTAGTGGGGCTCATGGTTTCCTTGAACCGCATGGAGGTTGGCAAAGGCGGCGAGAAACTGGCGCTTGACGAGGTAAGCGAACGCTACGGCTTCCCCACCGCCGCTATCGTGACGATGAAGGATGTGGTAGAGCTTTTGTGGAATCGTCCCATGAAGGTTGGAGGCGCCGTAGGCGACGTGCACGATGAGAGCACTGAGGAGCGCGTGGTGATCGATGACGCCATCAAGGCCGCGCTTGACGAGTATTACGCGAAGTACGGCGTGCATTAAGCCATCGCAACTGCGGCATACCGTGCGTTTAGCCGTTTGAGAGGTTCACCTCACTCGATGGGGTTCCACCTCGAAATTCAAGGTGACCAAACAAGTGGCCTCGCACGAGGCTTTCCTTCTTGCGACGCAAGGCGGCAACGGCTAAAATAAACAGACGCCGCTTGAGCGGCATACATATTCGGTCGCTTGGCTCAGCGGGAGAGCATCGCCTTCACACGGCGGGGGTCACTGGTTCAAATCCAGTAGCGACCACCAGAAAAGCCGCAGGTCATTGTCGATATTGATGATGACCTGTTCAATTTTCAAAGCATGTTCCAAGTGTCTAGGACACAACGGGGACACAATGAACACGATTCAGGCCGTTTTAAGTTTTCTGATCCGTGCTTGTTTTTTCTGCCCATAAACCACATTTGCGATGATCGAAGCAGCCTCTTCTTCTTTTTCTGGCGTAGCGTGTGCATACCAGTCAAGTGTTATATTCGCTTTCGAGTGGCCCATACGTTCTTGAACAGTCTTCACATCAACGCCATTTGCAAGAAGTTGAGTCGCCTGAGTATGACGTAATTCGTGGAATTTCAAATCAGGAAAGCCAGCGTCAACCTTAAAACCGCGCCACCATTGTTTAAAGTTGTTCTTATCGAGTGCGCCGCCTACAGCCGAACAAAGGATACGAGTTTCACCGTCTTGTTTTACGCCAATCGTCTCGAGTAGATCCGCTTGAAGATTTTTCCAACGTTTAAGATGCTCCATCGTCCCAGAGTCGAGGGTAATTGTGCGAATCGCCTTAGGAGTTTTGGTCGGCTTTAGGTTTGATTTTCGATCCGTTGCAGCAGTTACATGGATTTTTGAGTCCTGTATATTACCCCATGTCAAAGCAAAAATTTCTCCTTGCCTCATTCCCGTAACAAGACCGATTCTTACTGCCATCAAATAACTGATAATCCTTAACCCGCGTAGGTATGAACGGTCAATCGTCTTTTCGAGATGAGACATACGATCCTCCTTTGCAATCAGATCGTCTATGGCTGCATCCTCGCTAGCATCCAAATAGGCCATGAGCCGACCCGACTCGTCAGCCGTCAGAGAGCGACGATTAACCGGATCAATTTTCGGAGCATTCACATCATCCAAAGGGTTAAAACTAATATAACGATACTTTATGGCTTTCCTAAACACAGCCTTTATAAGGGTATGGTATTCATGAAGAGTGGTGTTTCCACACCCATACCCTTGCTCTTGTTAGCGCCGGGCTTATTTCGCCATTTCTAGCCGAATTAATTTAGCCAAATCGGCCGCATAAAAATCGCCAAATCA
>CANQRF010000025.1 GCA_947626195.1 uncultured Eggerthellaceae bacterium
TGCAAAATAATCATTAGAATCTGGCTATATCAGCAGGTCAAGTATCCCTTTTTTTAAAATTTACTGCGGAAAAAAGGCTCCAGATAATGCGGCTGCTTTTGCTAGGCAAGAAAAGCAGGTGATTAAAGGCGGCTAAAAGCCGCCTTCGACGTCTTAGCTTTATTCCAAGACAACTTGCGCTACGCGCGGCTGGGGAACTCGCACTGGGCCTTCGCAAGCACGTGGCCGCGAATGGCGCGGCGAAAATCGCTCAGGTAATAGCCCTCCGCTAAGGGCAATTCGCAATTGAGCGCATAGACGTCAAGCGTGTAGACGTGCGTTTTGTCGGGCGGATAGGGGCCGGTGTAGAAATTCGCCGAAGGATCGCCGCGATGGCCGCCAGCCATGGGCGACCACGACGAGTTCGCACCCTGAACCATGGAGACCGCCCCAGAGCGCGAGGCGTTTTCCGGAACAAGCGTTGTCGCAGGATCGATGTTCGCGGCAAGCCAGTGGATCCAGCAGAACCCGCCGACGGGAATCGCGTCGAAGTCGATGAAGACGAGGGCGAGCGTTTTCGCCTCAGCCGGCACGCCCTCGATCTCGATGGGGAAGGAGACGCACGGATGACCGTTGCGCTTGCAATCGTCGGGCGCGTACTTCCCGAAGCGATCGGGCAGAAGCCCGTTTTCGAGCGATACGGAAACGTTCATATTAGTAGCGGACGAAGATCATGCCGGAGTGGACGGCGCTCTCTTGAACCACCGCGCCCGTGTGCGGAGCATGGATCATCATACCGCCGCCGATGTAGATGCCGCAATGGTGGTCGTTCGTGCAGATGTCGCCCGGCTGCGGGTCGGAGACGCGCGTCCAGCCCATGAAGGTGTAGGTGGTGCCAACGCGCACGCCGTAGGAACCGGAGAGGCAGTAGCTGACGAGCCCCGAGCAGTCAAACGAGTCCGGCCCGCAAGCGCCCCAAGCATACGGTTTGCCGATTTGGGAGTAAGCGCGATCAACCACGACGTTGCCGGTGACTGTTTGCGGTTTGCCGTTGTTCACGGAACCGCCGCCGCTTGAGCTTCCGCCGCTGCTCGAACCGCCGCCCGAGCTTCCGCCGCTGCTCTGTTGCGCCTGCTGGGCCGCACGGCGAGCTGCTTCCTCGGCTGCGGCGCGGGCCGCTGCTTCGCGGGCCTCTTCCTCTTGGCGCAGAAGCTCTGCGGCCTCAGCGCTCAGGTTGTCGTAGATCTCTTGGGTCTGAGCAATCAAGGCATCGGCCTCTGATTTCGCCTGAGCGGCCTCATCGGCCTTCTGCTTTGCGATCTTCTCCTGATTCGCGTATTCCTTCTTTTCTTCCTCTACCTCGGTGCGCAGATCTTTCGTCTGCTGAACCATCGTCTCGTCGTCTTTGTTGATGTCGTTGAGAAGATCCCAATTCGAGGCGAATGCCTGGAAGGTCGTGGCTCCGAGAAGCATGTCGAGGAAGGTGAAGGATCCGTCGCGATACATGCTGCGCGCACGATTGCCGAGCTTTTGCTGGAGATCGGCAATTTCGGCGTTCTTTTCATCGATGCGTTGCTGAGCATCGTCCATCTTATCTTGAGCCGCCTGCTGATCGGCGAGAGCCTGCCCATACTGAGCGGCGAGAACGTCTGCTTGATCGTGGAGGCTGTTCAGCGTTTCGAGCACCGCTGCCGCTTCGGCTTGCTTCTCAGCCGCGGTGACGCCAAAGGCAGGAGAGGGGATAAGGATGAGTCCCATGCCGGCCAATCCCATAAGTGCGGCGCCGCTGACAAAGCCCCGTCTGCTCAGAGTGTATGTATGCTCGCTCATCAAGTCCTCCTCATCGGCACGTAACTGGGCGATTGAGCACGTTGAATATTTAGCGCAAACTGACCATATGATACCATGATGGGCCGATTTGCGAAAAAGTATTCAAAAGGGCATCATAATCCCTGCTCAATGGCTTGTTAATGGTCGCTTCTGGTGGTTTTTGAGGTAAATCCCTTAATATAGTAAGGGCAAATGGCTCTGATTGAAATAGATACGCGCGGGGGCGTGTAAGTAGTTGACTAACTGGTTACGGTAGCGTATTATTCTTCTGCTCGTTTGTGAGCGAAGGATGCTGACAAACGGCGGCAGCTTGATAAATACACATGAATTACGTGCCGCATAAGGGAGTGTGCCCGAGTGGTTAAAGGGGACGGGCTGTAAACCCGTTGGCTCTGCCTACCTAGGTTCGAATCCTAGCGCTCCCACCATTTCGCCTGTGTAGCTCAGTCGGTAGAGCACTTCGTTGGTAACGAAGAGGTCACCGGTTCAAGTCCGGTCGCAGGCTCCATTGAAAACAGAGGGTTTTTCAGACGGAATCGTATGAAAAAGCCGCAAAGTTTTGAGCTCTCGGAATTAACCGGAGTTCAAGGGTCATTGAGATGAGGGGAAGGCAAGGAAGCAAATGAGATTTCGAAGGAGCAGCCTTCGTGCTGTGACTGAGAAATCGATTGAAGCTGACGAAGCATTCACCCATATCAATGAGCCGTAAATGGCGGTGTAGCTCAGCTGGTCAGAGCACACGGTTCATACCCGTGGCGTCACTGGTTCAAATCCAGTCACCGCTACCAGACATTTCGCGTCGATGAGACGCTTTCTTGTTTTTATCGCATTGATAAACATTGTTATTGGAAACGCACAGCGAGACGTATAGGAGGATGACACATGGCAAAGGAGAAATATGAGCGCACTAAGCCGCATGTGAACATCGGCACGATCGGCCACGTGGACCACGGCAAGACCACGCTGACCGCCGCCATCTCGAAGACTTTGGCGGAAAACGATGGTTCCCATGGCACCGCTCATGCAGACTACACTCCCTTTGAGCAAATCGACAAGGCTCCTGAAGAGCGCGAGCGCGGCATCACCATCAATATCGCGCACATCGAGTATGAAACCGACAAGCGTCACTACGCGCACGTTGACTGCCCCGGGCATGCTGACTACGTCAAGAACATGATCACCGGCGCGGCTCAGATGGACGGCACCATCCTCGTCGTCGCTGCAACCGACGGCCCGATGGCCCAGACCCGCGAGCACATCCTGCTCGCCCGCCAAGTAGGCGTCCCCTACATCATCGTCTATCTGAACAAATGCGACATGGTCGACGATGAGGAGCTCCTCGAGCTCGTCGAGATGGAAGTTCGTGAGCTTCTTGACAGCTACGAGTTCCCGGGCGACGACACGCCGGTCATCCGCGGCTCCGCCTTGAAGGCCCTTGAGGGCGATCCGGCCGAGCAGGCGAAGATCTGGGAGCTCATGGATGCGATCGACAACTACATCCCGACTCCCGAGCGCGATGTCGACAAGCCGTTCCTCATGGCCGTCGAGGACACGATGACGATCACCGGCCGCGGCACCGTCGCAACTGGCCGTGTCGAGCGCGGCGTGCTTCACGTGAACGACCCGCTCGAGATCGTCGGCATCAAGGAAACCCAGAAGACCGTCTGCACGGGCGTCGAGATGTTCCGCAAGCTGCTCGACGAGGCGCAGGCCGGCGACAACATCGGCGTTCTGCTCCGCGGCATCAAGCGCGAGGAGATCGAGCGCGGCCAGGTTCTCTGCAAGCCCGGCAGCGTTACCCCGCACACCGAGTTCATGGGCCAGGTCTACATCCTGACCAAGGACGAAGGCGGACGTCACACCCCGTTCTTCGATGGCTATCGCCCGCAGTTCTACTTCCGCACCACCGACATCACCGGTGTTGCGCACCTGCCTGAGGGCACCGAGATGGTCATGCCGGGCGACAACGTGGAGCTCCGCGGCGAGCTGATCCACCCGATCGCCATGGAAGAGGGCCTGCGCTTCGCTATCCGCGAGGGCGGCCGCACCGTCGGCTCCGGCCGTGTGACGAAGATCATCAAGTAGCTTCGGCATTCGGAGTTTTGAGAAAAAGACATGCGGGGCCAACGAGATTGGCTCCGCATGCTGCTCTGGTCGAGAATGTGGCGGACGGGTGCGCGGGAAGAGTCGCCGATAGGCTCGCGCGAACCTGCGGGTTCTCGAAAGAACGGCACGTAGTTGATGGCGTATGAGTGCTGTGTGAACAGTAAAAGGAGTATTGATGCGAACGTTGGTGACAATGGCTTGCACTGAGTGCAAGCGCCGTAATTACACGACCACCAAGAATAAACAGAACAACCCTGAGCGTCTTGAGTTCAAGAAATATTGCAAGTGGTGCCGTTCGCACACCTTGCATCGCGAGACGCGTTAGGTTTTACGTTTTCGGGATACGCCAGTAGTTCAATTGGTAGAGCGTCGGTCTCCAAAACCGAAAGTTGAGGGTTCGAGTCCTTCCTGGCGTGCCAGCTTGTTACACGAGCAGCCATAGCGAGGCTGCTTGTTTGGCGTTAAGCTGAGAAGTTTTTCGGTAGTTGTGCGGGTTAAGGATATTCATGGCGAAGAAGTCAAAGACACAGCGAGCGCGTGCACAGGCACGGCGTGCCCAGAGCAAGGCTGAGCGTACCGAAGCGGCCGCACAGGTTGTGGAAAAGGATTCCCAGCCAGAGGCTCAAGAGGAACCGAAGAAACGGCTCTTTGCACGGAAGAACAAGGACGACGGCGAAGGTGCCGCCATCGCTGAGTCTCAAAATAGCAAGAAGAAGAACGCCGCTGCGGCATCGGCGAAATCGAATTCGTCCGATAAGGCAGTTCAGAAGAAAGCGGAGAAACCGAAGAAGAAGTCCGGCCGCATCGTCACCTTTTTCAAGGACGTCAAAGCCGAGATGAAGCGCGTGACGTGGCCGACGCGAATGGACGTTTTGCGTTGGACCGGCGTCGTCATTGCCGCGCTGATCTTCTTTGGCGTATTCGTCGCGGTGCTTGACAATCTGATCATCACGCCGGTGCTTGTTTTCGTCGCCGGCCTTGGTGCGTGATAGGAGGTACCGTCAATGTCAAAGAAATGGTATGTCCTCCACACGTATTCGGGCTATGAGAACAAGGTGAAGAAAAACCTCGAGACACGCATTGAGACAATGGGGCTCGAGAACAACGTCTTCGGCATCGAGATACCCTCAGAGGTCGTGACCGAGATCAAAGAGGGCGGCCGGCGCGTGGAAAGCGAGAAGAAGGTCTTCCCCGGCTACGTGCTCGTGCGCATGGAGCTGGACGACCGGAGTTGGGCCGTGGTGCGCAACACGCCGGGCGTCACGGGTTTCGTCGGAAGCCAGGGGAATCCGGCTCCTCTCACGCGTGAGGAATTCAACAAGATTATGAAGCGCACGAGCCGTGAGGCTCCGAAGAAGACCTCGACGACGCTTGAGGTCGGGCAGACCGTGAAGGTGGTTTCCGGCCCGCTCGCGGACTTCGACGGTTTGGTCTCGGAAGTGGCGCCCGAATCCGGCAAGGTGAAGGTGATGGTTTCCATCTTCGGGCGTGAGACGCCGGTCGAGCTATCGTTTGACCAGGTGGCGCGAATTTAACGTGGCAATCTGAAAGCCGTTTCCGTGCCCGAGTGGACAGGGGCTTCTCGCGGAAAGGGCTTTTGATGATAGGATGATGCGGCACTCAGAGGCGCGGCATCGAAAGGTTGAGAACAGAATAGGAAAGGAAGCTCAATATGCCTCCAGCGAAAAAGGCAACCGGCTTCGTGAAATTGCAGATCCCTGCGGGTGCTGCCAACCCCGCTCCGCCGGTAGGACCGGCTCTTGGCGCCCAGGGCGTCAACATCATGCAGTTCTGCCAAGCATTCAACGCGCAGACGCAGGATCAGGCGGGGACGATCATTCCGGTTGAAATCACGGTTTATGAAGACAAGACCTTCACGTTCGTCTGCAAGACGCCGCCGGCAGCGGTGCTCATCAAGGAGAAGCTCGGCATCTCGAGCGGCGCGGGAATCCCGCAGATCCAATCGGTGGGAACGCTCACCGAGGATCAGCTCCGCGAGATCGCCGAGATTAAGATGCCCGACCTCAATGCGAACACTATCGAGGCCGCGATGAACATCATCGCCGGAACTGCACGTTCGATGGGCGTGCGCGTCGAGGGGCGCCCCATGAAGAAGAAATACGTGCCCTCGCGCAAGGTTGCCGCCATGCTCCAGGGCAAGACAATCGAGGATGAATAGCCCCTGCGGGGGTGTGGAAGGGCGCTGAGGCGTCCGCGACGACCACGAAAGGATAGAAACTATGGCAAAGAAGTCCAAGAAGTACCTTCAAGCGAAGGAGCAGATTCCTGCCGAGCCGCTTGCACCAATCGATGCGGTGAAGCTCGTGAAGGAGATCTCGACGGCGGGCTTTGACGAGAGCGTCGAGGCGCATTTCCGTTTGGGAATCGACACCCGTCAAGCCGATCAGCAGGTGCGTGGCACGGTGAGCCTGCCCCACGGATCAGGCAAGACCGTTCGCGTGGCGGTGTTCGCCGAAGGCGATGCGGCACGTGCTGCTCAGGAAGCGGGCGCCGATATCGTCGGAACCGATGAGCTCGTAGAGCAAGTTCAAAACGGCATCTTCGAATTCGACGCAGCGGTGGCCACCCCCGACCAGATGGGCAAGGTCGGCCGCCTCGGCAAGATCTTGGGCCCCCGCGGCCTTATGCCGAACCCGAAGCTCGGCACCGTCACGAACGACGTTGCCAAGGCAATCACCGAGTTGAAGGGCGGGCGCGTGGAATACCGTGCCGACCGTTACGGCATCGCCCATGTTCTCATCGGCAAGGTGAGCTTCACGGCAGACGATTTGGCTGAGAACTATGGTGCGGTATACGATGAGATCCTCCGCGCGAAGCCGCCTACATCGAAGGGCCGCTATGTGAAGTCGGTCAACATCGCCTCGACGATGAGTCCTGCCGTGCCGGTGGACTCCTCGGTGACGCGCAACTACACCTCGAGCGCGCAGACGGAGTAACCGCGACCCGCGCAGAGCGAAAAGACAAGTGAGTAGGGAAAGCCCCGAGCAATCGGGGCTTTTTGAGGATTTGAGGGGAGGCGCGATGGTCAATCTGAAAACACCCCGTGACATCGAAGCGATGAAAGCCGCCGGCAAGCTGTCCGCTCAGGTTTTGCGCGAGGTGGGAAACGCGATCAGGCCGGGCATCTCGACCCTTGAGCTTGACCAAATCGCCGAAAGCTTCATTCGCACCCACGGCGGAGTGCCGGCTTTCAAGGGCTATGGGGGATTTCCGGCAAGCATCTGCGCCTCGGTTAACGATGAGATCGTCCACGGCATTCCTTCTGCCGATGTCATTTTGCACGAGGGGGACATCATCTCCATCGACACGGGCGCCGTGGTGGACAGTTGGGTGGGCGATAACGCCTGGACCTATCCCGTCGGGAAGGTCTCCGATGAGAAGGCGCGGCTTCTCGCGGTGGGTGAGGCGTGCCTCTATGCCGGCATTGCCCAGGCAAAGCCGGGCAATCGGTTGGGAGATATTGGCTTTGCCGTCCAGCGAACCGCAGAAGACGGCGGCATGAGCGTCGTTCGAGATTATGTTGGGCATGGGATCGGGCACGTCATGCACGAGGAGCCCAATGTGCCAAACTACGGCAAACAGCATCGTGGCCTGTTGCTCAAGCCCGGCATGGTGCTTGCCATCGAGCCGATGATCAACGCAGGAACCCACAAGACCCTGCGCGGTTCCGATGGATGGCTCGTGAAAACGCGTGACGGGAAGCCGTCGGTGCATTTTGAGAAAACCGTTGCGATCACCGAGCGCGGCCCCGTCATCATCACTATCGAACCCAACCATCCAAAGCCGCTCTAACGGCTTCCGCCGTAATCGCGTGCCGGAAAAGCGTTCTCGAGTGGAGCTTCTCCCAAGTTTCTTCAAATTCGCATGCCTCAGTGACCGATGTCCGATTCTGAGCCGGCAAGTACGGCAAAGCAGCGACTGAGATCCGGCATCCGTGCGACAGATATGTGGTTTTTTGCGTACTTCACTAGCGAACAAATGTTCTTATTGCTATGATTGCGGCATGGGAAACACGCGGCGAAGGGTGCAATATGAACGCGGTGAACAAAGCACGCAGCTTAGCGGCATCGTCATTTACCTCATTGGTTTGCGGGGTGTTGATCGCCTCATATCCCTTCGCCGGCACGCCGCCTCTGGCGACGGAACGCGCCTTCGGTGCGACGAGTTCTGAAAAGCAGGCCGAGGCCGACGAGATCGCTCGCCGCATCGACGCCCTTCAAACGCAGTACAACGAGGCAGAGGTGGAATACGAACGCGCCCAAGCGGATGCAAGGCAGGCGGCGGAGAACGCCGAGAAGGCGTCGAAGCGCATGGGCAATGCTGAAGAGCACATCGCGCAGCTCCAAAGCCAACTTGGTGAACGTGCCGCAAGCATCTACCGCTCATCGCGCAACTCATCGTTTTGGGGAGTGCTTCTCGGTTCGCAATCATTTTCCGAATTTCTCACCTATTGGGATATGGCCAACCGTCTTGCCGAGCAGGATGCTTCGCTCATCGAGGCAACACGGGAGGCGAAAGCCGAAGCGCAGGACGCCGAGCGTGATTGCGAGGGGCAGCAGGCCCTTGCCGAAGAGAAGATGGGTGAGGCGAAGGCGGCTCAAGCGGAGATCGCGTTATCACAGCGGGCGCTCGAGCAAGAGCTCTCGCGCGTTACAGAGGAAGTTGCGATGCTGAGAGCCGCCGAGGACGAGGAGCGCATGCGTGAAGAGGAAGCTCATAGGCGAGAAAGTGAGGCGCAGAGACTCGCGGAAGAGGCGCGCAGCAACGCTTCGGCGGGGTACGTTGCAGCGGCTAACCCGGGCTATTTCGCCCTTCCCCTCGAAAAATACCGTGTGACGAGCGAGTTCGGTTGGCGCGCGTGGTCGAATTCCTATCATTCAGGCATCGATCTCGCCACCGCTTCGGGCACGCCCATTAAGGCGGCGGCCGCGGGCGTCGTCACCTACACCGGTTGGTACGGCGGTGGTGGAAACACGGTGATCGTGAACCACGGCAACGGATTCCGCACGGTCTATATGCATATGAGCGAGTTTGGCACCACGGTCGGCAAGCAGGTGGCACAGGGCGAGGTGATCGGCTATGTGGGATCGACCGGCAATTCGACCGGCCCGCATTTGCATTTCAACATCGAGATCAACGAGCAGCCGGTGAATCCCCGCTATTACGTGCAGTTCTAAGATGGTAGTCGCTTGCAGGTGTGCTATTTGAAGAACGTCTCCGCGGCGTGGTCGTAGAAGCCCTTCGCCTTATAGCGAAGCAGCGTCGTGTCGTTCTCGCCGCGCTTCACATAGATGCGCCTCACCGGATGGTCGAAGACGAGCATCTCCCCATCGACAAAGAGCGTCGCCTCACGGTTCGCGGCGTTGTCCGCCATCTCCACGGCAACGATGTCGTTCTCGCCGGTGACGACGGCGCGCGTCTGGAGCGAATGAGGCGCGATGGGAACCACGATCAAGCCACGGAAGCTCGGTGCCACGAGCGGCCCGCCGGCCGAGAGCGCATAGGCGGTCGAGCCCGTCGCCGTCGCGACGACGAGTCCGTCGCCGCGCATGGTCGCGAGCTTCGCGTCGGAGATGTGGATGGAAAACTCGATCATGCGTCCAAGGGCACCGCGCGTTATCGCGAGCTCGTTGAGCGCGAAGAACGTGCGCCTCGCCGTGGGAACGAAGACGTCGTTTCCCACCATGAAGCACGAGGGCCTCTCATATATCGTGGTCTCGCCGTCAATACTGAGGAGGGAATCGTTTTCCCTGCCGGCAGCCTTTTGCGCCGTTTCGTCGGCACCGGAGGGAAGAGCCATCTCGCCAACAAGCTCATGTGTGCAGGGGTCGATCTCTCCCTCGCAGACAACCTCGACGGAAAGGTTCGCCCGTCGCTCGGCCACTGCGTCTCCCGCCAAAGCGCCCGCCAGCGCATCGATCACGCCATCGGTTCCCGGGTTGGAGAGAAATCCCAGATGGCCGAAGTTGATTCCCAAAATCGGGGCCTGCGCGTGGGCCATGAGGCGTGCTGCATGGAGCAGCGTGCCGTCGCCGCCGAGGGCGACCGCCATATCGACCGTCGCCTCGTCGATTCCGTAAAAAGCCAAATTGTCGGATTCGCGCCCTACATTCAGCTCGGTCGCATCCACCAGATCGATCTCGAACCCTTGGCTCTGCCCATAGGCGCTTAACAGCAGCGACGCCTCGATCGCCTGCGGATTTGCGTTATTGCGCACAACTACGATATGCATGAACGTCCTGCTTTCCACATTTGATATGATTATTCATTATAACGAAAGCACGGAAAGGCCCAAACGAGCACCGATTATGCCAGACCTGAACGAGGAATCGACCATACGGCACGGACGGCACGCACGTCGCCCCGAGGATCCTCCTTCCCCTCAGAACGTTTTGGGGGAGCGGGTCGAACCAGCCCCCGATAAGGCTCCAGACAAAAAACAGAACGTCGGCAGGTCGGCGGCGATCATCAGCATCTGCACGATCATCTCGCGTGTGACGGGATTCCTCCGCACGTGGACCATGGCCTTCGCCCTCGGCGCCACCTTCCTCGCCTCGAACTATCAGGTGGCGAACAACCTCCCCAACATGCTTTACGAGCTCGTGATGGGCGGCATGCTCGTCACTGCCTTCCTGCCCGTGTATCTGAGCGTGAAGAAGCAGCTCGGGGAGAAGCAGGGCAATGCCTATGCCTCGAACATCCTCACGATCGTCGTCGTGGTGCTCGGCGTTATGAGCATCCTCTGCATGGTCTTTCCCGCCGCCGTCATCTACACGCAATCGTTCTTCTCGAATCAAAGCGAGATGGGGCTCTCGGTCTTCTTCTTCCAGTTCTTCGCCATCCAGATCGTGTTCTACGGCGCAAGCGCCATCGTCTCGGGGCTCTTGAACGCCAATCGCGAGTATTTCTGGCCGGCAATCGCGCCGGTGTTCAACAACATCATCGTGATCTCGACATTTCTCGCCTACGCCTTCGTCGCGCCGAGCAACGAGGCCCTTGCCGTCTACATCATCGCAATCGGCAATCCGCTCGGGGTGTTCATCCAGATGGCGATACAGATCCCCGCGCTCGCGAAGCAGGGCATCCATATCCGCCCCCGCATCGATTTCCACGACCCGGGGCTGCGCGACACCATCCGCATCGGCGCGCCGGCGATCTTCGTGACGATCTGCGAGTTCATCACCGTCTCGGTCGCCAATGCCGCGGCCTACGCCTTCCTCGACAACGGGCCTTCCGTCATCGCGTACTCCCGCCTCTGGTTCACGTTCCCCTATTCGTTCTTGGCGATTCCGGTGACGACCGCGATGTTCACCGAGCTCGCCGATATGGAAGCAGAGCACAATACGCGAGGCGTCGTCAACGGCATCGTCGAGGGATCGCGGCAGATTCTCTTCTTGCTCGTGCCCTTCGCGCTTTACCTCATCGTGTTCGCCCAGCCGCTCACCATGCTTTACCACGTTGGTGCCTTCACGCCCGAGGCGGTCAACGAGACCGCCGCCTATCTCACCGTGATGGCAATCGCCCTGCCGTTCTACGGGCTGAACACCTATCTCCAGAAGATCTTCAGCTCCATCCGGCGCATGGGCATCTTCTCCCTGCTCAACCTCATCGCCATCACGGCGCAGGTGATCTTGAGCGCCGGCTCGGCCTGGCTGAAGCTCCAGGGCGTTCCTCTGCCGATTGAGATGATCGCTTGGGGCACGGTGGCTGCCTACGTGATGGGGGACGTGATCGAACTCATCTACCTGAAGGTGTATTACCGTTGTCTCGATTCGCGGTCGCCTCATGCTGCGGAAGCTTCAACGCACGGTAGCGTGCTGCTGCATCTCGCGCCGGTCGTCATCGCCTTCCTCCGCGCCCTCGGCCTCGGCCTTGCCGGAGCCATCGTCGGCGCGCTGGTCTTCGCAGGATGCGGCCTTGCGTTTGGCGCGATGGGTGAAAGCGCTCTTAAGGCGCTCATCTATGTGATTGTGAGCGGTTGCTGCGCGCTTGTTGTGACGTTCGGACCCGCAATCAAACTGCGCTTGCCCGAGGCGTCCTTCGTGACCGGCTTGGCAGACCGCATCTTCCGCCGCCTCCGCCGGTAAACGCTCGATATTTCCCTCGTCCACGGGCATCTCCTTCCCCATCTTGAAAGGAAAAAGATGCTTCGTCTCTTATCAGGGCGGATCGAAATAACAGCAGCTCTCGTTATTTATGGTAGAAGCGGCGTTGCTCGTATTTCGGCTCGCAGCACACGTTGATGCCGAGCGTGCGATAGAGCTTCTCGTCGGCAGGCGAGATGATCACCGTGAAGTAGGCGTCGCAACCGCGGAGCTTCTCGGCATGGTCGATGAGCCGCTTCGCCTCGGGGCTGAACTTCGAGCTCACCGAAAGGGCGAGCAGGGTCTCATCCGAATGGAGGCGCGGGTTCAAGCTGTGCAGCTTCGAGGTCTTCAGCTGGCAGATGGGTTCGAGCACGTCGTCGGAGATGACGTCCATGTCGTCGGGCACGCCCGAGACGCCCTTGAGCGCGTTCATCAAAAGCGCCGATGCCGCACCCAAGAGATTGCCCGTCTTTCCCGTGACGACGCTGCCGTCGGGAAGCACCATGGCGCCGGCGGGACGGCCGGTCGCCTCCTCTTTCTGCAGGGCGACGCCGCGCGCGGGGGAGAAATCGGGGCCGACCTCCGCCTGATTCATGAGCAGCTCGAGCTTCTCGATCTGCTCCTCGCCCTGACCGGTGCGCTTCACATCGACGGCGGTGCGGAAATAGCGGCGCACGATCTCCATCTTCGCCGCCTCGCGCACCACCTCGTCGTCGGAGATCGCCATGCCCGCCATGTTGACGCCCATGTCGGTGGGGCTCAAATAGGGGCTTTCGCCCAAGATGCGCTCCATCATTGCCTTCAGCACGGGGAAGATCTCCACATCGCGGTTGTAGTTCACGGTCGCCTCGCCGTACGCTTCCAGATGGAAGGGGTCGATGATGTTCGCGTCGTTCAGATCGGCGGTCGCCGCCTCGTAGGCGAGGTTGACGGGGTGCTTCAGCGGGAGGTTCCAGATGGGGAAGGTCTCGTATTTCGCGTAGCCAGCCGCGACGCCGCGCTTGTTCTCGTGGTACATCTGCGAAAGGCAGGTCGCCATCTTGCCCGAGCCGGGGCCGGGCGCGGTGACCACGACGAGGGGCCGCGTGGTCTCGATGAACTCGTTTTTCCCGTAGCCCTCTTCGCTCACGATGCGGTCGATGTCGAAGGGATAGCCGGCGATGGGGTAGTGCAGGTAGCTCGTGATGCCTAAGGCGGAGAGCCGGTTGCGGAACGCGTCGGCGGCCGGTTGGCCGGTGTAGCGCGTGATGACGACACTGCTCACATAGAAGCCCATCGAGCGGAAGATGTCCATGAGGCGCAGCACGTCCTCGTCGTAGGTGATGCCGAGGTCGCTTCTCACCTTGCTCTTCTCGATATCGCCGGCGTTCACGGCGATGATGATCTCCACGTCGTCGATGAGGCTCTTCAGCATGCGGATCTTCGAATCCGGCTCGAAGCCGGGAAGCACGCGCGAGGCGTGGTTGTCGTCGAAGAGCTTTCCGCCGAACTCCAGATAGAGCTTTCCCCCGAATTGGTCGATGCGCTCGCGAATCCGTTCAGCCTGAAGCTCGATGTAGCGTTGGTTGTCGAATCCGATGCGCATAGACCCTCCTTCGTCGTTTATTTCCTCCCCGTTAATTCGCCGGTGAAATGGAAGCCCCGACTCCTTAACGCTGGGAGTTATTGTAGAATAGACAGGCGTTTGAGATGCCGCAAACCCTTTTTTCCGCAGTAAATTTTAAAAAAAGGGATACTTGACCTGCTGATATAGCCAGATTCTAATGATTATTTTGCA
>CANQRF010000026.1 GCA_947626195.1 uncultured Eggerthellaceae bacterium
AACATCACCCGCGCCGAGGCCGCGGCGATGTCGGTGCGCACCGCGCCCGAGCCCGTCGACAACACGGTCGGCTAGGCGGAAATGCGCTGCGCATCCGGGAAGGGCACAGCCTCCTGAGGAAGAGCGGCCCCGGCGACCTGCCGGGGCCGCTTCCCGTCTCTTGGGGCGGCCATGGGGGCAATGACCCATCGCCTTGGCCGGATTTCGGCATGATCCGGTGCAGCAGCCCGCCGCCTTGGCCGGAAGATGCGGTATGATTCGGGATGAGATGGGCGCAACGGCCCGTTCTCGTTGCCAGAGGAGCCGATGGGAAGGAGCATGCGATATGGGAGATGAGGCCCCGCGTGAGCTCATGGAGATGGGGCGCGTCGCCGAGGAGGGGGGCGACCTCCCCGAGGCGGGCCGCTGCTTCGCGCTCGCCCTTGCAAGGAGCAAGGGAAAGGACCCCTCCCTCGAGCTCGATGCGGCCCTGCGCCTTTTCGCCGACGGAGGGGACGCGAGGGCGGCGGCAGAGGAGCTTGACCGCCTCAAAGACCTTGAGGGGTTTGAGGGCGAGCTCATCGCCGCGCCGGAGGAGCGCCTCCTCGAGCCCAACTTGGACGACCTCAAAGATACCTACAGGAAAAACGTCGGGGCCCTCAAGCGCTACCCGTGGTGCTTCCGCGACGACTTCCCTCCCTTCGAGGGGCTCGCGACGCTCTTCATCCCCTTGGGCGATGCGCGCTTCGTCCCCCTCGATAAGGAAGAGGGGCGCCTGGGGGACGTCGTCGACCTCGGGTACCCGGAGATCGCCCACCACTTCTTCGGCGACCTCGAGAGGCCGATATGCGCCCACGACGTCTACTCCCGCTACGAGCTCTCGTACCTCAGGGACAGCGTGAGGAGGAGCGAGGACGTCGCCTACGAGAACCACGTCTACCTCCACTACACGGACTGGGGCGAGTTTGCAAGCCACCTCATGTGCTTTAGCTGGGAGCCGCTGCTGGAAGATGAGCAGTTCGTCTTCCTCATAGAGGACGAGATAGGAGACTACCCGATCGACTTCAAGGAGCGCTTCGGCATCGACTACGCGAGCTGCAAGAGGAGGCCCGTCGCCATCCGCGACATAAAGCGGCTCATCTGGCAGGCCCAGACCACCACGCACAACGGCGGGGACTTCTTCAACGAGGTCATGGACGGACACCCCAACGTCCTCACCCAGCCCTCCATCCTCCTCGAGCGCCTGAAAGAGGAGATCGCATCCGCGCGAAGCGCCCTCGACGAGGCCGAGAGCGCGCATGATGCCGCCAAGGCGCTCCCGAAGTGGAGCGCGCCCGTCGTGCACGAGCTCTTCGGCCTGGAGGGCCGCACCGACAAGGACGTCCTCGTCGGCTACTACATAAGCGACATGATAAGGCGCACCCCCAAGGGCCAGCGCCTGTATGTCGACACCTCCTCGCGCATCACGCCCGCCCTCTACCTCCAGCCCCACCTCTCGGGCGTGAGCTACCAGCTCCTCGAGGACAAGCACGGGCACCTGATGCTCTTCTCCGAGGGCGTCGATGCGGTCGCGAGGTGGGAGGCGATAGAAGGGTTCGACTACATAAAGGCCTTCATGCCGCTGCGGCGCATCACCTCATCCTACGCCGCATCGCTCAAGTTCGCCTGCGAGCGCTACGAGAGGTACGGAAACACCGAGGGCGGAGCAGATGGCCAAGGTGCGGGCGGCGGCCCCCAGAAGGAGGATAAGAAGGAGGAGCGCACGCTCATATACGACGTCCTCATAAACTACGCGCTCGGGCACGGCTGGCTCGTCGACCCGAGGAGCAGGCCCCTTACCGACAGCAGGCTCGTGCGCTTCGAGGACGGCAAGCTCAGCCCCAAGGCGACCTTCACCCGCCTGGCGGAGTTCTTAGACATCCCCTACACGAGGAGCATGGGGACATGCACGCTCCTGGGACATCCCGACCCCGAGTCCTACCCCGGAAACGCCCGCGGCTTCGACGCCTCGAGCGTGTATCGGGACTACGGGGAGTACGCCAACGCGAGCGAGTGCACGTTTCTGGAGTATTTCACGCGCGACGCCTACGAGCGCTACGGATACGACTTCCGCTACTGGGACGGCGAGCCGCTCGACGAGGGGCGCCTCAAGAAGCTCATCGCGGGCTTCTCGGTCATCGACGGGCACATGGAGAGGACCTGGATGACCCAGGCGGCGAGCGAGATGGGCATCTACATCGACGGGGAGCGCGTGCCCATAGGGGCGGGCAACAAGAAGGCGTGGGAGGATCTGTTCGGGGAGTTCCTCAGGCGGGTGGACGCGCTGCGCCTGCGCTACGCCGAGGTCCTCGAGGCCCACGGCCTCGCCTTCGAGAACGCCTACGGCGAGCGCATGGAATTCATGCGCATGCTCGAGCCCGACCCCGCCCTCCTCGATGCCCCCCTCTACCGCTAGAGGCCCCGGCGCGGGGCATGCGCCCTCGCACTTCGCGGTCAGGCCAGAAAGCACTAGGCCCAAGCAGCGGGCGCTCGGCGAAATATAATCCCCTCTCCCTCATGAAAATGGCAGCAAATCAGTTGCCTGAATGAGACGCCGGAAGCCCAAAGGGCGAAGCACCGTTTCAATTGATTGTCGTTCGCTGGTATAATGTATTCTCGCGTTGTCCAGAAAGGGATGCGACAGAGATGCCGTCATTAAGCGAAATACAGCGAAACGTCTGCCTGGGCGTCGAGCGCTTCAACGAGACCGCCGATGCGGGCAAGCACATCATCCGCGTGGAGCTCTTCGGAAGCCATGCCCGCGGAAGCGCCTCAGGCGGATCCGATATAGATCTTCTGGTCGAGTTCGCGGACCCTCATGTCGGGCTCTTCTCCCTGGCCTCGGTTCTTTCCATCATGGAGGAGATGACGGGAGGCCCCGTCGACATAGTCCAGCGCCCGCTTCCTCAGGATTCGCTCTTAGATGTGGGAAAGACGGTTTTGCTCTATGACGCCGCGTGATCGGACCGTCCTCGAGAAGATCGTCGCAGAGATAGATTACCTCGACGACATTCTCGATCAGGTGACAATCGAGGAGTTCAACGAAGACGAGTTGCTTAAGCGCGCGTCGGTTATGACTTCTATTAACATCGGGGAGCTCGCGAAGCTTCTTAGCGATGACTTCCATGCCCATTTCCCGGGGAACGAGCTCAGGATGGCCGCCAGGACGCGCGATGTGTATGCACATGGCTACGCATCGCTTTCCTTCGAGCGGGTCTATGAGACCGCAAAGAACGACTATCCGCGCGTAAGGGCCTGGATCATTTCTATTCTCTAACACAAATCAATTGGCTGAGGGGCAAGGTTTTAAAAGGCCGAAAAATCGCGTTCCGGTTTTATTCGCATGGTTTCTGAGGGATGCCCGCCTCTTCTGCGCCGTGCCGATCTGCCATCGGGCATGGCCATCCTCATCTAGCGCTCGCGCCCTCGCGCCAGGGGCCAAGGGGGCCGCGGCCCCGCGCATCTGCCATATCTCCCCAGATCGACGAAAGGCCCCGCCCGGCTTCCCGGACAGGGCCTTTTCGGTTGCCTTCAACCATCTAGGCTGTTGAAGGATCCCTTTGTGCGCCTATACCCAATATGAGGGCACGAGCGGAGTTGTGAGCCTGGTCGGCTGGTAGCGGGTCGTCATCGCGGCGGCCTCGGCGCGGGTGACGATGCCCTGCGGGTTGATCGGGCTGTTGACCCCGATCACCTCGTTTTGGACTGCCCATGCGACGGCGGTCTGGGCCCAGCCGGAGACGCTTGACCAGTCGGGCTTCGCCTGCGCTGCGGCCATGTCGACGGTCATGTCCTTGCCGAGGGCCTTCGCATAGTTGTAGACGATCTGCGCGAACTGCTCGCGGGTGATGTTGTCCATTGGCCCGAACTCGGTGTATGAGGGGCCATAGCCCTGCATGACCTTGGTCTGGTCCGCCCAAAGGACCGCCTTCGCATACCATGCCTTCGCGTTGACGTCGGCGAACTTCGTCGGATACTCGGTGGTCCCGCTGACAGAGCCCTCAGGGGTACTGTTGCTCAGGTTCACACTCGCCATGCGGGCGAAGATCGTCGCTGCCTGCGCGCGGTCGAGCGGGTCGTTCGGGCCGAAGAGGGCTGAATCGCCATAGCCGGTCATGTAATCCTGCTCCGCCGCATCAAACACCGCGCTGGCATACCAGGCATCCGACGGGACGTCGGCGAACACGTACTGGTCGGTGACGACGAAGAAGCCGGCCGGGTTGGCCACGCTCACCGTTCCACCAATGCTGAAGTTCGTGGAGGCAGGGGTAGCGGCGCTCACCTTCACGACATATGCGCCAGGCGCCTTGATCTCGGTAGCCGGCTCCGTCACATCAGTTGCCTTCGTCACGCTCGTGCTCGATGTGTACATGAAGGAAAGCGCGTAGACGTCTTGCGGGAGATCCTTCCAAGCGCCGTCAGCTTGGAATTGGATCTGCGGGGTGATGGCAGACCCCGTGGCAAACCAGCCATACTCGTACGGATCCACAGAATTTTGATCGACCTTAATGACATTGCCGGACAGCAGATTGCCGTACACCACGCCGGAGACCCTCAGGTTGGAGGCATCGAGCGTGACGGGATTCACCTTTACTTTGACGCCGTTTTGGCTCGGGAACATGTACGCTTTCGACTCGGCGACGACGGTGTAGGTGTCTGCGTCTACGATGCTCGAGACAACGGTGCCCTTCGAGTTCTTGATGACCACGGTGTAGGCATCCTCTGGGACGATCTGTCCGGAAACGGTCTTCGCGGAAACGTTCACCTGGTATGCCGTGCCGGTGTAGTCGCCGAGCGTGAACGCCGTACCGCCAACGCTATTCGTCGTCGTGTCAATGTTGACGGTCTTCCCGTCGACGGTCGCGGTGAACAGGAGCGTCGCCTGGCTCACCTCGCCGCCCGTCACCTGCACCTTCAAGATGTCAGAGGCGGCATATTCCCAGTTCACTGTCGCAGTCGCAGGATCGACCGATACAACAACAGTATATATGCCGGGTGTGCTCGGAACGGTCGCTCCGACATACTGGTTCTCGCTGTCATAGACGCGCATCGTGATCGCGCTGCTCGGGAACGGGACAGCGTTATTCACGACCTTTACGAGCGCAGGGTCAAAGCTCTCGCCCTGAGCGGTGGAGATCCTGAGAGGCGCTGCATCAGTCGAGGAGAAGCTCGTCGAGCCATAGGTGAATCCTACGGTCGGAGGCACGGTGCCGGTGACAATCGGATACGAGGCCGTTGTCGGGATGCCCTTCACCGATGCCGCCCATCCAGCCGCCTGGGCCGCATTGCCTTGCTTAAACGTCAGATCCACGTTGTAGATTCCGACCGTTGTGTAGTTCTCAGACGGTTGAGCCACAGTCAATATGCTGCTAATGCCGCTCAATCCGGCGACCGAGCTCATCGCCTGCCCATTCACCTCAAGGTTGTCAACTTTTGCATTATTTTTTGACTGAGCAGGAGCGGAAGGCTTGAGAGTGATGGTGTAGCCCGACATATCGATCGGATCGATGCTGAAGGGAATCGCCACTTGGCTTCCGGCATAGATGCCCTTGCCCGTCACAACCACCTGGTAGGATCCGGCGTAGGTGACGGTCGTATAGGGCTGGTTCTCGGTGCTCGTGGGTCCGTAGATCGCAGCGCTGTACACGCTGTTCGGAAGGGCGCGTCCCCCAAGCTGAACGGCGAGATCGCCAGAGTCGACTCCCACCGAGTAGGCAGTGCCCCTAAAGGTAAACGTCGTGTCGCTCACCTTCGTGCCCACGCCATTGCCCAATGCGGCCTGCAGCTCGAAAAGGCCCGCACCCGAGAGCGAGGCGGGATTGATGGTGAACTCGATCGCGTTGAAGCAGGCTACATTGGCCTCTGAGAGCACTGCGGTAGAAGTGGCGGTTTCAGTGTTCGCAAGAACGATCGCATACGTCCCGGGATCCTGCATCCCGCTTGTATATGTGGTGACCGAGGCGCCCTTCTTCATATAGACGGTTTGGCCGTTGTAAAGATAGGGGGTTTTCGTCCCGCTCGCCTCGGTGCCGATTGGGAACGCATAAAGCGTCGCGCTTTCGAACGTTTCCGAATAGTCGGAAACCATCGTCCCGCCAGTGCTGGGGTTGATTCCGACAACAGTGGGGCCCTGCTTGGCAACATTATTGTTGTTGTCAAGCTTCGCCGTATAGGTTGTGGACGAACCGGCCTTGAGCACCAGCTGACCATATTGGAGCGTCTCCGCATCAGTCGCGATGGGCATGATCCCGTCGCTTGAGACGGGGGCAACCTCATCTACCGTGCCAGGAGCCTGAGCGAACGCCATGGCCGGCACCATGCCTGCAGCCAACACGCCGGCCAAGCTCACCGAGACCACCTTGGCCGGTGAGGCCTTCTTCGCCGGCTTGTCGAAGTAATCGGTCATACTTCGTCTCCTTTCAGGGAGGCGCACACGCCCCAACTCGTGCCGTGTGGAAATGGCGGAAAACGAAGCTGGAAACCGAGCGCTCCGATCCTCATCCTTGCGCTAAAACATCAGGCTTATAGGGAATCTGCCCAAAAACCCGCAAAGCGATGTTCGCAGGGGGCTATAATTCGCTCCATGACTGCACGAGGGAAAATAACCGCTCCGCTCGATCTCAACATCCAGGGCCACGAGCTCGACACAGCACGGGCCATAGCCGACTACGGCTACGACGTGGAGTTCGTCGCCCGCGTCAAGGGCGAGCGGGTCAAATCGGCGGATTTCGTTGCGGACAACGTGATGTGGGAGGTAAAATCTCCAACCTCGAATAACTTACGAGTTGTTCAGAAGAGAATCCGCGAGGGACTGCACCAATCGCGCGATCTAATCTTTGACTCAAGGCGAATGAAGGGACTGTCCAACAAGCAGATCTACGACGAAGTGAGGAAATGGTCCTTCAGGTTGCGCTCTGTCAGGCGAATGCTCTATGTAGATCGCTCGGGAGAGGTTATCAAAATCAAATAGTTGTGCTAGACTATATCCAGCAAAGCGCCCGACCGGTGAGTATTTCACATAAGTCCGGCGCTTTCCCTTTGATGCGGGCCGTTTCAGATGGCATGGATCTCATAAGGGCGCATCATCGCCGCATCTCACCTTTCAGGGAGGAAGCATCGCCGTTTTCTGTGCCGTGTGTGAATGGCCGCAACTTAAGTTCTATGTAAGAGCATTGAAGCTGAATTCGTACTGCGTTAATTCGTATGAGGAATCTCTCATTCTGTACATGAGAAACAGGGTGCTACAGATGAGGCTTCGATAGGTTATACTTTCCACATGAACAGCTTGTGCAACATACAAAAAATCGGGCTTCCCGAGAATGATTTGCAGACAATCGTCGATGTTATTGTCGAAGCTGTTCCCACGAAAGCGATCTATGTATTCGGCTCTTTCGCTCGAGGGGAGCAAAGCCCGCAAAGCGATCTGGACGTCTTCGTCCACCAAAGCGAGCCGGGAACGTTTGCCCTCTCAGACCAAGCCCGCCTCATCGATATGCTTTCCAGCTCGCTTGGGCGCAAAGTCGATCTGGTGACCTCGGTTTCTGGGCGCTTTCGTAACCGCGCTTTTGATAACTCAGTAAACACCGACAAGGTAGCGATCTATGAGTGCGCGTAAAAGCGAAGGGATTCGCCTTATGACGATCTGCGAGAACATCTCAGAGCTCACCTCTCGCCTCGCTCTTTATGCGGCTGATCGTACCCCTCTTATATCTCCAAGTGATGCTGAACAGCGCAATGCCGCCGACGGCATCGTATACGGTCTTTTTAAGGTGCTCGAAGAGGCCTATGTCTTAGACGAGGAGACGACCGAGCGTATGCCTGAGGTAGATTGGGCGGCTTTGCATGGGATGAGAAACATTCTTGCTCATGCCTATGGTGAGGTCGATATCCACGTTATCTTAAACACGATCGATCGCGATATGCCGATCCTTTATAACGCGTGCGCTCGTTTGATAAATAGCTAGCTTCTGATATACATCTAAAACAACGTTTAAGTTCCCACAAGCACCATATACAGGCCGAGGCCCCGGGTGTGAGCCGGGGCCTCGAATCGTCAGGCTATCTTGCCCTTGCGCAGAAGTATCTGCAGCGCCTTACTTAAGCTTGGTGGGCTGGTAGCGGGTCGTCATAGCGGCGGCCTCGGCGCGGGTGACCGTGCCCTGCGGGTTGATCGGGCTGCCGACCCCGATGATGCCGTTCTCGACTGCCCAGGCGACGGCGGTCTGCGCCCAGCTGGAGACGCTCGACCAGTCGGGCTTGGCCTGCGCCGCGGCCATGTCGACCGAGACGTCCTTGCCGAGGGCTGTCGCGTAGTTGTAGAGGACTATCGCGAACTGCTCGCGGGTGATGTTGTCCATCGGCCCGAACTCGGTGTATGAGGGGCCGTAGCCCTTCATGACCTTGGTCTGGTCCGCCCAGAGGACGGCCTGCGCATACCAGGCGTTGGCGGCGACGTCGGCAAACGGCGTCGGGTATTCGGTTCCGCTCACAGAGCCGGCAGGAGCCCAGGTCTTCGGATCAACGCCGGCCATGCGGGCGAGGATCGTGGCCGCCTGCGCGCGGTTGAGCAGGTCGTCCGGCCCGAAGAGGACGGAGTCGCCGTATCCGGTCATATAGCCCTGCGCCGACGCATTATAGACCGCGCCGGCATACCAGGCCGTTCCGGGAACGTCGGCATAGGGCTCATCGCCTACGGGGAGCACGATGAGCTTGAGCGTGATGGGCTCCTGCGCGTCATTTGCGAAGGTGACGGTTGCCGTGTAGGTGCCGGCCTTCGTTATTTTGGTGACAGAGGAGCCCGTCGTTGCGTCAGCCCAAGTAACATCCGCCCCAGCAATAGCCGTTTTAACAGAATTGTAGGTGCCGTCGGTGCTCTTGAAAAGCACATTGGGAGTTAAGTTTATTTCCGTGCCGGATGCGGTTGTGTATATGCCGTTCGGGATGATATCGGATGCATCAGTCCCCCCGTTCGATATGAACAGGTCGGATGCGCTGATGGGCGCGATCGTTACGGTGAACACGTTGGAGTCGCCCGTGAAGGTGTAGCCAGCAGCGGTCACGGTTCCTGTGTAGGTCCCTGGCTTGATGAGAGCGGTGCCCGTCACCTTGGTGCCCTCGCTGTCGGTGAAGGTGATCGTTGTATCTGCGTCACCAATAGCGCCGCCGTTCTCGCTCGTGATAGTGGCTGAGAAGTCAGTGCCTATTGAGTAGCCCGTGGTCCCGTTGTAGGGCAGCGTGATGCCGTCGGGGCCGATGACCTGGTCCCCGTAGGTCACAACGACGTTGCTGTCGCCATCGATCTCGCCCTTGGTCGCCTTGACGGTGAAGGTCACCTCTCCGCCATAGGAATATGTCGTATTCGGGGTCATGACGACCTTCACGGTATGGACGCCAGGCGTCGAGGAGGGAGTCGTCACGCTCTTGAGCGTCGCGTTCGCAGCAGAGAAGCTATTGCCATTCGACACCGCCGTGCCATCGACGTAGATGGTGTACGCGCCAGCTGTCTTTTCCGAATTATAGGTCCCTACCGCGCTAGTCCCGTTCTTCACGCCGATCTTGGAAAGGTCGAAAAGGCCGTTCGTCTCAGTGACGTCGATGGTGAACACCTGACCGTCTTGCAGGGGCTCGGAGTTGTAGGTGAAGGTCGAGAGGTTCTGTACGCGGGTGTAGGAGGCAGTTGTTGCCACGCCGGTGATATTAGTACTTCCGTTGCTCTTCACGTTGTAGGTGTATACGCCATTCCCGCCAGGATTCGCATTCGGGGTCGTGGTTACATACTGTCCAAGGTCGGCAGTAACGGTCTTTTTGCTGGTCACATAGCTGAGCGTGAACTCAAGGTTGTTCGGATTGGGAAGGCCCGTTCCGATGGAGGGCGACAGGGAGACGCTTACCTTAGGAGCTCCGGAAGAAGCAGTACCATTCGCAATGTTAAGCGCGGTGACGGCGAACTGGATTTGAGCCTGACCGGACCACTCTCCCATGCCGGTGATGGTTGCCACATAGCCGCCCACGTCAAAGACGCCGCCGACGCTCCCGCCGCCTGCCTTGGCGTAGCTGATGGAGTAGTCGACGCCCTCCTCCAGGAGCGTGTAAGTCCCGCTGGTTCCCTCATAGCCAACGCCGATAGCCGGAGTTCCTCCGTTGAAGGCGAAGGCTGTCGTAGCCGCAGTGCTCGAGTATGTTGAGGCGGCCGCCGCAAGTTCATCGGTGTTGACAAGCGTGACGTAATCACCCTCAACGCTCAGGACCTTCGGGGTCCCGACGGTGTATTTGAAGACGGCGGAATAGTTCGCATAGGTCCCCGTCTTCGCCGTCAAGACGGCATAGTAGGTGCCCGGCCCGGAGACCGTTGTCACCTTCTGCCCCACATCGGAGGTCCCGGGGATGGTGGAGCCGTTTGCCGCGACCTTGTACTGGGTGAGGGTGTAGGCGCTTGTCACAGTGTAGCCGTTATTATTTTTCGCCACTGTTAACGTTGTACCACCCACTAACTTTATTTCCGTCGGGATGAGCGCGGCGTTTGTTTTCGTATTCGGGGTATTTGCAGACGCAGTCTGAAGTGTAGTTGCCTTGTCGCTCCACACGAAATGATATAGCGCAGCATTCTCAAACGCGTTCTCGGGGCTGACGGTGATGGGCATGATCTCGTCGTTTGAGACGGGGGCGACCTCGTCTACCGTGCCAGGAGCCTGAGCGAACGCCATGGCCGGCACCATGCCTGCAGCCAACACGCCGGCCAAGCTCACCGAGACCACCTTGGCCGGTGAGGCCTTCTTCGCCGGCTTGTCGAAGTAATCGGTCATACTTCGTCTCCTTACATGAAGGCGCATAGGTCCCAACTCGTGCCGTGTGTGAATGGCCGCAAATAGCCCCCTTGTACACTTAAAGGCGCCATTATCCAAACATGCGTCTAAGAGAATGGATGAGAGGATTTCAGAAGAATCTTTTTGGAAGTGCGGAAGCTTTACACCGACACATACGGTTGGTGCGTAAATGGAGCAAAACTAAACCCAGAATATTCAAAGCGCTATCTCAGCGCTCAGTGCCATTGAAGAAGATTAGGATCCCACGTTTTTCCATCAACAGAACCAGACAAGGCAACGTCAATGCATTCCTTTACGGCTCGCTCTGTCTCGGCCAAGTCTTCGTATTCGGTGCTGAGGTGAGCCTCTTTTGCACTCTTGCGATACGATGCCCGAAATCCTGAAGATCCCCATGCGCTTGGGGTGGTGAAAGCCTTAATGGGCGTGAGTTTACGGAGCCTACACTCAAGAAGAAGCTCCTGCCTGAACTCGTTTGCCGAAAAGGGTTGGGATGTGATATAGCTCGCCAAATCGGCGAGGTCTTTCACCCTGCTCGATGGTCTGTCCTTGCCATGCGTCTCCATGATAGCGCACACCTTTTCGGTCATGGCGTTGGCCACCGGCTGTACGAGGTAATCGAACACGGGCAGATCGGGTATAGAGAGCCTGCCCGCAGGGGTTACATGATCAGGCTCTCCCGAAAACACGCTATCAACGACGAGGTCGACAGAAACTCTCTCGCGCTGTTCTATACCTCCCATCACTGGAGTGAGTTTGATCTGGGTTCCATCGCGATAGCTCTGCTCCTTAACGATCGGCTCCGAGCCACTTATTCGAAAGATAAGGAAATCGTTCAAGTCGATCATGCCGATCCTTGCGATCTCTTCCGAGGCTTTATCGATATCCGCGCCTCGATAGAAAAGGTCGGTGTCTAAGGTGCGCCGCGAATCGATGCGACGGGCAAGCATGCCCCGTGCGCCCTTGAGGACAAACTGCGGGTTTTCCTCGCTGAACACCCGTTCAAGAAAGCGATAGTGAAAAAAATCGCTCAACGACCGTCCGACGTCTTGGCCGCTGTTGCGCGCACGCGCCTTCACTGCGTCCAAAAGAGCCCGGGGAGTATGATATCTTTGCTCTGATGAATCCATTACCGCTCCTTTATAGACGCCAGTGTTCTCGATGATCCTCTCATATTATGCGGGAAAGCGGGTCTGGTCTAGCGCTCATCAGATACTGCCGAGACGGTGGGGCAAGTTCGGTCGCATAATCCTTTTCGGCGAATCCTTGTATCATACCCATCAATCCGTCAATCATAACCTGGATGCCTTGGAACCTCGAACGAAGATCATCTGCCGTCAGATCTTCCATATCGCCTTGCAGCCCGATAAGTATCTCCTCAATGCTTTTCAGTGCCCGCTCAGACTCTGAGGCATAGGCGTCTGCCGAGTTTTTTAGCAGAAGACTCGCGGCGAACGGTTTCCCAGCACCTTTCGGGTATCCGTTTCGTGCGGCAAGGGGCGATAGAAGCTCAGAGAGACGGGTAAGATCGAAGGTATGGTTTGCGTTTCTTGAGGCATCGCGCATATAGCGATCGACTGAGCTTGGGTCTTCATGGGATCTGATGAGGTCGTATGCGGTGCGCTCGAAGCTTGTAAGGGGAAGCGAGTCGACAAACACGATGTCTTGTGAGGCCACCTTACGCATAAGAAAACGGATGTCTTCTCTTGTGGTTTGACGCCTTGTGTTAACGGCGAAGGTGTAGGGAGCGGCATAGAATTCCCCCGCGCCAAGCATGGAGGTCGCCGTCCTCTCGGCCACTACGGCGTCATAGGGAAAGGAGGCAAGGCGTTCTCGAACGGTCTTTTGCGGGTTTATAGAGAGCCAGGCCGCCTTTATGAAGGCAAAGCTTATCTCATCCCCCGTGGTGAAGCGATAGACCCCGTAGCACATCTGTTCAACGCGTCCCTTTTTAGCCATTCGCGCGATCTGGTTGCGCTGAATGCCGAGACGCTTGGCCTGGGCGGTGGTGAACATCCCCCACTGCGATGAAGCGAGCTTCTCAAGATCTGCTCTGTTACTTGAAATTTTCATACTATATTAGTATACATAAATGTAAACTTATTAAGTAGTAATTGGCAAAACATCAACCTTGTTAATACCAACCTTAAAAGGGACCTCTTCTTTTATGCCGGCCAACTTATGAGGGAGATATCACGATCTATAGCAATTTCATGAGGGAAAGATCATTTTATTATAATTCCTATAAATTATGGAATTGCTATAAAAGCTATAATTACTATAAACGCCATTCTTCCGCAGTAGCTTGATGTAACCCCTCGTTCATTTTTTTACTCTGACCAGCCCTTTCAGGGCTAAAATT
>CANQRF010000027.1 GCA_947626195.1 uncultured Eggerthellaceae bacterium
GCGGGATATTCCCAGCGAGGGCTCGATGTCCTTGATTTTCTGCGTATCAAGCGCATGGGCGAAAAGCGCCAAGGCGACAAGAGAGAGGATCGCGACGCCGCAGATAAGCGGGACGAGGTATGCAAGGCGCGCCCTCATCGGGCGCGCTCATCAAAAGGGATGTCATGGTCTGCCATAGCGGCGGAGCCCTCCCTCGCCGACGCCGCACGTTCTGACAGCGCTTGCGAATCGCGAGACGCTGCTGTTTTTTCCGGGGAGGCCTTTCCCGCATTGTCTTTTGAGGCCTTGAATCGCTCATAGGCCTCGGAAAGCGCCGTTTTGATCTGTGCCGGCATGACCTTTACCGTATCTTTCGTCACTCGGCCCTCCTCGTCGGTCATGCGCGTGCCATCAGGGTTCATAAGCGCCTTTTGGAGCCGTACCTCGCGATCGGTGAGCAGGGGGATGTCGCGAAAGTTCTCGCCGCGAAACTTGGATTCGTCGACGAATCGCGGGGAGAACTGGTAGCCGGAGACGTCTTTCCCGTCGATTATGGTGTCTCGTGGAAGCGTCACGCTGTTGAAGGTCTTGATCTCTCCGGTCTTCTTGTCGGTGTATTCGATCCCTTCGCGCACAAAGTTCTTGTGCAAGGTGATGTAGGTGTTTTTCTTCTCAGTGGTTTGAGGCATTTTGCTCTCCTTTGCTTGGTTTTGCGGGTGTGATGTGGAAGTCTGCATTCTCGTTGTTTCGATTAGCGATCGGGGTAGGGGATATACCGCGCTCTCATGCCGGTCGCCGCCGTGTGCATACGCATTTCCATGGCCTATGCCCCTCCCATCACATCGCGTGCCCAGCTGCCGCTCTTAACGAGCGAGAGGATGAGCAAAACGCACATGGCGAGGTATTGGAGGGCATACGTAAGCCCGCCCACGATGGTATCAATCGGCGAGTTGGTGCCGATATCGACCGCATTGAGCGATCCCAAGACGATCGGGAAAGCCACGAGGAGCACGAGTATGATGAGCCCGGCGAGGCACACGCTGAAAAACGTCTTCAGGTATCCGATGCCGACTTGGCGGGCGTCGTCGAGTGCCATAAGCGATAGCGGGATCGGTGAGAACGCCGCCAGAAGGTAGAGCTGGATGGCGCGCGCCCAACAGACCACGAGCGCGACGATGTAGGCGATGATCACGACGACCCAGCTGATGAGGGCGACCACGATCATCGCAAGCAGCGCCGGCAGATCGTCGTCGGTGGTCGTGATGGAGACCTGCGAGAGGTTAAGCGCGCTGCCGTCCCCGAAAAGCGCCGTCACACGGTCGATCGCGATCCCCACCACCTCATAGAGCGCCTGCATGAGCTCGAACGAGTGCTGGATGAGAAAGAGGAAGACCGCAAAGAAGACGAGCAGAAAGACCACTTCCTTGACGCCCGGCATGGATGCGTTGCCATCCATCTTTTGGCTGATCTGGATGAGCTTTACTGTGAAGACAAAGCTCAAGACTCCGCAGCCGATAGGAAGGATCGCCACCTCCCACACACCGTGCGCGATGTCGTAGAGCGAAACGTCACCTGCGGCTCCTAGCATTGATGTGAAATCGGCTCCGAGAATGCCATCCACTCCGATGGAGCGCAACACATTGACTTGCCCGGCGAAGATCCAGTTGCAGAAGTCGCGCAGCATCCCGCAAAGCCATGAGTTGATGTCATCGGCGATGGAGGCGTGCGCAGGCGTTGGCATGAGCAGCACCGCGAAAAGCAGAGACGCGCCTGTGGCGGCGAGTACGGCTTTGCGTGAGGGCGACGAGCGTCGAAGCGCTTTTCCTTCGGATCTCATAGCGCACCTAATGTTCCGTCAGCTTCGCGGATAAGGGTCACGATCGTCGCCGCCGGATCATCGGCGATAAATGTGGTGATGCGCGTTTCGTTGAAGTAGTCCGTATAGGCCTCGCCTGTCCATGAGAGCACGCTTGCTCCGGAAAGATGCTCGTCCGCATAGGCCGAAAGCACCGATGTGATCTCTGAGGTCGTGGCCTCAAGATAGGAGTTGAGGTCTTCGGTTGCGCCCTGGACTGCGATCGCGCCGTTCTCGTTTGGCGAGAGCTCATAGGTATGGGAGAGCTTAAAGAGATCCGATGTGACGGTCGGTGCGTTTCGTGAATGGTCGATCACGATGATGGATTGGGCCCCGGCATCCCCCGGGCGCGCTGCTGCCCAGACGGTGAGCGTGAGCACATCATCTGTTTCGGCGACATCTTCGATGGTGAAGTATGTCGGTGCGCTGTCGGTGCCGTTGCTCTCGATGAACACGCCGTCAAGCAGGGCAAGCTCGCTGCTCTCTGCCGTCCAATTGGTGTTGAGGTAGTCCTCGATGGCGCTTACGTCCGCGCTTGAAGTCTCCTCGCTTGGCTCTGGCTCGTTTGCGCTCGGCGCTTCGGTGTTCGTTGCCTCGGGCCGAGGCTCTTCCTGTACGATTTCAGGTGCATCTTCTTGGTCTGCATGGGAGGCGAAGGTGCAGCGGACGACGCCAGCGCCTATGAGAAGCGCCACCGCGCCCGCCGCCGCGATGAGCATGATCGTGGATTTGTTCATAGTTGGTCCTTTCAGCGGTATGAGACCGCGCAGGTGAAGTAGCCGATGCCTTGGGCCACTCGGACAACATCGCCTGTATGGGGAGCATGGATATAGGTGTCTTCTGAAACGAAGATCGCCACATGGCCCGGTTTCCAGAGGATGTCGCCGGGACGGGCCTCGGAAAGAGGGATGGACTTGCCGGATGTGTGCTGGTCTTCGGAATTGCGCGGAATCGAGATGCCGGCCTGTGCGTAGCAATACTGCGTGAGCCCCGAGCAGTCGAGCCCGACGTTTGGCGTCGTCCCTCCCCAGACATAGGGGGTCCCGAGCTGGCTATAGGCTGCTTGGACGATGGCGTCTCCCGACATGAGAGCGTTTTTTAGATCTTCTGATGTCATCGAATCGAAGCGGTAGAGGTTATAGGTCTCCATGACAGATTTGAGTGAGTCCACATAATCTGATGAGGTTGCCCAACCGGCTTCCTTGAGCCCCTCGGCCATCTTGTCTGAGGAATGGCTTTCGATGGCCTCTTTGATGAGCGCATTGTCCCTATAGCGGCTTGCTTGGAGAAACACCCGGCTTCGAAATCGAATGCACTCGCGGTCGCCTGCAAACACGATGAACCGATCGGTGATGGTGACCTGGTGCCCATCGTATTCCTCTCCGGTGACCCAGCTCGCGCTCCCTACCACTTCAGGGCATCCCGCAAAGGAGCTTACCCACTTCATGCCGAAGAGGTTGTGGTCGCGGGTTGCGAGCGCGCTCATGCGATCTCCCATGCCCGATTCGCAGATGATCTGGGCGATCGTGCATCCTGCCGGATGTCCGTATTCCTCTTGGCAGGCAAGCGCCTCCTCGACCATCTCGTAGGTGATATACGGCGGAAGCCCGTCGATCGATTGCTTCGCCTCGGCGTCTTCCCAGAAACCGAAGATGGCGGAGATGATCTGCGCGATCGAAAGCACGGTAAGGACAAAAACAAAAAGCGCTCCTACAACCCCTGCAACTGAAAAGCCCGCGGTCCCGGCAGTGGCCGCCGTGGCTGTTGCCGCTGTCGCTTTCGCCGATACGGCACCTTTCGCGGAAACTGTATGCCTGATCTGCTCTGTCACGGCAGCTGGGGTTTCGGCAGCGCGTGCTGCCCATTGCCTTTTCGAGCGGTACCTGTCGTCTTTCTTCTGCCGAGATCCTACGCTACGAAGCGAAGAGGTCCGTGGATCGGCCTTTGAGAGCGCCTTTGTCCGCGGGGAGGAAGCACAGCTGCTTTGAGATGTTTTGCCCAAAGCCTCATCTTGCGGGATGCTTTGCCTTTGCGATGTGCGTGCCTGTCGCGCACTGCGGAAGCGCTGAGCGCTTCGGATGCCACGGTAGGCAGGCACGGCATCGTCAAGCTCGTCGCTCTCGTCAAGTTCTTCAACGACGAAGCTATCAGCGATATATGCGCCGATCGATGGGGCCTTTGCGAACCCGTGGGCTCCATCTGAAGAGGGATCTAAGCCCACATCAGGGTTTACCTCGCGCCCAGATGCAAGCTTCGGCCTATCCTGCAAGAAGGTTTCTGAAAGCGCATCGTCAACACCGGTGAGGGCCTCTTCCGTTCGAAACGAGACGTCTTTGACTATCCCAGAGTTCAGCGCATCGGCGCGCACCTCTTGAAGCGTAGATGTGCGGTCGGCCTCGTCTTGTAGTTCGGGCTGTGAAACATCGCTTTTGTAGGTAAGGCTAGACACGAGAAAGCGCCCCCTTGCCTTTTGCCTGGCGTTTGCGATTTCCCCACATAGAGCCCTCATCATCGGGCTTTGTGTTGAAGAGGTCGTAGAGCAGGCCTTTCGGGAAATCGTCTTTGATGGGGATGTGGGCTCCACCGGCTACGAGCAGTCCTTCTCCGGCCTTGATGCCGTCTCCTATGTATTCGGCCTCGACAGCCGAAAGCCCCAGCAAGTCCACCCAGCACTTGCGGTCGAGCGCCGATTGCTTATGGAGCAAGATGAAGTCCGAGTTGAGCACCATGGTCCGTGCTTCCTCGTGGTCGAGCATGTAGGTGGAGTTTTGGGTGATGCCTGTTGCGACCAATCCGAATTTGCGACCCTCGGCCCAGAACTTTGAGAAGTAGGAGATGATGGAGGCGTGCCCGAAAAGCGACTGCACCTCATCGATGTAAAGCCATGTCCTCACGCCGCGACCGAAGTTTGCATACATGCGGTTGCGCACGGCCTCAAGCGCCGTGAGCATTCCGAAGACCTTCATGTGGGTATTGAGGTCATGGAAATCGACGCAGGTGATGCGGTTTTCGAATCGGACGTTTGAGGGGTGGTTGAAGAAGCTGAGCGCCCCGCGCGTGTACCGCTCATAGCGAAGCGCGATATTGCGTGCCTCCGTTTCGGGCTGCTCGCAAAGCACCTCGTAGAAGTCCCCCAGTATGGGCAGGCGCTCATCGCTTTGGGTGCGCTCATAGGAAATCTCCACGGCACGGGCGATGATGGACTTATCGGCCTCGGAAAGCCCCTCACGGCCCTCGGCCATGGTAGCTGACGATAGAGCGAGCAGAGCGTCGATCTTAAACGCCATCTGGGAGGTGGCAGATAGATGCGCTACGTCGGATAAGTCGAAGGGATTGATGTGGGTGTCCGCATCGGCGGCAAGGCGCGCCACAACGCCTCCTGCGGCCTTGACCATCGCCGAGTATTCGCCCGCAGGGTCGAAGATGATGATCTCGTCTTTCGGGTAGGCAAGGATCGTGTTCATGATCTCGCGCTTGACTGAAAACGACTTGCCGCTTCCGGGTTTTCCGCAGACAAAGCCCATGGGGCTTGCGAGCGTGGAGCGGTTGCACAGCACGAGGTTTCCCGAGAGCTTGTTTTGGCCGTAGTAGCCCCCGCCGCGCTGAGCGAGCTCCTGGGTGGCAAACGGCATCTGAATGGCGATCTGGGCCGTCGTGAAGAATCTCGTCGGATCGATATGGCAGTTGCCGAGCGGAAGGATCGAGTTCAGGCCCTTGCGCTGACGGTAGTAGAGAGGCTCCACCTCGATCGAGCGCTGGCGGGCAACCGATACCACCTGCTCGGCCCGATCGGCCAGCTCCGTCTCGCTTTTTGCGTAGAGAAAGATCAGCCCGGCGTAGCCGAAGAGCCGTTGGTTTTTGTTCTGGATCTGATCGAGCAGATCCTCCGCTTCTTCCTTTGAGTGGATGAGCTCAGGGGGCAGAATCGAGCGGCCATAGCCCTTTCTCACAGCGCTCGCATCCTCATCGACGATCTCCTTATCCATCCAGACGATGCGCTCTTTCACGAAGTCCTCTGCATCGGATTTGTCCATGGGAAAGACGTGCAGCGTCACGTTCAGGGGGATAGGCAGGTCGATGATGCGTGCCAAACAGCGATCGTCGAGATCAGACCCAAAGGCCCGAAGCCAAAGTATCTGGCAATAGGTGCCGTCGCTCACAAAGCAGTCCGCCCGCCCGTCCGGTGAAAAATCGAGCACCTGGGGTGCTATGAGGTCTTTGGTGTGCAGGCGCGAGCTCAGAGGCAGCGCATCCCATGTGAACTCGAAAGCAGAGTTCGGACGCAGCTGCGATTGGAGAAGGCGGAGCCTCTCTGCGCCATCGAGCACATGCGCCGTTGCGCGGATGCGGGCAAGGGAGGCCACGATATCGGTGCGTGCGCGTGCGAGCTTGGGGACCGCCGACTCGACGTCTTTTGCCGAGACCATGTAGGTGAGGTAGCGCTCACGGGTGAGGTTGGAAACGCCCTCGCGCATCTTGTTGTTGAGGATGCGGTTGTACTCCTTCACATACTCATGCGTGTGCGCATCGCCACCGCTGAAAAACTCTTTGCACCCGATCTCGGAAGGCGGGATGGGCGTGTTTATGATCGAGAGCTGCACACGAGTGTCGGGCCCGAAGTAATCGTAGATCTCGGACATGACCGAAAAGACGGCCTCCTGTCCCTCCCGGCGGGCCGATTGGTAGGAAATGTCATCGAAGGCGATGGTCTCGGAGAAAAGCCCCTTCTCTACCTGCGCGATGCCGTCTTTGTACATAAGGTCATAGCCGATTGCGCCGACCACGTCCTTGGCGCTGGCTCGGGCCTTTTTCTGGGCCATACGTAAGGCATTTTCCTTGCGCTCCCGCAGGTTGGCTGCGCGTATGAGATCGTGGCTTTTCTTCGGTCGTGCGAATATTGTTTTCGCAAGCAGATTACGCAGCGCATTCAAACCGCGAGGGCTCATCGTGTTCCACCCCCTTGGTTTTCATGCGCTTACGCACGCAGCGTGAGGGCTTCTCGCCGATGAGTTTGAAATCGCTATCCTCAGATACGAAGGAGGGCCGGTAGACGAGCCGGTTCTCGCCGAACTCGTGTGCCCACCAAAGGGGCAAGAACTCCTCTGGCTTCATGTGGTGAGGGCGCGAGAAGCCCAAAAGCCAAAACGGAAGGGAGGCCGCCATGACGGGAAGCGATGCGTCGGCAACCTCGATGCCGAAGCCGAAATGGCTGAGCGCTGCTGCCCCGATTGCGCTTGCGAAGCCGCCGACAACGCATAGAAGCGTGCGGAAGGAGAGCTTGCCGACGATCTTCTCCTCGTAGCTTCCGATGTCTTTTTGGACCTTAACCGATAACGACATATCGAACACCCGCTTAAGCCGGAAGCCAGCTCGTATCCAACATGCCGAAGTAGACGGCGGCAGCTATGATGATCGCGCCGCCTGCGATGGTGGAGATGGCGGATGCGATTTGGCTTCCGCCCTGTTGCTCTCGGATTGCAAGACCTAAGCTTACCGCGCCCCAGACGACCAAGAAGCCGCCGAGAAAGGTCACACAACCCGAGACCAGTGTGATGATCTGGGTGAGCATATCTTTTGTCCTTTGCTTGGTTTTGCGCGAACGTTGGCATTGAGTGGAAGAAGCCGACGTTCGCGCAGATGTTACAATTCCCCTAGGGCGTTCATGCCCTTTGCTTGGGGGCGACGGTCAGGGTCGGAGGGTGGAAGCTTTGGCCCTTACGGCGCAGAAGCGCTACCGTCGCCCGCTAACTTATCTTCTCGCTCTCATCGAATGCCTCCTTTCGCGTTTTCGCTTTCATAAAATGCCACGAAATCGAATGGACGGGTGTGTTTCGCTCCTTTATGTCCGGGATCGATTTGCGCATAGCGTGGATGCTTCTCGAGTATGTATTTCCGGTCTTTTATGGGAAACGTTCCCGCTATGAGCAGGATCGCCTCATCGCGGGGAAGACGTGCCACCTCAGATGCCTGCAGAAGGTCGCGCTCGCCTTTGGCGAAGTTGCGTGTGGTGGATGTGTTCGCGCCCCGGGAATCGTTTATGGAGAGGGTATCGAGCGTCTGCTTGCCGATCGCATCGGATATCTCGCGGTTAGTCTCGGACGATTTGCCGCCCAAAAACAGCAACGTATCGCAGCAGTCGATGATGGTCTGCGCGTTGTCATCGTAGGCGGCTTTCAGCTGCGAGAGCGATTGTAAGATGATCGAGCAGGAGATGTTTCGGCTTCGCACGACGGCTATCATGCGCTCGAAATCGGGAACGGTACCGATATTCGCGAACTCATCGAGAATGAAATGCACGGGAGCGGGAAGGCTTCCGCCGAAGCGCTTAAGCGCTATGTTGCAGAGCACATCCATCGTCTGCCACATCAAAAGCGCGAAGAGGAAGTCGAAGGTGGAGTTGGTGTCCGACAAGCTCGCAAATACCGCCGTCTTGCGATCGGCGTCTCCGAGTCCGTCAAGCTCCATCTCATCGAAGGAAAGGAGCTCTTTCACCTCGGCGATGGACAGGGGCTTTAAGCGCACGTTGCAGCTTATGATGATTGACTTTAGGGTCTTGCCGGCGGCGGTCTTAAAGGCCCTGTAGTTGGCGAGCGAGAAATCGGCTTCAGGTGCGGTTTTAGGGCCGAGCTCTATCCATTCAAACGAGCCCTGCCCGTTTTCGAAGGCACGGCTCTCATCATCGTAGGACATGTCAGCGCCCGCCGTCTGCATGAAGCGCTTTCCCGTCTCGAGCTCGTCGAAGAGCACATCGAGCGGGCTTTTATAGCGCTCGTCCTCCTCGTGCGCCTCGGCCAAAGAGAGCAACGTCAAAAGCCCGGGTATGTTTCGGTCGGATTCGGGGCAATGGTAAAGAAGATACGCCACCAAGGCGGTATAGAGGAGCCGCTCGGCGTTTTCCCAGAAAGGATCTTGGCCGGATCCCTTCTCGCCGTTGGTGTTTTTGATGAGGCATTCGACGAACGTCAGGATATCGGCTTCGCTTTTTATATAGCGAAGGGGGTTGTAGTGGTTGGATCTTTCAAAGTCTATGGTGTTGAAGGCCTTGATCCGATATCCGGCGTCTGCGAAGAGATGGCCCGCATCTCCTAAAAGCGTCCCCTTGGGATCGGTCACGAAGTAGCTCGCGTTGAGCTGCATGAGGTTGGGCTTGACGTAATAGCGGGTCTTGCCAGAACCCGATCCGCCCACCACGAGCACGTTTTTGTTGCGATCGGTCTTGATATCGAAGGACGCCTTCGACATCGCAAGCCCGAAATCTTTGGTCAAGATGATGTTGTTGTAGGGATCTTTCGCATCCTTAAAGGCAAGTGCCTCTCGCTTGGTCGCCCACCGTGCGCTGCCATGTTCCTCACCGGCTCGACGCTCGCCTGAATTCATCAAGTGATAGGAATAGGCGATCCACACTCCGCAGACCAAGACGAACCCGATGCAAAGCGCCATCGGCTCTGTCGTAAGGGTCCCTCCGCCCGCGAAGTAGACAGGCAAGCTGAAAACGGCAGCGGTGAGGTTCTCGAGAGGCATGCCGTCCATGGACAAGAGATTGGAGACGTAGGCGTCTCCTAAGACGAAAGCTATTGGCGTGGCGATAGCCGCTATGGCAAGGCCTGCGCTCATTTCGTGCGGACCTCGGCAAGTTCGATGTCGTGTTTGATCTCGCGCGCACTATCGAGCGCCTTCGAGGCCTTTCGCGCTGAGGCCACACGTTCTTCCAAGGGCTCTGCCTCACGTATCTGCTCGCGCGTGAGCCCGCGTGCTTCAAGCGCCTTATCGAAGGCGATATCGGTTGCCTTCTCGAGCTCTTCGAAAGTACGGGAAACATCCGGTGCGTCCTCAATGCGGAAGAGGAGGAACTCTTTACCCTTCTTGTCCGTGAAGAAGTCGTGCTCGATTTTTAGCTCGGACAATTTGGTATCGATGATCTCTTTAATCGATGCGTATTCTGGGAGCGCCTCGAACTCGGCCATGCGAAGCTTCGCCCACTCCGCAACCTGCTCGGATTCTGTGCCCGCATCATCTGATGCGATCTCTCCACGGGCGTTTCGAAACGCCGCCTTCAGCCTCTCGGCGCTTGAGAGCAGAGCCGCTTCGCTGGCGTCTTGGCCAACTTTGAGCATCCAATCGAACAGCTTCTCACCGGACTCATCTCCGAAATCGCTCGGCATCGCAAACCCCTCCTTCTGATAAAGGCCCTCGGCCTTCAAAGACGAACTTACGTAACAAAAAGCATGGCTCCTAGCGGTTGGAAAGTGACCGCTAGGAGCCAGATCTGTTCAGTCTTTTCCTTTGCCGCGTGCTCTGGCCTCTACCGAGTAAGACGGCGGTGTCGAAAGGTTCTGCGTTGAGCAAAGCCTCTATCGTGCATTCGAATCGGGCGGCGTGCTTAACCGCCCTGCCGAAAGAGGCGCTCTCAAAGGGCATCCAGTAAGTATTTCCGCTCTCATCATCAAGAATGCGGCGAAGCACCAGCCATTCATCGCCACAATCGACTTGCTGCACGAAGGCGAGGGCTTTGAAGACCACGCCCTCGCGGATGCCGTGGGGACTTCCGCGGAAATAGTCGCGCAGATCTTTGATGCTCTCGGCTATCTGAAATGAGAACGGGGAAGTTTCGGGTGCGTTGTTTCTGGTCGGCTGCAAGCCTTGGGTAAGCCAGCGGCTTTTCAGGCAGGCGAACACAAGCTTATCGCGCTCTTCTCCCTCGAGAAAACGCAGGGCATCTTTTTCGGCTGTTACCGTTTCCATGTAATGCCTACCTCGTCTCCTTCGCTTGCATGCGAAACTCGTATTCCCGCCATAGGTCTGGCCCGAAAACCTCCGGAAGAGGAATGTCGAGCACTACGATCAGCTGTATAAGTTCATCGGCGAATATCGCTCGCTTCCCGTTTAGCAAAAGGCTTAGCTGCGAGGGCTTGATGTTCGTTCGTGCCGATATTGCCTTTTGCATAAGCCCGCTTGCCCGATAGCTTTTGGTCACGACGTTTCGGATGTGAGCGATCAGCGTGTCTGTCCTGTCTATTCTCGCGTTGCATTCGTTGTCCATGCCTGCTCCTTCGAAGGTGAGAGGAAATGGCCAACGTCCATGCCCCTTGCAGTAGGTTTCTTTGCGAGATTATCAATCCACGCTTCGCGGAAGAAGAACATTTGGGGAACTCGAAACTTCAATTGAGGATTTCGAAAATATCTCTGCGTATGGAGGTTTTCGGTTCTGGAACAACGAAAGCCATGGGTTTTTAAGATGGCGTACCTATGCGGATAGTGGTTCGTTTAAAGGCCATTCCCTTGTGCGTTTTACTGGGTTTAACCGCATTGGGTAGCAAAGCCAATGGAGGAGATCTTTCTTTGAATGGGGCACGTATGAGTTGGTATCGGCATGGCGATACCAACTAAACATCACTGTATGAAGCGAATTTCATTATGAGCCCCAAAAGAGCAACGTGTGCTCGTCTTTACCTCTCAAACGCACCCCCGCCCATGATACGAAATATCCTTTTGAATGAAGTTTCAGGCCTGCTGAGTGGGCTTGTGGGAGGCTATATGTCCGAAATTCGAATGGCCGAGCTTTCGTCTACAAAACATCCCTCTTGATGAAAGACCACGCCTCGTGAGTGAATCTATATGAAACGATGTGCCCGAAATTCGAGCGGTCAGATTTCCAAATGCCATAAGACGTCATTTTAGGAATCGGCTCGATCACGAGTTTCTCTTTGAGCTCTGCGATACCGCGCGAGACTTGTGCTTGGGTAAGCGCTGTCTCTTCAGCCATCTTCTCTCTTGAATACTTTGAAAAAGTGCCATCAGGACTGACATGGCGGCAAAGCGACATGATGACCGCCATCCCGTTTCTTCCGACTTTTACGCGCACGAGATATTCGATGAGGCTTGCCGGAATGGTTGTAAATCGGCCGCTATGGTATCTGATGGCATCGTTATCGTGGTCGTCTAGCCTTTGTGGAGCCGGCATAGCACGGCCTCGTGTGCTTGCTGCTTGCGGATGTAGTCCTCACATGCTGTGGTTGATGTTCGCCTGGCGTTTCGGACCTTGAACGATGGCAGCTCGCCGGAGTTGAACATCCGGTAGATCGTGGACTGTGAGACGCAGAGCAGTAGCGCTGCCTCCTTGGCGGTTATCGTCCTGCTTTCGCTTACGTTGATCAAGCTTTTCGGGTCAGCCATCTTCTGTCTCCTCACATTCGGCCTTTTCGCCATGCTATGCACAAAGGCGCAGACAATCTAGCGCTTTTGAGGAACTCGAAAGCCAGCTTGAGGATTTCGAAAACATGGATCAAGGCAGAAAGGATTTGAGGTCTGTCTGTTCCAACACAGTAAGTCTTACGTAGTTGGTTTTTCTTTTTCGATTCTTTTTTCTTTTTTAAACGGTACCGCCACAGCGATACCAACTCGGCCTGTTGCTATCACCACAGCGATACCTATGGTATCGGCAGAGCGGTAGCAACACTTCGCTGTGGCGATACCTTTCATTCAAATGGTTTCGGCAGAGCGATACCTTTGTGGATAACTCGCCCGATTTTCTTTTGTCCGCATGATTTATAATTCAATTTAGGTGGTCAAATGGTGGTCACACAGGTGGTCATTAGGTGGTCACATGAT
>CANQRF010000028.1 GCA_947626195.1 uncultured Eggerthellaceae bacterium
ACACTACTGCAGCGATTCACTCGAGAGATGTTCGAACGAAAAACGCTCGAAAAGCGAAATAATCAGCGGTTCCCTAGTGCCTCAGATTCCCCCGCCGCGCAGCTGAGTGTACTTTGGTACACGAAGGCAAGCGCACAAGGGGGAAGATGGGGTGCTAGGGAAAGCCGCAGCCTTTATTACACGCGCTGTTCGGAAGAACAGCGCAACGAAAGTGGTGGACCCGGCAGGACTCGAACCTGCAACCAAGGGATTATGAGTCCCCTGCTCCGCCATTGAGCTACGGGTCCAATTCGCGAAACGAACGGCTTGAAGATCAAGCGAACGCTAGTATACCATCCCCATCGCCTCGCGCACTTCCTGAAGCGTGACTTCCGCAATTTCATTGGCGCGGCGATTGCCTTCATGGAGCACCTCGAGAATGTAACCCGCATTTGCCTCAAGCTGCGCGCGCTTTTCCCGAATCGGCGCCAAATAGGCGTTCACGCTTTCGGTGACATACGCCTTGAGTGCACCGGAGCCGCTCTCGCCGATCTCCTCGGCGATGTCCTCTTCGGTTCTTCCCGTGCAGAGCGCCGCAGTCGTCAAAAGGGCGGAAACGCCCGGACGATTGTCAGGATCGAAGGTGATCTTCCGCTCCGAATCGGTTCGCGACTTCTTGATAAGCTTCGCCGTCTCCTCCTCGGTCGCCGAAAGCGCGATGGCGTTTCCATAGCTTTTCGACATCTTGCGACCATCGAGGCCGGGAATTTCCACGGCATCAGTCAAAAGTCCCGCGGGTTCGGGAAACACCGGCGCATAGCGATCATTGAAGCGCCGTGCGATCTGCCGTGTTTGCTCGATATGTGGCAGCTGGTCCTTTCCCACCGGCACGATATTGCCCTTGCAGAACAGGATGTCGCACGCCTGATGCACCGGATAGGTGAGCAAAAGCCCCGTGAGCGTATGCCCTGAAGCCTCCTGCTCGCTTTTCACGGTCGGGTTGCGATGGAGCTCCGATTCGCTCACGAGAGAAAGGAACGGCAGCATAAGCTGATTCAAGGCCGGCACCGCCGAATGCGTGAAGATGATGGTGCGCTCGGGGTCGATGCCGCAAGCCAGATAGTCGAGCACCATGGAATACACGTTGTCGGCGATGTGCTCGGTGGTGTCGCGGTCGGTGATCACCTGATAATCGGCGATGACGATGCGCGTGGTGATGCCGGCGTTCTGCAATGCGACGCGTTGGGCGATCGTGCCGAAATAATGGCCAAGATGGAGCCGCCCCGTCGGACGATCTCCCGTGAGCATGATGTATTTCTCCGGATGAACCGCGAGATCTGCGCGAATTTCATCGCTTCTGCGCTGTGAAGCCAAGAACGTGTCGCTGACGTGAGCCACCGCTTTTCCTTTCAGACCCTGAAAAACAAACCTTCAGCATCATCGCATGAAAGTGAATTCTTTCAAGTGTTTTTTCGAGTCCTTCATGTATTGCAAAAATATGAGGCGTGGCATTTGCCATTTTCAATGGCAGATCCCACGCCTCATACTGGTGCGCCATGAAGGACTCGAACCTTCGACCTTGGGATTAAGAGTCCCCTGCTCTACCAACTAAGCTAATGGCGCACACCATTAAAAAGAGCGCTTGTCATTGTAGGCGATGCCCACAACCTACGCAAGCGGCAAAAGCGCACTGGGGTGGCTAATCGGACTCGAACCGACGACCTCCAGAGCCACAATCTGGCGTTCTAGCCAACTGAACTACAGCCACCAAAGCGCAAGGTCAAAGTATAGGGTTTCTCACAACGCGACGCAAGGATTCTTCGGAAACCCTTTTGAAAACACGTGCCTCCGCCTGCCTCATCTCCACTCTTTTTCAAAGTCGGGGAAGCAACTTTTTGTTACCATTACAGGGAAATCCTACTCATCGAACCGCTCGGGAAGGGGGCTTTTTGGACATCCTCACACTCACGCTCCTGCTTCTCGCGGCGGTTCTCATCTCTTCGGTCATCGACCAGGTCGTTCCGAAGGTCTCCCTTCCCCTCATCCAGATCGCCTTGGGCGTTCTCATCGCGCTTCTCGCCGCCGGTTCGGTCAACATTGACTTCGATCCTGAGATCTTCCTCGTGATCTTCATCGCGCCCATCCTCTACGACGAGGCGAAAAGCGCCGACAAGCGCTCGCTCTGGAAGGAGATACGCCCCATCATCTCATTGGCAGTGGGGCTCGTTGTCGTCACGGCGCTCGCCATCGGCTTCACGGTCCATTGGATCATCCCCTCGATTCCCCTCGCGGCGGCATTCGCGCTCGGCGCCGCGCTCGGGCCAACCGACGCTGTCACCGTCGCCTCGCTTTCGAGCGAGATACATATCCCCGATCGGCAGAAAAACCTGCTCAAGGGCGAATACCTCATCAACGACGCCTCGGGCATCGTCTCGTTCCAGTTCGCGCTCGCAGCGGCAACCACGGGGACTTTCTCGCTCCTCAATGCCACGGCGGAGTTCTTCATCGAGTTTTTCGGCGGCCTGCTCTTCGGCGCGGTGCTCGGCATCGCGCTCAGCTGGATCGGCCGCAAAGTGCGCGACATCGGCATCGAGAACACCACGTTTCATGTGTTGCTCGATCTCTTCACGCCGCTCATCATCTACCTCGTGTCCGACACCTGCCATGTGAGCGGCATCATCGCCGTTGTGACCGCAGGGCTCATCCACATCGTACAGCCCCATCTCATCGGGCCTTCGATCTCACGTATGAACATCGTCTCCTCCAGCGTGTGGCGCACGCTCACCTTCGCGCTCAACGGCATCGTCTTCGTGCTCTTGGGCACTCAGCTCCCCGGCGCGATGCGCGATACGTGGGACGATGTGACGATCAGCAATTGGCTCCTCATCCTCTACATCCTCCTTATCACGGCCATCCTCCTCGGCCTGCGCTTCGTCTGGGTGCTCGCGATGGATGCCTTCCGCGCCCGACGTGCTGAGAAGCGTCCTTTTACGAAAGCAGACGCGAAGCTCTCCCTCGTCACAACGCTCTCGGGTGCGAAGGGAACGGTCACGCTCTCGATCCTCTTCACGATTCCGGTGTTTCTCACCTACTCCCCCGTCTCCTACTTTCCGCAGCGCGACCTCATCATCTTCTTGGCCTGCGGCGTCATCCTCTGCACGCTGCTGCTCTCGAATTTCGTGATTCCCCTTCTCGTTCCTCGGCAGAAGGACAAGCAGTCGACGATCGACGAGAAGAACCATCAGGTCGAAGTGACCATGGAGATCATCCGGATGGTCGTTGAAGACCTCACCGCACACCAGACCGCGGAGAACCGCCGCGAAACGCAGGAGGTCATTCGCTCCTACAATGCACGCCTCGAGCGCATCAAGGAGAGCAACGACATCGAAGACGAGCCGTCCGTCGAGCTGAGGCTGCGCGTCCTCGAATGGGAGCGCGAGAAATGCCTTGAGATGCTTCAGGCGAACGAGGTTTCCGCACGTGCCGCCGACCAGTACCTCGAGCGCCTCGACCACGTTACGCGTTTGCTCAAACGCAACCAAGAGGGCATCTCGTCAGTTCGCGGCATCACAACGCGCGTCGTCGGCACGCTTAAGAGGGCCGCGCGGACGATTTACAACGAACTCTATGATTTCGACACGGCCAACACCACCGAACAGGTGCGGAGGATTCAGCTGGCCACGACCCAAGTCGCCATCGACAAGCTCCGCCTCGAGGTTGCCGCCTCACGCGTTCCAACCGAGATCGCAAGCGAGCTTCTGGTGGAATATCAGCGGCTGCGCCAATCAATGATGCAGCAGTCCCCCAGCATGACCCGCGTGCTCGGCCGCGAGGGCGCGAGCATCAACGAGGTGCGCCGATTCGGACTCAACCGCGAGCTCGAGCATATTCAGGAAATGTACGAGGAGGGCGAGCTCTCGCGCAGCGCCGCCACGCACATGCGCAACAACGTCTATCTGATGCGCATGGATCTGGAAGACCAGATCTAACCGGATCACATCCGCGAAGGCGCGCTGACGCCAAGCAGGCTCAAAGTGAGCGCCAAGACGATACGGCAGGCATCGACCAGCGCCAGACGTGCTTTTTGAAGCCCCTCTTCCACCCCCAGCACATGGCAGGTGGTATAGAACTGATGGAAGCCGGCGGCCAGCTCTTGTGCATAGTGCGTCAAGCGGAACGGCGCGCGATCGCGTGCGGCAAGCGCGATGAGTGATGAGAACTCATCCATCTTACGCATGAGGGCCAGCTCCGCTTCCTCGGTGAGCGGAGAAAGATCCACCTCGTCACCGACCACATCGAGCGCGAGCTCGCGCATGTCGACCTCATGCGCGTCGAAGGCGCTTGCGTCAGCCACGCCAGCGGCCTTGCGCAGAATCGAGCAGATGCGGGCATGTGCGTACTGCACATAGTAAACGGGATTCGAGTTGTCGCGCTTTTTCGCAACCTCAATATCAAAGTCGATCGGTTGATCGGACGAGCGCGAAAGCATCAGATAGCGAGTCGCATCCACGCCGACCTCGTCGATGAGCTCGGAGAACGTCACCATCTCGCCGGTGCGCTTCGACATGCGCACCGCCTCGCCGTCGCGGAAGAGATTCACGAGCTGCCCGAGAACGACCTCTAAGGCTTTCGGATAGCCCCATGCCGCCATCATCGCCTCGCAGCGGCGAATATAGCCATGGTGGTCAGCGCCCCAGATGTCTATGAGATGATCGAAACCGCGGCGGAGCTTGTCATAGTGGTAGGCCACGTCGCTCATGAAATAGGTGTATTCGCCGTTTTCCTTGATGAGAACGCGGTTCTTGTCGTCTCCGAAGGCGGTGGAGCGGAACCACGTGGCCCCCTCCTCCTCGAAGATGTAGCCCTTCTCATCCATGGCCTCAAGCGCGCGATCAACCGGGCTTTTCCCGCTCTCATCCGCAACATAGAGGCTGCGCTCGGAGAACCAGCAGTCGAAGGTGGTGCCAAAACCGGCGAGCGTGCTCTTCATGAGGTTGAGCATGTCCTCGTAGGCGATCTCGCGAAACGCCTCGGTGCGCTCCTCTTCGGTAAGGCCCTCCCATTTCCTTCCATCGCGATCGAGAATGCCCTGTGCGATGTCGATGACATAGCTTCCGCCGTATGAGTTCTCGGGAAGCTCGACATCGTAACCTAAAAGCTGCATATAGCGGATGGAGACAGAGTGGCCGAATATGTCCATTTGTACGCCATGGTCGTTGACGTAGAACTCCTCGTAGACGTCATATCCCGCATGGCGCATGACGCGCGCCATCGCATCGCCGAGAGCAGCCCAGCGGCCATGGCCGACATGCATGGGGCCGGTGGGATTCGCGGAAACGTATTCGAGGTTCACATTATGCGGCCCTTCAACGCTGCCCTTACCGTAATCGCCCTGTTCGCTCCGCACCGTCTTCACCACATCTTGCAGCACATGATCGGAAAGACGGAAGTTGATGAAGCCGGGGCCGGCGACCTCCACCGCGGAAATCACATCGTTTTGCGGGAGATGGTCGATGATGATCTGCGCGATGTCAAGGGATTTCATGTGGGCTTGCTTCGCGCAACGCATCGCAATAGTGGAAGCCCAATCGCCGTGTGCTGCCTCACGAGGGCGCTCAAGAGCTGCCTCGGGCACCGTTTCGAGCGAAAGCGCCTTGTCTTCGACAGCGCTTTGAACCGCTGCGCTCACTACTGCTTCAAGCTTGGCACGCGTATCCATATCATCATCCATTCTTCTCGACAAGGGAGGCCCTTCCTCCCCTTCCACCTACTTTGCTCGCCGCGATTTTACCTGAACACGGGCGAAATAAAAAGCCGACCTTCTGATGGCAGAAAGCCGGCTTTCCTGTTTGGCAAAACAGCGCAACCCTATGCTGGTGTATATGGAATAAACATCATCGCTGTCGTGAGTATCACCGCGCAGACCACGCCAAGGAGAATTATCAGCTTGAGCGAGAACTTCACCCATGTGGTGTATTCGATCTTCGCCATCGCCAAGCCGCCCATGATGGCCCCGCAGGTCGGCGTGATGAGGTTCACCAGACCGTTGCCCGCCGAGAAGATCATGATCATCACATCGGGCGAGAATCCCAGATGAGCCGCCAGCGGCCCCATGATGGGCATTGAGACCGTCGCCATGCCCGATGAGGACGGGATAAGGAAGGACAGCCCCACGTAGAGGAGGAACGCGAGCGGGGCGAAGACGAAGGCCGCCAAATCGGTCAAGGCACCAGCCGCCGTGTTGAGGATCCAAATATCAAGGCCCGTCTCGCTCATGAGCACCGTGATGGAACGCGCCAAGGCGATGATGAGCACGACCGACATCATGTCAGCGGCGCCGTTGATGAAGCTTTTGACGAAACGGCTCTCCGAAACGCCGCCGACAACACCGATGACGAGCGCCATCAGAAGGAACCACGTCGAAGCCTCATTGAAGTACCATTGCCCGAGCGGGAGTCCCACCAAGAATGACGACCAGCCCGGAGTCGTCTCAACCTCGGAATCCACCGTCGCGCTCACGTCGCCGTCGAAGACAAGCGTATTGCCGGTCGAGTCGTCATAGACGGCAGCAATATCGGCGTCGCTCACCGGCGTTGAAACTTCCTCATAGGTGGCACCAGCGTTGAAAATATCGATGCCGAAGCTCTCCCACGGAATGAAGGAGATGATCATGATGACGAAGGTGAAGGCGAACACGATGAGCGCCCATTTCTGGCGGCCGGTCAAAAGCGGTTCGTTCGCTTTCTGGTCGGTCTCGGCCTCGTCCTCGGATTCCTTCATCCCCCACTCCTCCATCATGATTTCCTGCTCGCGCAGGGAGAGGATGGTGGAGCCCTTGTCCTTCTTCACCTTTTTCGCATAGCGCATGACGAAGATGATCGAGATGGCGGTGGTGACGAGCCAGAGAACCGCTCCGAGGAGGATGACGATGCCTTGGTTCACTTGGATGCCCGAAGTCGAAAGCGAGTCGATTGCCGCGCCGACAGCGAACGGGTTCACGGTCGAGCCCAAGACGCCGCAGCCAGCGCCCAGCAGAACCACTGCCGCGCCCACCATGCTGTCGAAGCCTGCGGCCACCATCGTCGCCGCCAACAGCAGGTAGAACGGAACCGTCTCCTCGCACATGCCAAACGTCGTGCCGCCGATCGAGAAGAGGAACATGAGGATCGGGATGAGCACGAGCTCGTTGCCGCGGAGCTTATGCACCAAAGCCGCAATGCCCGCGTCGAGAGCGCCGGTCTCGGTCACGATTCCCAAAAATCCGCCGAGGATGAGAACAAACAAGCACACCGGCAGCGCATCGGTGAATCCGAGCACCGGAGCGGTGACGACATCGGCTATCGTCGCGCTTTCGATGCCCGGAACGCCGGAAAGCGCCATGATAACCGTGATGACGGCCAGCACGACCAATATGATGAGCAAGATGGAAAACGACGAGAGGCTGAAGCCCCCACCCTTTTTCTTTTTCTTCTTTTCCTTCACGTCTGTTGCCATGGTGACCCCTTTTCACGAATGACAAACCACTGGATTCAAATGAGCGAATGGGGGCGGAGCATCGATGATAAGCCCCGCCCGAAACTTTGCAGAGAGAAATCTATGCCAACGTGGCGTACATGATCGCCTTGATGGTATGCATGCGGTTCTCAGCCTCGTCGAACACCTTCGATTGATGAGACTCGAACACCTCATCGGAAACTTCCATCTCGGTGACGCCGAATTTCTTTGCGATGTCGGCGCCGATGGTGGTGTTGGTGTCGTGGAACGACGGCAGGCAGTGCATGAAGATCGCATCGGGGGCAGCAAGGGCCATGACGTCTTTGGTGACGCGATAGGGCTCCAGAAGCTTGATGCGCTCGGCCCACAGCTCGTCGGGCTCGCCCATGGACACCCAGATGTCGGTGTAGATGACGTGCGCGTCAGTGACGGCGGCCTTCACATCGTCGGTCAGCGTGACCGAGCCGCCGGTCTCCTTGCAGATCTCCTTGCAGGTGTTCACGAGATCTTCCTTCGGCATACGCGCTTGCGGACCGCAGGCGACGAAGTGCATGCCGAGCTTCGAGCACACCACCATGAGGGAGTTCGCCACGTTGTTCTCAGCATCGCCCATGAAGACGAGCTTCAGGCCCTTCAGGCCGCGGTGCGGGAAGTTCTCCTCCACGGTGAGCATGTCGGCGATCATCTGCGTGGGATGGAAGGCATCGGTGAGGCCGTTCCAGACGGGAACGCCGGCCTTGTCGGCAAGCTCTTCAACAAGCTCTTGGCTGAAGCCACGATACTCGATGCCGTCGTACATACGGCCGAGCACGCGCGCGGTGTCCTCAATGGACTCCTTCTTGCCCATTTGCGAGCTGCCGGGGTCAAGATAGGTGACGCCCATACCGAGGTCCATGCCGCCGACCTCGAAGGAGCAGCGGGTGCGGGTCGAGGTCTTCTCAAACAGAAGGACGATGTTCTTGCCTTCCAGATAGCGATGCGGCGTGCCCGAAAGCTTCAGATGCTTGAATTGCTTCGAGAGCTTGATCAGATAGCGGATCTCGTCGGGGGTGAAATCGAGGAGCTTCAAGAAACTGCGACCGCGAAGATTGACTGGCATGATGGTTCCTTTCTCTTAGGACAAAACGGTGAGAGGAAAAGGGGGCACGGCACCTGTTATGCCGCGCCCTGTTCGATCAAACGGTTAAAGGTCCTCGCGCCAAATCGGCATGGACATGCAGCGCGGACCGCCACGGCCACGGGAAAGCTCGGCAGAGGGAATCTCGATCACGTTGACGTTGTTCTCACGCAGAACCGCGTTGGTCACATCGTTGCGCTCGTAGACGACAACGGTGCCCGGGCGCACGCACAACGTGTTCGATCCGTCATTCCACTGCTCACGCTGTGCGGCAATCGCATCGCCGCCGCCGCAGAGAATGAGCTTCACGTCGCGCTCAAGGTAACGCGAGAGAATCTCCTCGAGCGTCCCCTTCACTTCGCTCACCGCGATGCCCTCTTTGCCTTCCGGCTTGAGCTCGAAGACGGAGAGCGGTCCCAAGATGCCGGGATGGACCGTGAACTTGTCAACGTCGATCTGGGTGAACACGGTATCGAGGTGCATGAAGGCACGGCTCGAGGGGATGTCGAAGGCGAGCACGGTCTTGATCGGCGAATCGCTCTCGAAGATGTTGTGCGCCAGCTGGTCGATCGCATCGGGCTCGGTACGCTGCGAGATGCCGACAGCCAGAATCTTATCGCTGATGTTCAAGATGTCGCCGCCCTCGATATGGAAGGTGTTGTAGCGGCTGTAATACTCGGGAACGTAGTTGTAATCCGGATGATACTTGAAGATGTATTCGCCATAGATGGTCTCGCGATTACGCGTGACGGAATACATATGGTTGATGGAGACGCCGTTGCCGATCATCGCGAACGGGTCGCGCGTGAAATAGAGGTTCGGCATCGGGTCGATGACGAGCTTCGCCGCGTCGCTCACGAGGTCGACGAGGGAGTTCGACTTATCGGTGTTCAGCTCGTTGAGGTTCACGCCCTCCATCGTCTTCAGAACGAGCTCCTTGTTGTCGGAATAGTTTGAATCCAGATACTCGAACAGAATGCTCTGATAGCGTTCGGTACGAATGCCGGCCTCGAGAATGAACTGCTTGAGGAACATCTCACGCAAGTCGGGATGTATGGTGAGCACCTCAGCCATCAAATCCTCAAGGTATAAGACCTCGACGCCCTCGCCCCTGAGTGCGGCGGCGAAAGCATCATGTTCCTCCTGCGCGACTTTCAGAAACGGGATGTCATCAAAAAGGAGCTGCTCGAGAGTATTCGGCGTTAGGTTCAATAACTCCTTTCCCGGCCTATGGAGAAGCACCTTCTTCAATGGAGCGATCTCGCTTTTGACGTTCACACCAGCCATGACAATCCTCCTATCATGAATCGAGTGTCTTCGCTCACATGGCGCTCCTATCACTCGCACACGCCAATGAGCCATTTTTTCCGATAGCTACAAGAATCCCACGTCAGGGCTGATTTTTATGCGAGGTTGCCATCCACGTATATGGTTTGGTTACTGTAAGGTACCGAACTGTAACCAAATGAGAAAACCGCGTTTAAAAACCTGAAAACACTGTCATACTGGTCGCGTTCGAAAGGAGAAGATGATGCCAAAATTCGACAATTACGTCCTCTATTTCAAGCCCACATGCCCTTATTGCCGCAAGGTCTTAGCCTATATGGACGGCGCTGGAATAGAGCTTGACCAGCGCGATGTGAACGATGCGAAAAACGCCGACGATCTTGTGCGCATCGGCGGCAAGCTTCAGGTTCCCTGCCTCGTTATCGACGGCAAGGCGATGTATGAATCAGATGACATCATCGCGTTTCTGAAAGAACAGCTCGCTGCCTAAACGCAGCTTGCGCCAACAAGCGACACCTTCGCTTTGCCATCTTACTGTAGCAACCATGGATTCAATGGGGTCTTTGGTTGCTATAATAAGCAGGCTTTGTTTGATGTGCGCCCATGGCTCAACGGATAGAGCAACGGACTTCTAATCCGTAGGTTGTAGGTTCGAGTCCTACTGGGCGCACCATCTCTTGGTCGGAAAACTACCCAAATGGAAAATAAGTTTCTGAGTCTTTTACCAGTAGTACTCGAACCGTGAGGCTTGATATGCCAGTGGCATATCAAGTTTTAAAGTATCAGCCGGGAAACATGCCAGTGGCATGTTTCGCCCGAAGGCGCTTGCGCCGAGGGGGTTGAGCGTTGAGCAAAGCAAGACGCGGGAGTCCTACTGGGCGCACCACTCTTCCCATCTTCTTTTCAGGTGAGGAATTTTCTCAATATCTGCCGAGTATACCTTTATAGAACACCCCCGGGGCATGCAAAAGCGCCCCCTGCGAGCGGAGCGCCCTATCCTCCCACGGACTTGCCTCCGCAGTACTTTCGGCGATG
>CANQRF010000029.1 GCA_947626195.1 uncultured Eggerthellaceae bacterium
AACCAGCGCTTCGGGAGGTGCGCCCGCTCACCACACCAAGCGAGTGCCTGTTGGTTGAGTGAGGTGATGTCGGTGAACGGCTGCCCTTGGCAGAAATTCCGCTTGACGTAGAGTATGAGGCGCTCCACCTTGCCTTTGGTGAAAGGGTGGTATGGCTTGCACAGCCGCGTCTTGAACCCCACCGCGTCCATGAAGGTGGCGTAGTCGAGCTGGAAAAGCGGCCGTCCCTCGATATCGCGGCCGGTGGTGACGCTTTTCATGTTGTCGGTCAAAACGTATTTGGGAACACCCATGGCCATGAACCCATGTATCATGCCGATAAAGAGGTTCTCCTGGCGGGCGTTGGGGAAAACTCGATGAAAGCCACTCCGCAGTGGTGGCAAATCATCGAAAAGCACGCAATGCGGACCATCTCACCTAAGGCATTCAGGATGTTTACAAACCCCCAGTCCATCTGGAAGAAATCGCCAGGTTCGGTCGAGTAGCGACGACCTCGGTTGGGTGTTTGGGCTGCGAGGGCCCGCTTTAAGGGCACGAGTTCTTTGTGTGCTGCAATGTAGTCTTTGACGACAGTAAGGCCGTGAGTATAGCCTCTCTCACAAAGCCGCTCATAGATCACAGACGAGTTTGTCACACCAGCCCGCAGTAGCTCGTCGATTACGTCAGTGTAGCCGGTGAGCGCTGTGGTTTTGGCGCGCAGCCCGCACCGACCATGGGGAGCGGCGACAAAGCCTTTCTTCTGAAGCGTGCGGCACTTCGAGCGAGTAAGTCCGGTACGACGACCAAATTCGGCTAAGTTGACCTTCTCAAGGATGGGGCCGTCTTTGCCCATCGCGCCCATGGCTTCAAGAGCAGAGTCTATAATCTCTTGAAGGCCATCGCGTTGATTCTTATCGTTCATTCATAATCCTCCTTTAACTGACGGATTGGCAAAGTCAGCATAGGAGAAATGAACGAACGCGGTGGCCTTGCAAACGCTTGATTTGGCGATTTTTATGCGGCCGAGTTGGCTAAATTGATTCGGCTAGAAATGGCGAAATAAGCCCGGCGCTAACAACGAAAGGCCGGCCCGAGAAATCGGACCGGCCTTCGTTAGCTTTGCTCAAACGATTAAGAGCAGTAAGTGCTCATTTACTAGGCGCCAATTCCAGCTTCGCCGTTGTGGGCACAGACGGTCATGGCAGCAGCCTCTGCACGGATGATGGGTGAAGAGGGGTCGATGGTCGGGGTGTTCACGCCCATGATCTTATTCTCAACCGCCCAGGCGATGGCCTCTTTCGCATAGCTTGGAATGGAAGCCGCGTCGGTGTAGTCGGCAAGAGTGGCATCCACATCGGTAGGTGCGGTGTACTTGTTCGTCGCTTGCGCATAACGGGCGAGCATGGTCGCAAATTGCGCACGGGTGACGTTGTTCATTGGCCCGAAGGTGGTGTATGACGGACCATAGCCGGTCACAATACCTGCCTCATTCGCCCAGGCAACACAGTTGGTGTACCACTTTCCAGAGGGAACGTCGGTGAAGTTGTTGTCGAACTCAAGAACCTCGTCCGGATCAGTGAGTGTTTTGTACTGACCAGCCATCTTGGCGATCACCACGGCCGCTTGGGCACGATTGAGGTCGCCATAGGGGTCGAAGAGGTTCGTTCCACCAAGGCCGGTCATATACCCAAGCGCTGCGGCCTGATAGACGTCGCCATAGAACCATATGCTTGCAGGAACATCTGCATAGACCGTTCCGTCTGCTCCAAGCACGACAAAGGAGAGGGTGATCGGCTCATTGGGGCAGATGTAGTTGTTTCCAAGGGTCGCCGCGTTAAAGGATAGCGTAACATTATAGGTGCCGGCGGTACTGGCAGCACCGGTGAATGCCTTACCATCTGGACCGGTCTTTGTAGCAGTCACACCATTGGTCGGAACCTGTACCCACTTCTTATTTCCCACAGAGTAGCCTACATAAACATTTGAGGCCTGAAGAGCTGACCCTTGCGTTGACGTCAAAGGCGCCGTGATTGGCTTTGATGTGGAGAGGACTGTTCCGTTAAACAATGCAAGATTCGTCAGATCGGCAGGCGTGATGGTGATCGGGATGACGTTTGTGCCTTCGCTGAACTCATAGCCAGCAGCGGTGATTTCAAGCGTGTAGCTTCCAGCGTCCTTGGGACCGTTAGTCACCGTCTGACCCGGAGTTCCCACAACGTCACCCTTTGCATCCTTAAAGGTGTAAGTGAGAGTCGGAGAGCCAGAAGTGACTGAGGCAACAAAGGCGTTGCCAGCTCCAGCAGTTAGCGACGCATTAGTGAAAGGTGTCGTTACGCTTGTTACGACATCTCCATTAAAGGTGACAACGAGAGACGTATCGGCATTATATTCATCCTTGACGACGGTGATTTCAGTCGTCGCCTTTCCGCCGACAGAGTAGTTACCATCATCGCCCGGAATAACCTCGACGGTGAGCTGGTATTTGCCAGGAGTCGTAAGCGCTGCCTCGATATTTGTGAGTGAAGTCTCGGTACCACTGAATTTTGTTCCATTCCAAGTAGCTAAAGTGAGGGTATAGCCAAACTTAGTTGTCTCAGACGTGTATCCAACATCTCCGCCGTTAACTTCGATCTTGTCAACGTTGAAGGCGGTGTTTTTTTGTCGCTCAGGTTGACCGTGTAGCTGCCTGCGAGGGGAGCGCTCTTGTAGGTGATGTCTGCCATCTCGCTCACGAGGGTAAATTTAGGGCCAGCAGAGTTGGAGGCGACGTTTTGTTGGCCAGACTTTCCCTTCACGGTGTAGGTGTATACACCGGTACCGCCGGTGACAGTAGTCTCCCCCGTGGTAGGTCTTCCGTTCGCGGGAGGCGTAAACGTCACGAAATCGGCGAGATCTGCCGGGGTGGCAGCCGAGCCTACGGCAAAGGACAGATCGCCTACACCTGTCGGAAGCGTTGTTCCAACGCTCGGCTCAAAGGCGACAACGGCCTGGTTCGCGGTTGAAGCCGGAGCTGTTTGCAGGGTAACGGAGCTGATCGTAATCGATTTCGAGACAGTCGATCCCGCATAAGCGCCCTTGCCCGTAATCAGCACGGTGTATGTGCCTTTGTTCTTCGGAGTGACAGAGTTCCCGCCGGCATCAGTGACAGTCAACGTATAGAAGCTCGAAGACACAGCGGTGCCCGTAGACGAGAAGGCACCTGACCCTTTCGCCGCAAGGCCGAACTCAAGGGCGGTGTTGGTGAACCCATAGCTTATCGTAGGCGTGCTTAGAGCCGTTGCGCTCTCGGCACCCTTCGGGCTGCTCAGCAGATAGAGCCCGAAGTCGCTCATTGTAAATTCCTTCGCAGCGATGGTGTATTTGAAGGCCGCAGTCCCACCTTTGTAGTCACCACCCACAGCGCTTATAACCGCATAGTAAGTGCCCGCCGCAGAGGGAGCGTTAACCTTCGTTCCCTTGACATTCGTGGTGCCGGGGATAGTACTTCCAGTTTCGGTCACCATCCATGTCTCAAGGGAGTAGTTGCTGCTTAAGACGAAGTTTTTGTCCTGCGTGCTCACGGAGGTCGCCATCACGACGTTTCCACTGGTTCCGATCTTTGCCGTCACGGGGATCAGATAAGGATACGCTCCGGAGGTCGGTGCAGCCATTGTAGGATTGGTTGCGTCTTTTGACAAGGCACTCCCGTCAGGTTCACCATTGAGGTCTGTGCTCCAGACATAGGTAGCCAGTGTCGCCGACTTAAGCGCGTCAGGTGCCGTAACGGCGATCGTTGAGATCTCTTCATTTGAAATTGGCGTTACCTCATCTTGTGCCTCAGGTGCCTGAGCGAATGCCACGGCCGGCACCATGCCTGCAGCCAACACGCCGGCCAAGCTCACCGAGACCACTTTGGCCGGTGAGGCCTTCTTCGCCGACTTGTCGAAATAATCGGTCATACTTCGTCTCCTTTCAGGGAGGAAGCATCGCCGTTTTCTGCGCCGTGTAATCTACTCAAGTTGGAACTTCATATAGTCGTGAATATGAACTAAAATATCAGCGTGTTTTCTGTTTGAGGAGGATCTATGGCGACATTGACCGCAACGGCAGCGGAGGCCCGATCGAACTTCTCGCGCATCGCCACGACAGTAAGCGAAACAGGCCAGCGCGTCACCGTGTTCAAAAACTCTAAACCATGGGTGGTCATCGCACCTGCTGCAAACGACGATGGCGACTACATCGATCTTGTCCGGGCCGGCATAATCGAGGGCAGGGAGCAGATCGCCCAAGGGCACGGCATCGAGGGCACCGACTCGCTTCGCCAAGCGGTATCCGATCTGCGCAAACACCATGGCTAGGATGGTCTATTCCCCGAGGTTTGCAAGCGAGCTGTCTTATGTGACGTCTCCTCGGGTCGAAGAGAGAATCTACAGGGCCCTCGCGATCATTGAGGACTTCCCTTTGATAGGGTCTCACACCATCCCAAAATCGATACGAGTTGAATTTGGAGGGGGCGTGCTGAAGATGGTCGTCGACCCCTTCGATATTTTCTACGAGTACTTTGAAGAGCAAGATGCTGTTTATGTCTATACGCTCGTCTTGCAGCGCCAAGCGCGGTAGGTGAGTATTTCACATAAGTCCGGCGCTTTCCCTTTGATGCGGGCCGTTTCAGATGGCATGGATCTCATAAGGGCGCATCATCGCCGCATCTCCCCTCAAGGGCGCATGCTCTTGGCGACCTTCTCCACCGGAGGGCAGAGGTTCCGGAGGGCAGAGGTTCCTCGTCTGCATGCAGTTATGGCAAAGAAAGCATCCGTTCCAATTCGGCTTCGATTTCCTCGGGAGTCTGATCGCCGTCGTTCTCGATGATGATGTCGGGTGTCTTCGGCTCATCGAAGGGGAGGTCTTTGCCCATGACGTTGGTGCCTTGCGTGTAAAGGTTCTTTTTGTTCCGCCGCAAAAGCGTTTCGGGGCTCACCTTCACGTAGATCTCAACGTAGTTGTCGATGTTCCCCCTGTTCCATTCGCGAACCTCGGTGAACATGCAAATGCTGCAGCACACCACATCGAGCCCCTGGTCCGAGAGCATCTTGCACACGCGGAAGGTGCGCTTGGCGCCCTTGATGCGGTCTTCGGGGGTGTAGCCGATGTCTTCGCAATACACCTTGCGAATCTGGTCCCCGTCGATGAACACGACGTTCGGCTTTGCCGAGCGCAGATGGTCGTAAAACCGCGTTCCGAGAGTCGTTTTACCGGCACCCGCCAATCCCGTGAAGAAATACACGGTCCCTTTGCCAGCGCCGTCCCTGTCGCCTTTGCCCTGCCTTAAATCGTTCACCGCCATGTTCTACGCTCCGCTATCTACACCTACATCCGCCCAAGCGGATCGTTTACGTTCACATTCAAGTCGGAACCGCTCGAATCCTCTTCCCGCGATCCGTCGGAATAGATCATCTTGTCAGGGTTGTAGGGGTTGCTCTCCTCCACCGATTTTTCCATCTCGGGCTGCCCGTTTTCCTCAAGTTCGGTCGGCAGATGCAAGACCATCGAGAGAAAATCCTGGTAGACGTCGTGGATAAGCCCCTCGAACGCCTTGTAGGCCTCCTCTTTGTATTCCACCACCGGATCGAGCTGCCCGAACGCGCGCAACCCGATGCCGTTTTTCAGATAGTCCATCTCCTGCAAGTGCGCTATCCAGCTGTTGTCGAGCACGCGGAGGATGAGCAGCTTGAGCAGGTTTTTAAAGCGCTTCTCGCCGAACACCTCACGGCGCACATCGATCATCATGGCGAACTGCTCGCCGAGGTGTTCATTGATGGCGTCCAATTCGGTGTCCGCATCCACGAAATCCTCAATGCTGATCTCGCCGTTGCCCGATACGTCGAATATCCAAGCCTGCAGCCCTTCGAGATCCCAGTCGTCAGAGGCGGAAAACGTCGGGCAGTACACCTCGACGGCGTTGTACACCGCGTCCTCGATGATCTCGGGCAAGCTGTCCTCTATATCCTTCCCATCGAGGATGGCGTTGCGCTCCTCGTAGATCGCCTTGCGCTGGAGGTTCATGACGTCGTCGTATTCCAGCACGTGCTTTCTCGCGTTGAAGTGGATTGATTCCACCTCGTGCTGCGCCGTGTTGATGACCTTGGTCACCAGCTCATCTTCCAGGGGCACATCGTCGGGGATGCCCTTCTTCACCATCATCTCCTGGACCGCATCAAGGCGATCTCCGCCGAAACGGCGAAGCAGCTTGTCCTCCAACGAGAGGTAGAAGCGCGACTCCCCGGGATCGCCCTGGCGCCCCGAACGGCCGCGAAGCTGGTTGTCGATGCGCCGCGACTCGTGGCGCTCGGTGCCGATGACGAACAAGCCGCCATAAAGCCTGACGGCGTACCCTTCCCTCTCCGTCGTGTATCTTGCATGCGATTGGGCGGCACGGGTCTGCCATTCCTCAGGATTGTCTGGGTCGGCATGAAGTTCCAAAAGCCAATCGTGCTCAAGCTGTTCTTTGTTCCCGCCGAGGATGATGTCGGTCCCGCGACCGGCCATGTTCGTCGAGATGGTCACGGCGCCGACCCGTCCCGCCTGGGCGATGATGTGCGCTTCGTGCTCGGGGTTTTTCGCGTTGAGCGTCTGGTGCGGAACGCCCTTCTTGTCGAGTATCCTGCTCAGCCGCTCGGATGCCTCCACCGAGGCGGTGCCCACGAGCACCGGCTGGCCCTTTTCGTGGCGGCGCGCGACCTCATCGGCGACGGCGTTGAACTTGGCCTCCTCGGTACGGTAGATGTAGTCGGTTTCGTCGGTGCGGATGACGGGCTTGTTCGTGGGAATGGGGATGACGGGAAGCTTGTAGATCTCCTTGAACTCACTGTCTTCGGTGAGCGCGGTGCCGGTCATTCCCGCAAGCTTTCCATACAGGCGGAAGTAGTTCTGCAGCGTGATGGTTGCGAGGGTGTGCGTCTCCTCCTTGATCGGCACGTGCTCCTTCGCCTCCACGGCCTGGTGGAGGCCCTCCGACCAACGGCGGCCCTCCATGATGCGCCCCGTGAACTCGTCGACGATCTTCACCTCGTCGTCGACGACCACGTAGTCCACATCGCGCTTGAACATGAACTGGGCGCGCAGCGCCTGGCGCAGATGGTTCGCAAGCTGGCCGGTGAGGTCGGCATACACCTCTTCGCCGAGCATCTCCTCAATGCGGTCGAGGCCGCTCTCGCTCGCGCAGATGGTACGTTTCTTCTCGTCATAGAGATAGTCATCGCCTTCTTTGAGCAAAGGCATGATGTTGGCAAAGCGGATATAGCTGGAAGCGGGCTCGCCTCCAAGGCCCGAAATGATGAGCGGCGTGCGCGCCTCGTCGATGAGAATGGAATCCACCTCGTCGACGATGGCATAATGCAGGCCCCGCTGCACGCGCTCCTCGGCACTCGAGACCATGTTGTCGCGCAAATAATCGAAGCCGAACTCCGAGTTGGTGCCGTAGGTGATCTCGGCGGCGTATGATTCCCGCCTGACCTCGGGTCTCATCTGGTTGAGAATGACGCCGGCGCGCATCCCGAGGAAGCTGTAGATACGGCCCATCCATTCGGCGTCGCGCGCTGCCAGATAGTCGTTCACGGTGACGACATGCACGTTGCTGCCATCAAGGGCGTTTAAGAAGCCGGCAGCCGTGGAGACGAGGGTTTTGCCTTCGCCGGTCTTCATCTCGGCAATGCAGCCGTCGTTGAGCGCCATGGCGCCGATGAGCTGCACGTCGAAGTGGCGCAGCCCTATCGTCCTGCGGGAAGCCTCGCGCACGAGCGCGAATGAGTCCACGATCAAGTTGCTGTTTTTCTCGCCGTTGGTCGCGCGTTCACGCAGCTGGTCGGCAAATTGACGCAGCTCTTCGTCTGATTTCTCCTGCATTGCAGGTTCGCGATCGTTGATCGCCTGCACCGTATTCTGGTATTTGTTAAGTTGCTTGTTCTCGCCGAAGCTGAGAATTTTCGACAATATGCCCGACATCTAAGAACTGACTCCCTTATATCCACGTGATCGCATCATCGGAACGCTTTTCTGAGGCACCTCATTATAAGCCAGTTCATAAGGGGGCGCAAAAGCTCCGAGGTATCTCATACGCAGCTTCAAAAAGAGCACAAGCCTCGAAGGCTCTGCGTGAAGGACCTTTTTGAAAGCCTCTTTGAAAACCGCTTCGAAAGCCGCTCAGAAAAGCCGCCCTGAAAGCTAGGGAACCGCTGATTATTTCGCTTTTCGAGCGTTTTTCGTTCGAACATCTCTCGAGTGAATCGCTGCAGTAGTG
>CANQRF010000030.1 GCA_947626195.1 uncultured Eggerthellaceae bacterium
GCCCTAGTTTCTTGAAAAAATCAATGGCGAATTCGAAAAGGGGAAGCACGACCCCCAATAATCAGCGTTTCCCTAGGCCTTCGCTTCTCCCTTTGCCTTCTTCTTCAGCTCGGTGGAGGAAATGCCCTGCGTGTATTCCGGTTCCACCACCTGACCGCCCCATTCTGCCATCAGATCGATCGCCTCCTGGCGCACCTGGGCTAAGGGACCTTCCCGCCAATCGGTGCCGTGGACCATGTACTCGGGGCGGAACTTCCTCAGGTTCGGCTTGTAGTCCTTGGATATTTGGGGAACCACGTAGGCGACTCCCGCTATCTCCGAGATGACGATCGCCCGCTTCTCGTAATCCATGTAGGGCTCGGGCTTGTAGCTGCGGATGGCGTCGTCGGTGAACAGGCCGACCATGACCTTTCCGAGCTCCCGCGCCTTCCGCAGGATGTTGATATGGCCAGGGTGGACGATGTCGGCCGCCATCGGCACATAGACGAGCTTCTCGCCCTCGGAAAGCCCGAGGTCCTCGCGGCAGGTGTACTCTTCGTTCGCTTCAGCCATTTAAGCCTCTCTATCAATCTGGAACAGCTTTCCCTCATAGCGCATGAAAACGTCTTCGGTGGCATCATAGGGGAAGGTCGAAAGTTTGCGGGTGTTGGCGAGCATCTGCCTCATGGAATCGCGCCAAGCGCCTTCGGGGACCCGCACGCAGCCGACGATCGCGTAAAGATAATCTTCAAGCTCGTCGATGCTTTCGAACCCGAGCAACCGCAAGACGGCCCCGACCCCTTCCTGCTCTTCGAAGCTCCTCAGATAGCCAGGAAGAAACATCGTCACCGACCGGCCATGGGAGATCCCCATGGCGTGCGTGATGGTCCGTGCCAGCCCGTGCGGGAGGCTCGAGCCGTTCGCCGTGATGGCAAAGCCGCCGAACATCGAGGCGGCCATCATCTTCTCGCGGATGGCATCATCCACCGCCTCGAACCGCTCGGGGCCTGCGATGAAGCCCTTGTATTCCCCGAAAAGGCGGAGCCCCTCGGTGCTGTAGAAGCGGTTGTACTCGGTCGACCAGGCGGAAAGATAGCTCTCCACGAGATGCGAGAGCGCATCAAGGCAGGTGGACACGCATTCCCTATAGGGAATCGTTCTCAGGTACTTGTAGTCGACGAAGGAGATCTGCGGATACACCCAGGTGAGAAGCGTTCTCTTCGTTCCCTGCGCCGCGTCGGTGAGAACCGAGAAGGGCGTTGCCTCCGATCCGGTGCCGCAGGTGGTCGGCACGGCCATCACGGGAAGGTATGCGGCGTTTCTCTCCGCATAGAACAGGTGCTCCACGTCCGCGCCCTCATCGTTTGCCAGCAGCACCGCCACGGCCTTCGCCGCATCGATCGCCGAGCCGCCGCCGATGCCGATGCACACATCGGGCGCAAAGCCGCGGTTCTCGCGCGCTGCCCGCACGACGGTCTCAATCGACGGATCGGATTCCACCTCGTCGAATAGCGCGACCTCTGCTCCGACATCGAGGTTGTCCACCACATCTTGGAGCGAGTGGTTTCTCTTCGAGGAGGCCCGCCCCGTGAGGATGAGCACGCGCTTGCCGGCGATCTCGTGGCCGTATTTCGCGAGGCATTCGTTCTCGAAATAGACTTTGGTCGGGTTGTATAGTTTCACTGGTTCGTCCTCTGTTCCCAAGCGTGGAGCCGCCCCAATGAAGGCGGGAGCACCAAGATTATCTAATATAATACGGGAGTTGGAAAGAGCTGTTGTTTCAGACCGTTTTCGTCTGATGGGAATTGAAGGAACGGCATATGAAGCGAGTTTACACACCTATTGCCTCCGATTTCGTCCATACGGGAATCCTCAACGTTATCCGGACGTGCGCCTCACTCGGAGAGGTGACCGTCGGGGTCCTCACCGACGAGGTCATCGCCACCTACAAGCGCGTTCCCATGCTCGATTGGGAGGCGCGCGCCGAGATCTTCTCGAACATCAAGGGCGTCGATCATCTGGTGAAGCAGGACACTCTTTCCCTGAAGGGCAACCTTCTCGCGCTAAGGCCCGACTACGTTGTGCATGGCGATGATTGGCGGACGGGCATTCAAAGCTCCATCCGCCAGGAGGTCGAGGAGACGCTCGCGCAATGGGGCGGCGAGCTTATAGAGGTTCCCTACACGATCGGCGTTTCCAGCACCGGCCTCGAGGAGGAGCTCCGCCAAGTGTGGGGCGCTCCCGACTCAAGGCGAGGGCGCCTGAGAAGGCTTTTGTCGGTGAAGCCCTGCATCACCGCGATGGAGGCCTCCAACGGCCTTTCGGGCCTGATCGTCGAGAACGCCCACATCGATTCGAACGATAGCGCCTCCGTCAAGGAATTCGACGCGATGTGGATCTCGTCTCTCTGCGATTCCGCCTTCAAAGGCAAGCCCGATATCGAGCTCGTGGACTTCACGAGCCGGATTCGAACCGTCGAAGACATCATGGAGGTGACGACGAAGCCGATCATCTTCGATGGCGACACAGGCGGGCGCAAGGAGCACTTCATGTCGAACGTGAGGACGCTCGAGCGCCTGGGCGTTTCGGCGGTCATCGTCGAGGACAAGACGGGCCTCAAGCAGAACTCGCTCTTCGGGACGAGCCGCGTGCAGACGCAGGACGATCCGCACGTCTTCGCCGAGAAGCTCGCTGCGGGGAAGAGCGTGCTCCGCACCAAAGAGTTCATGATTATTGCACGCATTGAGTCGCTGATCGCCGGCGCGGGGCTGGAAGATGCCCTCGATCGCGCGCGCATCTACCTCGACGAGGGCCGCGCCGACGCCATCATGATCCATTCGAAATCGAAGGACGGAGACGACATCCTCGAGTTCATGGGGAAGTTCCGCGCCGAATGGCCCGACGTTCCCCTCGTCGTGGTGCCGACCGCGTATAACCATCTGACGGAGAAGGAGCTGGCCTCGGCCGGCGCGAACATCATCATCTACGCAAACCACCTGCTGAGGGCGGCGTATCCGGCGATGCAGCAGGCGGCCCTCACGATTCTGGAGAACGGGAGGAGCCTTGAGGCCGATCCGATCTGCCTTCCGCTCAAAGAGGTGCTGACGCTCATTCCGGAGGTGCCGCATGGATAATTGCCAGATTGACGCAAAGGCGTTCGTCGGCCTTCTCGCCGAGCGCGGCTGCGGGCTCTTGACGGGGGTTCCCGATTCGCTGCTCTCTAGCCTCATCGACGCGGTGGAGGCGTCTCCCATTCGCCAGATCACCGCGGCCAACGAGGGCCAGTCAGTGGCCATCGCTTCCGGTTGGTATCTCGCAACCGGAACTCCTGCGGTTGTCTATATGCAGAACTCCGGCATGGGCAACGCGGCGAACTCCCTCATCTCGCTCAACGACCCCGCCGTGTATTCGATACCGGTCTTCCTGATCATCGGCTGGCGCGGAGAGCCGGAAGTTCACGATGAGCCGCAGCACGTGAAGCAAGGGCTCATCACGCGCGAGCTCCTCGAAACCATGGGAATACCCTATGAGGTCCTCGAGCCGGCTTCCGCGGCTGCCCAGATTGCGCGGCTTTGGAACAAGATGGCGAAGGAGATGAGGCCCGTGGCCCTTGTCGTGCGGAAGAGCTCCTTCACGCCGCAGCCGAAGCGGGCCTTCCCCGCGGAGTTTGAAGCGTCGCGCGAAGAAGTGCTCACGGCGCTTGTCGAGGCGATAGGCGACGATGTCTTGGTGGCGACCACCGGCAAAACGGGGCGCGAGCTCTTCGAGATCCGCGAGAAACGCGGCGAAGGGCACAGCCACGATTTCCTCACCGTGGGGAGCATGGGCCACGCTTCCTCCATCGCGCTTGGAATGTCTCTCGGAACCGAGAAGCACGTTTGGTGCATCGATGGCGACGGCGCCTTCCTCATGCATTTGGGCTCGTCGGTTGTCAATGCGCAGCAGGGCGCGTCGAACTATCACTACGTCGTCAACGTCAACGGCATGCACGAGAGCACTGGCGGGCAGCCCCACGCCGTCGCGAATTTCGATGTGGCAGGGTTTCTCAGACTCTGCTATGGGCACGTGCTCGAGGTCGATCGCCTTGAGGACGTTGGGAAAGCTGCAGAAGCGCTGAGAAAGAGCCCCGGCCCGAACGCCCTCGTGTTAAGGACGCACGGGGGCAGCCGAAGCGACCTCGGAAGGCCGACGACGTCTCCCGTCCAGAACAAAGACGCGCTCATGAAGTTTCTGCAAGAAGGCACCGCCTCCTCGTAGCGCCTCCTTGCACCGCGGCCGAGCAACGCTTAGCGCCGGGGCGCGCTTACGTGCGCCCTAGTGGTAAAGCGGCTCTTTAAGCAATTCCGGATCTATTATCAACTGCGGAATGAAGTCAAGCGGCGTCCCATCGTCGTTGAAGAACTTCAGCTGAGAGAGCATCACCGATTTTGCGATGTTCTTCCGCGTGTCGCTGTAGCGCTGGATGTACTGCCCGATGATCGTCTCCCAGGTTTCGGTGTCGTCCGGATCCACTTCGATGTCCTTGCCGTCCAGCTGCACCGACGCCAGCTGAGAGGCGCTGCGCATCCAGCTGTCGTGGATGAACTTGTTGGCCGTGGTGAAGCCCTGCACGAGCTCGTCCAGGCGGGCAAGATCGACCTCCTTTTTATCGAAATAGTGGTAGTCATAGCCATAATGCAGATAGGCGTCCTGGAAGAGGAACTCGAGGAAATAGCGCTCGTCATCGTTGGCATAGTCGTCGTACGTCCGATAGACGGCATCGGTGCTAAAGCCGCGGACATTGCCGTCATAAGATTCGGGGTCAACCTCGCCAAAGAGCGAGCAGTACGTCATGCTCGTGGTATAGGGGATGTCGAGGAACTCCGCCAGAGCGCGGAAGGTGGCCTCGGGATTGAGCTTCGCATCCTCGAACTTCACAAGGATGCAGTCGGTGTAGAGCCTGTCACGGCGGTCGACCAGGTAATTGCGCGAGAGCATGCGCTCCGTCATGGTGTCGAAGAAGATGGCCTTGCGGAGATCTTCCTCAGACACTTCCTCTTTGTTGTCAAGGGCGAGCAGCCGGTTGTGCACGAAGCGCATGGATGCCGCATAGCTCGTTGTGATGCGGCGCAGGGGCACGAACATCTTGATGTATTTGAACCCATAGAAGATGTTCGTCTTCTTCACCTCGGCGTCCTGCTCTGCCGTGAGAATGGCGCGCCCTGATTCGTCGATCCTGATGCGATGCTGGTTCTGGTCGAAGTGCGGCTGGCAGAAGAGAATCGGCGCTATGCGTGAATTGAAGTCAAGATAGGGCTTGAACTGGTTCTGCGGATTGGTGCCGATGTTGTTGAGATTGAGCGCCACAAACACATCTTTGTCGGTGCGCTTGCGCATCATGAACAGCTCTTTTGTCAGATCGGGCAGCAGGCCGGGAAGGCGCTGATACGCCTCTTCGAGGTTCTTCGCGGCCTTTATCTCCTTCTTCAGCTCCTTCACCGATTTCATAATGTCGGTGAACTCGACCGAGGGGTTCACGATGAGGTTCGGATGCGAGTCGAAGACCTCGTTGAAATAGTCACCGCCGTTATGCGCCGACGCCTGGGAATGCCAGATAAGCCGGCAGATCTCGCTGATCCTGAACGGCTTCACCGGATAGGCGGAATAGTCGATGCCGAAGCTCTCCTCGAAGTCGATCGGGTAGAGATCGATCTGATCCTCGAAGAGGAAGACCACCTTCTCGTCCTTGAGCAGGGGCATCATGTCGAGGCACTGGAGGAAGTTGCAGAACATCGCCCAATCGGTGTAGTAGAGGTACACGTGGTTGTCGCGGCCGATATCCTCGCTTCGGCGCACGCTGTCGTGCAGGTATTCCAGCTCGTATTGGGAATACACATCGTAGGCAAGCACCGGATCGTCGAGGTTCTCGAAGAAGTAGTGGAAGACGACGGGCCAATCGAGCGTGATGAAGTTGCCGAAGGTCCCCGTCTCCTTCATGAACGGGAGATACCCTCCCTTGGGCAGCTTGTAGAACTTGATGGTGAGCTCTTCCGGATCGATGAAATCCTCTTTGAAGCAATAGGGGTATTGGCTCAGGCGGCGGCAGTTCCTTTTGTAGATGTCGCTCGGCTTGTAGGTCTTCAAGTTGCAGAACTCACGGTCGAGGGCCTTGAGGCACTCGCCCCTGAAGCTCTCGTCATCGTAGAGCTCTTGAATCTTGTTGCGCGCAGCCTGCAGGGAAAGCTCCTGCTTCAAAAGGAAGATGGCCGCCTTTAATTCGGCATGCTTGTCGGGGGCGGGCTTTTGCTCGGCTTCCTTGCTTTGAGCTGCTTTGGTGGCCTTTGCCGTTTTGGCGGCGGCTTTGGTCGTGGCGGCCGTTTTGGCGGTGGCTTTGGCGGCTTTGGTCGTGGCGGTCGTTTTGGCACTGGCAGCAGTTTTGGCGACGGTGGATTTGGTTTCCTTGGCTTCTTTCGCGCCTTTGGCTTCTTTCGTCGCTTTCGTTGACTTTGCGGACTTGGCAGTCTTGGAAGAAGTCCTTTTGCTTGTTTTCGAGTTCTTCTTGGCGGCTTTTGCGCTTTCGGCGAAAAGCTTCTCGATCATCTGAGATGCCTCGTGGTATTTTTTCTCATCAATGAGCTTAAATGCCTCTTCGTAGGATTCCATGAAAACTGCCTTCCTTGCAAATAGAACTTGAGGTTTCCCGCTTAGCCACTATAGTATCAAACCTGCTTTCTTTGAACGATTGCGCCTGCAAGAAAACACGGGTTGCTTGCAGCGAGGCGAGGCCTCCCTTGCTCGCAGGGCGGTCTTTATTCCATTTCTCCGGTGCCTTACCGCACGTTTTCCGCCATTTCCACACGGCACGGGATGGAGCGGATGCTTTCATAGCACGAAATTTCAGGGGCTCAATGAGCCCCTTTTCACACGGCACAGAAAACGGCGATGCTTCCTCCCTGAAAGGAGACGAAGTATGTCAGACTACCTCGACAAGACAGAGCGCAAGGGCTCGCCGGCCAAGGTGGTGTCCGTCA
>CANQRF010000031.1 GCA_947626195.1 uncultured Eggerthellaceae bacterium
GTCGTCGTGACCTACACCGCCACGGTCGTAGACGATGACGTATATGAGGGCGCAACGCTTGTAAACGTCGCCACCGCCGAAGCACAGGACGTGCCTAGTGTGCAAGACAACGCCGAGATACACGTCAACGGGCCAACCGATACGACAGATCAAGGGGACACGCCTCAGACACCTGCCACCCAAAGCCCACAGGGCAAGGGCTTCGGGAAGACGGGGGACTGGCTCATTGAAAACGGCTGGATGGTTGGCCTCGGGGCGATCTTAGCCCTCGGCCTCATATCATTTGGGCTGTTCAAGCTTTGGCAACGCAGGAAGAAAGGGATGTAAGAAAAAACGGATAGCAGATGATGCGGCTATCGTAGTATAAGGAGAAGGGGCTGATCAGAAGTGATTCTGGTGCAGCCCCATTCTTTTGTTTATCGAGCATCCTTTTAAGGGGCGGCCGTAAGATTCTGTTCCTTCGTCCGTCCTTCACTCTCCTCAACCTTCCCCTGATGACCATATAGTTCACGTGCTTTATATCACATCCGAGCATGTCGGCGGTCTACCTCGTCGTGTGGTACTTTTGATCGCTGACCTTTTTCAAGTAGGCGTCGAGCACGTCCTGCGGAAACATCCATCTCCTGCCGCGTTTGACGGCAGAGATTGTGCCGCCCCTGGCGTATTCGCCCATCGTCCTCACGGACTTTCCGATGTAGTCAGCCGCATCCTCTATCGTATAGAGCTTTCCGTGTACTGCTTCGTAGAGGTTTTTCTGGTACTCGCTCTCGTCCGTCAGTTCGAACTTCTTGGATTCGAGATACGGGTTGAAAATCATCTCCTCGGCTTCCCTGCGCGCTTCCGCGGCAGCTGTCAGGGTGTGGTAGCCCAGGCTATACCGTTTCTTCTTAAACTGGATGGATGCCCACCACATCCCCGCGCGTTTGTTGCAGTAGACGCCCTTGACTCCCGATGTGTTCGCCTTGGTCGGAGTGTTGTTCAGCAAATGGAGGCACGTCCCATCCACCTGGTTTTCCCTTCGGTACTTTTCCATCGCCTCTTCGTGCCAGCAACCGCATGAGACCGTTTGACCTCGGGAAAGTTCGGCACCGTTCGCAAGAGCCTTGGGAGTAATTGCATAAATTTTTGTCGCGCTTAGCAACGAGCATTGAGCGAGCATGGTCTATCCTCCCCGGGCCAAGCTCGCTCTTTCCTCACTCGATAGGCGCAATTAATACAATGCCCTGCTTCGCTCTGCGCTGTGCAGTTATGGCTGAAGATTTGAGGCCCGTTTTGGCGATTATCGAGCCGAATCCTGGCTCGAGCCTGGAGGCCTGGGCCTCGGCGACCTTGATGCCCAGCCTCAGGGCTCCGCGCTTCCTCATGAACGGGGCTCGCTACAGTCGCTTCACCAGCGAATTCCCCGGCGCGTGCGGGTTCTTCGCCATGAATGAGCAGGCTGCCATACACCACTGGGATCACCTGCAGAAGTTGAAGGGCCTCTACGTCGCCAAAGAGCGCAAACGTATCGTCGGAGCCTGGCCTCTTTGGGTTGCAATTGAGAAAGGAACCTCTGGGCTCTCTTTTCCGTATTAGCTACAAAATCAGCGATATTCTTTCCGTATTAGCGACAAATTTGCTAAAATTCTTTCCGTATTAGCGACAAACACCAGATAGAAATGGGATGGGGGATAAGTGGCTGAGATACGGCGGAAGATGCTCGGCAGACTGGATGATTGGAACGGCAGCGGGGCCTGCAAGGCGTTCCTGCTTGTCGGCGCCCGTCAGACGGGCAAAACCTATGTCGTGCGACAGTTCGCGCGTGAGCGGTTCAAGCATCTCGCGGAGGTGAACCTGCTCGACGATAAGAACGCCGCTCGTACCCTCTCGAGTTCCTCCGATGCCGGCGATTTCGTTTCCCGCCTGTCCCTGATCGCTCAAACGCCCGTCATCCCCGGCGAGACCCTTATCTTCCTCGATGAGATCCAGGAGGCCCCCGACCTTATCACCGCCGTGAAATTTCTGGTGGAAGACGGGCGCTACCGTGTGGTCATTTCCGGCTCCATGCTCGGCACCGAGCTGAAAGGTTTCCGGTCCTTCCCTGTGGGATACGTGCTCATCGAGCGCATGTTCCCCCTCGATTTCGAAGAGTTCTGCTGGTCGCAGAACGTCCCACAGGCCATCATCGATGATATGAGGGAGTCGTTTGACAGTCGGGTGCCCCTCGATGACTCGCTGCACAGCCGTCTTATCGATCTGTTTCGCTATTACGTGGCCATCGGCGGCATGCCCGAGGTAGTGAGCGCGTATCTGGATTCAGCTTACGACATAATGTCGGTTCGCGAGACGGCGCTCCAGATTGTGGAGCAGTATCGCTTCGACATCACGAAGTACGCCGAGCCCCGCGCTCCGCAGATTCGACGGGTGTTCGACGCGGTGCCCTCGCAGCTCGACAAGGAGAACAAGCGCTTTCGTATGGATGCCCTGAAAAATGGGGCGGTGTTCGATCGGTACGCGGACGACTTTGCGTGGCTTATCGATGCCGCGGTAGTGCTTCCGACGTATCAAGTGGCACAGCCTAAGCGCCCGCTCGAGCGGAGCGTGCGCGAGAATCGGTTCAAGCTGTACGAATCGGACACGGGACTCCTGCTGGCGCAGTACGAGCCTCAGACTACATTGGATGTGATCGCCAATGCCTCGTCAGTAAACTTCGGTGCCGTATACGAGAACGCAGTGGCCCAGGCGCTCACCTGCCAAAACCCGTCGCTGTTCTACTATTACAGCAGCCGAAAGGGCGAGGTCGATTTCATCGTGCAGCGCAATGACGGCACTCTTCTGCCCGTTGAGGTGAAGTCAGGAAAGGATTACAAGCTGCACACGGCGCTCAACAATCTGCTCGGAACACCCGATTACGATATCAACGAGGCATGCGTGCTCTCGATGGCAAATATGGAGCGCCGCGAACGCGAGGGGAAGCCCGTCTGGTATTTCCCCCTGTACCTGACATTTTGCATCGCCGAACAGGCCAACGGCCGCCTGGCTCCTACGCATCTAGCCCCGCCAACCTTCTAAAAGAGGGTTCCCGAAGCTCGATTCGAGTCCCCTTATGTCCCCGGGCGTTCTACGCTGCCCCCGCGTTCGCGTTAAGATCGCTATCGAGACGATTTAAACGGCCGCTGTCTCCAGGTCGAGTTCGGCGGGGGCGGCTGTCTCGGCGGTGCGGTCGGCCAGCGCTTTGGCCACGCGCAGTACCACGTAGGCGCCCACGACGACGGAGTATACCGCGATGCTCACGACGGCTACCTGGTTGCCGGCCAGGGCGCTCCCGGAAGCGATGACGACCTCGATCGCTTCCCCGACGGCCACTTGGTGAGCAGCTGGTCGAAAGACGCCGTCGCCAGGGCGGTCGCTGCTACTACTGCGGTCGCAAGATCCTCATCGACGAGCCGAAAAAGCTCATCACCAAGGACCTCGGCAAAGCCGAGGACGCACGATAACGCGGCCTACATCCACAAGCTCTGTTCCCAAAACCAGCTCGAGATCATCGAGCTGGACGAGGACGTCTCCTACCTTCAGCCCTACGACGTGCTCTACATCCTCAATCTGCTCACCGAGGCCGACCGCGGGGACATGGTGCTCTACCCGTTGCCGAGAAAATGGAAGTAAAAAAAGCTGCACGACTACTTCCATGTGGAGACCAAGGCGAAGCTCACGCTCGGCTTCGACGAGATCGAGGCGATCATCGAAGACCGTCTTCCCCCTTCCGCATACAACGGCTCCGGCTTCTGGTACCGCAAGCCGAAGTGGGGGCCGGGCTGCATCAGCAACTGCTGGGAGCGCCAGGGATACCGCATCTCCAAACTCGACCTGGACAAGCAGAAGGTCTCGTTTCAGCGGGTGGTGAACCACATGGTGCCGTTCCAGATCCCCAAGAGGCTTCTCGACAGGAAGATCCCCGAGGACGCGGAGTTCAAGCTGCAGCAGGTCTGCGCGGCGATCATCAAGGAATACAACCTCTAGTCGGCGGCATCGAGGTCTTCTGCATGGCCCGTCCGGGGCGAGAAGCGCATTCCCATCGGATATGACAGATCACCTCAGGCGACTGCATCGATCTTCGGCGGAGCCGCAAGCCAGGAGCAAAGACCGCGTATAAACGATGAATCTTAAAGCCAGCTGCCGCCTGCGCTCAGACGCTCGGTGTGGCTTCCCGCCTTTACGACCTCGGTCCTCGTGCCGGTCTGGATCAAATGCTTCACACGCTCGTCGGCAGTGTGGATCATGTCATAATCGCGGTTGCTTTTCTCGCTCGGCGTGAGGCAATCTCCGTGCTCGATGTGCCAGAGGACTTCCTTATATTGTTCGTACTCGTCGGGATAGGCAACTGAAAGCCCTTCGCCTTCGATCATGTGATCCCAAAGAATGAAACAGCCAAAGCCGCAATGCGAGCACCACACGTGATAGCACTCAGCCTCGCCATACACCGCCACCTCACGCGTCTCGTAGTCATCAACGCTCGTGTAGATGTAGTCAGGATAAAAGCGCTTTCCCTCAGACAGTGCAAGTCCCCGTTGGAGAAACGCAGCCATCTGGGCACGGGTGACAACACCCTGCGGATCGATGTTTCCCAGTGAGCCTTGGATGATATGGTTTGAAACAGCCCAAGAAACGGCGTCTTTCGACCATCTGCTCACCTTGTAGCTGTCAGGAAAGCGATCAAGGTCGGCATCGCTTCCGGAAACGCCCAAATTGCCGAGAAAGCGGTGAAGAATCACCGCGAGCTGCTCTCGGGTGATCGGATCCTCTGGGCCGAAGAGGCTTTTATCAGCGTAGCCCGTGATGTATTTGCTCCGTACCGCCCAGTTGACGGCAGAGGTGTAGTACATATTGTCATATACATCTGGCAGATTCGTCTGGTTGCAGGCGATCTCCTCGACGCCACCCGCGACACGGCTCAAGATGATCGCCGCCTGAGCGCGGGTCAGGCTGTCGTTTGGGCCGAGCGCGTTGCGGTCGGCATATCCCATGATGAAGCCCCTATCGTATGCCCATTGGACCGGCTCCTCATACCAAGCTCCCGATTCAACATCGGTGAAGATGCGCGTCACGTCTGCGGCGTAGGCCCTGTTCGCTCCCGTAAGGGCAAGCGCTGCAGAAACAAGCAGGACGGCGAGCAAACCTACAATGTTCTTTTGTCTCAGCAATACTCCATTCATGATTTCTTCCTCTCTCTTTTCAGGAATCTATCCAAGCTGTCAGCTACGAAGGGCATCAACCTTCGAGGCCGGTGATCCATTCGCCTTCTTCCTCGACCTTTTTCGATGTGGCAATGCGCTCCCTCAGCTCGTTAATGGCGCTCAGGCTGAAACCGCACAAGCGCGCCACCCTCTCGCCGTCGGCGGCATCTTCGGGATAGGCGCGGCAAAGCTCGTCGAAGAGCTGGACCGCCTGCTTGGCGACGGGTGTGCCGGGTGATGCGGTCAGCCAAATTGAGCACATACGCTCAAAGCGGATCATGTCTATGAGCTCACCGGCAACGCGCAAAAGCACCGGCTTGCCGTCGATGCTCACGCTTTCGGCTGACTCGAGCTCTCCTGCTTCGGCAAGCAGGAAGCGCCATCCACGCTTTCTGCGGGCAACAGGCGTTTCCCCCTCGCTCGTCTTCTTCGCATAGGGCTCCGCTGCGTCATAGAAATGGGCGGTGAGCCAAAGCCCCGTGTTTCCCAAAGCATCGATGCGCAGCTCGAAGTTCGTGAGCATGTTTTTCCCATCGAAGGGATCCGCCTTGGTAAAAGAGGCCGTATCGAACACATCGAGCCTGTTGTCCCGGTATCGGATCTCGACTTTCATCGGATTCTCCTCCCGTCATGCTGCTTCTCATGTTTCTCTAATTGGTTCGAAGGGGCCTGCTGCTCATCTGCAAAAGCGCCTCGCGTGGAAGTTGGCCTGTATAAGCGTTTGCCCTCACGTTGATCGGGTGCAGCAAGGCGCTTGGGAAGCAGGCCATTGGAAACCATGTACGCTTTCGCAGCTTCCAGCTCCTCGGCGGATTTCACGAGAGCCGCCTTGAGGTCACCAGCGCTTGAGTCGATCCTCCTGTGCATTGCC
>CANQRF010000032.1 GCA_947626195.1 uncultured Eggerthellaceae bacterium
TTCATAAAATCGCCGGTTGTAAGGATGACGCCTTTTGTGGCGGTCGCCTTAATATATTCTCCGTCTTGGTTCTGCGCTACGACACCGGTCACTGCTCCACTTTCATCGGTGAGAAGCTTAATGACGGGGGTGAAGGTGTAAATCTGTGCTCCCGCGGCTTTTGCCTTCTCGAGATTTGCTGCCAGGAATTTTGGCCCCGATATACGGAAGGATCCGGGGATGCAGGGCATATTCTCCGTTGCCGGATCATAGTGCTCAGGAACAGGATAAACCGGCTCCTTGCAGGAAATTTCTGCTTCTGGATCTGTCTTATTGCCGTTTGCTGAGGTTCCGAATGAGTATTCCGATTCCGGAATTGCGCCAATGTACCAATCTACAGCGTCACCGTTGATGTCCATCCAATGACGGAGGATCCGAATGTCATTACGATAGAGGCAGCCTTCTGAAACGGCGTTCAGGATCAGCGGCTCAGACCCCTCCCAGAACTTTGCCACATCCGGAAAACGGCTGGCGTAAAGCGAGCTGCCGTATGCGCTCATTTCGTTCGAGGAACGAGTGGCTTCAGCTTTATCGAAACCAACAACAGTGGCACCGCTTTCGGCTGCTGCGCGTAGAGCGGATACACCGGAAATACCAAGGCCGCAAACGACAACGTCTGCTTCGATCTCCTCAGCGAAAGAGTCAGGTGTTTCGGGTGCGGTTCCAAGCCAATCGTTGCCCGCTGTTTCAGAAGCAGTCGTCTCAGCCTGTGCGGGTGCCTGTGCGGATGTGCTCGTGTTTGCTGATGCAGCTGGTGAGCATGCAGAAAGGCCAGCGGCGGTGGCGCCTGCAGCTGCGAGAGCACCTAATGATAGAAATGATCTTCTTGATAATGTGGTTCCCATGAACGGACTCCCTTCCTTGTTGATCATCCCGTGTTCTGGGCTGCTTAAACTATGGAAAAAAGGGAAGGTTTCCGCATCACACAATCGGTATGATCATAAGAAAGTTGCTCAGCAAGTTTCTTCGGAAACATGCATTTGCGCGGCTCTTAAACTGCTCGAAACATTTTCCCGATAGCGTGAACGCTAACATGCCGCAAGGGTCTGCGTGCTGTCGGCCGCGAGCCAGAGGCGCGAATGTGTCAACGGCGCGAGCGAATCGCCGCCAAGCGAGCCAAAGGCGTCAAGCGAGCCAAAGCCGGGCGAACTCATCGCGCAAGCTCGCGTTTCGCGAAGCATCGCCGTGGTATCGTGGTGACAAACAGCTGGCAGACCGCAAAGCGGCATCATGGGGTAATTGGCCGAAGCCGAGAAGTGAGGAGCGTAACGCACATGGCTAAAGTGTCAGAAATCTACGGTTCGATGGTATTCAACGAGCATACGATGCAAGAACGGCTCCCATCGGCGACGTATAAGCAGCTCATGAAGACGATCAAGCAGGGCGAACCGCTGAACCTCGAGGTCGCCAACGTCGTCGCCCATGCGATGAAGGAGTGGGCGATCGAAAAGGGCGCCACGCACTTCACGCACTGGTTCCAGCCACTTTCTGGCATCACCTCCGAAAAGCACGACAGCTTCATCGAGCCGATGTCGGACGGTCGTGCGATCATGAGCTTCTCCGGCAAAGAGCTTATCCAAGGCGAGCCAGACGCCTCGAGCTTCCCTTCGGGCGGCCTTCGCGCCACCTTTGAGGCGCGTGGCTACACCGCATGGGATCCCACGAGCTACGCCTTCATCAAAGACGAGGTGCTCTGCATCCCCACGGCGTTCTGCAGCTATACGGGCGAGGCGCTCGATAAGAAGACGCCGCTTCTGCGTTCCATGAAGGCGATCGAGGTCGAGGCGAACCGCGTGCTTGGTCTTTTCGGCGAAGAGCCGCAACGCATCGTGACGACGGTCGGCTCAGAGCAGGAGTATTTCCTCATTTCCGAAAAGGATTTCGAGCAGCGCATGGATCTCATCATGACGGGGCGCACCCTCTTCGGCCATGCGCCGTGCAAGGGCCAAGAGCTCGAGGAGCATTACTTCGGCGCCATCCGTCCGACGGTGAACGAGTTCATGAAGGAGCTTGACGACGAGCTCTGGGCGCTCGGCGTGTCGGCGAAGACGAAGCACAACGAGGTGGCGCCCGCCCAGCACGAACTCGCCCCCATCTTCACCAACGCGAACCGCGCCATCGATGAGAACCTGCTCACGATGGAGAAAATGAAACTGCTGGCCTCCCATTATGGATTGGTTTGCCTCCAGCACGAAAAGCCCTTCGAGGGCATCAACGGTTCGGGCAAGCACAACAACTGGTCGATTTCCGCCGGAAAGAAGAACCTGCTCGACCCTGGCGAGAGTCCGATGGAAAATCTCCGCTTCCTTGTCTTCTTGACAGGCGTCATCCAAGCGGTCGATGAATACCAAGAGCTTCTGCGCATGACCGTCGCCTCGGCGGGCAACGACCACCGCTTGGGTGCGAACGAGGCACCGCCTGCCATCGTCTCCATCTTCTTGGGCGATGAGCTGGGTGCGATCGTGGATGCGCTCATCAGCGACACCGAATACGAAAGCGCCGACCGCGTTTCGATGGATCTCGGCGTTGACGTGCTTCCGAGCTTCCTCATCGACAACACCGACCGTAACCGCACGAGCCCCTTCGCCTTCACGGGCAACAAGTTCGAGTTCCGCATGCCCGGCTCTTCGGTGAATCTTTCCGATTGCAACATGGTGCTCAACACCGCGATGGCGAAGTCGCTCAAGGAATTCGCCGACGAGATGGATGGGAAGACGGGCGCAACGTTCGAGCATGCGGCGATCGCCTACATCAAGAAGACCCTGCGCGACCATCAGCGCATCATCTTCAATGGCAACGGCTATTCTGACGAATGGCCGATTGAGGCTGAGAAGCGCGGTTTGGCGAACAACCGCACGACGGCGGACGCGCTGCCATGCTTCGTGGCGCCGAAATCGATCGCGCTCTTCGAGGAATTCGGCGTTCTCTCGGAGACAGAGGTTCGCAGCCGCTATGAGGTGAAACTCGAAAAGTACAACAAGCTCATCAACATCGAGGCGAAGACGATGATGAGCATGGTGCGACGCACGATCCTTCCGGCGATCAACGATTTTGCCGGCGACATCGCGTCGAATATGATCTCCATCCGTGAAGTTGCTCCCGAGGCGGATCTCCACAATCAGAAGAATCGCCTGCAGAAACTCCTCGATGGCACGAACGAGATCAACGTGCATCTTGCGACGCTCGACGCCGCGCATAAAAAGGCGAAGACGATCGAAGACCAGCAAGAGCGTGCGAACGTGAGCGCCTACGAGGTCATTCCCGCCATGGAGAAGCTACGTGCCGTCGTTGACGAGATGGAGGTTGAGGTCGGAAGCGAACGCTGGCCTTACCCGACCTATAACGACATCTTGTTCTATTGCTAAGTTGGGTTCCGCCGTTCTGCCGAACGCCCCCTTGTCACATCCGCTCGGGCGAGGGGGCGTTCGAGTTCAAGGGCCTCGCTTACGTTGAGTAGATTCGCCGCTTGCGCATTATGGCGAATCTCTCAACTGCTCGGCATTCACTCTCAGCCCCCTCACCCCTTCGCGAAAAGGATTCGCCTTGTTTTCGCTTTGTGCGCATCCCGACGCCCCTTTTGAACCTGCTATATCCTCGACCCCTCCGTTTCCTCGGGAGCATTGAACCTCGCAGAAATCCTTTACCCCAACTGCGCTTATACTTTAGCGGGCGGATTTGCGTCGGAGCGCTTGCGTAGTGTTACAATCGTGGCATTCTGAAGAAGGAGATGGTCATGATTCGACTCTACGACACGAAGCAACGGAAAAAGGTTGATTTCATCCCTCGTGAAGAGGGCAAAGTGAGCATGTACGTATGCGGTCCCACGGTGTATAACCGCATCCATATCGGCAATGCCCGCACCTTCCTCTCGTTCGACACGATCCGCCGTTACCTGACGTGGCGTGGCTACGACGTGACGTTCGTCCAGAACATCACCGATATTGACGACAAGATCATCAACCGTGCTCGCGAAGAGGGCACTACCGCCGCCGACATCGCCGAGCAGTACACCGAGGCGTTCATCAACGACATGCATGCCGCCGGTGTGCTCGATCCCGATATTCGTCCAAAGGCGACCGAGGAGATCGAATCCATGATCGAACTCGTGAGCGAGCTGGTAGAGCGCGGGCATGCGTACGAAGTGGATGGCGACGTCTATTTCTCCGTGCGTTCGTATGAGGATTACGGCGCGCTTTCCGGTCGCAATATCGAAGATATGGAAGCGGGCCATCGCGAACTGGCCGCCGATGGGCAGGGCCTCGAAGACCGCAAGCGCGATCCGCTCGACTTCGCGCTCTGGAAGGCGGCGAAGCCCGGAGAGCCCTCATGGGATTCTCCGTGGGGGAAAGGGCGCCCCGGCTGGCATATCGAATGCTCCGCGATGTCGCGGAAGTATCTCGGATTGCCGTTCGATATTCACGGCGGCGGCTCCGACCTCGTGTTTCCCCATCATGAGAACGAGCGCGCGCAATCCGAGGCGGCATGCGATTGCGGCTTTGCAAACTATTGGATGCATTCGGGCATGTTGCAGATAAATTCCGAGAAGATGAGCAAGTCCACCGGCAATTTCATGCTGCTCCATGAGGTGCTGGAGAACACCCGCCCGCAGGCGTTGCGCATGCTCATGTTGCAGACCCACTACCGCAGCCCGCTCGATTTCTCTGACGAGCGCCTTGGCGAGGCCGACGTTGCGCTCACGCGGCTTGAGAACACGCTGAAGAACATGGACTGGCAGATGGCGCACGCGCAGTACGAGATGCCCGCCGCCATTGACACCGACATGCTCTTGGCAGCCTGCTATGCGGCGAAAGACGAGATCGTCACCGCGATGGACGACGACTTCAACGCACCCGCTGCCTTGGGCTCGCTCTTCACGCTCTGCACGACGATCAACGCTGAGCTGGCGGATAAGACTATCTCGCAGGTGGATGCCATTCCGCTCGCTATCGTGCGCGACAACGTTGTCGAGCTTCTGGGCGTGCTCGGCCTCGATATCGCCTCCGAGGATCAGGAGGAGGAAGATACTTACCCCTTCGAGGTGATCTTCCTTGCCGATGACCTCGCGGGCTATGATGGCGCCGACGTCATTGAGGCAGTGGATGTGCTTCTTGACGCACGCACCAAGGCGCGTGAGAACAAGGATTGGGCAAAGGCCGATGCGATTCGCGATGGCCTCGCCGAGCTGGGCTTCTCCATCGAAGACACCCCGCAAGGCCCCCGTGTTAATTTAGGGAAACGCTGATTATTGGGGGTCGTGCTTCCCCTTTTCGAATTCGCCATTGATTTTTTCAAGAAACTAGGGCGC
>CANQRF010000033.1 GCA_947626195.1 uncultured Eggerthellaceae bacterium
GATGCGGGCGCCCATCGCGCAGAGAAACTGGATGAGATCCTCGATCTCGGGCTCGCGCGCGGCGTTCTCGATGACGGTGGAGCCCTCTGCCGCAACGGCGGCCATGAGAATGTTCTCCGTCGCACCGACGCTCGGGAACTCGAGCGTGACGTTCGCGCCATGGAGCCCGTCGGGCGTCTGGGCGATGAGTATGCCGTGGTCGACGTCGAAGGTGACGCCAAGGGCGGAGAGCCCCGCGAAATGCATGTCGATCTTCCGCGCGCCGATCTGGCAGCCGCCCGGCATCGCCACGCGGGCCTTCCCGAAGCGGCCGATCAGCGGCCCGAGCACCGAGATGCTCGCCCTCATCTTGGAGACGAGCTCATAGGGGGCCTCGAATCTCGTCACCTCGGCGGTGTCGATCGCGAGCGTGTGCCCGTCGCGCTCAATCGTGGCGCCGAGCCCGCGAAGGACCTTCGCCATCGTCTCGATGTCTGAGATGAGCGGAACGTTGTGGATGATGACGGGGCCACGGGCGAGAAGCGATGCCGCCATGAGCTTCAAGGCCGAGTTCTTCGCTCCTGAGACGGTGACCTCTCCGGAAAGCTGCTTGTTGCCATGAACGACGATGATTTCACAAGCCATGAGCAAGCCCTATCTCGACTCTGCCAGCGCTTTTGGAAAAGGCCCTTCCGCAGAAAGGCCCTTCCTTAAGCGTTGGCAGACGATGTTGAAAAACCTAAGCGCCAAGCTGGACGCGCACGAATGACTGCACCGTGACGGTGCCCCCGAGCTCTTTGGCCACATGGGCGACATGGTTGCCCACGCTCTCGTCGGGGTTCTTCACATACGCCTGCTCGGTGAGGCAATTCTCCTTGTAGTATTTCTCAAGGCGGCCGGTCGCCATCTTCTCCTGGATGTTCTCAGGCTTGCCCGACTCGGCGGCCTGTGCCTTGTAGATCTCCATCTCATGGGCGACGACGTCGGCGGGAACGGCCTCGCGCGTCGGTGCCACGGGGTTCGCCGCGGCGACCTGCATCGCGATATCGCGCCCGAGGCGCTGGAAGCCCTCGCTTGTGGGGTCGATGCCCTCCAGGCCGAATCCGACCAGCACGCCGATCTTTCCGCCGCCGTGGATGTAGGAGGAAATGCCGTCTGCCTCAAGGACGGCCACATGGGACACCTTGGTGTTCTCGCCGAGCACATGGATGCAGTCGGTGATGACGTCCTCAACGGTCTCGCCGTCGACCTGTGCCTTGAGAAGGGCCTCGACGTCTGCCGGCTTCGCGTCGAGCGCCGCACGGGCGACGCGCTCGGCGTACGCCTTGAATTTCTCGTTGATGCCGACGAAGTCGGTCTCGCAGTTCAGCTCGACAACGGCGCCCTCTTTGCAGTTGTCCGCGACGAGCGCCATGACGGTTCCCTCGTTCGTATCGCGGCCCGCGCGCTTCGCCGCAGCCGCCAGGCCGCGCGTGCGGAGCACGTCGACCGCCTTATCCATATCTCCCTCGGCCTCAACGAGCGCTTTCTTGCACTCCATCATGCCGGCACCTGTCATCTCACGAAGCTCTTTGACCATCGCAGCGCTGATCTCTGCCATGATAACTCCTCTCTTATCCGATAAGGCGCGATGCCTTCATACGTGATAGTTTCCCTGTTTTCCTGCTTAGGCGTTCTCTTTGACGACCTCTTCATAGACGGAGGCATCGGCGGCCTCCACCTCGGCCTCAGCAGCCGCAGCCATCGCCGCGACGGCCGTGCGCTCTGCCGCCTGCTTCTCCTCGGACGTGGCGGCATCGCTCGCCTCAACGATCTGCGCGGCAGCGACGGCCTCGCCCGACGCGACCTCAGCGGCAAGCGCGGCGTCGGCGGTCGCCTCAGCCGCAGCGGTGATGCCCGCCATCTCCTCGGCGCTCACCGGCGCGCCGATTCCGGCGACGACGGCGTCGGCGATGAAGTCGGCGAGAAGGCGGACCGAGCGGATCGCGTCGTCGTTGGCGGGAATGCCGAAATCGACGTCGTCGGGATCGCAGTTGGTGTCGAGCGTGCCGACGATCGGAATGCCGAGGCGGCGCGCCTCGTGGATCGCGATGATCTCACGGTTCGTGTCGATGATGAAGACGGCCTCGGGCGCGCGCTTCATATTGCGGATGCCGTTGAGGTTCGTCTGCAGCTTCCCGAGCTCTTTGCGGAGCTTGATCTGCTCTTTCTTCGGCAGCAGGTCCATGCGCCCATCGGCTTCCATCGCCTCGAGTTCCTCCATGCGGTTCACGCGGGAGCGGATGGTCACGAAGTTCGTGAGCATGCCGCCGAGCCAGCGGGAGTTCACATAGGGCATGCCGCAGCGGTTCGCGGCGTCGGCGACCGCTTCCTGGGCCTGCTTCTTCGTGCCGACGAAAAGCACCGTGCCGCCCTTGCGGCAGATGTCGCTCACGAAGGTGTACGCCTGGTCGAGGCCGATGAGCGTCTGCTTGAGGTCGATGATGTAGATGTCACCGCGGCTGCCGAAGATATAGGGCTTCATCTTGGGGTTCCAGCGGCGGGTCTGATGGCCGAAGTGGCTGCCAGCGTCCAAAAGCGTGGCAATGCTGATCTTGCTCATTGCATCTCCATTCGTTAGTCCTCTGCTTTTGGTCATCCCGCAGATCCGCAGCCTTTTTCCGGTGGCCACTGGCGGACGTCGGTCGCAAAAGCATGTGTGATTAAAAGCCTTCCAAGTTTACCATTCCCCCATGGATTGTCAAAATACCGTGCGAATCTTTCCACAAACGCCCATCTCGCCGGAAATGGCGCCGGAAAAGCCGGCAACTCGCATGCTTTCCAAGAAATGCCGCACCTTACCGCAGGCTTTCCGCAAATGCCGAACTTTACCGCCCCCTTTCGAGATGGGGAAATGGAGGCCATCGCCCTGATGTTGTGCTATGGTGGGCAGCGGAGAGCAGACCGTTCATCTCAGGAGGTAGCCATGCTGCATGCGGTAGAGATCAAGCCGGACATCTATTGGGTCGGCGTCATCGATTGGAACGAGCGCAATTTCCACGGGTACACCACTGACCGTGGCTCGACCTATAACGCCTACCTTATCAAGGACGAGAAGCTCACCCTCATCGACACCTGCAAGCCCGGTTTCGAGGACGAATTGATCGAGCGCCTTGAGGACGTGTGCGATCCCACGAAGATCGACATCCTGATCTCAAACCATGTGGAGCAGGATCATTCGGGGTCGATCCCCCGCATCATGGAGCTTTGCCCGAACGCGCTTCTCGTGACGGGCGCACCGCACGGCCTCTCCGGCCTCAAGGCCCATTACGGGGACGGCTACAACTATCATCCGGTGAAGACGGGCGACGAGCTCTCGATCGGCAAGCGCACCTTGAGCTTTGTGCAGACGACGATGGTCCATTGGCCCGACAACATGGTCACCTACTCCGCCTCCGACAAGCTGCTCTTCTCAAACGACGCCTTCGGGCAGCATTTCGCCTCGTCCAAGCGCTTCGACGACGAAGAGGACCTTCCCGAGATCCTCGCCCAGGCGAAGAAATACTATGCGAACATCGTGATGCCCTATGCGAAGAACGTTGCCAAGGCCCTCGAGGCCGTCGCACCGCTCGACATCGACATAATCGCACCCGCCCACGGCATCATCTGGCGCAGCCATAAAGACGAGATCCTCTCGCGCTATCGTCGGTGGAGCTCGATGGAAACCGAGGAGTACGCGCTCATCGTCTACGATTCCATGTGGCACACCACCGAGGCGATGGCGCTGCAGATCGCCGACGCCTTCATGGAAAGCGGCATTCCCGTCCGCCTGTTCGACCTCAAGGTGAACCACATCTCCGACATCATGACCGAAACGCTGACGGCGAAATATCTCGCCGTGGGCTCGCCGACGCTCAATTCGGGGATGTTGCCGACCGTCGCCGCCTTCCTCTGCTACCTGCGCGGGCTCACGCCCAAAGGGCGCGCGGGCATCGTCGGCATTCCCTTCGGCTCATACGGCTGGGCGCCCCTCGGACCGAAGAAGGTCGCCGAGGAACTCGAGGCGTGCGGATACGCGCTTCCCTTGGGAACGCTCACGCATCAGTGGACCGAGGACGAGGCGGGGCTTGACGAGCTGCACCAGACAATCAGGGAGGGCATCGCGAAGCTGCGCGATTGACGAGTTCCCTCAAGCCGCGCGGGATAATAACGAAGTCATGCAGGAGCGCTCGTTACGAGCGTTTCTGCTTTTCCAACCACGAAAGCAGGCGCGGGAGTTCGCGCTGCGATTGGGCATAGCCGTCATCGTAGGCGGCCTTCAGCTTCCCGTAGTCCGTCTCGCGATTGCCGATGGGCATCTTATCGGGGCAATAGACGAAGGCAGAGCCTTGCGCCTCCAGCTCATCGAGCTCATCGAGGATCGCGTTGTAGGGCCGCCAACGATCGATCGAGCGCTGAGCGACGCTCGGATGCTTGCGGAACATCAGGCGGAAGAGCGCCCGCTGATAGGCCGGCAGCGGATGCTTGCGATAATCATGCTCCTGCGTGCGCACGACGACGAATTTGGTGAACCCGTCAGCTTTCGCGGCGTCCAGGAGGATGCCCCAGCTTTCGCCGATGCCGCCGTCCATATAGGTGTGGCCGTCGATCGTCGCAGGCGGCATGAAGCCCGGCATCGAAGAGGATGCCCGCACATAGCGGCCGATCTCGAGGGCCGTGTGCATGTCGCGCTTCGTCCACGCCACGGTCTCGCCGCTTTCCCAATCGAAGGCTTCGATATGAAGGTCGGCGGGGTTTTCGAAGAAGGTCTTCGCCGCGAAGGCCATATCGGCGTCGCTTCCCTCGAGCTCCTCGATGATGCCCTCGTAGAGATAGGCCGCGTTGAAATAGCCCTTACCGCTCAGCATGCTCTTCCAGCCGCCGAACTGCGGATCGAGCACGAGGTCGACAAAGGAGGCACGGGCACGGTCGGTGTCGCGCGACAGGTAGTTGATCGCATGGCTCGAACCGGCCGATATGCCGTAGACCATCGGAAAGTTGAGGTTGTTCTCAAGCAGCGTCACGACAAAGCCGGCGGTCGCCGCACAGCGCATGCCCCCACCCTCGAAGATGAGGGCGATGTCGGGTTGGTTGATGCCCATATCGCCTAAGGCGCGACGCTTCTCCGCAAGCTTTTCCCGATCTTCCTCTGCCATCGCCCTCTTCGCCCGTTCCTCGCTCTGGCCCCTATTTCAGCTGCGATGGATGGCGCTTGAAGAAATCGAAGCGCGGTGGCAGCTCTTGGATGCGGTGGAACCCCGCATCGATCTCCATCGCCCCGCAGAGCTCCTCGACGCCTTCGAAATCATAGTTCCAGCTGAAGAACTCATCGGGATCGAAATTCAGGTATTCGCAGATCATCTCGCAGCCCCGTGGCACGATCGGGTGCATGAGCAGCGTCGCTATGCGGAGCAGATGAAACGAATCGATGAGCACCTGCATGCGGCGCTCCTTGTCGCCCGCAAGCTCGGCGAGGCGGATCTGCTCGGTCCAATACTTGTTCGCCCAGCGGATGAAATCGTCCACGAGCGACATGATCGAGTGGAGCTCCACACGGTGCATGATGCGATCGTATTCCTGCAGCGCCTCATGGGCCCGTGCGCGCACCTCATCGCTCACCTTGCCGATCGGAAGCGAGCACTCGAAGTTGTTCTTCGCCTCGAAGAAGCAGCTCCGCGCGAGGCGATTGAACACGTTGGTGACGAGCGCGCCCTCTTTGAGCACCGGATCGGCCACGCGCGCGTCCTCACGCACCTTCTCGTCGGGATTGAACGGCTTGGGCTGAAAGCTCACCGAGCGCTGGTCGAGGCCGAGCGCGAGGAAATGCGCCCGCAACTGCTCGACGGTGTAGTGCTCGAGCAGCTCATCGCCCGTCGGCGGCGGTATCGCTCCTGATGACGAAGCTTTCTTCTTGCCGAAGAGCACGTGGTGGTTCGCGATGAGCGTCGTTTGGCGCAGCGGTGCGGCCTCGGTGCCGTCGGTGAGGATCCCGCCGGGCTCGAGCGCCTCGAAGAGGGCGGGCTGGGCCACCCCGTAGAAATAGAGGTTGTCCTGCCCGATGAACTGGTAGACGCGGGCGTCTTCCGAGCACCAGAAATCGCGCCATGTATCGCGCGGGAGGCCGCGCTCGTCATTCACGGCGATCGTAAACGAGATCGGCGCCCAAAGCGATTCCGGCCAGCACCAGACGCTGAGGCCCTCCACGCCCTCAAGGGAAGGCGCGGCCACGCCCCAGCTCGCGTTGCCCGTGAGGCGAAACGGCACGAGGCATTTGCCCGTGCGGAAGCGGATGCCCGCCTGCGAAAGCGCGGTGCGCGCCCGATCGCGCTCCCCTATCGTCTGAAATTCGATCTCGAAGCTCTGCTTGCCCTCCTCGGCCTCATGGAGCTGGTGCTCTGGCAAGGTATGGGCGATGGCCTCGTAGCTCTCGCGCGCCTCGTTTTTCACGTAGATGATCGGGGCGGCGAGGAACTCGCGGATCGTCTGATAGACGATCGGGCGGATCTCGGGATCTTCCTCAAGCCGATTGGCGAAGCCCACCAGATAATCGTGATAGGCGGGTAAATCGAAATACCAGTTGGCGACCGGCCTCATCTCCGGAACGGTCTCGGAGACCGTCGAAATCGGGTTGATGAGGTCTTCGGGCTCATATTGATGCCCGAGGTCGCATTCATCAGCATACGCCTTGTCCGACTTGCAGCCTTGGACGGGGCATCGGCCGATGACCTGGCGGCCGTTGAGGAACATCTGCGCCTGCGTGTCGTAGAACTGCAACGTCTCCTCTAGATGGAGCCAGCCGTTCAAATAGAGGCGCTCAAGGAAGGCGTCGGACACCATCTGATGGATGTCGCCGGCATGTCCGATGCCGGAGCCGTCGAAGATGTCGAGGCTGATGTCGAAGGCGTTGAGCACGCGCTTTTGGGAGTCGTGGTTCTTCGCCACATAGTCTTCGATCGTGCCCTCGAACTCGCCCGCCTCGACGAGCTTGCGATAGCCCTCCTCAATCGGAGAGCCGAAGCAATCGGTGCCTGAGACGAAGCGCACATTGTCCTTGCCGATGCGGTCGCGCAGAAACCGCGCGAAAGCGTCGGCGGGAATGAAGACGCCGCCGATATGGCCGAAATGCAGCGGCTTGTTCCCATACGGCATGCCCGCGGTGACGACCGCTTTGGCAGGCCAGATAACCTCATTCGTCGTTGCTGGAAACTGTGTCATACCCTTCCAATTCCTTCGCTAAGCGCTCCAGATCCGAAACGCTGATGTTCTCATCCTCAGATCGCAGATAGTCGATGAGGGCGGAAAGATTCGTCGTTGCCGCGGGGCGGAGATACATCGTCGCGGCCTCATCGATGTCTGCCAGCTCACATGCCTTCGCCGTCGCAGCGCCGAGCGTGCCGATCTCGTCGGCCAAGCCGTTCTGCACCGCATCGATGCCGGTGTAGGTCATGCCGTTCGCCAATTTCGTCACATCCTCGACGCTCATATTGCGCCCCGCCGCCACCTTGTCGATGAACGTCTGGTTGATCTGATCGACCATCGCCTGATAGTGCTCGCGCTCCTCGTCGGTCAACGGACGATAGCCGAAACTCGCATCCTTCGAGGGCGAGGAGACGATCATCTCCATCTTGATGCCGAGCATCTCCATGAGACCGGAGAGATCCGTCATCTGCATGATCGTGCCGATCGAGCCGATCGCCGTGGTCTCATCGACGAAGATGTAGTCGGCCTGCGAGGAGATCTCATAGGCGGCGCTCGCATTCAGCGATGCGCTTGAGACGACCACGGGCTTCGAGAAGTCCCGCACGTATATCGCCATCTCCTCGCCGGCGGTCGACGTGCCTCCCCCCGAATCGACGCGCAGGACCACGGCCTTGATGTTCGGATCGTTCTCGGCGCGGTCGAGCTGGGACTTCAGCCCCTCGGGGCTCGAGGTCGTGCCGTCGTATTGGATCGTTCCCGTCACCTCGATGATGCCGATCGTCGGCCCGCTCGTGGCCACGGTCTGATGCACCGTGGTAAGCGAGGTCGCCTGGCCGAGCGTCGAGGAGACCAACGAGGTGCACGAGGAGATGCAGAAGAAGATGAGCGCGAAGAGCAGGACGATGACGACGAGCGCGACGATCCACGTATGGCTCTTCTGCTTCGGAGGGGCCGCGAAGACCATACCGCCCGCAGCCGGCGAAGCGTAGCCGCCGTATGCCGGCGCCTGCCCTGCCATCGGCCGTGCGGGCTGCGTGGTGGACTGTGCGGCCTGCGCGGGCGCATGCCCTGCTTCCGCTGTCTGGCGAGGCGCACCCTGCGCGTCCGCAGCCTCCTTCGCGGCCCCGGCAGCTTGCGCCTGTTGCCGATGCTCGTCTTGCGGCGCGTGCCACATGTCATTTTGCCAGTTGCTGTTCGGCATCATCGTCACCTCGATTCCCCCACGGCAGAACGGTCGGTACCCGCACCCGCGTGTCAGAGCTCCATTCCCTCATCGAGCTTGCCGTGCTGGGATTGCGCCTTCTTGGCCGTGCGAATCAAAAACTCCTGGTTGGAATCGGTCTGCTTGAGCGATTTGATGAGCATGTCCATCGCCCGCTCGGTATTGTTCAAATTCGCGAGGATGCGGCGAACCGCCCAGATCAGCGGCGCCTCCTGCGGATCGAGCAGCAGCTCCTCCTTGCGCGTGCCGCTCGAGACCGGATCGATCGCGGGAAAGATGCGGCGATCGGCGAGGCTGCGGTCGAGCTTGAGCTCCATGTTGCCGGTGCCCTTGAACTCCTCGAAGATCACCTCGTCCATCTTCGACCCCGTGTCGATGAGGGCCGAGGCCAAGATGGTCAGCGATCCGCCGCCCTCGATGTTGCGCGCGGCGCCGAGGAAGCGCTTCGGCGGATAGAGGGCCGTGGAATCCACGCCGCCGGAGAGGATGCGCCCCGAAGCGGGCTGCGCGAGGTTGTAGGCGCGCGCGAGGCGCGTGATCGAGTCGAGCAGGATCACGACGTCGGCACCGCCCTCCACCAGGCGCTTCGCGCGTTCGATCACGAGCTCGGCGACGGAGATGTGGTTTTCGGAGGGCATATCGAAGGTCGATGAGATCACCTCGCCGTGGATCGAGCGCTCCATATCGGTCACCTCTTCGGGACGCTCGTCCACCAAGAGGCACATGAGATGCACCTCGGGATTGTTCGCCCAGATCGAGGCTGCAATATCCTTCAAGATGGTGGTCTTGCCCGCCTTCGGCGGTGAGACGATCAAGCCGCGTTGGCCCTTGCCGATCGGGGCAACCAAATCGATCACGCGCGCGGTGATGGTATTCTTCCCATGCTCCATGAGGAAGCGCTCATCGGGAAACACCGGCGTCAAGTCGGCGAAGCGGGGACGCGAGGCGATCTCCTCGGCGGGAACGCCGTTGACCGAGATCACCTTCTGGATCGCCGCGTATTTCTCGTTCTCGCGAGCGGGGCGGGTCTGACCCCGCACCATATCGCCCTTGCGCAATCCGTTGCGACGGATCGTTGACAGGCCCACGTAGGCGTCGGTCTCGCTCGGCAGATAGCCCTGCGTGCGCAGAAAGCCGTAGCCGTCGGCAAGGATGTCGAGGATGCCCTCGACCTCCATGAAGCCCTCGGCCCTGATCATCGCATCGTAGATCGCATCGACGAGTTGGGCCTTCTTCATGCCCTCGATGGCGATGTTGAGCTCCTGGGCCTTCTGCTTGAGCTCGACGAGCTTGAGAGCGGCGAGCTCGTCTTTATCAACGCTCGGAACGATCTCGCGCTGCTGGCGCGGCGAGGCATGCTGGCGGCGTTGGCGGCGATGGTCGCCCGCCGAGCCCCCCTGGGAAGCGCCCGTTCCCTGCTGGTTGTAGGAGCGCGATGCGCGGGCGGTGGAGGTGCGGTTGTTGTTTCTCACGACCGTCACCGTCTGGCGTTTTTCGCCCTCGCCTTCTTCCTTCTCCTTCGGGGAAGCCGAAGCGTCCCTCTTCGCCGCCTCGTCAGCCGCCTGCTTCGAAGGCTCCTCGGGCTCCACAGCCGCAGCAGCAGCCCGCCTTGCGAGGGTCTCAGCCTTCGGGGGCCTTCCGCGACGTCTTTTCGGCGGCTCCGTGACCACGGGCGCCTCGCTCGCTGCATCCGATGCAACGGTCTCGCCCGCATCGGCGCCGGCCTCCACGACGCTTTCCATCGTGAACGATGCGTTCGGAAGCGCCACCTCCACCTCGGGCTGGATCTTCTTCGGCGGACGTCCCCGCCGCTTCTTCGGCGCCTCGGCGGGCTCGGGGGCGGTTTCAGGAGTAGGAATGATTTCGCTCTCTGCCATTTACTGTACTTTCTCCCAATCTTTCAAAAATGCCTCAAGACCGCGGTCGGTCAATGGATGCTGGATGCATTTCTTCAGCGTCGCGAACGGCACCGTCGCGATGTCGGCGCCCATGAGCGCCGCCTGCGTCACATGGTTCGCGCTGCGAATGGAGGCGGCGATGATCTCGATCTGCTCCCCCGCCACCGTGCTCTCGGAGAAATCGTAGTTGTTGATGGCCGTCACCACATCGGAGAGCTGGGCGATCCCGTCTTCCGAAATGTCATCGAAGCGCCCGACGAAGGGCGAGATGTAGCGGGCGCCCGCGCGCGCGGCGAGAATGGCCTGCGGCACCGTGAAGCAGAGCGTCATATTCACGCGAATGCCCTCGTCGGCAAGGGCACGGCAGGCGGCGAGGCCCTCGACCATCGCGGGGATCTTCACGACGACGTTCGGGGCGATGCTCGCGAGCTCGCGCCCGTCGCGGATGATCTCATCGCGGGTCATCGCGACGCTCTCGGCCGAAACCGGACCGTCGACAATGTCGCAGATCCGCTTGATGTGCGCATGGAAATCGGCGAGTTTTCCGCCGATGCGCGCGTAGAGCGTGGGGTTCGTCGTCACGCCCGCAAGCGCTCCCCAGCTGGCCGCCTCCTCAATTTCCTTCAAATCCGCCGTGTCGAGAAAAAACTTCACCGGTCCTCCTTACAGACGACGACCGCGCCCCATGAGGGCGCATTCACAACAAAATGACCAAATAGATTGATTCAAAGTACTTCCTGATATTGATTGGGATCCTCGCCGCGATGGCACTGCGTCATTTTTCAAAATCGGCGTTACGCGGCAGAAACGAGTTCATGGTAACGCATGTCACCTGCGCTTTCAAGCTGAGAAAAGCGATTATTCGCCCGAAAGACCCGCGAAAAGGGTGCGAAAGAAGCAGGAACGCTCGCCCGTATGGCAGGCCGGGCCCGCCGGCCGAACCTTGGCAAGCAGCGTATCGGCGTCGCAGTCATAGCGCATCGCCTTCAGATACATGAAGTTCCCCGACGTCTCGCCCTTGTGCCAAAGCTCCTGGCGGCTCCGCGAGAAAAACCAGAGGCTCCCGTCGGATAATGTCCGCTGCAGGGACTCGCGGTTCATCCATGCCATCATGAGCACCTCGCCGCTCTCCTCGTCTTGGACGATGCAGGGTATCAAACCGCGCTCGTCATACGTGAGGCCATCGATCGCCTCATGGAAATCGTTCGCGCGCTCCATGGCTACAGCCTCACCGGAATGCCGACCGAGGCAAGGTAGCGCTTCACATCGAGGATGGTCATCTCGCCATAATGGAACACGCTCGCCGCCAGCACGGCGTCCGCCTCGCCTTCGATGATGCCCTCCGCGAAATGCTCGATTTTGCCGACGCCGCCGCTCGCTATGACGGGAATCGGCACCGCGCGGGCCACCGCCCGCGTGAGAGCGCAGTCGAAGCCGTCGCGCGAACCGTCGCGATCCATGGAGGTGAGGAGGATCTCGCCTGCCCCGCGGCGTGCCGCCTCGCGCGCCCATGCAAGCACATCGATGCCCGTTGGCGTACGGCCTCCCGCCACATAGACCTCCCACTTGTTCGGGTTTCCGGCCACCGCTTTCGCGTCGATCGCGACGACGATGGCCTGGGTGCCGAACGCAGCAGCCGCCTGCGTGATGAGCTCGGGAGCCTTCACCGCCGCCGAGTTGAGCGAGATTTTATCGGCGCCGGCGGCGATCATCTGGCGGATGTCGGCAACGCTGCGAAGGCCCCCGCCGACGCAATAGGGCAGATGGAGTTCCTCGCTCGCTCGGCTCGCGAGGTCCACGACGGTCTTGCGCGCGTCGCTCGTCGCGGTGATGTCGAGAAACACCACCTCGTCGGCGCGCTGTTCGTCATAGCGCTGCGCGAGTTCGATGGGGTCGCCCGCATCGCGCAAGCCGACGAAGTTCACGCCCTTGACGACGCGCCCGTCCTTCACATCGAGGCAGGCTATGACGCGTTTCGCGAGCATCGTTAGCGCCTTTCCCTGCCAACCGTCACGAAACCGATGCGCACGCTTCCACGCCCTCCTCCACGGTGAGCGAACCCTCGTAGAGCGCGCGGCCGGCGATGACGCCCTCGATCGATGAGGCGCATTGGGCGAGGGTCTTGATGTCCTCGACGCTCGCCACGCCGCCGCTCGCGATCACCGGATGGCCGAACGCTATCGCCATCGCGATGTAGTCCTGCGTGTTCACGCCGACGCGCAGGCCGTCGCGCGAGATGTCGGTGTAGATGAGGTGCTCATAGCCGAAATCACGCGCCAAGCGCGCCAGCTCGGTCGCGTTCACGCCCGATCCCTCGACCCAGCCGCTGATGGCCACCTCGCCGTCGCGCGCGTCGATGCCCGCGACGAGCACATCGGGGCCGAATTTCTTCACGGCCTTCTTGGCGAATTCGGGATCGCGCACGAGCGCCGTGCCCAAGACCACGCGCGACGCACCGGCATGCAGAAGGCGGTCGATGGTCGAGATGGAGCGTACACCGCCGCCGACCTCGATGGAGAGGTTCGTGCGGGCGAGGATCCGCTCGACGATCTGGTAATTTTGCGGCGTGCCGGATTTCGCACCGTCGAGGTCGACGACGTGGATCCAATGCGCGCCCGCGGCGGCGAAGTCCTGCGCCTGTGCGGCAGGGTCTTCGTTGTAGACCGTCACCTGTTGATAGTCGCCCTTGGCGAGGCGCACCGCCTCACCACCCAAAATATCGATTGCAGGCAGAAGATACACGTCCATCACCTCGTCGTTCTTCGAATCGGATGTTCATCGCGCGAGCGCGACGAAGTTGCTGAGCAACCGTGCGCCGGCGTCGGAACTTTTCTCTGGATGGAATTGTACGCCCCAAGCGCGCTCCCCCGCCATGACGACACTGGGAAACGTCACACTATGGATCGTGAACGCAACATCGGCGTCACTGAGCGGCGCGGCATAGCCATGCGTGAAGTAGAACCACTCCCCGTCGGGGATGCCCTCAAGGAGCGCGCAGGATCTCTTGCCCTCGGAGAAAGCGGGCGATCGCTCGATGCTGTTCCACCCCACATGCGGGATCTTGTAGCTCTTCCCCGCCTCGTCGGTGCGCGGCAGGGCGCGAACCGTTCCCTTCAGCACGCCGAGCCCTTGGGGAAGCACCCACGCCTGACCGTCCGCTCCTTCGAGCGCGCCCTCTTCGCCCTGCTCATAGAGCAGGTGGAGCCCGAGGCAGATGCCGAGGAACGGCACATTCTCGGCGATTGCCCCACGAAGGACCGCGCTTATGCGCAGCTCATCGAGGGTCGCCATCGCATCGGCGAAGGCACCTACGCCCGGCAAGACGATCGCGGAGGCGCGGGCGATGGCAGAAGGATCGTCGGTGACGACGACTTCGGCGCCCGCCTGCTCGAGGCCGCGCGCAACCGACATGAGGTTTCCCTTGTGGTAATCGATGACGGCAATCATGGGCTCAGAGCGCTCCTTTCGTGGAGGGGAGCACGCCCGCGATGCGCGGGTTGATGGCGCACGCCTCGCTGAGCACGCGCCCCGCCGCCTTGAAGGCAGCCTCAATGATGTGATGGGAGTTCTCCCCCTTGAAACCGACGAGATGCAGCGTCACCTGCGCCTCACGGGCGAACGCGATGAAGAACTCCTTCGCGAGCGTGGTGTCGAAGGTGCCGATGATCTCGATGGGAACATCAACATCGTAGTAAAGCGCGCCGCGCCCCGAGATGTCGACCGCCGCGAGCACGAGCGCCTCGTCCATCGCGACGAACTGGGAGCCGAAGCGCACGATGCCCTTCTTGCTTCCCAGCGCCTCGGCAAAGGCCCGACCGAGCACGATGCCGACGTCTTCCACCGTATGATGCGAATCCACCTCGAGATCGCCCGTCGCGCGCACCTCGAGGTCGAAGAGCCCATGGCGGCCGAATGCATCGAGCATATGATCGAAGAACGGAACGCCTGTCTCAACGGAGGTCTTTCCCGTGCCGTCGAGGTTCAGGCGGACCGTGATGTCGGTCTCCTTCGTGGCGCGCGCCACCTCGGCAAAGCGCTGCATGGCAGAAACGCCGTTCTCCCGTGCATCCGTCATGAGGCACCTCCTTCGACATATGCCCGCAACACCGCGAGAAATGCATCGGTTTCCGCAGGATTGCCGCAGGTCACGCGGAGGCAATTTGCCAATCCGGCCACTTGGGAGAAATCGCGGACCAAGATGCCCTCCCGATAGAGCGCCTCCCACGCCCCCTCGGCGGAAAACCCCTCGTCGAGCCTGAAGAGGATGAAATTCGCATCGGAGGGAAAGGGCGTGACGTGCGGCATTTCCACGAGCGCCTGGAAGACGCGCTCGCGGTCGTTAACGATCTGGGCTGTTTGAGCGGCGAAATATTCACGATAGGCGAAAACCACCCGCCCGATCGCCTGATCGACCGCGCTGACCGAATAGGGCTGGCGGATCTTCGTGAGCTCGCGGATGACCGAGGGCGCCGCGAGCAGATAGCCGAGCCGCACGCCGGCAAGCGCATAGGCTTTCGAGAAGGTGTGGAGGATCGCGAGGTTCTCATGTTCCGCAAGCAGCGGAAGCGCGGTCTTTTCGCAGAACTCGCCATACGCCTCATCCACCACGATGAGGGCGTCGGTGGCCCCAAGCATTCTCTCGATGAACGCGCTCTCCGCGCATTCGCCCGTCGGGTTGTTCGGCGAGGTGAGAAAGACGATGTCGACCTCGCCCTGCTCGAGGAGCTCGAGCACCGCCTCTTCGTCAAGCGAGAAATCGTCACGCCGCGGCAGCTCGATGAGCCGCGAATTGGTCGCCTTCGCGCTGGCGCCATAGGTCGAAAATGTCGGCGGGAAGGTGAGGACGGTGCGCTCAGGCCCGCCCCACGCGAGCACGAGGTTGAACAGCAGCTCGTCGCCGCCATTGCCCACCATCGCCTGCTCGGGTGCAAGGCCGTACGCGGCGGCGATGGCATCGCGCAGCTCCTTCGCCAGCGGGTCGGGATAGCGATTCAGCGGCACCCGCGCAAGCTCCGCCTCGATGGCGGCACGAAGCTCTCCCGTGATGTCGTACGGATTCTCGTTTGCCGACATCTGGTAGGGCGCGGCAAGGTAGCGCGGGTCGTAGGGCATGATGTCCGCGAGGTTCGGCGAGGCGGGGCGCAGCCTATTCATCGATCACCGCTTCCCGATGCGCCGCGTCAAGCAGGCTCTTCAGCTTTTCCTGGCGGAGCTCGACGCTCTTCGCATGCGCCCAAAGCCCCTCGTGGGTCGCTATGGCCACCACCGCGTCGGCATCGTTCGCGAGCGCCTTCGCCGAATAGCGGATGACGCTCTGCTTTTTCACGAACTCATCCACCGAGAGGGGCGAGGCGTAGGAGGCGGTGCCCCCCGTGGGCAAGGTGTGATTCGGCCCCGCCACGTAATCGCCGATCGCCTCGGGCGTCCATGCGCCCAGAAAGATCGCGCCCGCATGGCGGACCGCGCCGAGCCATTCGTTCGCCTCCGCCACCTGCAGCTCCAAATGCTCGGGAGCGATGATGTTCACGGCACCGACCGCCTGCTCCTCCGTAGCGCACACGATGGCGAGCCCTTGGTTGTCAAGCGATGACATCGTGATGTCGGCGCGCGATGACTGCGCGCGGTATTTCTCGATGAATCCCTCGACGTCGTCGATGAACGCCTCATCGAAGGCGACGAGATAGCAGGTGGCAAGCGGGTCGTGCTCGGCCTGCGCCATGAGATCGATGGCGACAAGCGCCGGATCCGCCGTCTCGTCGGCGACGACGCACACCTCCGAGGGACCTGCGATCATATCGATGCCGACGTCGCCCGCCACGAGCTTCTTCGCCGCGGCGACATAGGCGTTGCCCGGGCCGGTGATCTTCGCCACCGGCTCGATGGACTCGGTGCCGTAGGCAAGCGCCGCGAGCGCCTGCGCTCCCCCGACGGTATAAACCTCGGTCACACCGGCGAGCTTGCACGCGCAGAGGATGGCCGCATCCACCGTGCCATCGCTTGAGGGCGGCGTCACGCAGACGATGCGCTGCACGCCCGCGACCTGGGCGGGAATCGCGTTCATCAAAACGGTTGAGGGATAGAGCGCGCGCCCTCCCGGAACGTAGATGCCCACCGAATCGAGCGGCGTGACCTTCGCTCCCACAAGCGCCCCGTCCTCGCGCACGGTGAACCAGCTCTGCTGGCGCTGGCGCTCGTGGAAATCGCGAATTTGGCGGCTCGCCTGCACGAGCGCCTCGTAGAGCGCGGCGTCGATTCGCTGATCCGCCTCATCGATGAGGCGATCGTCAACGCGAAATCGCGCTACCTCCACGCCGTCGAAACGCTTCGTATAGTCGCGCAGGGCCTCGTCTGTTCGCTCACGAACGTCCTCGATGATCTCGGTGGCGGCGGCAAGCGCCTTCGCATCGAACGCGCTTTTGCGGTTGAGCATGTCGGCGCGAAAGCGCTCCCCCTTTGATAAAACGACTCTTCTCATTCCAAACCCTTCAACATGAAAAATATCTTCCGAATTTATCGGCCCTTTTGCAGGGCGCGCGCAAGCGCCATGACGCGTCCGTCGGTGCGGAACGCGCAGCGGTTTGCGAAAAAGCGCGCCGTCGACGGGAGCACGTCCTCGACAATGACGAGATTGTTCTCACGCAGAGTCGTGCCGGTCGCGGTGATGTCGACGATGCGGTCTGCCAGGCCGGTCAGCGGTGCCAGCTCGATATTGCCATGGAGCTCGACGATTTCCACCTGCGTTCCGCTCTTGGCGAAATGCTCCCGCGTGATGCGGGGGTACTTCGTGGCCACGCGAAGCGAGCCGAGCTTGCGGTAGCGCTCGTGGATCTCGTCTGCGGCACCCGCGGGCTCCGCGACGACGAAGCGGCAGCCGCCATAGCCGAGATCGAGCAGCTCGACCACGTCGAGGGCGGATTCAAGCAGCGAGTCCTTCCCGCAGATGCCGCAATCGGCCGCGCCGAGCGCGACGAAGGCCGGCGCATCGGTGGGACGCACGATGACGTATTCCACATCGCCCGCCGCGACGATGAGCTGACGCCCCGCGTCTTTAAGCGGCGAGGTGTCGAGACCTGCCGCCTCGAGCGCCGCCGCCGTATCGGCGGCCAACGAACCTTTGGGGACGGCGATTCTCAACTTTCGCCTGACGGTCGCTTCGGGTGCCTCATCTTCCCCCTTGTGCGCGGATGCTCTTCGCCAAACGCCTTCGGTCGATTGCCTGACGGCAATCGACCTCCCAGAACATGCCACTGGCATGTTCTGCATTGGGCAAAGCCAGCTCGGTCGTGCGGCGGGGGAATCTGAAGCACCGGAAGCAACCTCACCGTTTGTAGTTTTAGATGACGCGCCAGAGGAAGCCAACGACTCTTCCAGCGAGAACGCAAACCCCGCCGCCGGACGTGGCGTGCCGTATCGCGCGAGCATCGTGTCGTAGCGGCCACCGCTTCCCAGAGGCGTTCCGGAACCTGCCGCATAGGCTTCGAACACGATACCGGTGTAGTAGTCAAACGAGCTCATCACCGAGAAATCGATGAGCAGGTGATTCTCAAGCCCAGCCGAAGCGAGGGAATCATAGGCTTCAAGGAGCACATCGAGGCACGTATCAACGCCAAAAGCCGCAAGACGGCCGCGCAGCTCCTCGATCGCCTCGCGCCCACCCCGCCTTCGCGGCAGATCCTTGATGGCACGCGCGATTTCCTTCTCGGTCTCCTCCGCGCCGTCCTCTTCAACAAGCCATGCGACGAGCCTATCCACTTCCACGAAATTCGACCGGTGGTACGCCTCGAGCACCTGCTCCTTCCATCGCGCGGGCGCGTTGCTCGCCTCAAGCAGCGTCCGGAGGACTCCCACGGTAGCCAACGCGATCGTATAGTCGGTGACGCCGATCGCCTCGAGCGCTCGCGCGAAAAGGCGGACGATCTCCGCATCGCAGCGCGATCCCGCCTCGCCGATGCACTCGACGCCGATCTGCGTGAACTCGCGGGAGGCGGCATGCGCCTTCCCCTCTGCCTCCCGAAAGACGCGCTGCGTGTAGCGAAGGCGCAACACGGGATGCTCTTCGGCAAGGCGCGCGGCATACATGCGCGCCACCTGGGGCGTCACGTCGGGGCGCATCGCCAGCAGGTCGCCCTGCGAATCGAAGAACCGAAACGGGGCGAACGTCGTCGGCGTGATGGCATGCGCAAGCGTGTCCATCACCTCGAGCGTCGGCGTTTCGATGGGCACGTAGCCCTCGGCGGCGAAGAGATCCTGAACGGCGCGGATCGTCCGCTCACGGACGAGCGCCTCCTCGGCGAGGATGTCGCGGAAACCCGCGGGGGTCCCACGGGCGATCGTTTCCTCATGCATCACTCGATCACCATCACTCGAAGAATGCCCGATGTCTCATAGGTGCGCTTTCCGTTGCCCATCCCGATCGCCGCAATGCGGAAGGATGCTGGAAGGGCCCGCTTCGTGCGGACGGCAGCGCAGATCGCAGCCCCCGTCGGGGTGACGAGCTCGCCCTGAACATCGAGGATCGCCATGTCGAGACCGTATTTCATCGCGATCTGAGAAGTGGCGGGCGCCGGTACGGGGATGATCCCGTGCTGACAGCGCACCTGCCCGCGCCCCTCGCTTATCTGAGGAATCACCACATCCTCGATGCCGAGCGAATTGAAGGCAACGGCGAAGGCGACGATGTCGGCAATGGAATCGATGGCGCCTACTTCGTGGAAATGGATCTTCTCGATCGAGGTGCCATGGACCGCCGCCTCCGCATCTGCGAGGATGAAGAAGATGCGCTGCGCAAGCGCTTTCGCCCCTTCCGCCATATCGGCGCGCGCGATGATCGCCTCGATGTCGGCGAGGCCGCGCGCCTCATGGTGATGGTGAGCCGGCCCCGCCGCCGGATGATCGTGGTGGGGCACGTCGAATGGTGAAGGCGGGTCGTGGTGCTCATGATGGTGAGACGGCGCTTCTGCGCTACCAGCTCCATGGAGGTATGCCATGTCGTGGTCGTGGTTCTCGTGCTCGGCATCGAGCACCACCGCGAAATCGCAGACCGAGAGCCCGTGTTTGCTCACCTGCGTGATCTGTGTCGTGAACCCCTCAACGCCGAGGCTTCCCAACGCGCGGTCGATCGCTGCCCTATCGGCTCCCAGATCGATCAGCGCGGCAACCGCCATATCGCCGCTGATGCCCGCGGAGCACTCGAAATACAGCGCCGGAGCGGCACTCGGCCACCCACCCTTTGCCTTTTTGCCCGCTGCCTTCTTCTTTTGCTTCGCCGCATCGGGCCTTTGTTTCCCTTTTTCCTTCAAAGCTTCTCTTCCTTCTGCCGTTTGCATATCTCTACCGTTGCATGTGCGTATCGTATATGTTCGCCTTGTGCTCTTTCAGAATACGTTTTCTGGTTCCCTGTTTCGCTCGATAATGGACCGTCCGCCATTATGGCAGATGATTGATGAGGCTTGCCTGGAAGGCCGCCCCGAAGCCGTTATCGATATTCACGACGGAAACGCCGCTCGCACAGGAGTTGAGCATGCCGAGAAGCGCCGCGAGACCTCCGAAGGACGCCCCATAGCCGACGCTCGTCGGCACGGCGATCACCGGCACCGACGCCAAACCGCCCACGACGCTCGGCAACGCGCCCTCAAGGCCCGCAACCGCCACGATGACGCGGGCCGCCTCGATGACGTTCACCCGCGCGAGCAGGCGATGGATCCCTGCGACCCCCACATCGTAGCAGCGCTCCACAGCGTTTCCCAAGAACTCCGCCGTCAATGCCGCTTCCTCAGCCACGGCGATATCGCTCGTCCCCGCCGCAATCACAAGGACGGTTCCCTTGCCGTCGGGCTGTGGCATATCGCCGAAGATCCCGATCCGCGGCTGGTCATAGTAGTGAAATGGCGCCTCTGCAAGCGCCCCGTCTTTCAACGCGGCAAGTTCGCGCGCCTTGTCCGCGTCGAGCCGCGTGACGAGCACGCGCTCTTGGCCGTGCGCCATCAGCGCTTCGGCAATGCCTGCGATCTGCTTCGCTGTCTTGCCCTCCCCGTATATCACCTCGGCCGCATGTTGGCGGCGCGCTCGGTCGGTATCGGCCTTCGCGTAGCCAAGCTCCACAAAGCCCTCGTCGTTATGATTGTTCTCGCCCATCGCATAACCTCCGCTTAGGCGCGCTCGGAAAGCTTCCTCACGATGACCTCGTTGATCAGCTGGGGATTGCCCTGACCATGCGTCGCCTTCATGCACTGCCCAACGAAGAACCCCAAAAGCCCCGTCTTCCCGCCAAGGTACTGCTCCACCTTGTCGGGGTTTGCAGCGAGCACCTCGTCCACCACGGCCTCGATCTCACCGCTATCCGAAACCTGCTTCATGCCCCGCTCCTCAACGATGACGGCGGGGTCGCAGTCCTTTTCAAGCAAGGCCGCGAACACCTCTTTGCCCTGTTTGGTGGAGATGCTCCCGTCGGCGAGCAGGCGTTCCAGATCGACGAGCCGTTGCGGCGTGATCGGCAACGCATCGAGCGTCACCTCGGCGTGGTTGTTCAGGTAGGCGAGCAGATCGTTGTTCACGCGGTTGGCGAGCGGCTTGGCGAATGCAGCAGCGTCATCGCCTGCGCATTCCATGCTGCGCTCGAAGAAGTCCGCCGTCTCGCGATGCTCCACGAGATGGCGCGCATCGTAGGGGGTGAGGCCGTAATCGCGCTGGAACCGCAGCTCCTTCTCGTCGGGCAGCTCAGGCAGCTTCGCCCGCACGCCCTCGATGAACTCGTCGGTGAGATCGTAGGGCGCGAGGTCGGGTTCGGGAAAGAGCCGATAATCGTCGGCCGTCTCCTTCACGCGCATCACGATCGTGCACTTCATCGTGGGGTCCCAATGGCGCGTCTCCTGATAGATGATGCCGCCCTCTTCAAGCACCTCCGCCTGACGGCAGATCTCGTATGCCAGCCCGTCGTGGAGGTTCTTGAACGAATTCATGTTTTTGAGCTCTGTCTTCGTGCCGAACTTCGTCTCGCCGCGCCTCCTCAGGCTCACATTGCCGTCGCAGCGCAGGCTTCCCTCTTCCATCGAGCAATCGGAGATCCCCAAAGCGAGGTAGATCTGCCGCAGTTTCTGCATGAAGAGACGCGCCTCCGCGGGCGTGCGGAGGTCGGGCTCGGTCACGAGCTCGATGAGCGGCGTGCCCGCACGGTTGTAATCGACGAGCGAATGCGTCGCCCCGGCGATGCGCCCTTCGTCGCCGCCGAAATGCACCATCTTGCCCGCATCCTCTTCCATATGGATGCGCGTGATGCCCACATGGGCGACGTAGCCGTCTTCGGTGCGCGTTACGTTTCCGCACTGCTCGCCGACCGCGCAATCGCCCAGATCAACGCGCTCTTTCGCTGCCGCGCCGTCCACCGCGAGATCGAGGTGACCGCGCATGCAGAAGGCGATCGGTCCTTGGGTGGTTTGGAAGTTCTTCGCCATATCGGGATACATGTAGTTCTTACGATAGAACATCGAGTGCTTCTCGATTTCGCAGTTCGTCGCCAGTCCCGCCAAAACGATCGATTCGATCGCCGCACGGTTCGGCACGGGCAGAGCGCCCGGCATCCCGAGGCAGACCGGACAGGTGTGGGTGTTGGGCGGCGCGCCGAATTCCAGCTTGCAGCCGCAGAACATCTTCGTCTGAAGCGACGTCAGCTCCGCATGGATCTCCAAGCCGATGACGGCCTCCCATGTGCGTAGCGTCTCTTCCAGCGTCTTCACGCTACTCACCTGCCTTCGCGTTATCGTTCAAACCATCGAAATCGGGCGCGATCGGAGCCGGCCCGTACACGGTCTCGAGCGCTGCCGCTGCCCGAAGCATCAATTCATCATGGAACGCCGGTGCAATCAGCTGCACCCCGATGGGAAGATGCGTTTCCTCACCCGGCCCGACCGGCATGCTCATGCCGCCGTTTCCGGCGATGTTGATGGAAATCGTGAACATGTCGGTGAGATACATTTCCGCCGGATCGGCGATCTCCCCGAACTTGAAGGCGGTGCGCGGCGCCACGGGAGCCAGAATGCAGGAGACCTTCCCGAATGCCTCGTTGTAGTCGCGCGTGATGAGCGTTCTCACCTGCTGTGCGGGATAGTAATAGGTGTTGTAGACCCCCGAAGAGAGCAGATAGCTGCCCAGCATGATGCGCCTGCGCGCCTCGGAGCCGAATCCGATCGTGCGGCTCGCCTCGTATTGGCTTCCCAAGTCCTTATGGCCGGGGTCGCAGTAGCCATAGCGCACGGAATCGAAGCGCGCGAGGTTCGAGAACGCCTCGCAGGGCCCGAGCACGTAGTAGGCGCTCATCGCGGCCTGTGCGTTGGGAAGCGCGACCTCCACGATCTCCGCGCCCATCGCGGCAAGGTTCGCCGCCGCCTCTTCCACCTTATGGCGCACCTCAGGCGAGAGTCCTTTCGCCTCCATGAACGCCGGCACGATGCCGACCTTCATCCCACGCACGCCCTCGGCGAGGTTCGCCGTGAAGTCCACCGTCGATTCCTGCGAGGTGCAGTCGAGCGGGTCGCGACCGGCGATGGCATTCAAGGTGCAGGCCGCATCATGGACGGTGCGCGCGAACGGCCCCACCTGATCGAGCGAGCTGCCGAACGCCACCACGCCATAGCGCGAGACCACGCCGTAGGTGGGCTTCACGCCGATGGCGCCGCAGAACGCGCCCGGCTGACGGATGGAACCGCCCGTGTCGGAGCCGAGCGCCACGCAGGCCATGCCCGAGGCCACCGCCGCAGCGCTGCCGCCCGACGAGCCTCCCGGAACGCGCTCTCTGTCCCACGGATTGAGCGTCTTTCCAAACGCCGAGGTCTCGGTGGAGGAGCCGAAGGCGAACTCGTCCATATTGAGCTTGCCGAGCGGAATCCCACCGGCCCCGATTGCCCGCGCCACACAGGTGGCCGTATAGGGCGACACATAGTTTTCCAACATCCTCGAGGCGCAGGTCGTGTGCGTACCCTCGAGGTTCATATTGTCTTTGAAGGCGATCGGCACGCCGAAAAGCGGGCCGCACTCGCGTGCCGTGCCTTGCGAGAGGGCCTCGTCGATGCGCGCCGCCTGCTTGTAGGCCGCCTTCTCGGTGAGTTCGAGAAACGCGTGAATTTCCGGATCGGCCTGGGCGATGCGCCCCAACGCGCTCTCCGTTATCTCCTTCGCCGAAAACTCCTTTGCGAGAAGCCCCCGCTGAAGCTCGGCCGCCGAGAGGCGCCACAGATCCCGTTCGACTGCCATCAACGATCCCCTCCCTCGCCGAGAATCGAGGGAATGAGGAAGCAGCCGTCCTGCTTATGCGGGGCGTTTTCCAACGCGACCTCCTGCGTGAACCCTTCCGTCACCACATCATCGCGCATCACGTTCGAAAGCGAGCCGATGGGGTGGAAGGTGGGCTCAACGCCCTCGAGATCATATTCGGTGATGGGCTTCAGGCCCTCGATGATTGAATTGAGGTCGATCGTCATCTGAGCGACCTCCTCATCGGTCAAGCCGATCCGCGTGTATTCCGCGATCGCCCGAACATCCTGTTCGTTCACATACTGGGTCACGTGCTTTCCTCTTCCTCTCGCATCCCATTGAGCGCATCTATTCAGGATAACGCAGAATTTGCGTTTTATGATACGGAGAGGTTAATTATCGGCGCTCTCCGCTTCATCTCCTTCGATTGCCTCGCACGCGGCGAGCGTTTCGGCATAGTCGCGCTGGAAGCTCTCGACGCTGCGCTCGAGGGCGGCGAACCCATCATCGGGAAGCGCGAGCTCGGCGGCCTCCCCCACGGTACTGCACCCGCAACGTTCAAGCGCCTCGGCAAGCGCTTTCTCGCCGTTTTGCACGGGAGCGACACGAAATCCCTTCTGCGCCGCCCAATAGAGCATCTCGCGCTGCGCTTGCACGATGTCCTCCTCGGAGGCACCCTGCTCTTTGAGCCGTTCAACGCGCGCCGTCGCCTCCTGCTCGGACGCCTCGAGATCGCTCAGCAGAATCCGCGCAGCACGCAGGGAGCGCTCCTCCTCGAGCGCCAAGCGCGCGCCCCGCGCCTTGGCGAGTCGTTCTCCCTCCCGCTCCATCTGGGGAAGCTTTCCCATGAGCTCTTCGAGATGAGCGAACAGGGCGTCTTCGTCCATAGCGTCTCCTTCTTATCGATACATCATAGCGAAAGGGGGCTCGATTGCTCGATACCCCCTTTCGCTTAATCCATGAGCGGGACTTTGCAGAACCGGCGGGAACGCTCATCTCCGCCGCGTCACGCGCATACCCTTGTGCCCGCTCAATGTCTTACCGCGTTATGCTTTCACCTCGTCATACACGCCTGCGAGCTGCTCGCCCAGGCACTTGCCCTCCATGAGGCAGCGGCCATGGCTGTTGCCCTGAACGTTGATCGGATAGTCGTAGGCGTAGATGTCGCCCGCGCAGTTTCCGATGGCGTAGAGGCCGGGGATCGGCTCGTCATCGGCGGTGAGCACCTCGAAGTTGTCGGAGATATGGATGCCGCCGCAAACGCCCAGCAAGCCAGGTCCCACGCGGACGGCGTAGAACGGGCCCTCCTCGATGCCGAAGAGGAACTGGGGCTCTTTGTAGAAGTCGGTGTCCTCGCCCGCCTTGCACATCTCGTTGTAGCGCTCGATGGTCGCGAGAGCCACATCGGAGGGAACATCGAGCTGGGCGATGAGCTCTTCAAGCGTATCCGCCTTCTTGTAGTTGTCAGGGTCGCTCTCCAAGCCCGCCGCGATGGATGCCGCATGGGAAGCGGTCGCATCCTCAGGCTTAGAGCCATAAGCGCGGAAGCTGTCCCAGAACATGCCGCCGCCGGTCGCGAGGCTCGCCGTGTTGTCGGCCTCCCAGCCGCCGTCGAAGATCGACCACGCATGGTCGGCCTTGCCGTTCACCATGATGCCCACGCACTTGCCCTGCACCCAGGTGGCCTCGTTCATGAAGCGCTCGCCGTCGGGGTTGATGAACAGGAAGGGGCCATGGAACATGCCGGCGGCCTGCGGATGCATCATCGTCGGCCACGGAGCGTCCTGGAAGGCGCCGCCGACCCAAGCCGCCATGTTATGGCCGTCGCCTGTGTTGCCTTGAGCCGAGCAGAGGCGCGTCATGACCTTGTTCGCAATCGGTGCAAATTCATTGATGTATTCGTCGTTGTAGCTCACGTCACCGGTCGCCAACACGACGCCCTTGCTCGCGTTGTACTGCACATAGCCGTCGTCGGTCTCGCAGATGGCGCCGGTCACCGCACCGGAGTCGTCAGTGACGAGCTGGACGGCAGGAGACTCATAGACGATCTCGAAATTGCCGGTTTCCTCGGCCTTCGCGACGAAAAGATGCTCAATGTAGTTCGCGATGTTCACGCGCTCATCGTCGGCACCCGTCTGTCCGCCGAAGATCATGTGGTAGCAGTCGATCTCAGGATGGACAGTGGAATTGGACCCAACGGAAACCATATAGCCCGCGCCGTCGGAAGCCGCCAAATCGAGCAGCCAGTTCATGCAGCGCTCGGACTCGCGGAACCATTTCGCGACAAGCGACTCGCGGCAACGATTACCGCAGGTGGAGACCCAGCGCTCCATCTCGATCGGTTTCTCAAAAGAAATATTGAGCTCGTCAAGCGCACGCGAGGCGATGGCTCCCGTGCCTCCGACGCCGTGGCCGTTCACGATGTTGCTTTTCTCAACAAGGGTGACCTTCGTGCCGTTCTGCGCCGCATTGAGGCCGCAGCAGGTGCCGGAATAGCCGCCGCCGATGATGAGCACCTCGGTGTCGACCGTCGAGGCGATGTCGGTGATCGGCTCGGGGGCGACTTCCCACGTGTGGGCCGCGGAGCCAGTGTTCGACGTCGTGGTGGTGGAACCGCTCGTCGACGAGCTCTGCGGAGCGCAGCCTGCGACCGCGCCCAAGGCCGCCACGCCAGCAGCGCTGAGTGCGGCGCCTTTCAGGAGATTGCGACGGGAGATGCCCTTCTGAAGTAATTCTGCCATGTTGTCCCTCCTCATGGGTAGAACTGAAACGATGCCCGCGCAGAGGCCCTTGGCGAAAGAGCGTTCCGCGAAAAGCATTCGCATGATTGTAGCGAGCGCGTTAACCGATTGTCAACAGATTGTAACTTTTAGGTGCGCTTCCGCAAAAGCTGTTTCCCTTCGTAGACCCTCCCGCAAGCCCTTCGCTTGCCCTTCGTAGGCCCTCTCGAAGCGTCTCAGACAGAAGTCCCTTGCCGCAGGAAACGCTCTCTACGCATCACACGTTGAATTTGAAGTGCATGACGTCGCCGTCGGCGACCACGTAGTCCTTGCCCTCCTGGCGCAGCTTGCCCATCGCGCGACAGCCCGCTTCTCCCCCGTACTCGATGTAGTCATCGAAGGAGGCCGTCTCGGCCTTGATGAATCCGCGCTCGAAATCGCTATGGATGACGCCCGCCGCCTGCGGGGCCTTCGCCCCGATGGGAATCGTCCAGGCGCGCGTCTCCTTCTCGCCGCTCGTGAAAAACGACTGCAGGCCGAGCAGGTGGTACGCCTCGCGCACCAAGCGGGCGAGGCCGCTCTCGGTGAGTCCCATGGACTCGAGGTATTCCTTCGCCTCCTCGGCGTCGAGCTCGGCGAGATCGGCCTCCACCTGGGCGCTGATCGGCACCGGATCGCAGCCGTCGATGGCGGCGAACACGTCGTTGACCTGCCCTTCATCCACATTGGCGACGTAGAGCAGGGGCTTCGCTGTGAGAAGATGCAAGTCATAGAGCGAGGCGCTCTCCTCCTCGCTGAGGCCGAGCGAGCGCACGCGATGCCCGTCGTTGAGCCCCGCAAACACCTTCTTCGCCGTCTCGAGCTTGGCAGCCGAGCCCTTGTCGCGCTTCGCCTCCTTCTCGAGCCGCGGCATCGCCTTCTCAAGCGTCGCGAGGTCGGCGAGGATGAGCTCGGTCTTGATGGTCTCGCAATCGCTTGCCGGATCGATGGCACCCGCGACGTGCACCACGTCGGGGTCGCTGAAATAGCGCACCACCTCGCAGATGGCGTCGGTCTCGCGGATGTTCGCCAAGAACTGATTGCCGAGACCCTCCCCTTGGCTCGCTCCGGCAACCAAGCCGGCAATGTCGACGAATTCCACGGTCGCCGGCACGATGCGCGCCGGATGGTCGATCGCCGCGAGCATCTCAAGACGGGAATCGGGCACGGGCACCACGCCCACATTCGGCTCGATGGTCGCGAAGGGATAGTTCGCCGCCAGCCCGCCCTTGTTGGTAAGGGCCGTGAAAAGGGTGGATTTCCCCACGTTGGGAAGGCCGACGATGCCGATGGATAACGCCATGGTGCTCCCTTCTTGACGATAGACGGCTACACGAAACGCCGAGCGTCGACCGCCGCAAGATGGCCGTCGCGGCTCTCATACAGGCAGAAGATCTTGTCGTGGCTCTCATAGAGCAGGCCGAACGTCGAGGGCGAGCCCCCTCGCGCAGACGAGGAGGGCGAATCCGCCGAAGAGGGCCTCGGGGAAACGCCCGGCTTCTCAAAAGCCGACGCTGCTTTCGCCGTCTTCGATTTCGTCTGCGAGAAAAATCCCACGTTCGCGCCTTTCGCCGTTCCGTTTACCTTTGTATTCAGTATATCACGCGCCAGAGGATGAGCCCCTGCGCTGGCGCCGTCTGCCCCGCCGCGCGCCGGTCATGGGCCTCCATCGCCCCATAGGGCCAATCAAGAGCGCGCCGCCCAAGCCCCACCTCGACAAACGTGCCCATGAGCGTCCGGACCATCGAATGGAGAAACGAACTCGCCTTCACCGTCGCCACCACCACGGGCTCATCGAAGAAGCGCTCTTCCGCAAAGCTCAGCTCCATGAGGTTTCGGCAGGTGGGCTTGCCCTCGGCGGAGGCCGCCTTGCAATAGCTCACGAAATCGTGCTCGCCGAGCAGAGGTTGCGCCGCCTCGTTCATCGCCCCAAGGTCGAGCGATGCGAACTCAGGCCGCCACCAAGAGAAATCGCGGAGGAGCAGCGGCAGCGACGTATCGCATGCCAAAAGATAGCGGTATTCCCGCGCCTTCGCCGAGAAGCGCGCGGAGAACGTGGGGTCTCTCTCATCGACGCCCCGTATGACGATCGCCTCGTGCGTGAGCGCCTGAAGCGATCGTGCAAGCACCGGCAGCGGCCGCATGAGCGCCTCTTCGTCGCTCAACGCGAAGCTCACCACTTGGGCGCGCGCATGGACGCCCGCATCGGTGCGCCCCGCGCATACGGTGGGAACCTCACGCCGAAAGAGCAGGGCAAGGGCCTGCTCGAGCTCACCTTGCACCGTAAGCAAATTCCCCTTCTGCCGCGCAAATCCGGCAAAAGGGGAACCGTTGTACGAAAGCGTTACGGCATACACCCGATCGCAAGGCTCAGGCTGCATGCCTATCCTTTCCATCGAAACGTGCTAGTCGATCTCGTCAAACTCGAAGGTATCGTCTGCATCGCCATAGCCTGAGAGGTCTTTGTCGACCACCGAGGCGCGCGGCTCAGGCGCCGAGATGACCGGCGCCGCATCCGTCTGCGGCGTGGAGTAGCTTGCCGCGTCGGTCGGCGCGGAGATGCGCTCTGCGCCAAAGCTCGCATAGCTCGAGGCGGCGGGAGCGGCATGCTTCGATTCACCCGCGGGCGCGGATGCGATGCGATCCACCGTCGTGTAGGAGCCCAAGTCGGCCAGCTTGCGCGTCGCATCGTCAATCATGTCTTTGAGCAGCGTCTGATAGTCTTCAAGCGCATCGGCGCGGTCGTCCTGAAGCTTGCGGATGGAATCGATCACCGCCTGACGATCGGCGTTCGCGCGGTCGAGGATGCGCTGGGCCTCCTCGCGCGAGTCGGCGACGGTCTCGCCCGCCTGCGCGTTCGCCTTCGCGATAATGTCCTCGGCCGAACGCTGGGCGATGATAAGCGCTTGGGAGATGCGGCTCTCGTCGGCGCGCTTCTCATCAAGTTGGCGCTCGAGCGAGGCGATGCGCGCATCGCGCTCGGCGATCGAGGCGTCGAGGCTGGCGCTGTTCACCGTGGCCTCGCGGGCAGCTGAGTCGCTCGCCTGCGCGGCATGTGAGGCTTCATCGAGCTTCGCCTGCAGCGACGCCACCTCATGGTTGAGCGCATCGATCTCATTGGCGACCCACTCGAGGAAGACATCCACCTCGTCGACGTCATAGCCGTTCTTCTTTACTTCCGTAAAGCGCTGATTGTTTATGTCTGCAGCAGTAATAGCCATGTTGCTCCCTTTCACCTCTGTTTCAATGGCCAACCTTGCCCGCCCTGCTCACTTCTCTAAAAGCCTATCTGAACAAGCAAGCTCACGATGATGCGTACACCGAATTGTAATACAAACACCGCGACGATGGGCGATATATCCACCATTCCACCAATCGGTGGAATAAAGCGCCGGAAGAGATTGAGAAACGGATCGCTGAGCTTGCCGAGCACACGGTAGATGTCGCCGACGATGTCGGGCATCGACGGCAGCCACGACATGATCACGTAGACGAACAGCACAAGCGTGTAGGCGTCCGTGAGCGAATAGATGAGCTGGATGATGAGCGCCACCGGATTTGCTACAAGCATTGGCTGAGCTCCTTCGATCGCCTCTCCGCCGCAGCGATGCCTTTCTCGATCGCCTCATCGAATCCCGCCGCTGAGAGCGCCTCAAGTCCCGCGATCGTCGTTCCCTGCGGGCTCGACACCGCACGGCGCAGCTCCTCGGGCGCCTCTCCCGTCTCCTCGAGGAGGCGCGCCGTCCCGAACAGTGTCTGGAGAGCGAGCCCCGAAGCGGCGTCGCGGGGAAGTCCGAGCTTCTCGGCGGCCGCGATCTCGGCCTCGATGAACGCGCAGACATACGCCGGACCCGATCCGCTGAGCGCGCAGACCACATCCATCAGATACTCTTCGACGATGGCCGCCTCACCGAGGGCGGCGAACAGCTCGCGCGCCGCCTCCAGATCGCTCCGCAGCGCCTGGGAACCGGCGCAAAGCCCCGTCGCACCCGCGCCGACCGAGAGCGGAAGGTTCGGCATCGCACGCACGACGCGCAGTGGAAACGCCACATTTCGCTCGATCGTCGCGGTCGTCACTCCCGCCGCGATCGAGATCACGAGGGGCGCTTCAGCACCCTCATCCGCCGGCGTGCCGTCGCCATGGGTGCGGGCGCCGCCGAAAAGCGGGGCCTCTGACAGCGAGTCCAGCGCCTCGGCCATCGTTTGCGGCTTGACGGCGAGCACGACGATGTCGGCGCGGTCAAGCTCCGAGACGTCGGCCCTGACCTCGATCTGGTAGCTCCGTTCAAGCGCCCTCCGGCGCTCTGCGTTTGGGTCGATCACGCAGAAGTTCTCGATGCCCCAATCCTCGAGCACGCCATGCTGCGAGGCAAGCCACCCCGCGAGCATCGCCTCGCCCATCTTGCCGCCGCCGACGATGGCGACCATGGTTTGCGGTTTCAATCTCATCAGATGATCCCCCGCGACTTCAACGAGCTGCGTTCCTCGTCGTTGAGCGCCGAGCCCGTGCAGACCGCGAACACGCCGGAGGCGACGCAGTCGACAGAGGCGGAAAGGGCGCTTGCCACGCCGAAGGAGAAATCGAGCAGCCGACGCGAGAGGTCGGCACCGGTCTTGCGGGTGTCCAGAATGACGATCTGGCCGCGTTCGAGCGCCGGCGCCATCTGGTCCATCTCTTCATATGATTTCGGCTCGATCACGTAAAGCGATCGACGGGCGACGGACGCGCCCGACGTGCCCGAATTGCCGAACAGCGCGTTCAGGCCGCCGTGACCCTGCTGATTGGCATTGTAGACCTGATTCGCACGGGCCGACATGGCCTCGGTGCCCTCCGGCGTCATGGAAAGCGGAAGCGAGGAATCGAGGACGGCGCGGCCACGCGCGGAGAGCGTCGGCGAAGCGCCCCGGCGGGCGGCAGCGGCCTCACCCTGCTCCTCCTCATGGATGTTCGGATAGGGAGTCGTCGCACGCACGTCCTCAAGCGAGACGAGCCGCGGGCCTTCCTCGGAGTTGTCGCGCCGCGCACGGTCGCGAACGGTCGTCGAGGTGAAGCTTCCCGTATGGAAGCGATCTGCATCCGAAGAACCCGCTCTGCGGGGCGCATAGCCCGACGGTTCGGAGGAACGCGGCGAACCCGCGCGCTCGCCTCCGCCCTCGGGCGCATATTCCTCATAGCCGGCGTAATCTGCCTCGTATTCGCCGTCCACCTCGTAATCGTCGTATTCGTCATATTCGCCGTAAGCGTCTTCCTGACGACGGTCGGCAAAGCCAAGCTTGCTCTTGATGCCGCTCAGAAATCCTTCACCTGACCGCATCGCGCCTTTTCCCGATAACGCCACGTCGTCTCCCCCTATTCTGAAAAACCTTCACTGAAAATCGCTCGACCGATACGAACCATGGTAGCGCCGGCGGCGATCGCCTCGCGCCAATCTTCGCTCATGCCCATAGAAAGCTCACTGAACGATGCCGCATCGTCGCCGTTCAGCGAGGCTCGCAGCCTCTTCGCGAGAGCAGCGAGCTCATCGAACACCGCGCGCGCCACCGCGCGATCGCCCTGCGGGGCCATCGTCATCAGCCCGCAGACGCGCAGGCCCTCAAGGCGCGTGCAGGCGAGCAGCAGCGCCTCCGCTTCCTCGGGAGCGGCGCCGCTTTTGCTTGCCTCCCCCGAGACGTTCACCTCGAGCAGGATGTCTTGCGTCTTGCCCGCATGCAGGGCGGCGCGGGCGATCTTCTCCGCATGGCCCTCATCGCAGACCGAATGGATGAGCGCCGCGCTCGCGACTATTTCGGGGATGCGGCGCGCCTGGATGTTTCCGATGAAATGCCAGCGCGCCTGAGGAAACGCCGTTTGCTTTTCTTTCAATGGGTCGGGACGGTTCTCGCCGAAATCGCGGGCACCGGCCTCGAAGGCCGAGGCGACGCCCGACGCATCGACCGTCTTCGACACCGCGATCAGCCGCACGCTCTGCGGGTCGCGCCCGCAGCGAAGCGCCTCGGCGGCAACCTCTTCGCGGACCTGCGCATATTGCTCTTTGATGCCCATGGGATCTTACGCTTTCCGAAACGCCACCGCGCCATGGCGGCCGCAAACGCCGTCGGCGCCGCGGAAGGAGAAGAAATGCTTTTGATCGCAGACCGTGCACACGTCCAAATCGGCGATTCTCTCCTGTGCCACGCCAACGCGCGCCAAATCGTTTCTCAGCACCCAGCCGAGGTCGATATGGCTCTCGTCGGCGGCGCACCCTTCGCCGAACTTCTCGCAGAACTGGCGATGGACCTCGTCGCTCACCTCGAAGCACTCGGCGTGGATGTAGGCGCCGATGTAGACGTTGAGCTCGGAGGCCGGCACGCCGCGAGCGGACAGGCGCTCGATGGCAAGCGGGGCGATTTGGGCATAGACGCCGCGCCACCCCGCATGGACGACGGCGAAGCTCTTGTCGGGAGAGGCGATGATGATCGGCACGCAATCGGCGAAGTTCAAGAGCGCCCCGACGCCAGCCGTATGGACGAGGATGCCGTCGGCGCCAGCTTCGGCTGCCTGGCGGGCGGCCTCGAGCGCTGACGGCGATGCGTCGTCGATCTCGACGAGCGTCGTCTCATGCACCTGCCGGGGAACGACGAAGGGAAAGGCTCCGTCGCCCGTCAGCTCCTTCGCCACGAGCGCGCGGTTGGCAGAGACGACGGCAGGATCGTCACCGACCGTCGTCGCCAAGTTGAGCGAGGCGAAAGCGCCCTCGCTCATCCCGCCCGTGCGTTCGAGAAATCCCGCATGGATGCCCGTTGCCTCGAGAAGCGCGCGGTCGGTATGGAAAATGAGATTCCCCCGCGCAACCCGCTCGAGTCGCGGCAGGGGAAGGGAATTCATGTTCATCGTCTTCGTGCTTTCCGGCTAACGTCCGCGTTTCAGGAAATCCGGAATGTAATCCTCATCGACGAAACGGCCGCTGTTGATCGTGGTCGAAAACGTCACGGGAGCCGGTTGCACCGGCGCTGGGGGAACCGCCGCGACGTCGGTCGACGCGAAGAGGTCTTTGCGAGCGGACGAGAAGTCCATCGCCGACTGCGCTCCCCTGTTCTTGAAGCCGGTCGCGATCACGGTGATGCGGACGGAATCCTTCAACGCATCGTCGATGATCTGGCCGTAGATGATGTTGGCGTTCTCGTCGGCGCAGGATTCAATCGTCTGGGCCGCCTGGCTCACCTCGGTGAGCGTGAGGTCGCTGCCGCCGGCGATCGAGAAGAGCACACGCGACGCGCCCGTGATCGAGGTCTCGAGCAACGACGAGTTGATGGCCTGCTGCGCGGCGTCAAGCGCGCGGTTCTCGCCCGAGGAGATGCCGATGCCCATCATCGCCGTGCCCGCGTCCTTCATGACCGTGCGGATGTCGGCGAAGTCGAGGTTGATCAGCCCGGGGATGGTGATGAGGTCGGTGACGCCCTGGATGCCTTGGCGCAGGGTGTCGTCCGCAATGCGGAAGGCGTCGATCATCGAGGTCTTCTTGTCGACGATCTCGAGGAGCCGGTCGTTCGGAATGACGATCAGCGTGTCGACTTTCTGCGAGAGGAGGTCGATGCCCTGCTCGGCCTGATTGCGGCGGAGCCTGCCCTCGAAGGTGAAGGGGCGCGTCACGATGCCCACCGTGAGGGCGCCGATCTCATCGCGCGCGATGTCTGCGATGATCGGGGCCGCGCCGGTGCCGGTGCCGCCGCCCTCGCCAGCCGTCACGAACACCATGTCGGCGCCGGAAAGCTCCTCGCGGATCTCCGCACGGCTCTCCTCGGCTGCTTGGCAGCCCACCTCGGGATTCGCGCCGGCTCCGAGGCCGCGCGTCAGTTCCTCGCCGATGTGGATCGTCTTATCCGCATCCGACATAAGCAGTGCTTGACGGTCGGTGTTGATCGCGATGAACTCCACGCCCTTGACGCCGGCCTCCACCATACGGTTGACCGCGTTCGTGCCGCCACCGCCGACGCCGACGACCTTGATGACCGCCAAATGATCGTTGCCTATTGAGTTTGGCATTGTTTCCTCCACACCTGCTGCGTTTCTAGTTCGTTTCCGCATACGCGCCATCCACGGAAAGCGGCGGGAAAGACACGCGCATGACATTGAGGGCCATTGTACACGATAGTCCCTCTTTTGCAACACGAAAGCCCACATCGCCTCGAAAAGAGCCACATGGAATCGCTAGACGGCTCGCCATGTCGGCCGCTCGACCACGCGAACGTTGATGTAGGCGACCTTTCCCTCGTTGTCCTCCATGATCTTTTGGCAGATCTGCTCCTTCTCCTCGATGTGGTCTGCCTCTCCAAACGCGATCTCGACGCCGTTGTTCAACACGAGAAGCGTTGAGGCGGCGTCGGTTGCGGAAACGGTCTTCACCTCGGCGGCGAACGCGGGGCTGAGGCCCTCGATGATCCGAAGCGCGTTGTTGACGTTCTCGTCGGTGCAGAAGGTACCTATCTCGGGGACGAGGCCATAGGGCACGTTCGTGATCGTGAGAACGCTCTCCGCGTCCGCGTAGATCTGCGGGTTGAGCGCCTGACCGAGCTCGGAGTCCTGCGCGGGGATGGCCATGAGCCACATCCCATCGGAGGCGATCGCCCAATTCTGCATCTCTTTGGCGTTATCCGTCGGCACCTCCACGACAGCGGCGATCGTTCGCTCCGTCACCTCGATCAAAAGCGTCGAGGGAAACGAGCGGTGCACCTGCACCTGCTCGACCCACGCGTCGCGGAGCACCGATTGCTCGATCGCCCCCGTGTCGACGTTGAGGAGCGTCGCCCCCGGCTCGATCGCCGTGAGGGCCGCCATGTCCTGGGAGGTGAGGTGATCCGCCCCCTGCACCGACACCTCCTCGATCGTGAATGCCGGCGAGAAATAGAGGGCCACACCCGCGCCGACGAGGACCGCCAGGCAGGCGAGCACGATCCCGACGCGCCTGATGTAGCGCGCATAGCGCTTCTGGGCCCGCTTGTTGCGATCGAGGCGCGTCTGCCGTTCGATTTCCCCGAGCGATACCGAGCCGAGGCCGCCGGCATGCGGCATGCCGTCGCCAGAGGGGGACGTCCCCCGACTATTCGGCGCCGGCGGTCGATAGGCCGAGGAAGCGAACTTCGGGGGCAAGTTCGATGCCATACGCCTCCTTCACCCTCGATTGAATGAGATGGATCAGCTGCAGCACGTCGCTGGCCGTCGCTCCGCCGACGTTCACGATGAAATTCGCGTGCTTCGGCGATATGCAGGCTCCGCCGATGCGCGTGCCCTTCAGGCCGAGTCCGTCTATCAGGGCGCCGGCGCTCGTGCCGACGGGGTTTTTGAACACGCTCCCGCAGGACGGCTCATCGAGCGGCTGCGACGACTTCCGCCGTTTCAGCGACGCCTCCATTTTCGCATGGATGAACACCGGATCGGAGGGCTCCATCGAGAGCTCGCACTCCACCACCACCTCTTCGCCGGCGAGCGAGGAGGAGCGATAGCCCCATTCGATGTCGCTTCCCCGATATTTCATGAGTCCCTTTTCCGGCGAGACCGTCGTCACCGTGGAGACGAGCTTGCCGATCCATTCCTTTGCGGAGCCGGCGTTCATGCGGACGGCGCCGCCCATCGTTCCCGGCGTTCCCACCGCGAACTCCAAGCCGGCAAGCGATTCCTGAAATGCCTTCTGCACGACCGCTGAGAGGAGGACGCCCGCGCCCGCGACGAAGCGATGGCGCTCGTCGTCGGTGATCATCGTGCGAAAGTCCCTTCCCAAGATGATGACGGCGCCGGGGAAGCCCTCGTCGGAGACGAGGAGATTGCTCCCCCGCCCGATGACGACCCACGGCATCCGCGACTCATCGCAGATCGCGCACGTGCGCTTGAGGCTTGAAAGCGTATCGACGCGCACGAAGAAATGGGCGGGGCCGCCGATCCGATACGTCGTATGGCGGCTCATCGGCTCGTTCGCGACGATGTCGCCCTCGAAGAGCGGGTCGTGAAGGAGGCTTTGCAGCGGAAACGAATGCTGGGCCATCGGCTACTCAGCCTCGTTCTCCGCGAATTTGCGCCCGAGGGCATCGATGAGCTCGCCGCCTATGGCGGAGACGTCGCCGGCGCCCATCGTGATGATGAGATCGCCCGGGCGCGCCCATGCGACGAGCGAAGGCACCACGTCGATGCGGCGCGGCACGTAATGGGCGCGCGGTGAGCCCTCATGGTCGAGCACCACCTGCAGAAACGTCTTGCCGGTCACGCCGGGAATCGGCGTTTCCCCCGCCGGATACACATCCATGAAAGTCACATCGTCGAGCCCGTCGAACGCGCTGCCGAACTCATCGGCGAGAAGCTCGGTGAAAAGCGGTGCGCGCGAATAGCGATGGGGCTGGAACAGCACGTGGACGCGATCGAAGCCGAGCGAGGTCGCGGCGGCGACCGTCGCGGCGATCTCGGTGGGATGGTGCGCGTAGTCGTCCACCACCGTCACGCCGCCGACCTCCCCTACCGGATCGAAGCGACGGCGGACGCCGGAGAAGTCGGCGAGGGCACGCGCGGCGCGCGCGACGTCGAGGCCGAGCGCATCGATGAGCGCGAGCACGGCGGCGCCGTTCTTCACGTTGTGGAAGCCGGGGTTTTGCTTGATCGCGCTTTCGACTAAGCGTCCGTCGGGAAAGCGCAGGGTGAATGTCGAACCCACGCCGACGCGGCGCGCGTCCGTGATGACGACGTCCGCATCGGGCGACTGCCCATAGGTGCGCACGTTTCTCGCATGGGCGTGCGCCAGCTCGACAAGACGTTCGTCGTCGGCGCAAACGACGAGCGGGCCGTCTGCGGGAAGCTTCTCCATGAATGCGCCGAACTGCTCGTAGATCTCGTCAAGGTTCTTATAGTGGTCGAGGTGATCGGCCTCGATGTTCGTGACGATCGCGGCGAAGGGGTCGAGCACGGTGAACGACTTGTCGCTCTCGTCGGCCTCCACGACATAGTAGGGGCCGTCGCCGGAATGGGCGTTCGTCCCATAGGCCGAGACCGTTCCCCCGATGAGGAAGGTCGGCGATTCGCCCATGGCGTCGAGCACCGAGGCGAGCATCGAAGAGGTCGTCGTCTTCCCGTGGGTCCCCGCCACGGCCAGCGTCTTCAGGCCCTTTCCCAAGAGGGCGAGCATCTCGGCGCGATGGTAGATCTTCAGGTTGCGACGCTTCGCCTCCATGAGCTCGGGATTGTTCCCGAGGATCGCCGTCGAGACGACGACGTCCACCTCGCCTTGCGGGATGTTCTCGGCGCCATGCCCGATGAACACCTGAACGCCCGACTCGCGCAAGCGCTGCGTGTAGCGGCTCTCGCGAAGGTCGGAGCCGCTGACGGCTATCCCCTGATCGGCAGCGACCTGAGCGATGCCGCTCATGCCGACGCCGCCGATCCCGATGAAATGAAGGGCGTTTTTCTTCGATGAACCCATCGCCTTGACAGACTCCTTCCCTGCGCAGGCCCTCTCGGCAGTTGACCGTTTCTCGCTATTGTAGGGCATCGAGCGGTATGGGAGACGCCGTCGAGACGGCGACCACAACATCTGCGAACCGCTGGGCCGCGCGTGCCGCGGCCTGGGCCTTCGCACGCTCATGCATCTGCTTGCGCACGTCTTCGTCCTCGATCATCGAGAACAGAAGCTCGCGGAAATGCTCGCCCTCCACCTCATCGTCTAAGACCATGAACGCGCAGCCCTCCTCGACGTAGGCCAGGGCGTTCAGGCGCTGATGGTCCTTCGTCGCATAGGGAAACGGCACGAGCAGGGCGGGAATGGCCCGCGCGGATATTTCGGCCAGCGAGCTCGCACCGGCGCGCGAGACGATGGCGTCGGCGGCCGCGAGCGCGAGCCACATCTGGTCCTCATAGCCGATGACCTGCCAGCGCTTCTGCTCCTCAGGCGTGAGAGAAAGCGCCTGCGTGACACTCTCGAACTCCTTCGGGCCGGTGATATGGACGATGCGAAGCTTCGGCTCGGCGAGCAGCTTCTCCTTCAGCGCGCAGATCGCCTCATTGAGATGGCGCGCCCCGAGGCTTCCGCCGAACACGAGAAGCGCCAGCTCGTCGTCGGCGATGCCATAACGTGCACGGCCCTCTGCCCTATCGGCCTCGATCACCGCACGGCGCACGGGATTTCCCGTCACGTATGCGCGGTCGCGCTTCTTCAGATCCTGAGCGGCATGCGCATAGGTCAGGCACACCGCCTGGGCCTTTGGGGCAAGATACTTGTTCGCCATGCCCATCACGGAGTTCTGCTCGTGGAGGACGACGGGAATGCCCATGGCCTCGGCTGCGCGGGCGACCGGAATCGAGACATAGCCGCCGAAGCCGACGACGATGTCGGGATGAATACCATCGAACCACGCGCGCGCCTCTTTCGTGCTCTTCATGATCTTGCGAATGCCGGTGATGGCGGTCTTGGGATGGGCGCGATCGAAGCCCGACGCCTCGAATGCCTTGAACTCGATGCCCGCGAGGGGAACGAGCCGCGCCTCGACGCCGTGCGGGGTGCCGGCGAACTTCACCTGCCAGCCGCGCAGCTCAAGCTCCTCGGCCAAGGCGAGGGCGGGATTGATATGGCCGGCGGTTCCTCCGCCCGATAGCACGGCGATCATAGACGGCCCCTTCCTCGATATGGGCGGACCCCGACCTGAAAGGCCGGTTCAGAACGATAGGCTTCGACACGATAGGCACTTTGCCCTCGATATGGTGCCTGGCCTCGAGATGGCGCTTGCCCACGGTTGGGCGCCTGCCTGCCGTACGGTTGCCTCCCGTACGACGGCCCGCCTGACGTTTGCCTTCCATACGATGCCCATCCGCCGTATGCATATCCACGAGAGGGGGCTTGCCCGCGATGCGCCTGCTCGCGAAGGCCCGACGGATAGGGAGCGCGCGAACGTCTCTCCGCCGAAGGTGCAGGAGCGTCGGCGCGCAAGATATGCAGCGAGGCGCGCCGCTTCTCATAGACCTGCTGCGACCCTTCAGCATAGGAGACGGACAGGATGATTCCCATCATGAGAAGCGAGGCGATCATCGACGATCCGCCCGATGAGATGAACGGCAGCGGCTTGCCCGTCGTCGGGAAAACGCCGATGGCGCTTCCCATGTTCAAAAACGCCTGGGCGACGAGCATGATCGAAAGCCCGCCCGCGAGCATGGCCCCCATCCCGTCATCCGCCTTCCGTGCGATCTGCAGGCCCGCCCAGAGGATGGCGAGATAGCCCGCGATGACAAGCAAGGCGCCGATAAGCCCGAGCTCCTCGCCGATGATGGAGAAGATGAAATCGGAGTCCGAGGCGAAGAGGTACTGGTATTTCTCATGGGAGTTCCCCAAGCCGACGCCGAGCAAGCCGCCCTCCGCGAAGGCATAGAACGAATGGATGATGTTATACCCCGCGTCGAGGCCGTTGGCGCCGTCGTTCCACGGGTTGAGAAACACCATGCGCCCGCTCCGGTAGCCGCTGAACACCACGGCGAGGATGCCGAAGCCGAAGCAGCAGCCGATCAGCGGCGCGAAGATGCGCGTCGGGATCTCGCCCAGCCACATGACGGCGAGGATGCCGACGGCGCAGACGAGCGTCGTGCCCAAGTCGGATTGCGTCGCATAGAGAAACATGAGGGGCGCGATGATGAAAAGGAGGGCCTCGACCAGAAGGGTGCGGTTGTCCGCCTCTCCATTGCGCGCTTGGTACAAGAGCTTCGCCGCCATGAGCACGGCGGCTATCTTGAAGAACTCCGACGGCTGGATCGCCACGGGGCCTATCTCGAGCCAGCGCTGTGCGCCGTAGACGCTTTTGCCGGCGACCGCAGTCAGGAGGATGAGAAGCACCGAAACGCCCCAGATCGCCCAGGTGAGGTTTCCCGACCACAGGTGGTAGGGCACGAAGCGGAAGATCGCGAGCGCGCACGCGATGCCGAAGACCGCATAGACCGCCTGGCTGATGAGGCTCTTCGCCGCCGGTTGGCCGTTCACCAGCTCGGTGATCGACGAGGCGGAATACACCATCACGAGTCCGACGAGCACGAGGGCGAGCGTCGCGAGCATGCAGACGATGCGCGGCACGCACACTTCGAGCGGCAGAACGCCGGCGCTCTTTCGGCGCAGCAGGCTCATGGGCGGCTCCGCTGCGCATGCTCTGCGACAAGGCGCTTGAACGCGTCGCCCCGCTCCTCGAAGCAGGAGAACTCATCGAAGGAGGCGCACGCGGGAGAAAGCAGCACGACGTCGCCCGATTCCGCGATCGAAAGCGCGATGTCGAAGGAATCTGCCATATGCTCGCCCCTCAAGACGATGATCTCATCGGAGATCGGGGCGAACGCCTCGTAGAAGCGCTCCCCCGCCTCGCCGTAGCAGACAACGCCCTTGACGGTGCGAAGCGCCGTCTCGACGAGCGGCGCGAGATCGGTGAATTTGTCGCGCCCGCCCAAAAGCACGATAGGACGCGTGGGGAGGAAGGCGCTGAGCGCGACGAGCGTCGAATCGACGTTGGTCGCCTTGGAATCGTTGTAAAACGAGATCCCGCCGAACGAGCCCGCCTCTTCGATGCGGTGCTCGAGCGGGGCGAAGGTCTGCAGACCGGCGGCGATACGTTCGGGCGTCGCCCCGAGCTGGAAGGCGGCGACCGCCGCCGCGAGGGCGTTCATCTGATTGTGCTCCCCCTTGAGGCGCAGGGCCGAAAGCGGCGCAAGCGCCGTCTCCTCGCTGCCATGGGCAAGCATGAACGTCTCGTCGCGCACAAACGCCGCGTCCTTCGCACCGCAGGCGCGGCGCATATCGCCGGCAAGCCCCTCCGATGTTCCCAGCGCGATGATCGGGAAGGCGGGCGGCGTGGCGGCGGCCCTCATCGCACGCAAGCGGGCGCAGATCTCGCCATCGGTGGCGTTGAGAATCGCCACAGAGCCGGGCACCGAGCCGAGGTTCGCCAATATCTTGAACTTCGCATCAGCGTAGTTCTCGAAACTTTTGTGCCAGGTGATATGGTCGGGCGTGAGCGTGAGGATGACCGCCACGTTCGGAGCGAATCGCTTTGTCGAGGCCAGCTGGAACGACGATGTCTCCACCACGTAGACGTCGGTTGTGCCGTTACGCACCGCGTTGATGCACACATCGCCGATATTGCCGACCGCACTGGCGGCGAGGCCCGCAGTCTGCAGCAGATGGGCGGTGAGAGCCGTCGTCGTCGTTTTGCCGTTCGTCCCCGTTATCGCCACCCAGCGCGACGTGCGATCGCTTTCGCGCCACGCGAATTCCACCTCGCTGATGACCTCGGCGCTTGCGCGCTGCGCGCTCTGGCAGAACGGGCTGAACTCGGAGATGCCGGGGCTGGCGATGCAGCAATCATAGGGGCCTTCCACCTCTTCGGTGTCGAAGAGAACGCGGATTCCCCGCCGCTCAAGCGACGAGGCCAATTCACCTACAGCAGGAGAAGAAGGCCCACCGTAGACGACAAGCTCCTCGACCCGCGTCCCGACGAGCGGCGCCAGATAAGACGCGACGGCCCGGCCGCTCTTGCCGAGCCCCAAAACCGCCACACGCCCTAAGTGCTGCGGCGCCCATTTCCTCGTTTCAATCAGCTGCTCTGCCATCTGCCCTGCTTCGCTGTTCCTTTCCCGCATTCGTTCCGTTCTTCTTGCGTGCTCTTCTCGCCTTCGCTTGACGCTTCCCCTCGCACGGATCTCACATCAGGAGAAGCTGCGCGAAGTAAATGGCGAAGCCACATGCGGCAAGCACGCCCGATATGATCCAAAAGCGCACGACGACCTTGGTCTCCCCCCAGCCCTTCTTCTCGAAATGATGGTGGAGGGGCGCCATGAGGAAGATGCGCTTGTGCGTCTTCTTGTAATAGAGCACCTGGATGATGACCGAAACCGCCTCCGCGACGAACAGGCCGCCGATGAGGATGACGATGAACTCGGTCTTGGTGACCACGGCGAGGCACCCGAGCGCCATGCCGAGCGCCAATGAGCCGGTGTCGCCCATGAAAATATCGGCGGGATGCGAGTTGAACCACAGAAAGCCGACGCAGGTTCCCGCGAGCGCCGCCGAGAAGATGGCAGGGTCGAGCAAATTCGATGAGAAGGCGATCGCCGCCATCACGATCATCACGATCATGACCGAACCGGCGGCGAGGCCGTCGAGGCCGTCCGTCAGGTTCACGGCGTTGCACATGCCGACAAGCAGGATCGAGATGATGATGAGGTAGAGCCACGGGATTTGGATGCCGAAGCTGTCGCCGGCGTTGCCCGACCAGATGATCGTCGTGAAGACGCCGAGATCGAGCGTGCCGACGAAGGGGATGTTCACCGTCGGCTCGATGCCGACGACATTGGTTGCCAAGAGGATGAAGACGATCGCGATGGCGAACTGGAAGATGAGCTTCGCCCGCGGCGTCAAGCCGAGCGAGCGTTCATGGGCGACCTTCGATGCGTCGTCCACGAAACCCAAGACGCCGGTCAAGACCGTCGCGCCCAAAAGCAGAAGCGCCTCAGGCGTCAGATGCCCGATGAGCAGAAGGCTCACCACCACCGCGATGAGCATGATCACGCCGCCCATCGTCGGCGTCCCCTGCTTGACGAGATGGCTCTGCGGGCCGTCGGCGCGCACTTGCTGGCCGATGTTGCTGCGGCGCAGGAGCTTGATCCACGCGGGCATGAGCACCATCGTCACGACCGCCGAGAAGAGAACGGCGAGAAAAACGAGGAACGTCGGATATTCTGCGAAGATGGTAAACACTAGCTCACCAGCCCTTCCACCACACGCTCGAGCCCCATGAAGTGGGAGGCTTTCACCAGCACGGCGTCTCCGGCGTCGAGGCCGCCCTCCAAGTGGGCGAGCACATCGGCCACGCCCGCCTTCTCGATGATCTTGCCGCCATCCATGCCGGCGGCACGTGCCCCATCGGCGATGAACCGCGCGAGCTCGCCGACGCAGACGAGCTCGTCAAGGGGCAAGCGGGCCGCGAAGGCCCCGATGGACTCATGGCAGGCGCGCGCATATTCGCCGAGCTCTCCCATATCGCCCAAAACGGCGATGCGGCGTCCGGTGACGGGCAGCGCGCAGAAGGTCTTGAGCGAGGCGCGCATGGAATCGGGGTTCGCATTGTAGGCGTCGTGCATGACGATCACGCCCTCGCGCGTGGTGAGCACCTCGGCCCGCCCGCTCTCCGCCACCGCCTCATGCAGGGCGCGGGCGATCTCGTCGAGCGGAATCCCCATCGCGCGCCCCACTGCCGCGGCAGCGCAGGCATTCGCCATGTTGTGCTGGCCGCGCAGCCCGACGACGCATGCGCACCGCTCGATCGGACGATCGGCGTCGGGAAGCGGGAAAAGCGGCGTGGTGAGAGCATCGTCGGCGATTTCACCGCCGAGCGCGGCGTTTCCTTGGGCCTCTGCGTCGGCGAAGCCCTGAGCGCAGAGCGTGAAGGAGGGGCGCCCCTCTTCATCGAGGCGCTCGTTCTCCACCCAGATATGCGGAAGATGTGCTCCCCGAGAAACGCCGTATTCCACCCAAGGGACCTCGCGCGCCACGAGGCGCGCCTCATCGACAAGCGTCGGTGACCATTCGTCGCCCCCGTTGACGAACGCCCTGCCAAGCCGGTCGGGCAAGGCGGCGAGCAGCTCCGCTTTCGCTTGGGCGATGGCGAGCACCGAGCCCAAAAGCTCGATATGGGATTCGCCGATATTGGTGACGACGCCCCAATCGGGCCGCACGAGCCGGCAGAGCTCGGCGATCTGCCCTCTGCCCCGCATGCCCATCTCCACGACGATCGCCTGCGTTTCCGGCTCGGCGGCAAGCAGGGTCTTCGGCACGCCGAGCTCGTTGTTTTGGTTCGCCCGCGTCGCCACGACGGAATAGCGCGTCGCCAACACGTCGCGCACGAGGTTCTTCGTCGTCGTCTTGCCCACCGAGCCGGTGATCGCGATGACGCGGCCACGGAGGACCTTGCGCCATTCACGTGCCAAATCGGCTATCGCGCTCTGCGTGTTGGACACCTCGATGATGCAGGCGCCCATCTCGCGGGCAAGCGAATAGGTGGCCTCGGGCAGCCCATGGGTGACGAGAACGCCCTTGGCGCCCTTGCGAAGCACGTCATCCACGAAGTCGTGCCCGTCGACGCGCTCCCCCTCAAGCGCCACGAAGAGCCATCCCGGCTCGCACTCGCGGGAGTCCCAGCTGATGCCGGTCATGATCGCCGACGGGTCGAGAGCTTCGACAAGGGGCTGGCCGCCGGTGTAGAGTTCGATCTGTTTTGCATTGAGCCGCATGGGCGCCTAGCCCTCCCTTGAAGGAGCCGCTGCTGAGGCGTGCCCTTGGCTGTTCCGTTCGGCAAGCAGGGTGCGCGCGATCTCGCGATCGTCGAACGGATGCACCTCATCGCCGACGATCTGATAGTCCTCATGGCCCTTCCCCGCGATGAGAACGATGTCGCCCGACTCGGCGATCTCGATCCCCCGCCGAATGGCCTCCGCACGGTCGACCACGACCTCAGGGGCTTCGCCGCCTTCTCTCATGCCGCCCAAGATGTCGTTGATGATGTCCCACGGGTTCTCGTGGCGCGGGTTGTCGCTTGTCACGATCGCATAATCCGCCGCAAGTGCCGCGCGCCCCATGATCGGCCGCTTGCTCGCGTCGCGGTCGCCGCCACAGCCGAACACGACGATGAGGCGACGCGGATTGAGCGCGCGAAGCGACGATATGGCCTTCGTGAGCGCATCGGGGGTGTGCGCGTAGTCGACATAGACGGAGACGTCGCCCACAGGCGCGCTTCCCGCGACGAGCTCAAGGCGGCCTGCCACCGGCTCGACGTCGGCGAAGGCGTCGGCGATCTTGTCCGCCGGCATGCCGAGCTGAAGCCCGATGGCGAAAGCGCACATGACATTTTCTACATTGAAGCGCCCGACGAGCGGATAGGTGAAGCGATGGGGCGCGCCGCGCACCTCAAGCTCCACCGTCGTCTCATGGGCGCCGTATTCGATTGAGAGAGGATGGATCTGGGCCGCGTCGGTGAATCCGATCGTGATGACGGAATCACCGCGATCGGAGCAGCGGCGCAAAAGCTCCTGGCCCCACTTGTCGGTGATGTTGATGACGCGCCGCGCCGGATAGTCCGGCGAGAAGAGCAGCGCCTTGGCCTCGAAATACGCGTCGAACGTGTGATGGTAGTCGAGGTGGTCCTGCGTCAAGTTCGTGAATGCCGTGACGGCGAAGGTCGTCTCCCACGTGCGCACGAGATCGAGGGCATGCGAGCTCACCTCCATCGCCACCACCTCGCAATGCTCGTCGCGCATGCGCGCGAAGAGGCGTTGGAGGTCGGGGGATTCGGGGGTCGTGCGCGCGTTGCGCTCCCGCTCGTCGCCGATGCGGGTGCCGATCGTTCCGATCACGCCCGTGCGGCGCCCGAAGGCCCGCGCAAGGTGCTCCACGAGATAGGTGGTGGTCGTCTTGCCGTTCGTTCCCGTCACCCCGACGAGCTGGAAGCTCTTCGAGGGATGGTCGTAGAAGTTCGCGGCCACGCACGCCATCGCCTTGCGAGAATCGGAGACGACCACCTCGCAGACGTCGGTCGCGTCGGCAAGATAGAGCTTCCGCTCGACCACGAGCACCTTCGCCCCACGGTCGATGGCGTCTTGGGCGAAGCTGTGCCCGTCGGTCGTCAATCCGACGATACAGAAGAACATGTCGCCCGGCTGCACCTGATCGCTGCGATAGGCAAGGCCGCTCACGGGTTCGTTGGGATTGCCGAGTATCGTGCAATCGATTCCTTCAAAGAGTTCTGAGCAAATCTTCGTCATCGTGAAACTCCCTTATTGAGGTGTGATGTTGTAACGACTGATCGCATCGCTCATTATATCGTGAAAGATTTGCGTGACCTGAAGTTCCGCACCCACCTCCGAAGCTCCGACAAAACAGACGAGATCGCTCGATGAGTTCGCGAGAAATCCCGTGAAGGCGAGGTTGTAGACCCCTTGGCGATAGACGCCGTTCTCGGAGATCTCCGCGGTGGAGGTCTTTCCGACGACGTTGAATCCATCGATGTCGGCGGCCCGGCCGGTGCCGTCGGTGACGACCGAGCGCAGCATGCCGACGATGGTGTCGACGCTCTGCTCGTCATCGATGATGCGTTTCTCGTCATAGGTGGGCGCAGCGCCCGTCTGGGGAAGGCCGATGAGGAAATGCGGGGTCGTCGCCACGCCGTCGTTTTCCAGCGCGCCGTAGAAGCGCGCGATCTGGAGCGGGGTCACGGCGACGCCCTGCCCGAAGCTGATGTTATAGCCGGTGACCTTCGCCCACGTGGATACGTCGTAGAGGGTGGGAGTGGCCTCGCCCGGATAATCGACGCCCGTCCTCTCGTTGATCTGGTATTTCAGCAGGCTCTTGTAGAACTGGCCCACGCCGATCCTCTCCATCGCGAGCGAGATGCCGATGTTGGACGATTCGGCGAGGATACGGCGAAACGACATGTTCTCATCGGCGCGGTCGTGCGAGTCGGTGATGGTGTATTCGTCCGCTTGGAGGCTCGCGGGAACGAAGAGCTCGTCATCGGGACTGAGCGCGCCGTTCTCGACGATGGCCGTGGCGGTGATCGTCTTGAAGACCGAGCCCGGCTCGATTGCCTGGGTGATCGCCTTCACCTGGTCGGAGGTCGCTTGCGCATCCTCCATATGCGAGGGATCCATATAGGGCAGCGAGCAGATGGCGTAGATCTCGCCCGTCGAGGCGTCCATCACCACCGAGCTGCCGCCCTTGGCGCCAAGCGGCTCCAATCCGGCTTCGAGGCACTGCTCGACGCTCGCCTGGAGCTTGATGTCGAGCGAGACCATGATGTCTTTGCCGTCGACGGCCGCCGTCTCGAGCTTCACCCCGTCGGGGATCGGCGTGCCCTTCTGCCCCTGCTCGGCCTCGTAGGTGCCCGGCGTGCCCTTCAAAAGGTCGTTGTATTGCAGCTCAAGGCCGGTGATGCCCTCGCCATCGACGTTGCAGAAGCCGATGACCTGGCCGCCCACCTGGCCGTTCGGATACTCGCGGCGCATATCGGCGATGAAGTAGATGCCGTCGAGGGCGAGGTCCTTCACCTGCTGGGCCAGCTCGACGTCGGCCTGCCGCTTGATGTAGACGAACGTCGTGTCGGTCTTGGAGAGCAGCTCCTCGTACTCTTGCATCGAGCCGCCGAGGATGGTGGAAAGCGACGCCGCCTCCATGCGCGCGTTGGTCACTTCCCTCGGATTCGCATAGATGGTCGTCGCCTCGACGCTCGTGGCCAGCACGATGCCGTTGCGGTCGTAGATCGTTCCACGCCGCGCGTTCGTCTGAAACGTGATAGTGCGCGTTTCCTCCGCCATCGCGGAATAGTCGTCGGCCATGATGACCTGCAGGTAGAACAGGCGCCCGAAGAAGACGATGCCGCACATCAAGAAGATCCCGAGCACGATGATCATGCGGTTCGAGACGAACGATCGGCCGCTCCTTGCGCGAGCCGATGCGAACGGCTGGCCGCCATTCGTCCGGTTCGCGGCAAACGGCTGGCTGCCACGCATGCGGTTTGAAGCGAACGGTTGACGACCGTTCATACGGCTTGCAGAAAACGGTTGGCTGCTATATCGCGCGCCTCTGGAAGCGCGATCGTTTCGCGAATACGATGGGTATTGAGGACGCCTTGCCATGAGGGCGCGTCCTATTCCATGTTGTCGAGGTCTTCGGGCAAATCGTCTCCATCGCCTTGATCCATGGAGACCGTCTGGGAGGAAATCGCGCCATCTTCGCCGAAGGTGAGATAGGTGACGGACGAGGGCTCGACCAGGCCGAGCGCCTTCGCCTGATCCTTGATGTGCTCGGGCTGTGTGAGGGCCGTCTGCGTCACCTCGAGCGTCGAGCTCTCGGAGCGCAGCGTCTCGATCTGGGAGGAGAGCTCGCGCGCCTCGATGGCCGAGGTCACCGTCGCCGAGTTAAGCGTAACGCGGATAATGCCCAAGAGGGCCAGCGCGACAAAGATGATCGCCACCGCCTTGGCAACGCTTATGAGCGTTGAGGAGAGGGCGGCGTCTTTGCCGCTGCCCGGTATGGTGCTGATACGGGTCCTTGCCGGTTGGGCAAGCGGTTCGTTTCGATAGGCAGGAGCTGCCGAACCATGAATATAGGAAGGGGCCTGACGGGGAAACGCATATGAGGCAGCAAAGTAATTCGCTTGCCTGACGCCCATGTAAGACCCTCCTTGTGCGATGTTTTACGACGTTTAACGGTCTTCTTCGGCGCATTTTTCCGCAACCCGAAGCTTCGCCGAGCGGGCGCGGGGATTTGCTGCCTTTTCCTCATCGGACGCAATAAGCGGCTTTTTCGTAACGGGCGTGAGTATCGGCTTCAAACCGCAGACGCATGCAGGCAAATCGGGCGGGCACGTGCAACGATTGACGTAACGGGCGAAGGTCTCCTTCACAATGCGGTCCTCCAGGGAGTGATAGCTGATCACCGCGATCCTTCCCCGAGGATTGAGCCAGCGGATCGCCGCCTCGAGACCGCGTTCAAGCACGTCCATTTCCCCGTTGACCGCAATGCGCAGCGCCTGGAACGTCCGCTTCGCCGGATGGCCTCCCGCACGGCGCGCCGATGCCGGAATGGCGTCTTTGATGACGTCGACCAGCTCCTGGGTCGTCGTGAGGGGATGCTGCTTTCGCCGTCGCACGATGAAATCCGCGATGCGGCTCGCCCACTTCTCCTCGCCATAGGTACGGATGATCCGAGTGAGATCTGATGCGCTTGAGGTGTTGATGATCTCAGCTGCGTTTGGAGTGGGTTTACTCGGGTCCATCCGCATATCAAGAGGGCCGTTCTCCTGGAAGGAGAAGCCGCGAGATGGCTCATCGATCTGGGGCGATGAGACGCCGAGGTCGAAGAGGATGCCATCGATGCCGGGAACTTCCGCCGAAAGCAAAAGCTCGTCCAACTCGCCGAAGTTGCCCTGGAGGAGCAGCAGATGCGGACGCTCTTCCTTGGGAAGCGACATGAGACGCTCGCGCGCTGCTTCCAACGCCTGCGCGTCTTGGTCGATTCCGATGAGCGTTCCCTCTCTGCCGATCATGCGGGCTGCTTCGGATGCATGCCCTGCGTAACCGAGAGTTGCATCCACGAACGTGTGCTGTGTTTTGAGTGTGAGTAGTTCGAGGCTCTCGGTACGCAGGACCGGTATATGCCGATATTCGCTTGTCACCACGCGCACGTCTTAGGACTCGTCAAAAAGCATCGACGCTAAATCGACGACTGCCTTTTGGTCGTCCCAACGCTTTGCGTCCCAGATCTCGAAGTAGCCGGTGTTGCCGATGATGGCGACTTCCTTGTCCAACCCCGCCTGCTCGCGAAGGGACGCCGGAACGCTGATGCGACCCGACCCGTCGATCTCGGTGCCTTTCGCGAGGGCCTTGAGGTTGCGGCGGGTTTTGTTGTGCTTCGCATTGCGCGGGTTGTATCCCCCGTCGGCAATGAAGAACGACGCTACCCAGTCGTTGAAGTCCTCTTCCTCGAAAACATAGAGGCACCGTTCGGCAGGATCTTTCACCGGAACGTTGACCACATAGAGATCTTTCGGCAGCTCTTTGCGAAACGGGGCAGGGAGCGCCAAACGCCCCTTGGCGTCGATCTTATGGCGATACTCGCCAATCAAATCGACCATCTTCGCGCCTCGCTTTCGCACCGAACTTCCGATAGATGGGATTTTATGCCACTTTGACCCACCTGACAACACAAATTGGGTCAAACGCGACCTTTTTCACCCCTCGGTTGACATACGGAAATGGCTGGAAAAACTGCGAAAATCGATGGTCGAAAAAAGGGAACCTCTGTTCGTCCACTTTATCTGGGAGAAATTGAAACGGCGAAACACCATATCTGGCGTGCAAACGTCTCCCGAAGCGCTTTTTTGTGTCATATACAGCCCCACGAGCCCCGACCGATCGGTCAGATGAGGGCCTGTCCTCAGCTCATGTGAAGATTTTGTGAAGCGCTTTTCCGTGCCCGCGGGTGGGCGGCGAGGTATTCCGCGCGGATGTGGCTACGATCGACATGGGTGTAGATCTGGGTGGTCGAGATGTCGGAGTGCCCGAGGATCTCCTGAATCACGCGGAGGTCGGCACCGCCCTCGAGCATATGGGTGGCGAAGGAATGGCGCAGGGTGTGCGGGTGGAGGTTCTTGACGCCGATGCGAAGGCCCGCGCGCGCCACGATCGCATGGACGCTTTGACGCGTGAGGCGCCCTCCCCGCGCGTTGAGAAACACCGCCGACGCCGAGGCGGGCGTCCGCGCCGCGCCGCGTGCGAACTGCGGGCGCGCATCGGCGAGGTAGGCGTCGAGCGCGCGCAGGGCGGTGCCTGAGAGCGGAGCGATCCGCTCCTTGTCGCCCTTGCCGACAACCTGCAAGAATCCCTCTTCCCCATGGATCATCCCGAGGTCGAGGCCGCAGATCTCGCTCACCCGCAGCCCGCAGCCGTAGAGCACTTCCAAAAGCGCCTTGTCGCGCAGGCCGCGCGGCGTCTTATCGTCCCATCCGTCAAGAAGGGCCTGCACTTGGGAGATGCTCAAGACGTCGGGCAGGCGCGCGGGGATCTTCGGAAGGACGACGCCATCGGCCGCATTGCGCGCGGCGAGTCCCTCGCGCGTGAGGAAGCGATGGAAGCCCTTCGCCGCCGACACCCGCCGCTTGATCGAGGAGGCCGCGAAGCCGTCGGCCAGCGCCTGGGCTTCGAACGCCGTCACATCGTCGCGCGCGATCTCGTCCACACGGGCGATGCCGCGCGTCTCGAGAAAGCGCGCGTACGCTTCCAGATCGCGCCGGTAGGCATCGATGGTGAGCGGCGATGAGCCCCTCTCGATGCTCAGATACGAGAGATATTCCTCGATTGCCTCAGGAAGCGCGATGGTCATTGCCGCTCATTGCCGCCCAAATTGAAACGCCTCGTCAACCCGATCGACGGCGCACGTTCGCCGAACCTCAGGCCCGCTCTTGCCGCTCAAGCGCCGCGGCGATGAAATCGCGAAAGAGCGGATGGGGGCGCGTCGGACGGCTCTTGAACTCCGGATGCCCTTGGCTCGCCACGAACCACGGATGGTCGGCGAGCTCGATCATCTCAACGAGATGCCCGTTCGGCGAGGTCCCCGAGACGACGAGCCCCGCCTCGATGAGCCGATCCCGATAGGCGTTGTTCACCTCATAGCGATGGCGATGGCGCTCGTAGATCACATCTTCCCGATAGGCCGCCGCCGCATGCGTTCCCGCCGCCACCTTGCAGGGATAGGCGCCGAGGCGCATCGTGCCGCCCTTGTCCTTGATCGCCTCCTGCTCGGGCATCAGATCGATCACCGGATATGCCGCCTCGGTGTCGAACTCGGACGAGGTCGCGTGCTCCATGCCCGCGACGTTGCGGGCAAATTCGCAGACCGCGGCCTGAAGCCCGAGGCAAATGCCCAGATAGGGAACCTTGTTCTCGCGCGCGTACTTCGCCGCGGCGATCTTTCCCTCGAAGGCGCGCTGGCCGAATCCCCCCGGCACGAGGATGCCGTCCATGCTCCCGAGCACCTCGGCGGCGTTCGCATCGTCGAGCTCCTCGCCATCGACCAGATGGACGTTCACCTTGCGCCCATGGTGGACGCCCGCATGCCGGAGCGCCTCCATGACCGAAAGATAGGCGTCCGGCAGGCTGACGTATTTGCCGACCACGGCGATGTCGATGTTTCCCTCGGCGGTGCGCTGCGCCTCGAGAAAGTCGCGCATCGGCTTGAGGTTGATCTTACGCGCGGTGAGCCCCAGATGATCGAGCACCTTCGCGTCGAAGTCCTGATCGTAGAGATCGAGCGGCACCTGATAGATGGAAGGCGAATCAATGCACGCGATCACCTCGTCGGGCCTCACATCGCAGAACAGCGAGATCTTCTCGCGCACCTTCTCGGGAATCTCATGGTCGGAGCGGCAGACGATGAAGTCGGGCTGCACGCCCTGCGATTGCAGCTCCTTCACCGAATGCTGGGTGGGCTTCGTCTTCACCTCGTGCGCCGCTGCGATATAGGGCACGAGCGTCACGTGGATGAAGAGCACGTCGCCGGCGGGTTTCTCGCGCTTGAACTGGCGCGCCGCCTCGATGAAGGGCAGGCCCTCGATGTCGCCGATGGTGCCGCCGATCTCGGAGATGACGATGTCGGCGCCCGTGTGCTCGGCGATGCGGTAGAGCCGTTCCTTAATCGCCTCGGTGACGTGCGGGATCACCTGCACGGTTCCGCCGAGGAAATCGCCGCGGCGCTCGCGCGCGATGAGCGACTGATAGATGGAGCCCTGCGTGAAATTCGATTCGCGCGTGAGGTTCTCATCGATGAAGCGCTCATAGTGCCCGAGATCGAGGTCGCCCTCGTGGCCGTCTTCGGTGACGAACACCTCGCCGTGCTGGAAGGGGCTCATCGTGCCCGGGTCGACGTTGAGGTAGGGGTCCATTTTCTGCATCGTCACGTGATAGCCGCGCGCCTTGAGGAGATGGCCAAGCGATGCGGCGGTGATTCCCTTTCCGAGTGAAGAAACGACGCCTCCGGTTACGAAAATATGCTTGGTCATTGATGCTCCTCACGGTTCCGTCCATAAAAAAAGCGCCCGAGCGCCACAGTTTGCGGCATCTCAAACGCCTGTCTATTCTACAATAACTCCCAGCGTTAAGGAGTCGGGGCTTCCATTTCACCGGCGAATTAACGGGGAGGAAATAAACGACGAAGGAGGGTCTATGCGCATCGGATTCGACAACCAACGCTACATCGAGCTTCAGGCTGAACGGATTCGCGAGCGCATCGACCAATTCGGGGGAAAGCTCTATCTGGAGTTCGGCGGAAAGCTCCATTCTTCCGCAGTTAATTGATTAGATAGGGAATAAGATTTATTGGCCCGAACAGCCCGAACGGGCTTTTTCTTTT